>NZ_KI632498.1:0-2141 GCF_000504145.1 Bacillus cihuensis | reverse complement strand
TTTGCAGACCTCTGCCTTACCACTTGGCTATGCTGCCATGACTGGGCTAGAAGGATTCGAACCTTCGCATGACGGAATCAAAATCCGTTGCCTTACCGCTTGGCTATAGCCCAATAAGATAAAATAAATGGGGCGACTGATGGGAATCGAACCCACGAATGCCTGAACCACAATCAGGTGCGTTAACCACTTCGCCACAATCGCCATGATGTAATATGAATTTTGAGTTGGCAGGGGTAGTAGGAATTGAACCCACACCGAAGGTTTTGGAGACCTTTGTTCTACCTTTAAACTATACCCCTATATTATAAATGGTGGAGGGGGGCAGATTCGAACTGCCGAACCCGAAGGAGCGGATTTACAGTCCGCCGCGTTTAGCCACTTCGCTACCCCTCCAGATTATGTTCATGATGGCTCAGGACGGAATCGAACCGCCGACACAAGGATTTTCAGTCCTTTGCTCTACCGACTGAGCTACTGAGCCACACAATGTATATCAACAGTAGGTGATCCTACTAGAATAAAAATGGCGGTCCGGACGGGACTCGAACCCGCGACCTCCTGCGTGACAGGCAGGCATTCTAACCAACTGAACTACCGGACCAGATTGCGGGGACAGGATTTGAACCTGCGACCTTCGGGTTATGAGCCCGACGAGCTACCAGACTGCTCCACCCCGCGATAATAGAAATGATGAAATATTTTTAAGAAAAATGGAGGAGGTAGAGGGATTCGAACCCCCGCGGGGTTTGACCCCCCTGTCGGTTTTCAAGACCGATCCCTTCAGCCGGACTTGGGTATACCTCCGAATAAATAGTGGTGGATCTTGTAGGACTCGAACCTACGACCAGACGGTTATGAGCCGTCTGCTCTAACCAGCTGAGCTAAAGATCCTTCATGACTTGGTAGCGGCAGAGGGGATCGAACCCCCGACCTCACGGGTATGAACCGTACGCTCTAGCCAGCTGAGCTACGCCGCCAAATAAATAAGCGTATACAATAATCATAATAATGGTGGAGCCTAGCGGGATCGAACCGCTGACCTCCTGCGTGCAAGGCAGGCGCTCTCCCAGCTGAGCTAAGGCCCCATTATAAAAAGAATAATCGGGAAGACAGGATTCGAACCTGCGACCCCTTGGTCCCAAACCAAGTGCTCTACCAAGCTGAGCTACTTCCCGTCTATATGGCGCGCCCGAAAGGAGTCGAACCCATAACCTTCTGATCCGTAGTCAGACGCTCTATCCAATTGAGCTACGGGCGCGTATAGATGTAAAAATGGTGCCGAGGACCGGAATCGAACCGGTACGGTAGTCACCTACCGCAGGATTTTAAGTCCTGTGCGTCTGCCAGTTCCGCCACCCCGGCACTTACGAAAAGTAGAG
Source organism: Bacillus cihuensis (assembly GCF_000504145.1). Taxonomy (NCBI): domain Bacteria; kingdom Bacillati; phylum Bacillota; class Bacilli; order Caryophanales; family Bacillaceae; genus Bacillus; species Bacillus cihuensis. Next base: position 759 of record NZ_KI632498.1, on the reverse strand, counting down.
CGGAAGACGGGATTCGAACCCGCGACCCCAACCTTGGCAAGGTTGTATTCTACCACTGAACTACTTCCGCGTAATAAACAATGCGGGTGAAGGGACTTGAACCCCCACGCCTCGCGGCGCCAGATCCTAAGTCTGGTGCGTCTGCCAATTCCGCCACACCCGCTAAATAAATGGTGAGCCATGCAGGATTCGAACCTGCGACCCTCTGATTAAAAGTCAGATGCTCTACCAACTGAGCTAATGGCTCGAAAACACAAAAAAACCTGGTGCCGGCAAGAGGACTTGAACCCCCAACCTACTGATTACAAGTCAGTTGCTCTACCAGTTGAGCTACACCGGCACTATAGGTAATGGTGGAGGATGACGGGATCGAACCGCCGACCCTCTGCTTGTAAGGCAGATGCTCTCCCAGCTGAGCTAATCCTCCAATATAGTGACCCCTACGGGATTCGAACCCGTGTTACCGCCGTGAAAGGGCGGTGTCTTAACCGCTTGACCAAGGGGCCGTATAATTGTAAACAAAAGAATAGCCCCTATTAGGGGCTTAGCCTGGCAACGTCCTACTCTCACAGGGGGAGACCCCCAACTACCATCGGCGCTGAAGAGCTTAACTTCCGTGTTCGGAATGGGAACGGGTGTGACCTCTTCGCCATCATTACCAGACTAAATTTAATTAGAAGGTTTATTCCTTCAAAACTAGATAACAGAACTAAGAATCATCATTAAAATATGTATTGGTTAAGTCCTCGATCGATTAGT
>NZ_KI632497.1:320584-756565 GCF_000504145.1 Bacillus cihuensis | reverse complement strand
GGTTCGACCCCGGCCACCGGTATTAAATGGTCGAATTAAAGAAAAAGAGTTCTCACATTTTGTGGGAACTCTTTTTCTTTAATTCGTAAATAGCAAAAAACAGTGTCTTACTGCAAGATCCTTTGTAGATTTGAAAGCGACGTTTTTCCCCTTTTGATTATCTACTTTTGATAATGTAGAATCTTTTCATATTACGCAAACGGGCCAGTTTGTGGAGCCTAGACTATCAGGATATTAGTTTAATAAGAAAAGAAAAAACACGGGGTTAAACTACCCCGTGTCAATTTACTTTTGTTTCTCTAACGCTAATTTTAACCCTTTTTGATAATATTGCTTCTTCATTTCTTCAGGGACCATACTTCCACCAGTCCCCCAAATAATATGTGTACCATTATTCATCTTTTCTGTTAAACTATGATTTTGTATATATTTGATGCCCTCTGTACATAATTTACTTGGTCCTATCATGCCTGCTAGTGCAGAAGGTTCTAAATGGATTCCCTCTGTATCGACTAATTCTTTTAGCAACTTATACAAATTTTCATCGCTAACCGTATAATTACCACTTAGAAAAGGTTCCATAGTTTTACCCACAAACCCAGATGGCTTTCCTACAGCAAGTCCATCCGCGTCTGTTACATTATCGATACCAACATCTTGTACAGAAACTTTATCATGAAGTCCAGTCATTAAACCGAGTAACATACACGGTGAGTGTGTAGGTTCTGCAAAGAAACAGTGTACATTGTCTTGATACAATAATTTCAAACCAAAGGCTACGCCTCCAGGGCCACCACCTACTCCACATGGAAGATAAACAAACAAAGGATGGTTTTCATCTATTGTTATCTCTAACTCTTCTAATTGCTTTTTTAATCGAGACGCGGCAACTGCGTATCCTAAAAATAGGTCGTGGGAATTTTCATCATCCACAAAATAACATGTAGGGTCACTATCTGCTTGGATTCTACCTTCTTCTACAGCTTTACTATAATCAGCTTCATATTCAATAACTTTGACATTTTTGCTTCTAAGCAAGTCTTTTTTCCACTGTTTTGCATCAGCTGACATATGAACAGAAACATTAAAACCTAACTTTGCACTGATGATGCCAATACTAAGTCCTAAATTTCCAGTAGAGCCTACTGCGATTGAATATTGTGAAAAGAAGGTTCGAAACCTATCACTATCTAAAATCGAATAATCATCATGAATCGTTAACAATTGATGTTGAAAAGCTAATTCTTCTGCATGTTTGAGAATTTCATAAATCCCTCCCCTTGCTTTAATAGAACCTGAGATAGGAAGGTGACTATCACATTTTAGTAATAATTCACCTAATATAGGCTGCTGATACTCTTGTTCTAATGATTGTTTCATCGAAGGAACTCTTACTAAAGGAGATTCTATGATACCGTTTGATCCTTTTGTTTCAGGGAAAACCTTGGCGATATATGGGGCAAAACGTTTCAATCTTTCCTCTGCATCATGTACATCGTCTTGAGTAAGGGGGGATTTAATAATTCCCGTTTGAAATTTTTCGACATTTGGATTTAGCCAAAATACTTCATCCATCGAAATTAGCTTATTTAGTAAAGGATATTGGTCTTTCCATGTTTGTAGTTCTTTGCTTTCAATCTCTTTCATTTGTTTGCCCCTCCTAATTTCTTGTAGCAATTCGCTTTATAAATTATAATTAAATTACCTTAAATACAGTTTAACACACGATTATCTCGATGTTAAATATTATTTACTTTATTCAAATTAAATTTAACACTTTATAAAGGAGTATCGATTATGGAAAATATAGATATTGGTAAGAAAGTTGAAAAATATAGAAAAGCTAAAGGGTTAAGTAGTAGGGAGTTAGCAAAATTAGCTGATATTACACCTTCAATGTTAAGTCAAATTGAACGAGGAGTGGCGAATCCTTCTATTCAAACCCTAAAGGTTTTAGCTAAAACCCTAAATGTTCCAACTTTTAGTTTTTTACTTGAAGAAACAATTACGGAGGATTTAATCGTAAGGTCTAGTAAACGTAAGAAAATGATCATTGATAATTTGTCTTATGAGTTATTATCACCTGATTTTACAGGAAATTTAACAACAGCGATTATGAAAGTTCCCTCGAATACTTCTTCATCCGAAAATCTTCTAGAACATAAAGGAGAAGAAGTAGCATTTATTTTGGAAGGAAAAATTAAGGTGTATTTGGGTGATGAAGAATATCTATTAGAAGCTGGTGATAGTGTGAAAATACCAGCAAATTTGAAACATAAATGGGAAAATAATTTTAGTCAAAATGCAGTTGTATTATTTTCAGTTACCCCACCTGCGTTTTAATGTGCATTAATGTAAAATATTCTTCCGCAAGTGGACATGATTGTTGAGCAACACAGGTAGAAAAATGCCTAAGAATAAAATGAAATAATACAAATTTGCCCCGAACATATTTATGTTCGGGGCCTTTTTTTTTAGATGATCTAAAATTTTCGAATTAATTTAGATGCTTTAAGTCATTCGTAATCTAAGGAAGGCATAACAAATTTAATTGTTATGCCTCAGTTGTGGTTGTTTATTGTGCGGTATACCCACCATCAAGTACAACAGCTTGCCCGGTAATGCCACGAGCTTTTTCACTCGCGAGGAAGATTGCATAATCGGCGATTTCACTGACATCGAGCAAACGGTTTTGCGGTACTAGTGGGTAGATGACTTCTTCTAAGACACTTTCTAATGGTACTTTCCTTGTTTTTGCGAGATCTTGCAACTGTCCTCGTACAAGAGGTGTATCCACGTACCCAGGACAAAGGGCATTTACAGTAATACCTGAAGAAGCGCATTCTAGGGCGGCTACTTTTGTTAAGCCGATGACGCCGTGTTTGGCGCTGTTATAGGCAGCTTTATTAGCAAACCCAATTATGCCATTGATGGAAGAAATATTGATAATTCTTCCAAATTTTTGTTCCTTCATAATCGGCAATACATGTTTGATAGCGATAAACGGAGCCGTTAACATAATTTTTATCATGAGTTCAAATTTTTCTGTTGGAAACTCCTCGATAGGAGAGACATGCTGGAGCCCAGCATTATTGATAAAAATATCGATACGACCATATTTACTTTTTGTTTGTTCAATCAGCTGAATAATGTCTTTTTCTTTAGTTACATCTGCTTTAAGGCCGATCACTTCTAAACCATTGTTTTTAAGTTTTTGAGCTGATTCTTCAACCGCTTGTTGGTTAAGATCAGACAATACAACTTTTGCTCCATTTTCTGCAAAAAACTTACCAATTTCGAAACCGATACCTCTTGCTGATCCAGTGATGATGGCTACTTTTTGATTAACCATTTTACATTCCTCCAATAAAAAATGTAATGGCTACTTGCAAAAATAGTCTTGGGCATGTGTACTTAGGAAATTTTAAATAAGGGAAGTTAGTTTGATATAAAAATTGGGGGAAGGTTTTTAGAGTTAGGTTTTGATGTGTAGTCTATCATAATCTTCGAAATTTTTAAAGAGATTTATAGAAGTTTTATAAACTCTTATTTTTGGCATGCTTATTGCATGTAATAGTAATGGCTACATAATTTAAACGTATCACATGTCACCTTGACGGATAAAGTGAAACTTCAATCAGTGGGGTGCTTTATCCCCGCTGATTGTTAGTCCCGTTCTACTGTCGCTATGATCTTCGCTACCGCTTCGATTAATCGACAGTACGAACCCGATTCAATGGAATCACAGACTAAGTGCGCCGCATCCTGCGGCAACGTCTGTGTGACCTACATCCTGTGGGCGCAAACTTACTTTTGAAAACCACAAAGGCAAGTTTCACTGTATCTCATCAATCGGGCTTTTACGAGTAGTTGTCCCGTACCTACACTTCTTCGATTCTTCTAAGCCTTGAGGTGGCGGCTTACTGCCCGTTAATGCGGGATAAAAGAATTATTTTTGTAGTGAAGGATCGGTGACGGTTTTTCTTTTAGAAAGGAGAAGTTGCTATGATAAAACAGATTGCGATCATAGGTTCAGGGGTGATGGGGAGTGGGATAGCGCAATCTTTTGCTGTTAATGGGTATTCTGTTGTCATACATGATATTGAAGTAGATTACTTGGCAAAAGCAAAAGGATTGATTTCCGATAATCTTGCTCTACTAGTTGAAGAAGGTGTGTTGACTGAACAGGGAAAACACCAAGCCGAAGCTGCTATTACGTATACTTGTGATTTGACAGTGGCTGTCTGCGCAGCGGATTTTATTATTGAGGCGATTCCAGAAGTGATTGAGCTGAAGTGGGATTTGTATCAAGAATTAGAGTTGTTGATCAAATCAGAAGCAATAATTGCTTCAAATACATCCACCTTTCCAATATCTCGGCTAGTTGAAAAGACATCATTTGCAGAGAGGATGATGATCACTCATTTCTTTAATCCAGGCCATCTTGTACCTTTGGTTGAGATCGTGAAACATGACCAGACCAAAGCAGAAATAGTCAAGGAAACGCTAGAATTAATTCGTAGTATCGGTAAGACCCCCATACTTCTAAAAAAAGAGATTTCAGGGTTTGTTGCCAACCGTTTGCAGACGGCTTTAATGCGTGAAGCGTTTTACTTGTTAAAAGAAGGGGTAGCGAGTGCTGAGGATATTGATATGGCAGTAACAGCGGGCCCTGGCTTTCGTTGGGCATTTACTGGACCAATCGAAATTGCTGACTTTGGTGGGTTAGATACTTGGCAAAGAGTGTTTGATAATATCGCTCCAGATTTAGATCAAAGCATCGAAGCACCTTCAGTCATTCGCGATTTGGTTGAGCAGGAAAACCTAGGTACTAAAACTGGAGTAGGGATCTATAACTATGAAACAGTTTCTGTTTCTCAGAAATTAAATGAAAGAGATCGCCATTTTATTAGACTTAATAGAATAAAAAGCACCCATGAGCAGTTGATCTAAAGCTCAACGTTAAAAAAAGTTCAGGTTCTTAAATTGTATCACCTAATGAAGGTGGCGGTGCGGAGCTGATTTTGCGAAGCACCGCCCCTTTTCCACAGAAAAGGAGGAAGTAAAATGAGAGACGTAGTAATTGTAGGAGCAGCCAGAACACCAGTTGGTTCATTTGGAGGAAGCCTTAGTGGCGTATCAGCAGTGGATCTAGGAGTGGTAGCGGCTAAGGAAGCAATCAAACGGGCAAACATTCGAGCTGAATGGATTGATGAGGTTTTAATAGGGAATATTTTATCAGCTGGTTTAGGACAAAATGTTGCTCGTCAAGTAGCTATTCATGCTGGAATTCCGGAAACGACCCCAGCATTAACGGTTAATAAGTTATGTGGTTCTGGTTTACGAACTGTCATGATGGGTGCACAGTTTATTGCACTTGGAGATGCAGATGTGATTCTAGCAGGCGGGATCGAAAGCATGAGCAATGCGCCGTATATACTTCCTACTTACCGTTTTGGTCAGAAAATGGGGGATGCAAAAGCAGTCGATTCTATGATTTATGATGCATTAACAGATGCGTTTAATGACATTCATATGGGAGTTACAGCGGAAAATATTGCCCAACAATGGGAGTTTAGCCGTGAAATGCAGGATGAGTTTGCTTTAAATAGTCAATGGAAAGCTGAAAAGGCTCAGCTTGCAGGGCGTTTTATCGAGGAAATTGTTCCTGTTGAAATTATAAAGAGGGGAAAAACGATTATCGTTGATCAAGATGAGCATCCGAGACATGGATTAACGATGGAACAGCTTAAAAAGCTACGTCCTGCATTTAAAGAAAATGGCACCGTAACAGCTGGAAATGCATCTGGTATCAATGACGGTGGTGCGATGCTTGTACTGATGGCAAAAGAAAAAGCGGAGGAGTTAGGACTTGAAATACTAGCAACCGTTACATCTTATGCGAATGCCGCCCTAGATCCAAAAATCATGGGATATGGCCCGGTGCCTGCGACAAGAAAGGCGTTAGCAAAAGCAGGATTATCAGTAGCTGATATCGATCTATTTGAAGTAAATGAAGCGTTTGCAGCCCAATCTCTGGCAGTACTTAAAGATCTTGACTTGGACAAAAACAAAGTAAATGTGAATGGCGGCGGGATTGCATTAGGGCATCCAGTAGGTGCTTCAGGGGCCCGGATTTTAGTCACTTTGTTATATGAAATGAAACGTACGGATGCAAAACGAGGATTAGCTACTTTATGTATTGGCGGTGGGCAAGGGACGTCATTGATTGTTGAGCGACTTTGATTTTAATGGCATTTCCTTCTTTTTCCTATGCTATAATGAGTAGTACAAAGAGAAAAATAAGGAGAATGGGTATGACCATTAATGATCAATCTATTCAATTTGAAATCTTGAAAGCAATAGTGGATAAATTACCGTTCGGTGTTTTTGTTGCAAAAAATGAAAGCGATATCTTTATGTGTAATTCGGTGATAGTAGAGTCTTTTTCCGAAAACCAACTAGATGTCAAACTTTCAATCATTACCGAAAAAAAGCTTACGCCGAGCGTAAATACACCAATTCAGTTAAATGGTATCCATGGTATTGTCCGAAAAGAAGTGATTATGATTTTAGAAGAAGAATACCAGATTTATCTTCTTTTATTTTCAAATAATAAAAATGATTTTCTTAATATAGATAATCATGAAGAATTACTCTTTAAAGATATGATCGAATTTGCTTATGACGGTTTGGTCATGGTTGATCCTGATGGGTATGTTCAAGTACTGAGCCAGGCTTATGCAGATTTTCTTAGTGTTGATCAGAAAAGCTCGATTGGCAAGCATGTGACAGAGGTGATTGAAAACACTCGAATGCATATTGTCGCGAAAACGGGGAAACAAGAGCTAGCGGAGCTTCAGAAAGTAAAAGAAGGATATATGATCGTGACCCGATCGCCGATCCGGAAAAACGATAAAGTGACGGGAGCTGTCGGTAAGGTTTTATTCAAAAATGTCGGGCAGGTTACGGCAATATCTAAACGGATTAAAATGCTTGAGGTTGAGCTGAAAAAGTACAAGGGCGATTTCCGTGAAAGAAACAAGGCTTCCTATACTTTCGAACATTTAATCGGGGAAAGTGTAGCTTTTAATGAGGTAATTGATCAAGCGAGAAAAGCAGCTAAAAGCGATTCAAATGTATTATTATTAGGTGAAAGCGGAACTGGTAAAGAGTTATTTGCCCATTCCATTCATAATGCTAGTCGTCGTGCTATGGGTGTATTTGTTAAGGTAAACTGTGCTGCGATTCCAGGAGAGCTATTAGAATCGGAACTTTTTGGATATGAAGAAGGTTCCTTTACAGGTGCAAAGAAAGGTGGGAAAGCAGGTAAGTTCGAAGCGGCAGACGGTGGCACCATTTTTCTTGATGAATTGGGTGAACTGCCATTGCATATGCAGGTAAAGTTACTCCGCGTTTTACAAGAAAAAGAGATTGAACGTGTAGGTTCCACTAGTAGTATCCCGATTGATGTGCGAGTGATTGCTGCAACGAATCGTAATTTAGAAGAAATGGTAGCTAAGGGAGAGTTTAGGCTTGATTTGTATTATCGTTTAAAGGTTATGGAAATTATGATTCCGTCGTTGAAAGAACGGCAAATAGATATTGAAATTTTAGTCAATCATTTTATCGATAAATACCAACAGATTATGAAAAAGCAGGTAAAAGGTATTAGTGACCATGCTCTACGTTTACTTACTTTCTATTCTTGGCCTGGTAATATACGAGAGTTAGAGAATATTATTGAACGCGCATTGAATTTTGTAGATGAAGGAACAGCCATTACGAAAGAGCATCTACCTGAAGAAATAGCTGGTCAAAAAGAAATAACTTCAATCCGTTCATTAGCTGAAGTGGTGGAATATACGGAATGTAATACAATATTAGCTTGTTTAAGGATGACTCAAGGAAATAAATCTGAAACGGCCAAACAATTAGGTGTTAGCCGGACAACACTATATGAAAAAATGAAGAAATATGGCTTGTTGCCTTAGGAAAAGCTGTCTCGAAAAGGTCCGTGCCTCTACTTTATCTGATTAACGTGCTTAATACGGTATTTAGTAGTAGTGCAACCTTAACTTGGGACAGTTTTTTCTGTGGAAAAGGGGTGGGGCTGTGTACGATCACTTTCGCACCGCCACCTTCATTAGGTTATACAATTCTAGAACTTTAATTTTTATCATCGTAGGGCTTTAGAGCAGACGCTCATAAAAGTTTGATGGAGAAATGGAGATCTGTAATAAAATCCGTACACGAAAAAAGTAGAAATTCATCATGTGTAAGATAAACCGAACATGATTTTGACTCTCTATTATTAATTGTAAAAAAAGACGAACAGTGATCAGATAATTTTTGATTTTCATGGCCGAATTCTAATTGATTTTATGGATAATTGTTTTTTATAAAATTATTTTAGGAAGAACCATCGCTCTAAGAAAGAACATAGTTAAGTTTGGCATGGAACTTGCATAAATATAGGTTGAATGGTTTCTCTGTAATATAAATAGTTTTCAGCATGTGTACGGGGATTTGTAAGCGTTTGCTTGTGGTGAATGAGTTCGGCATCATCAGAAACACTTTCGAACCAACCTATTTTGACCTGACTTGGGGAAGGCAGGTTTTAATGGGAATAGGCTATTTTAGAGAATCATAGTTATTTTGATAGACGGAAGATTTTTTTGGGGGGATGGGATTTAATTTGAATCAAAGGGGGAATTTACTTGGCCATTCAGATTATTGCAATTGTGTTGGCTCTTGGTTTGTTGATCTTTTTGGCGTATCGGGGTTATCCAGTTATTATAATCGCACCGCTTGTTACTTTACTTGCTGTTGTTTTATCTGGAGGACTTTTGTTACCAAGTTATACAGAAACATATATGACCAATGCAGCTAACTATGTGAAATCATTTTTCCCAATCTTTTTATTAGGGGCCATCTTTGGGAAAGTGATGGAGATGAGCGGTGCAGCGGCATCGATTGCTCAAACGATCGTAAAAAAATTAGGATCGAAGCGGGCGATTCTATCCGTTGTGTTAGCCTGCTCCGCGTTGACATATGGCGGAGTTTCCTTGTTTGTAGTTGCGTTTGCTGTTTATCCATTCGCAGCTGCTATTTTTAAAGAAGCAGATATTCCGAAACGACTTATTCCGGGAACAATAGCGCTTGGAGCATTTACTTATACAATGGATGCACTGCCAGGAACTCCGCAAATCCAAAATATCATTCCAACGAATTATTTTGGAACAGATACTTATGCAGCGCCATTAATTGGGATTATCGGAGCCATTATCGTATTTGTAGGCGGAATGATTTGGCTTGAGCGCCGCCGTAAACAAGCTTTAGTTAAAGGGGAAGGGTATGGAACTGGCCATATTAATGAACCAGAAACGACAGCAAATGCGTCGCTCCCAAATTTTTGGTTGGCGATAGTACCACTCGTTCTTGTAATTTTGTTTAACTATTTGTTTAGCCGCAGTGGAATTTCTGTTAAGAATTGGTACAATCAAACCGAATTAGCGGAAACTTTCAATATAGCTAATGTAAGTACAGTTACTTCTTCTTGGTCATTGATTGTCGCTTTAACAATTGGAATTCTCGCAGCGATGCTTCTAAATGTTAAACGGATTAAAGTAAAGCTGGCAAGCGGATTAACAGCTGCTGCAATGGGCTCACTGTTAGCTATTTTTAACACAGCATCTGAAGTTGGATTTGGGAATGTAGTTAAAACATTGCCTGGCTTTAAAGTGATTCAAGAGTCAGTTTTCAATGCTAGTAGCAACCCGCTCGTATCTGAAGCAATTGCTGTAAACGTTCTTGCTGGTATTACTGGTTCTGCTTCTGGCGGATTGTCCATCGCTTTGGAAGTAATGGGAAGTCACTATTTGCAATTGGCACAAAACCTTGGCATTACTCCTGAGATGCTACATCGGATTGCTTCCATGGCTTCCGGAGGAATGGATACGCTTCCACATAATGGTGCGGTTATCACACTACTTGCCATTACAGGGCTAACACATCGTCAATCATATAAGGATATTTTTGCCATTACGATTTTGAAAACAGCGGCTGTATTTATTCTGGCATTTTCAGCATCACTATTTATCTAAAAATACGAAAGAATGGAGATGGAAAAATGAGTAAAGTTCTATCATCATTAGACGAAGTAATACATCAAATTAAGGATGGTTCGACAATTGTTGTAGGCGGCTTCGGTTTATGTGGGATTCCAGAAAAATTAATTACCAGTTTACGAGATAAAGGAGTAAAAGATTTAACGATTGTCAGCAATAATTGCGGTGTCGACGATTGGGGACTTGGTTTGCTTTTGGAAAATAAACAAATAAAAAAAATGGTCGCTTCTTATGTAGGTGAAAATAAACTGTTTGAACAACAATTTTTAAGTGGTGAACTTGAGGTAGAACTTGTTCCTCAAGGTACACTTGCTGAACGCTTGCGAGCTGGAGGAGCTGGAATTCCCGCCTTTTATACAGCTACAGGCGTCGGGACAGAGGTAGCTAATGGGAAAGAGCATAAAGAGTTTGATGGGAAAACATATATTATGGAAAAAGGGATTGTTGGCGATTTCGCGTTTGTGAAGGCGTGGAAAGCAGATCCATTTGGCAACCTTGTTTATCGGAAAACGGCTAGAAACTTTAATCCCGTAGTCGCCACTGCAGGAAAGCTGACGATCGCAGAGGTCGAAGAGATGGTAGGAATCGGTGAACTGAATCCGGATGATATCCATACGTCTGGCGTGTACGTTCAAAAAGTGTTTGTTGGTGAGAAATATGAGAAGCGAATTGAAAGGCTTACAACAGCTAACACATAAAGGGGAGGGTTTGTTATGACTGGAAGAAAACGTATTCTAGAACGTGCAGTTAAAGAATTACAAGATGGAATGTGTGTGAATTTAGGAATCGGGATGCCTACCCTGATTGCCAATATGATTCCAGAAGATGTTGATGTCATGCTGCAATCAGAAAATGGCTTACTTGGAATTGGGGCATATCCGACAGATCTCGAAGTAGATCCGGACTTGATCAATGCCGGCAAAGAAACAGTCACAGCAAAAGCCGGTGCTTCCTATTTCGATAGCGCTGAATCATTTTCAATGATTCGCGGTGGCCATATTGATCTTGCTATTCTTGGTGGGATGGAGGTTTCCGAAAAAGGAGATTTAGCAAATTGGATGATTCCTGGGAAAATGGTAAAAGGAATGGGTGGCGCAATGGACTTAGTGCAAGGCGCTAAACGAATAGTTGTAATCATGGACCATGTGAATAAGCATGGAGAATCCAAAGTTAAGAAGACCTGTACTTTGCCACTAACCGGTCAAGGCGTCGTTCATTGCCTAATCACGGACTTAGCAGTGTTCCATTTCCCGGAATCAGGAATGGAATTAGTGGAGCTGCAAAAAGGGGTTACCCTTGAAGAAGTAAAAGAAAAGACGGAAGCGGAATTTGTGGTGAGTGAAACGCTGAAAGTAAATAACTAATCTGGTGTTGTAGCTTCATGATTTAAAACGCCACCATTTATCTTGGAGGTTTAATTCTGTACCACGTTACACTCACTTAATCAATGGCGGTGCGGAGCCGGAATTTTGGATGCTTTTCGGTAAAATCAGTATCCAGCTATGTGGATTGGCTATTTTAGTGAGTCTCGAAGTCCGGTCCCCATGTCCGCCATATAAAAGAGAGAGAAGCAGTTAATGGCTTTTCTCTCTTTTTAGTTTTATAGTTCCCGAATTCTTCAAAAAAGTTTTTTGATAATGAAAGGTTACGTAAAACTATTTATTAATTTCATAATAAATAGTGAAAAAAGCAATCAATCTTATAGGGACTCTTTTTTCTCTCTTTTCATCTAAGCCAAAGCTGTATATGATAAAGGTATACATAATCTGTACTAGGAGCTGTTGAACTTGATTAAAGCGATCTTTTTTGACTTGGATGATACCCTTCTATGGGACCAAAAAAGTATAAGTGAAGCATTTAAAGCTACTTGTGAGTATGCCGCAGAGAAATATGAAGTAGCTGCTGAGCAATTAGAGGAAGCGGTGCGTGAAGAAGCGCGGGAGCTTTATGCATCGTATGATACCTATTCATTTACACAAATGATTGGTATTAACCCTTTTGAAGGATTGTGGGGGGATTTCGGTGATGAGGGGATAGAATTTGGAAAGATGAAGGAGTATGCACCAGTCTACCGCCGGGATTCTTGGATTAGGGGCTTAAAGTCGCTTGGGATTAATGATGAAGAATTCGGTGCTGAATTAGCAGAACGCTTCCCTCAAGAGCGGAAAAAGCGCCCTTTTCTTTATGACGAAACGTTCCAGGTATTGGATGAGCTGCATGATCAATATCGTTTATTATTGCTGACAAATGGTTCACCAGAATTACAAAATACGAAACTAGCGATTACTCCTGAACTTGTTCCATATTTTGATCATATTGTTATTTCTGGAGCATTCGGTAAAGGTAAGCCAGACGCATCCATTTTCGAACATGCATTAGAACGTATGGATGTAAGTAAGGATGAAGTCTTAATGGTAGGCGATAATTTAATGACAGACATCCTCGGGGCATCCCGCTTAGGCATTCAGTCTGTCTGGATTAATCGACACGAGAAAGAACGTAATGAAGTAATTCCTACTTATGAGATTACTCATTTAGAAGAGCTGTATCCGATTTTGCAGTCATTAAAATAAAAAATAATTAAAAATGATAAAATTTGGATATTTAGACGATTCGATCTACTTTGGAAAACAGAAATTTTTCTAGGGAAGATTTACCGAATTGCAGCATAGCTTGTGTATATAAAAATTCTTATTCAAGAACAGATCCGGAATGAGGCATAGCGTTAAAAGATGTATGTGATCGAATTCAGAATCCGAAAAAGACCGAGGTCATACATATCATAATGGTAAGAGTATTAGTTGCGTGAAAAAGTTCTCCTATGGAGGACTTTTCCAATTTAGGAAAGCATCCTAGAATTTAATAAAAAGGTTGCAAAAGTCAAGAAAGAGATATATAATTAATTTTGTTGATAAGGAAACGCAAATTTCGACAAATTACATGCGGGTGTAGTTTAGTGGTAAAACCTCAGCCTTCCAAGCTGATGATGAGAGTTCGATTCTCTTCACCCGCTCCATACATAGCTACTAACGCAGTGTTTCGTTACATAGAGAACGACGCATTGCGTTTTTTTATGTTTTACAAGGATTTGATCTCGTTAAGAGGTTAGGTCCTTTTTAAGTGGGAATAGCTAGATAATGATATTAAATAATAAATAATAATAATGGTTATTGGTTTTCCATTAATGCTTAACGGTACGTACATATGTACCCATTCATATAAGTAGAAACGGGGTAGTAAAATGAAAGCATTAATCTTTGAATCGTTTGGTGGCCCAGAGGTACTGCGCTATAAAGAGATGTCAGATCCTTCCATTAAGGAAGGCGAAATATTGGTGAGAATGAAGGCAATAGGATTGAACTTTGCCGATGTTTACAGAAGGAAGGGCAATTATCATTTAGCGGGTCTTCCACCTTATATATTAGGGTATGAAGGTTCTGGTATCGTAGAGCAAGTAGGTGATGGCATCACAAATATAAAGGTTGGCGATCGAATCGCGTTTGCAGATGTGCCGTTTGCAAATGCAGAATTAGTTGCTGTTCCTATTGAAAAGGCTATTTTGTTACCAGACGATATTTCTTTTGAAACGGCCTCATCTGTTTTGCTTCAAGGATTAACTGCACATTATTTAACAAAAGATAGTTTTGAAGTCAAAGCAGGAAACTCTGTTCTTGTTCATGCGGCGGCAGGAGGCGTTGGCCAGCTACTTGTTCAGATTGCTAAACTGCTTGGTAGTCAGGTCATTGGACTAACCTCTTCAGCAATAAAGGCGGAGGCTGCTATTTTAGCTGGAGCCGATCATGTATTCCTATACGAAGAACAATGGAGTGAAAAAGTGAAGGAAGTAACGAAAGGTCATGGAGTGGACGTTGTGTATGAGTCCGTGGGTTCGACTTTAGCAGACAGTTTTGAAACGACAAAAATCGGTGGTACGGTTGTATTTTACGGCATGGCAGGTGGAGATCCTGCTCCAGTCGATCCTCGTATGCTGATGGATACATCAAAAACGCTGACTGGCGGAGATCTTTGGAATGTTTTAACTTCATATGAGGAAAGAAATACTCGGTCAAAACAATTGTTTAACTGGATTGCTGAAGGAAAACTAGTATTGAAAGAACCTACTACATTCTCGTTAAAGGATGGCGCGGATGCGCATAAATTGTTAGAAAGCAGAAACAGCACCGGAAAAATTTTATTGATTCCATAAAGGTCAAAAGTGTTTGTTAATGATAAAAATCTCGCATGAAAAGTATTCGTCCTTGTGAAAATTTGTTATGGCGTTGCTGTAGCTGCAAAATTTTATTAGCTTAGTTCAGAAAAACCTAAACACCGTCCGATGATATGGACGGTGTTTAGCTATGTACGGCTAATTAACGATTGTATAAATCCCTTCACCGCCATGAACTTGTAAAAACATCTTCATTAGTGATTGCGTCAGTTTATCTGCTTCTTCTAATGAAGTCTGTTGTTTTAGGTAAATGATTTGCAGGGCAGAGGTTGTTGTTTCCGTAACTTTGGTCCGCTCTGAATCAACGAAAGGACTGCCGAAAGGTCCATTTTTGTCAGCTGATGTAATCATCCCTTTCATGGAATTACTGCGGCCGTTTAACCCATCGTATTGATCGGTTTCATCGCCGATTTTTAGCGTGACATCTCCGGCTATTTGATCGAGATCATAAATGCCGATTGGCACCTCGTATTGTAGCGAAAAGAAATTGTTTATGTCGATGGCAGAATGGACAGGCTGAATGTAATTTTGTTTTTGAATTCGGCGATAGAGAGCTTCAACAGATGGTCTGTAGCGTGATGGATTGGTTCCGATCGCTTTGAATGTTTGTCGCCATTCTTTAATTCCAGAAATGTCGTTTATTACTTTGTCTTGAAGATCAAAGAAAATCGATTCCTGAAATAGTTGGAGTCTCCCTTTGATCATTTGTGGCGAGTCGCCTACTGCAATATTTTGATAAAAAATAAGGCCTGCTTTAAAATTGGGAATTTTATCACGGAGTATGGCATCAATCTGAACTTCCAAACCTTTCACCTCCAAAAATAGTTGGATATAGTTTATCATAGATGACGTAGGTTTAATATTGAGTAGGCTTCTTTTAGATGTGTTCAATAAGTCCGGTAAAAATTGCAGTCGAATTTCTTCGTCGCTCATGAATGAACTGTGCATGTTCGGTTCTCATGTATTCTGTATACGCGCAGGTCTAGAGACAATCACCACGCGAAATTCTAGGATCTTTTTATCCACCTTTTTGAACACACACTTTTAGTTAGTTGATAGGAGTTAATAATGTGGATATAGATGCATTTAAACAAGAAGTGATTCAATATAGTAAGGAAATTGGTATAGATAAAATCGGTTTTACAACGGCTTCAACGTTTCAGGAAATGAAGAATTTACTTATTCGACAGCAGGAATTAGGTTACCAATCTGGCTTTGAAGAGCCAGATATCGATAAAAGAGTGGATCCGACATTAATTTTCAATGAACCGAGATCAATCATTTCGATTGCGCTCGCCTATCCTTCGAAAATGAAGAACGCGCCACAAAGCAAGAAAGGCGAACGTCGAGGGATTTTTTGCCGAGCTTCTTGGGGACAGGATTATCATATTGTCCTACGTAAGAAACTGCAACTGCTTGAGGACTTTATTAAGGAAAAAGTGCCAGGGGCAATGGCGAAATCAATGGTCGATACTGGCGAACTAGTTGATAGAGCTGTTGCCGAGCGCGCTGGGATTGGTTGGAGTGGGAAGAACTGTGCAATTATTACCCCTGAATTTGGCTCTTATGTTTATTTAGGTGATATGATTACAAACATCCCTTTTGCACCAGATCAACCGATTGAAGATCAATGTGGAACATGCAATAAATGTGTAGATGTATGTCCGACAGGTGCTCTTGTTCAAGGTGGACAGTTGAATGCAAAGCGTTGTATTGCATTTTTGACACAAACAAAAGGATTCTTACCAGAGGAATTTCGGACGAAAATCGGTAATCGTTTGTATGGTTGTGATACGTGTCAGACCGTTTGTCCGAAAAATAAAGGTATGGATTTTCACTTTCATGAAGAAATGGAGCCTGATCCAGAGCTTGTAAAACCATTATTAAAGCCGTTACTTACGATTTCAAATCGTGAGTTTAAGGAGAAATATGGTCACGCGTCAGGATCTTGGCGAGGTAAAAAGCCGATCCAACGAAATGCGATACTGGCACTTGCTCATTTTAAAGATGAGACTGCACTACCTGATTTAATAGCTGTTATGAAGGAAGATCCACGACCTGTCATACGCGGGACTGCTGCATGGGCAATTGGCAAAATCGGTGGAAACGAGTCGGTATCCGTACTTAAAGAAGCACGTAAAAGAGAAACGGACGAAGAGGTACTTGCTGAAATAGACAAAGGACTTAGTTTTAGTGCAATACCTGAGTAAATGAGGTTTGACCTTTCGTAAGGAATTACGAGGTCAGCCTTTTTTTGTATTTTTACCGAAGTTTTATACATATATCTTATCATACGGATAAATGCCTTTCTTAATTTAGAAGATAATCAATCCTCGATTCATTAAAATTAACCATCGGAGTGGATAATCGAAAAATGCAGACTAAAATGGTCAACACTTTAAATTCATTCTTTTTTCGGAATATGATCCCGACTGATGGAAGTTTGATTTTTAAGGGGGAGTTTGTTTGAAGATTCAGCTAATAGCACTTGTACAGAAACGAATTGAACAGTATATTGGAAAGTCGCGTGAAGCGGTAGAAGGAAAACTTGAACGAAAACAAAACTTGTTAAAACAAAGGGAAGCAGAAATTGTCCGGGTTAAGGCAGCAGGTCAAGTGCTGTCTAGGCATGATAATAAAAATGAAACAGAATTAGACTATCATCTTCATCTTCAATATTTTATTAAACAACGAGACACTTTTTTCATTGAAGAAGAAACAGAAGAAAGGCGAGCCACGTTTCAAAATGGAAAAGTGGTCAGTGATTATGAAAACGAAAGAATATATGGTCAGAATCAGGAAGAGCGCAAAATTGATGTGTTTTCGGAAAGAATAAAGTATACGTATGATCGTTTGAAGGCCGTGAAATATGCGGAAAGATGGTGGAATGATTTTAATCCAGCGTATCCAAAGTTTACGGATGATTGCTCAAGTTTTATTTCACAATGCTTACATGCTGGAGGAATTCCGATGTGGGGAAGCTCGAATCGAAATAGGGGGTGGTGGATGTCGGGAAAGAACTGGAGTTTTAGTTGGACGGTTGCTAATGCATTCCAGCAGTTGCTGGCAGGGGGAAAGGGGGTTAGAACGCAGCAAGTTCGGTCGGCTGAACAATTGAATTTAGGGGATATTATTTGTATTGACTTTGAAGGAGACGGTCGATTTAATCATTCGTTGATTGTGACAGCTAAGGATGAAAATGGAATGCCGCTAGTGAATGCACATACGACAAATAGTAGACATCGTTATTGGACCTATGAAGATTCAAGCGCCTATACACCTAAAATTGTTTACAAGTTTTATAAAATACTTGACGGAAGCTGATGATGAGGCACAAGTGAAAATTAATGATATAATATAGTTTAAAGACTATACTAGAGGTGAACAGAACGTGGCAATACATGTCGTTTTATATCAACCAGAAATTCCGGCCAATACTGGAAACATCGCGAGAACTTGTGCAGCAACTGATACGAAGCTGCATTTAATCCGTCCGCTTGGATTTTCCACCGACGACAAAGCTTTGAAAAGGGCTGGGCTGGATTATTGGCATCATGTTGATATTCAATATTATGATTCATTAGATGAATTTTTTGAACAAAATGCGGGCGGTGATTTTTATTATCTGTCCAAGTTTGGTGAAAAACCACATACTAGCTTTGATTACAGTGACCAAGATCGTGAAATTTATTTCTTATTTGGCAGGGAGACTACTGGGTTGCCAAAAGATGTAATCCAACAGCAAAAAGACCGCTGTCTTCGAATTCCAATGACTGGAAATGTTCGCTCGTTGAACCTTTCTAATACAGCTGCCATTCTCGTTTACGAGGCGCTGAGACAGCAAAATTATCGGGATCTCGATTTGAAACTAGAAAAATAACTGTAAAGGGCCGGTCCAAAACTGAGCCCTTTTTACATAGGCTCAATATAATCAGCTGTTGATTTTGGCGTTTGTTTTCTTTAATTAAAGAGAGGGTGAATAGGGTATGAATGAAGTTATTGCAAAAATATTGGATCATCGTTCTATTCGATCTTTTGAAGACAGGCTATTAACGTCCGAACAAATTCAAGCCATTGTCCAATCTGCTCAAGCAGCTTCAACTTCAAGTTTTGTACAAGCGTATACTATTATCGGTATTACGGATCCTGTGAAAAAAGCGGCATTAGCAGAGCTTGCTGGTCCGCAATCATATGTGGAAAATAACGGGCATCTTTTTATATTTTGTGCTGATTTGCATCGACATGAGATTGTTGCAGAAATGGAAGAAGTGGATTTATCAGAGCCGTTAGAAAGTACGGAAAAATTCATGGTTGCGACCATTGATGCAGCACTTGCCGCTCAAAATGCTGCTGTAGCTGCGGAATCGATGGAACTTGGTATTTGCTATATTGGCGGCATTCGCAATCATTTACCTGAAGTAACGGAGCTTCTTAATATTCCACCTAAAGTCATTCCATTATTCGGCTTGGCTGTCGGATATCCAAAGGGTCAAAGTGAAAAAAAACCACGACTACCCATTGAACATGTTTATCACGAAAATGAGTATCAGCCCAATAAGGAGGAATTTATTGCTCAATTGGAGAAGTATAATGATACGATTTCTGGATATTATCGAAAACGGACAAATGCCGTTCGAAAAGATACCTGGACAAGTCAAATGGTTGGGATGATTACAAAAAAAAGCAGAATGTATATGAAGGACTTTGTTGAGCGTCAAGGCTTGAACAAACGATAAAGTGAAACTTCAATCAGGGGGCTTCATCCCCCTGATTGTTAGTCCCGTTCTAGAGTCGCTAATATCTCCGCTCCGCTTCGATAAAACGACTCTACGAACCCGAATCAATGAATCACAGACTAAGTGCGCCGCGTCCTGCGGCAACGTCTGTGTGACCCACAACCTGCGGGCCTCAACTAAACCTCTGCTCACGCATCGGTAAGTTTCACTGTATCTCACCAATCGGGCTTTTACGGGCAGTATCCTCTACCTATGCTTCTTCGATTCTTCCAAGCCTTGAGGTTGGGATTTACTGCTCGTTAAAGCGGGATAAAGTGAAACCTCAATCAAGGGGGGCTTTCTTCCCCCATTGATGGTTATGACTAGTTGAATCAAACTAGTAATACAGTCGCTTTCGTGGGAGATGTAACGGACAGTCTTAGAGAGTGCGAGGGCTTTTCGCAATGATTGGCTCTAATTTGGATTGAAAAGCTTTTAGATGAAATAGATATCAAACATCTTATAAAATAAAGGCTGTGTTAAAGCTCATTGTTGATTGGAGCAGAAGGTGTGAGACTACTGCGGGATAAGCGCGTCAAAGAGACGAACGCCTTTCGTTTCAAATCAGCAATCAAGTTAAACAGAGTCTAGAAAATAAAAGAAGATGTCCCTTATGAAAGTGTAAAACACCTTTTCAGACATCCTCTTTTAAAAATATTCAGTAAAACACATGAAAATTCTTCCCCTAATGAACCTTGTACCGTGTTTTGGCTTATTTTTTCACAAATGGTTTATCATCGTATCCAGCAGTGAAAATTGCAACTAAAAACGTCACCATAACCGCGAGAATAATTACCGTTCCCATTATGTAACCCCCCTGAACTAAATTCTTCCTATGTTACGTATAAAGGTAGTATACCCCAATTTTTCAACAATGTGAACGCTAATGAAAGGAAATCTTTGATTATTGAGTATTGGCTGTACAAATAGTCAAAATGATTTTCGGAGGACCAATTTATCCGCCTTAACGGGCCGTAAACCCCCATTGATTGAAGTTTCATTTTATAAACGAATAAAGGCAATTTTTCCAAATATCTTATTTAAAGATCGAATAGAAATATAAAAGGGTCTGATCTCTCTTAGGCATCGTCCCTAGTTTCGTAGCAGGTAAAGTAATGGATAGGAATAGGTTATTTCTAGCAAGCTTTTTCATTTCGTCTGAACTTCTGTACATGTTTGTCAGATTCGCTGCATAGATTAAAGTATTCATCTCTGATAGGTAACAAGGGGAGGTTGCTAAAGATGGAAATTTTAAAAAAGATTGCGAGATTTAGAGAAGAAGAGCACAAGCTAAAATGGGAAGGCACCTTCGCGGAATATTTGGAGATTGTTAAAGAACAGCCATGGGTTGCACAATCCGCGCATTCACGTGTATATAACATGATCAGAGATGCTGGTATAGAAGAAGTCAATGGAACGAGGAAGTATAATTTTTTCAGTGGTCAATTATTTGGTTTAGAGGAGTCGCTTGAACGTCTTGTAGAAGAATATTTTCATCCAGCTGCAAAACGATTAGATGTTAGAAAAAGGATTTTACTACTGATGGGGCCGGTATCGGGTGGGAAATCGACGCTCGTTTCAGCATTGAAGCGAGGGTTAGAATCGTATTCACTTAAAGATACAGGAGCTATTTATGCAATAAAAGGCTGTCCGATGCATGAAGACCCACTTCATTTAATTCCACAAAATTTACGCCAAGACTTTTTTGATGAGTATGGTATTCGTATTGAAGGGAATTTGTCGCCACTGAATTTAATGAGGCTTGAACAGGATTATGGAAATAGAATTGAAGATGTGATAGTTGAGCGTGTATTCCTTTCCGAAGATAAGCGGGTCGGTATTGGAACATTTAGTCCATCTGATCCGAAATCACAAGATATTGCTGATTTAACAGGCAGCATTGATTTTTCGACGATTGCCGAATTTGGATCGGAATCTGATCCGCGTGCGTACCGATTTGATGGTGAATTGAATAAGGCAAACCGAGGGATGATGGAATTTCAAGAAATGCTGAAATGTGATGAGAAATTTCTCTGGCATTTACTTTCACTTACACAGGAAGGAAATTTCAAAGCCGGAAGATTTGCCTTGATTTCTGCTGATGAGCTAATAGTGGCGCATACGAACGAAACCGAGTACAAATCATTCATTTCAAATAAGAAAAATGAAGCCTTACATTCTCGAATCATCGTTATGCCGATTCCGTATAATTTAAAAGTAACAGAAGAAGAAAAGATTTATGAAAAAATGATTAAAGAAAGTGATGTTCACAATGTTCATATCGCGCCACATACATTAAAAGTTGCTGCGATGTTCAGTATTCTGACCCGGATGAGGGACCCGAAAAAAGGAGATATCGATTTAATTAAGAAAATGCGTCTCTATGATGGTGAAAACGTGGAAGGTTTTAATTCAGCCGATATTAATGAGTTGAAAAAAGAGCATCAGGATGAAGGGATGAGCGGAATTGACCCACGATATGTGATCAACCGCATATCTTCAACGATTATTCGGAAAGAAAATCCATCGATTAATGCACTTGACGTACTTCGCTCATTGAAGGAAGGGCTTGACCAACATCCTTCGATTACATCTGAGCTACGTGAAAGATATTTAAATTTCATTTCACTTGCAAGAAAGGAATATGACGCGATTGCGAAAAATGAAGTTCAAAAAGCATTCGTATATTCATATGAAGAATCGGCGAAAACATTGATGGATAATTATCTTGATAATGTTGAAGCATATTGCAATAAATCTAGACTCCGCGATCCTTTAACAGGTGAAGAGATTTCTCCTGATGAAAAGCTGATGCGCTCGATTGAAGAACAAATTGGAATTTCGGAAAATGCAAAGAAGGCGTTCCGTGAAGAAATTCTAATTCGAATTTCGGCTTACGCTAGAAAAGGAAAACGCTTTGATTACAATTCACATGATCGCCTGCGTGAAGCTATTCAGAAGAAATTATTTGCTGATTTAAAAGATGTTGTAAAAATTACAACGTCATCGAAAACGCCTGATGAGAACCAATTGAAGAAAGTAAATGAAGTAGTTGCAAGGCTAATCGAAGAGCATGGTTACAATTCTACATCTGCAAATGAATTACTACAATATGTTGGTAGTCTATTAAATAGATAATCATTGAAGGGTCTGACTTTAGTTTAAGAGGTCAGATCCCTTTTGCTTCGGACAAGTCATGTTATATGAACTTGAACTTTACATGTAGAAGCTTGTACAGTTTAAAGCGATTTGCCCATTTTTAATAAATTATTGTAAATTATTGCGTGTCCTTGCATAGGATAGAGTAATACAATCTTTTACGAAATATTTGGCAAAGTCTAACAGTTGGATAGTGTATGTTCCGAAGTAGGGATATAAAGATTTCCGCACTACCGTATCATATGCAAGGAGATAAAGAATGGTTCAACCTATCCCACATTAATGTGCAGTAAAACCCCACCTCAAGTCTTAGAGAAGTCGAAGAAGTGTAGGAGGGAGATAACTGCCCGACCGCTGTGATCTTCAGCGGTTTAGTTGAGCCCACAGGATGTGGGTCACACAGACGAACGACTAAAGGACGCGGCGTACTAAGTTAGTGATTCATTGAACCTTAGTTCGTACTGTCGATTGATCGAAGCGAAAGCGAAGATCATAGCGACAGTAGAACGGGACTAACAATCAGGGGGAAATGAAGACCCCCCCACTGAAGAAGTTTCACTTTATCAGACGACTGATTCTTAGAATTTGGCTGTAAAGCTCCATATAACTGTCTTAACTGTACGAATTTCTTTAAAAAAGCAACTTGTGTATGTTTCAAATAAGGAATGACAGATTTTAGTGTTCACATCAGGCGCCATTAGCTCGAGATACAAGCCAACCGTCAAGAAGATCAAAGCACGATCCTCATGCCAGCATATCTTGTGCTTGTCGCCGATTACCAGGCGCATTAAGCTTTCTAATAAGGGGGGAAAGTGTATGACGAAAGAGAACAAACATCAGTTTGCAATTTCACAGGAAGATTGGTCCCTCCACCGTAAAGGATATGATGATCAACAAAGACATCAGGAAAAGGTGCAGGAAGCGATTAGGAATAATCTTCCAGATTTAATTTCTGAAGAAAGTATTATTATGTCAAACGGAAGAGACGTCGTGAGAATCCCTATTCGTTCACTAGATGAGTATAAGA
Source organism: Bacillus cihuensis (assembly GCF_000504145.1). NCBI lineage: Bacteria > Bacillati > Bacillota > Bacilli > Caryophanales > Bacillaceae > Bacillus > Bacillus cihuensis. The sequence continues at coordinate 733,246 of NZ_KI632497.1, read as the reverse complement.
TTCGTTATAACTATGATAAAAATAAGCATGTAGGTCAAGGAGATGGGGACAGTCAACTTGGGGATGTAGTGGCAAGAGATGGATCCCCAGAAAAAGGACCAGGTAAAGGTCAAGGAGCAGGAGACGCTGCTGGAGAAGATTATTACGAGGCAGAAGTAACGATGCTAGAAATCGAGGAGGCTTTGTTTAGCCAGCTTGAACTTCCAAATTTACAGCGCAAAGAACGTGATGATAACACGATAGAGGATATTGAGTTTAATGATATTAGAAAAACAGGCCTGATGGGGAATATTGATAAGAAGAAAACGATGATTGCTGCATTTAAACGGAATGCCTTAAGTGGTGATCCTGGTTTTCATCCGATTTATAAAGAAGACTACAAATTTAAGACCTGGAATGAAATCGAAAAACCAGATTCTAAAGCAGTCGTTTTAGCGATGATGGATACGTCGGGAAGTATGGGGCTCTGGGAAAAATATATGGCTCGTAGTTTCTTTTTCTGGATGAATCGTTTTCTTCGGACAAAATATGAATCTGTTGAGGTAGAATTTATCGCTCATCATACTGAAGCCAAGGTCGTTTCAGAAGAAGACTTCTTTTCAAAAGGGGAAAGTGGTGGTACGATTTGCTCATCCGTTTATCGAAAAGCTTTAGAGCTTATTGACACTAAATACGACCCTGATCGATTTAATATCTACCCATTTCATTTCTCAGACGGTGATAATCTCACCTCAGATAATGCCCGCTGTGTAAAACTTGTAGAAGAACTTATGAAGGTATCGAATATGTTTGGCTACGGTGAAGTTAATCAATACAACCGCCATTCAACTTTAATGACAGCCTACAAAAATATTAATAACGAAAAGTTTCGTCATTATATTTTAAAGCAAAAAGCCGATGTCTTTCATGCGATGAAGAGCTTTTTTAAGAATGAAGAAACGAAATTACATGCATAATTAGAGCAAACGCAGAACAAGATTTCTTGGTCTGCGTTTATTTGTTATGATTGGCGTGGAGTATAAAAATGTAAAGAATTCATAGTATGCCTTGTAATGGACAAGAATGAGAAATGGGTGAAAAAGATTGGATGATCCACATACAGATTTTCAAATTTCTTTGCAAAATATCGAGTTTATCGCACCTAGAGTAAACAAAGGGATTCAGTTCATCCTTGTCATAAATGGTGAATTAAAAATTGAAACCAATAGTCGTTTTTATCATTTGGAAGAAAAAGACTTCCTTGTTATTAATCGCAATCAGCTTTATCAGGTCCAAGGAAGTGAAAGTAATAGCACGCTTTCATTAACTATCTCGGATGCCTTTATGGATCATCATTACGCGGAGTATCGAAATCGTCGATTTGAATGTTATTCTCGAGAAATCGATATGGGAAGAGATGATATGATTCAATCTATTCGAAGGCTGCTTGCAAATGTGATGGTCAGTCATTATAGACAAGAAGAAAGCTATAAGATCGAGATTTATGGAAATATTTGTCAAATACTTCTGATCCTAATCCGTCGGTTTAAAGAAGAGGGTAGTGTCTTTGAAAGAGCAGATACGGACAACTTACGATTATCCCAGATGATTGACTATATGGAAAGGAATTATGAGCAGCTGATTACCCTTGAAAAGGTAGCCGAGAAATTTTATCTTTCTACAGGCTATCTATCCCGCTATTTTAAACAAAAAGTGGGGATGGGGTTCAGCCGTTTTTTAATGAATATCAGGCTTAAACATAGCATGAAGGATTTATTATATACGTCAGACTCCATTTCGCAAATTGCTATGAACAATGGATTTCCTAATTCTAAGTCTTTCTCTAGCCTTTTTAAAGAAGTATACGGAATAACCCCTCATGCTTATCGGGAAAAACATGGGATACAAAAAGAAGATTCTATTCAAAGCTATAGCAAAGAGGATGCCGCAATGCTGATTCGTTCACCAGAAATAGTTGCGAATTTAAGCAGTCTGCTGATGGAAGATCAAAAGTCGTATTCTCACACTGAGACTCGTTTTGATAAGCTGTCAATCAACTTGTCCAAGCCTTTATCGTTGAAATTAAACTGTCCAGATCACATTCTTAATATTGGAGAAATCATTGAATTATTAAAGGAAGATGTTCAATCTCAAGTACTGGCAGTGAAACAAGATTTACAGCTTCGTTATATTGGAGTTCATCATCTGCTCAGCCGCACAGTGATTCCTCCAGAGGTAGAAACAGATGAAGCGATTGCGACAACTTCTCCATATTTTAATATTGATCGTGCACTAGAATTTCTAAAAAAGCATGATTTGTCTTTATTCGTACAAATTGATTATAAGGATATATCAAGGAATGAAGATCATTATTTTAATAAGCTCACTCAATTCATGAGGCATTGTTTGCAATTGTACGGAGAAGCGTTTGTTAAACACTGGCATGTCATGTTTTATGAGCCGTATTCTACAGGTGTCGAAGCGAAAGAGCTTCAAAGAATCTATCTTAGATTACATGGTGTATTGAAAAGGTTTGTTGAATCGATTCATGTTGGGGTCTATATGCCGTTTTCTTTCCGCAAAGAAAAAACAAACGATCATCATATATGGCAGCTGGGATACAGTGAGTATATTGATTTTATCGGCTACAGTGCAAACCAAAATGAGTTTATTGACTTTAAAGAAATGGTAGATGACTCGTTCCAATTAGCAAAGGAATATATTAAAGAAAAAACGATTAAGATGAAGTGGTATTTAAAGAAGAATCATTTAGAAAAACCGCTCCATCTCGTATCGTGGAATACATTGTCTGGGAATACCCGATTTACAAACGGCACTTTTTTTCGGGGAGCTTTAGTCTTAAAAAATGTTTTGGATATCGCGAATGACGTGGAATCGGTTGGCTTCTGGATTAACACAGAAGTCCATGAAGAGGGTGGAAGGGATCAGCGTTTTCGAATGGACGGCTTAGAATTATTCCATTACTTTAACGGCAAGCGTCCTGCTTATTTTGCCATGATGTTCTTAAAACGTCTTCATGGCGAAATTGTGGCACATGGTTCAGATTACGTGATGACGCAAAATGAGCGAGGTTTTCAATTGGTATTGATGAATTGTACAATTGTTAATCCTTATTTCTCACTTGAAGAGACGATCCTTCAAAAACTTAATAAAGATCTTCGTGTTACTATTTCTGGAATACAAACTGGTGAATATCAAATACGTAAACAAGTGTTTGATAAAGAACATGGTGCTTTATATACGAAATGGTGGAATTTTAACAGTAAGCATGGAATGGATGCTGAAATCATTGATTATATCATCAATTCTAGCCGTCCTTCTTTGGAACTATTTGATGAAACGATTGATGGAGATTGGTCATTTTATTCCTACTTGACGAGCAATGCTATTCACTTTTTTGATATTCGAAAAACATATTAATAATAAAAGGGTCAGAACTCCCTGTAAAAGAATAGGAGTTCTGACCCTTTTTTGCTCATTTCGCATACTTTGTTGCTTTTTATATACATTCTTATTGAATGGAAGGTAAAAAATCAACCCTCTTTTTTTACCTGATTCAGAACGAGGTTTATTTTTGTACTCTAAATGGTATTAAACTACATAAGAATTGACTCTACTAAATTACCTTTATTTTTTATAATGAATGTATAGAAAATAATCAAAAGGTTCCTGTTAAGATTTGTTCTAATCGATAATTTCCCCAGATTAAAGCGATTATGGATAATCTTTCTATTGTAAAAAACTTACTCTATACAAAAGCTATAGATAAGTAATCATTTAGTCTTTAATCTATTTAACAGTAATTTAATCTAAACATCAGGAGGTTCATCATGGAAACAAGTTATAAAGGCACAAATAAATTGATTATTGGTATTGTTTTTGGGGTTATCACATTTTGGCTCTTTGCTCAATCAATGGTCAATGTCGTTCCGGCGGTTCAATCAGATTTAGGTATTTCACTCGGAACAATAAACATAGCCATTAGTTTATCTGCCTTGTTTTCAGGCATGTTTATCGTTGCCGCTGGTGGCTTTGCAGATAAGATTGGACGTAAAAAAATTACGTATATAGGGTTAGTTTTAAGTGTTGTTGGTTCTTTTCTTATTGTTATAACACAAGGTGCAGCATTGTTGATTATCGGACGTATCCTCATAGGGATTTCAGCAGCATGTATTATGCCAGCAACAATTGCGTTAGTGAAAGCTTATTATGAGGGGCCTGATCGACAACGCGCCCTCAGTTTCTGGTCAATCGGTTCTTGGGGCGGCTCAGGTGTTTGTTCACTTGCTGGTGGAGCAATAGCAACATATATGGGCTGGCGATGGATTTTCATCTTTTCTATTATCTTCGCTCTTCTAGCGATGTTGCTTATAAAAGATACTCCAGAAAGTAAAGCAGAATCAAAAGGTGCTTTTAAATTTGACTATACTGGATTAGTTATATTTATTATTACGATGCTTGCCTTAAACTTGTTTATTACTCGTGGATCGGATTGGGGCTGGACAAGCTCTTTAACTTTAATTTGTGCAGCGATCGCAATCATAGGGATCATTGTATTCGTTAAGGTGGAAATAAAAAAATCGATTGCATTGATTGACTTCTCTTTATTTAAAAATAAACCATACGCAGGAGCCACATATTCCAACTTCTTATTAAACGCTGTAGCTGGAACACTTGTTGTTGCCAATACGTATGTGCAAGTCGGTCGTGGATTTACGGCATTCCAATCAGGAATGTTATCAATCGGTTATTTAGTAGCGGTGCTTGCGATGATTCGTGTCGGTGAGAAGATTTTACAAAAAAAAGGCGCGAAATCTCCAATGATTTGGGGGGCCATAATAACGACTATAGGTGTAGCTATGATGGGATTAACATTCTTACCCGGCATTTCCTATACAATAGTTGTATTTATTGGGTTTGCTTGTTTCGGTCTTGGGCTTGGAATTTATGCAACCCCATCTACAGATACATCTGTATCTAATTCACCTTCTGATAAAGTAGGGGCAGCAGCTGGGGTTTACAAAATGGCAAGCTCATTAGGTGGAGCGTTCGGGGTTGCAATTTCTGCTTCTGTTTATGGTGCCATTGCTGCTGCTAGTAGTGTTGAAGTAGCTGCAACAGGAGGGGTAATTGTCAACGTAATATTCGGTATACTTTCCGTCATCTCGATTATTTTTATGATTCCTAGTGATGCTGGAAAAACGTCCAAGGAGCCATCACCTAGATCAAGACAAAATACTGGTGAACCACAACCTAGTCATTAAAGGAGAATATTGGGGGAGAGGTCTTCTCTCCTAATATTTTACTGGAACGTTGAAGGGAAGATCAATTGATTGAGAGGAAATACAGGGAAGTGATCTGACCTTAACATATGCTGATTTTCGGTTACAGGTACTCGCTTTCAGCTGGTGGACTCAGAAGCCTTCTCAGTGCTTAGCACAGGCGGGTCACCCTTCAATACACTCCTCTAAGCAGGTAAAAACTAAAACAAAAATCATTATGAAAAGAGCTTAACTTATAAAGGAGATAGATATAATGCGAAGCGAATTAATGGATTTACTTGAAGCACGTAAAGACGAAATGATTCAAATTCGCCGTTATTTACACGAAAATCCGGAATTATCTTTTAAGGAAGAAAAAACAGCACAATATATTGCCGATTTTTATCAAGGTAAAGACGTTGACATTCAAACGAATGTTGGAAATGGATATGGCATTATTGTAACGATTAAAGGTGGTAAACCAGGAAAAACGATTGGATTACGAGCAGATTTTGATGCGTTGCCAATCGTAGAAGAAGCTGATGTTCCGTTTAAATCGAAAAATGAAGGGGTTATGCATGCATGTGGACATGATGGACATACGGCATATTTATTAGTGTTAGCAGATTGTTTAATTCAGTTAAAAGACTCGATTTCAGGTACGATTAAAATTATTCATCAACATGCGGAAGAGGTTCCACCGGGTGGAGCGAAAAGTATTGTCGAATCTGGTCTACTTGATGACTTAGATGCGGTTTACGGAATTCACTTATTCCCAACTAGTCCTGCGGGTAGTGTAGGATACCGTAGTGGTTATGCAATGGCAGGAAGAACGTATTTCAAATTAGGCATTCAAGGTGTAGGTGGACATGGTTCCTCACCTCATTTAGCTAACGATGCGATTGTGGCTGCTGCTCATTTTGTGACAGCTGTTCAAACGGTGATCAGTCGTCGATTAAATCCATTTGAAGTCGGTGTTATTACAATCGGTTCTTTTGATGGAAAAGGTACTTTCAATGTGATTAAAGATCGTGTAGAACTTGAAGGTGACGTTCGGTATATGACGAAGGAGACGCAAAATTTAATCGATCAAGAAGTCCATCGATTGGTAAAAGGAATTGAAGCGCAATTTGATGTGCAGTGTGAACTCACATATACAGCGGATTATCCTCCATTATACAATAATCCTGAATTGACAACTAAAGTTGTAGAAAGTCTTGAAAGCCTGAAAGATCATGATTCAGATATTAAAGACGTATATGAGTTCGACATGCTATCTGGATCAGAAGACTTTGCCTACTATTTAGAAAAAATTCCCGGTACATTTTTCTACATTGGTTGTAAACCAAAAGGGGTAGAGAAAGCCTATTTCAATCATCATCCAAAATTTGATATCGATGAAGATGCCCTTCTTGTAGCGGCGAAATCAGTCGCTCAAGTAATTTGCAGTTATTCTAATAAAGAATAAGTTATCATTTGTAAACTGGATATTTGTTTCGTAATAATAGATCTATTTAATTGTAACTCATTGTATCTGAATAAAAATAGGGAGGGAACAATTGTGAGAAAACAATTAATGGACATGTTAGAGGCACGTAAAGATGAAATCATTCAAATTCGTCGATATTTACATGAAAACCCTGAATTATCTTTTAAGGAAGAAAAAACAGCACAATATATTGCCGATTTTTATCAAGGTAAAGACGTCGATGTCCAAACGAATGTTGGAAATGGATATGGCATTATTGTAACGATTAAAGGTGGAAAACCAGGAAAAACGATTGGTTTACGAGCAGATTTTGATGCATTGCCAATCGTAGAAGAAGCTGATGTTCCGTTTAAATCGAAAAATGAAGGGGTTATGCATGCGTGTGGACATGATGGACATACAGCATATTTATTAGTTTTAGCTGATTGTATAATTCAGTTAAAAGATTCTATTCCAGGAACGATTAAAATTATTCATCAACATGCGGAAGAGGTTCCACCAGGTGGAGCAAAAAGTATTGTTGAATCAGGTTTGATTGACGACTTAGATGCTGTATACGGTATTCATTTGTTACCAATGGGTCCAGCAGGTGTTGTGGGGTATCATGCAGGATATTCATTCAATGGAAGAGCGTATTTCAAATTAAAAGTTCAAGGGGTAGGCGGGCACGGCTCTTCTCCTCATTTGGCTAATGATGCCATTGTTGCTGGTTCTCATTTTGTTACTGCCGTCCAAACCATTATTAGCCGCAGGTTAAATCCATTTGATGTCGGTGTTATTACAATCGGGTCTTTTGATGGCAAAGGTACTTTCAACGTCATTAAAGACAGTGTCGAGCTAGAAGGTGATATTCGTTATATGACTGTAGAAACAAAGGAAAAAATTGAGAAAGAAGTTCGTCGTCTTGTAAAAGGCCTTGAAGAAGAATTCGGAGTGACTTGTGAGCTTACGTATGAACCCGATTATCCACCTTTATACAATAACCCTGAACTTACAGAACAGGTTGCACAAAGTCTACGAAGCATGAATGATAAAGATATTAAAGAAGTGAAGGAATTTCCGGCATTACCACCATCAGAAGACTTTGCTTACTATGCAGAAAAATTCCCTGCATGCTTTTTTTACATCGCATGTTCTCCAAAAGGTGTAGGAAATCCTTATTTCAATCATCATCCGAAATTTGATATTGACGAAGATGCCCTTCTTGTAGCGGCAAAATCAGTTGGGCAGGTTGTATGTAGTTATTATGAATTAGACTAACAAAACGCCATCATTTACCATGAAGGATCCATCCTGTAATGGTGGAGGTGCGGAGCCGGACTTTGAAGAACCTTCTTAATAAAGTACGTATATCTGCAAAGTAAATTGGCTAGATTAGTAAGCCGAAGCCCTGTCCCTACATCATTCATGAAAAAGAAGTATGACTTCGTTTTTGCAATCTATTAATGAAATGAGAATTGAGTTTCATTCATTTACTCATCATAATATCAAACCTTATTACATTCTTGGCATTGTGGAGGATGTGATAAGGTTTTTTGTGTTTCTATAGTAAATCATGAATCTCTAATTCGAGCTCATGAAGAAGAAGACCAAGGCACGGTCGTAGATGTAATGCAAAAAATAGGGAATTTTTATACATGAGTCGTACAGTTTTTTTACTCTCGCATGATTCTTCTGGATTTTCTGAGTACTGTTTGAATCGAAGCAAGGTAATCTCCCTTCCCTTTTCATCCTATGCTCCTACGTCTCGAGACTTAGAAAAAGATAATCCTAGGGCTCCATGTTTTTCATGTCATATTTTTCTAAAATGAACATGTAAGGTATATGTTAGTTAATGAGGAGGAATTATGAACAAAATGTAAAATTGTTAATTTTTATAATTAAGGGAATAATGAGTACTTTTTCAGTGGTTTTATGGTAATATTTGTATCGGTGTAAAATTTATTTTTTCAGAGGTGATGTAGTAGTGTCGTTCATAACGAAGTGGGCGTTTGGTAATAAAGCCGCAGTTTCATTAGTGACCATATTAATTTTAATAATTGGTGTTGTTAGTTATTTTAGATTACCAATGGAGTTTCTGCCTGCTGCTGATAATCCACAGGTAACGATTATCGCAATGGGTCAAGGTACAGATTCGAAAACAATGGAATCAGAGGTAACGATTCCTGTAGAAAGAGCAGTAACTGGTGTGAATGGAAAGAAATCTGTCTACTCTACAACAGGAGATGGTTTCTCAAAAGTTGACATATTCTTTGAAGCAGGATCGGATATGAAGCAAGCCAAACAAGACGTTCAAGATGCATTAAATCGTGTAACAATGCCTCCAAATATATCAAAGCCTACCGTTTCGCAACTTAATACATCTATGATTCCCATTGCTAATATAGCCGTAACTTTTGAAGATGGAATGACGCCAGATAATATGGCGTTAGCACGGGAAAAACTCCAACCGTTATATCAAGATATAAAAGGTGTCTCGAGCGTTGATTTGTATGGGATTACAGATTCCATCATATCCGTCAAAATTAATAATGATAAATTAGCTGAAAAACAAATTTCACTGCAAGCAGTTATGGGTGTTCTTCAAGGTCAAAACACAGCCTTGTCCGTCGGCGAAAAAATCATTGATGGAAAAACAAGCAACATTAAGGTGATTGGTGACATAACTAGTTTAGAGAAGTTGAAAGGATTAATGGTAGCTCCAAATGTAACGCTAGGAGATATAGCAGCGATTACAGAAACAAAGAATGCGAATTTCATTAGTCGTTTTAATGGGAAAGATAGTTTAGATATAAGCATTACGAAGGATAGCCAATCAAATGCAGTGACAATAAGTAAAGAGGTAGAAAAAGTAACGAAGGAAATAAATGAAATATATGATCAACAAGAGTCTGTTGTTTACATATCATCTGCTGACATGGTACAGACCTCTGTACAGACAATGATGAAAGAAGTCCTGCTTGGTGCACTTTTCGCAACCATTGTCATTATGGTATTTTTACGAAATATCCGGTCTACTTTTATTACCATTGTATCGATTCCACTATCACTTTGTTTTACACTATTCTTGCTGTCGTGGTCTGGTATTACATTGAATATTTTAACACTTGGCGGAGTCGCTGTTGCAGTAGGGCGACTTGTTGATGACAGTATTGTTGTCATCGAAAACATTTTTCGAAAAATGCAAACAGAGAAATTTTCTGTTCAAATGGTCATTGATGCAACTAAGCAAGTAGGAGTTGCTATTACCTCCTCAACATTAACAACAGTGGCTGTTTTCTTGCCGATGAGTTTGTTGAATGGAGGACTTCAAGAATTTCTTTTACCATTTGCTTTAACGGTCACGTATTCCTTGCTTGCTTCCCTCATCGTCGCATTGACCGTTGTACCTTTAATGAGTGCGGGTTTACTGAAGAATACAAAGCTTCCTGAACATAAACCGGCAGTACATTTCCCCAAAATGGTTACTTGGTCATTAAATCATAAATGGATTGTATTCTTGATTTCATTCCTTCTTTTTATCGGTTCGATCGGAACTTATTTTGTCATCCCTAAGGGTGCGGTTGATAATTCTTCTGCTGACTATGTCGTTGCTACACTAAGTTATCCGAATGATACACCTATTGAAGAAGTAAAAGAAAAGACGATTGAACTAGAATCATGGGTAAGTGGAATGGATGAGGTCAACTATGTATTCTCACAAGTAGGGTCTCCGGCTGAAGCAGCTCAGTTCGGCTATGTTGGATCACCTACCGAAGCGACCTTAAGTATTTTGTTACATGATAAAGAAGACACAGAAAAGATACTAGATAAAGTGGAAAATAAGAAAAATGAATTTCCTGATGCTCAGTTAGAGGTATTCGCTTCCTCGTTTATGATGGGAGGAGCTAGTACGAATGTCACAATCGATGTAATCGGGGAAAATGTAACTGACCTTGAAAAAACAGCCGACGCTATTAAAGAAAAAGTAGAAAAAATTGATGGCGTGGAAGAAGTGACAACCAATCTAGATGAAAAGAAAACTGTTTATTCCTTAACAGTAGACCCTTCAAAAGGGAATACAGAACAAATCGCTCAACAAGTTGGTATAATGTTAAATCAAACACCAATTGGAACGATCAATTTGAATGACAAACAAACACCAGTGTTGTTGGAGCCTATTCTTGATACGAAAACAACTGAAGAATTGAAAAATATTCCGATTTCTACAGCTACCGGGCTCGTACCAGTATCGTCTATCGCTTCATTACAAAGTGAAGAGCGTTCAACTAACCAGTTCCATAAAGACGGAGAAACCTACTTACGGGTAACGGCTTCTGTCGATCCTGCAAAGCTGTCTGAAATATCAAGCAAGGTGAATCTTGAGATATTCGGGGATCAAAAGGATCAAGTAGGGATGGACCTTCCAGAAGATGTTGACGTTTTAATTGGAGGCGCTAGTGCTCAGCAAGCAGATGATTTTATGGATTTATTTCTCATTATGCTTGTTTCCATCGGTATTGTATTTTTAATTATGGTCATCACCTTTAAATCGGTTAAAGCACCCATTGCTATTCTCTGCTCTCTTCCGCTTGCAGCAATCGGAGCTGTTTTAGGAATTGTCATAAGCCGAATATCAGTAGATATAACTGCACTTCTAGGGGCATTGATGCTCATAGGAATTGTCGTGACAAATGCAATTGTTCTTTTAGATCGCGTTAAACAAAACGAACAAACGATGATCATTCGGGAGGCGTTGGTAGAAGCAACAGCTACTAGAATGAGACCGATTTTTATGACAGCAATCGCCACAATCTGTGCAATGATTCCATTATTATTGAAAGAAACTGAAACTGGAAGCTTAGTCTCACAAAGTCTAGCCATTGTGGTCATTGGAGGCCTAGCCATGGCGACCTTACTGACACTAATCGTCATCCCATGTATTTATGAGCTACTTTATTTTAGGAAATCAAAGAAACAACGGGCTGTTGAAAGTGTTGAACAAGAAATTTCATTATAATTAATGGTGTCCTAATAGGGTTTGACCTCGCACTCTAAATACGGTATATAGGAGCAAAATTTAAAATACTAACTATAATCTGTATATAGCAGTTGTGAGGCCAAACCCTTTGCATAATTAATCCATTTAGTGTTGTGTTATTAAATCGGTTTTTTTGATAGATAAGCTACTTTCAACGTCATTTAAGATGGTATCAAGCAGAAGGTGAGCATCTTTATGCAACTACATAGTTCATTTTATTAAAAGTAAATTATATCCTTTTGGTTATAATTGTAACTTCTATATTTATGTATAATTGAATATAATTTGTTAGTGGCATAAGTAAAGGAGGACACATCTATGATTGAAAACCAAGCAGGATTTTGGGTGCGTTTTGGCGCACAGGTGATTGATGCACTTATTTTTATCGTATTAGGATTAATATTAGGAGCAATTTTTTCGAATGGGACATCTGAATGGTTGAGCAATATTATTTCATTTTTATACGCTTTATTGCTTCCTATCTTTTGGTATGGTTATACAGTTGGGAAAAAGGCACTTGGTGTTCGGATAGTGAAGCTTGATGGGAGCCAGGTCACATTCTGGACGATGATTAAGCGTTATGTCATTGCAGGGATTGTATATGGACTGCCTTCATTTCTAGGGATAATTGGCTTTATTGTATCATTTGGTGTTTCTGGATTTGATGTCTTCATGAGTGAAGATCTGATGTCGGATGCGGTAGTAAGTGAATTATTTAAAGGGTTTGCTTGGCTATTCATTGGCTTGTTACTTTCAGGTGTTCTCTATGTAATTAGTGCTTTCATGATTGGACTACGAGAAGATAAGCGCGCGATTCACGACTTAATTGCTGGCACATATGTAACGAAAAATAAGCCGTAATTAAAAATAATCGATTGGATCAAAATAAATGAATTGATTATATTTTATTGTTATCACTTTAACATTCCAAAGGAAGAGGATCAGGCAGTTAATGTCTGGTCCTCTTCTTATTCGTGAAACTACATGAAAGGCCCATTTCATTGATCGATACACATCTAGAGAATGTTCATCCTGTCTCGCCAATTTGCTTTCTGGGGTATATTACTTGAAAGTATTCAGTTGGCTACTTGGAGATATACGAATTTCCTGTAATCCAGAAACGCCATGGATAGTCCTTTGCTTCACCACTGTTTCCGATGCCGATTCTAGGTCCACTAGAAATATGTTTGGGTAATATACCTGGTGTAATATAAATCGGTGGTTTCGTATAGCACAAGCCGTAGTCCTGCATCGTAATCCCAAGTGCCTTTGTTAATTTCCCGGGGCCATTCGTCAGCTTCTTCTCAGTTTGCAAGCCACGCCTTTGCTGCATCAATTCAATCCCCTCGATTGGTTCCAAAGCTCGAATGAGGATGGCTTCGGGTTTATCAACTCCACCACTCGTGACATTTACCAGTGTATGAGTATGCATTTGGTACGTATATACCAATCCAGAATGGCCAAACATTATTTCTGTCCGCTTCGTTCGCCGATTGTTAAAACTATGGGCGGCGCGATCTTCAGGTCCTATATAAGCTTCTGTCTCGACGATATATCCTGAACAAATGCCTTCAGATGTCTCTTTTACCAATAAACAGCCAAGTAAAGATTTTGCGAGATCCAAGGTTGATTTTTCATAAAAATCTATGGCTAATGCGTGAAAATTTGTCATATGTATTCCTCCACTGGTTAGCAGTTTTTAAAAAAGGCTGTTTTCACATACTTTGTTGCTTTTCAATCATTTTCACACTAATAACCCGGGTTGATTTCCGTTGTAGAGGCGGTCTCAGAAGCCTCCTCAGTGCTTTGCACTTGCGGGGTCTCCCTCAACACGCTTTTCCCGCAGGAGTCTCGCACCTGTAACGAAGATCAACATCTGTTCGAATTGGTTTCTTGCTAAAAACAACAATCTTTACGAAAAGAGCCTTAAAAAACAATTTAATTTCATTTATCCCACATTAATGGGTCAGTAAAACCCCCACTGATAGAAGTGCACTTTATTGAAATGTATTTATGAAAATATCTTAATTGCTAAATAATAGCATAGTTCATTTAAATCATCTTATAATAAAGTGAACCTTCCATCATTGGTTTTTGTTTTCAATGATGTATTGTTAAACTGGATCGTAAAGAATATTCAAATAGGATGTGTCTTACATGAATAAACAAATAGGATTTATTGGCTGTGGAAAAATGGGACAGGCGATGGTTTTAGGGATGATTACAGCGGGTGTTGTTCCAGCTGACTCAATAAAGGTAAGTACAAGCTCAGAAAATACGTTACGAATGGTTAGGGAAAAACTTCATGTTCAAGGATCGCTAAATAATCAAGAGATTGCCCAGTTTGCAGATATCTTATTTTTAGCAGTTGAACCATCAAGTTATGCGAAAGTGATCGAAGAAATTAAATATGATGTGAAAGAAGAGGCTATTATTATAATGATTGCAGCAGGCATTTCCATTCAAACGGTGGAGTCTGCTTTCGGTAAGGCAGTTAAATTGGTAAGGACGATGCCAAATACACCCTCATTAGTTAGAGAAGGAATGACGGTATTATCCATCAATGAATTAATCACTGAAAAAGATTTGGCGGATGTAGAAGAAATCTTGAATGCGTTCGGAAAAACAGAACTGCTGAAAGAAGAATTAATGGATGCAGTGCCTGCTATTAGTGGTTCTTCACCCGCCTACGTCTATATGTTCATTGAAGCATTAGCTGATGGCGGAGTCAGAGATGGTATTCCGAGAAAGCAAGCGTACAAATTAGCTGCCCAAGCTGTACTCGGAGCTGCGAAAATGGTGCTTGATACCGAAAAGCACCCTGGAAGTTTGAAGGATGATGTATGCACACCAGGAGGATCAACGATTCGAGCTGTAGCTGCATTGGAAGAAAGTAATTTCAGGGCATCGATCTTGAATGCTATGAAAGCATGCACTCGGAAAAGTAAAGGATTAGATGACGAATAAAGAATGGGAGAAAAGCCAGTTGCGATTGGCTTTTTTTTTTCGAGCAAACTATACGAAGTTTATTTCTATAACAGGAGTGTGAATATATTTAATTTTCCGTTAATATGAATTAAGATTAAGTTGGACAACGATTAATGAAGGGGAGAGACATTATGGTAGATTACGTGAAAGTACTGAAAAGTCTATTAGCAGAAGACCGGGTAACGATTAATCAAACGGTATTGGAGCAGCACAGCCGGGATGAGTCCTATCATACTCCACATTTACCAGATGTCGTCGCATTTCCAGAAAGTAAAGAGGAAGTAAGTGCATTATTAAAATTCGCAAATGAACAGGAAATTCCTGTCATTGCTTTTGGACTCGGCACAAGTTTGGAAGGGAATGCGATTCCTTCTAATGGTGGCATTTCACTGGATATGTCACTGATGAACAAGGTGATTGAAGTACGAGAAAAAGATTTTTTAGTCAAAGTTCAGCCGGGGGTTACGCGCACACAACTCAACAAGGCTCTAAAGAAATATGGACTGTTCTTTTCGGTTGACCCAGGTGCAGATGCAACTCTTGGTGGGATGGCAGCGACAAATGCTAGTGGAACAACTGCGGTTAGATACGGGATCATGCGTGATCAAGTTCGTGACCTTGAAGTAGTATTAGCCAATGGGGAAATCATCCATACCGGAAGCTTGGCAACGAAATCTTCGTCAGGGCTACATTTAAATGGGCTGTTTGTCGGTTCAGAAGGGACTCTAGGTGTATTCACCGAATTGACTCTTAAAGTGTATGGCATTCCTGAAGAAATTGTCGCAGGTAGAGCCTCATTTCCTTCAGTAAAGCAAGCGCTTTCAGCTGTGAATGGAATTATGTCTGCTGGCATTCCAATTGCAAGAATTGAACTAGTTGATGCGCGTTCAATTACACAGGTGAATACCTATATGAACAAGTCTTATGAAGAAAAACCGACTCTATTCCTTGAATTTCATGGCAACGCAGCAGGCTTAGCTCAAGATGTAGAGTTTGCAAAGGACATTGTTCGTGATTTAGGTTGTGAGAATATTACGTTTGAAACTGATTCTATCGCTAGAAATGAATTATGGGAAGCGCGGCATAAGCTGGCATATGCTTTGATTCATAGTTCACCTGGAAAGAAGCTTATGTCTACTGACGTCAGTGTTCCACTACATGAATTATCGGAGGCGATTTTGAACACTCGCGAAAAAATTGACCGATCGAAAGTAGAAGGAGCCATTGCCGGTCATGTTGGGGATGGCAACTATCATGTGCTCTTTATGTTGGATTTGACAGATCCAATTGAAGTAGCCGAAGCGAAGCGGTTAAATGCAGAAATTGTTGACTATGCACTTAGTCGTGGTGGAACATGTACAGGTGAACATGGGGTTGGAATAGGCAAAAGGATTTACCAGCGTCGCGAACATGGAAATGCATATGATGTCATGTTAGCGATTAAGCAAGTTTTAGACCCGAAAGGGATACTAAATCCAGGAAAAATATTTTTGGATTAAATAGAATAAACCATCTCGGCTTCTAAATAATGAGTGATCTTAAAGTCAGGATAACTTTTCGTGCGGTTGTTTCTCATTATATTCATAAATATAGGAGTATAGGATAAGGTAAAATAAATGCGTTTAACCTTATTCATGATAGGAGCGAGAAAGATTCATGCATGACGAATTTATGCAGCTTGATCACCGACCTTTTCCATTGCCTTCTTTACCTTGGTTATTGAGCCAAGTGTGGGAGGACTTATTATTTATCCATTATCCAATGGATCCGAATGTTTTAAGGAATTACGTACCACTTGAACTAGAACTTGATGTTTATCAAAATAGGGCATGGATCACGATTATTCCATTTAGGGTCACAAAAATGAAGGGAAGGGGAATACCATCCCTTCCATTGCTGAATGCCTATTTGGAGATAAATGTGAGAACATATGTAAAGTATAAAGATATCCCAGGTATCTATTTTTTCAGCCTAGATGCGAATCATCCCCTCTTTGTGATTGGACTAAAAACCGCGATAGGGCTTCCTTATAAACATGCCAATATGGAATTTAAGCAGATGAAAAATGCTTTCCAATTTAAGAGCTATAGGCTATCAGATAAAAACACCTCAGAAAAAATAAATCTAACTTATCAGCCGGGAAATGTGTTGTTTGAAACACTGCCAGGAACTTTAGATCACTGGTTGTTAGAGCGATATTGTATGTATTCGTTTTTGGGGAAATATCTCATTAGAGGAGATATTCATCATGATCAATGGAAGGTGTCAAATGCGACAGCAACCACTTCAATCAATACAATGATATCCTTTTTATCTGCTGATAACTGTCCGAATACTCCTAGTTTACTGCATTACTCAAAGCAAAGAAGAGTTTTCTGCTATCCACCGAAGAGGGTAGGAGAGAGATTGAAGTAAGTAAAAATCTAAAAAAATGGGAAATAGCATTGTAGTCGAGCGAACAAAAAACAATCTTCGCTAAGTAGAATTCAATATAAACATCTAATGATGTCGTTTATTGATTATTCGAATATCAACATAGTAAAACAGTTACTATAAAAAGGCTATATTAAACCTCATTGTTGATTTTTGCACTCTGTTGATTAGAATGAATGCCTTACGTTCCAATCAACAGACAAGTTTAACAAAGCAAAAAAAGAAAGCTTCCACCCCAAAAATGGGAAACTTCCTTTTTGTAATTTCTTGCATTTCTTAAAGAAGATGATCAATGACTATTTTGAAGATACGCTTCGAACATATCGATAATTTCAATAAACCTTTCTGCTTCCCTAAATACATGATCAGCTAGAAGAGGGTGGATATTACTTTTTATCCGGCATGCTTCGATTAAATCTCGCGCTGTTTTCTTGAAGTCCCTTAGTGAAACGACGGAAACTCTGTTTTGGTCTAGAAGGGCAGGGCAGGTGTTTCAAATTCTGGTCTTATATGCTCCAAATCCATTGCTTGGTACATCAGTTGATCAAAATCATGACTAAAGTCTAATGACCTAGTTACAAATTCATTTGCCATTATCCCCCCTTTTTTTTATCACAAGCTACTTTCATCTATATGTGATACTTCTGGAAGTCATTCATTTTAGCAGGGGGGTCCAATATTTTGCTGGATAAATGAACAAAGGCACTTAATGAACAGTGACGGCCCCGCTTGAAACTTGTAGGTTCACAGGATGTTTGCCAGAGCCATACGTTCCCTCAAATTTCTTATCTGATGTTATTTCGTTTTTTAACTGAAAGTTATTATGAATGACACCACTGCTAACTTTGCCATGAAGAGTAAAATCCGCGTCTTCAGGTAAATCTAATTTGACGGAACCTGAACTTACTGTAACATCAGCTGGACCGGTTAATTCATCAAGTTGGATATTAAGCAGGCCAGACGAAACCTCAGCTTGCAGTTCACCACTATAATGTTTGACAACCAGTCTACCAGAGCTCACGTCAAAGTCTCCAGCATTTGATGTAACAGAGTTCACTTCAAAATTTCCAGATGAAACTACGGAAGTAAAGGTATCTACCGTAAGATTGGATAAATCTGCGTGTCCTGATCCGATGTTTATTGAAAGATCTTTAAGTTCCATTGGATGATTCTTTGAGTCACCAGCAAACTTTAAGCTGCCAGATGACACGGAAATGTCCATGCTTTTATTGTAATCTTCAGGAATATAAACCGTAAGTTTAGGGGAACTGAAAAATCCAATTTGCTCAAACCATTTACGCTTGTATTCTATTATTATTTTATTCCCTTTTTGTCTCACGTTGACAGTACCCTTGCCACTTAACTTAGCTTGTATATTTGACCTTTTTTCTGGGACGACTATCGCCTCTACACTTGAAATGTGAAAATCAAGTGTATCTATTTCTTTTGTTATTTTTGCCTGATTTGATTCCGCATGATTAAAAAGCGATGGAATTGTATTGGATATTGTAAATAATAGGCCAATCCCGATAATCACAAGAAAAATCATTAGATAATTTTTCACAATAAAACCTCCGTTAGCGATTTGTTTTCGATAAGTTTATTTTAGGGAAATACTGTTGTTTAAACAATGAGCGGAGGAATTATTTATTGCTAAGACTTGAGGCGTATTAATCAACTGAAACTTCCATCATTGTTTTTCACTGAAGGTTAATTAGATTGGGATAAACGTAAAACTAAAGATGAACGTAATAATCTATCGATAAATATCAAATTTTTGAAAGAATGTTCAAAACAAAAGGGTCCGGACCCACATCTACTATAAATCGTTTAAGACGTGAACATGTCACGATAAACGGTGTATAGAGTGTGAAGCCAGACCCTTTGAGCAGACTCTTATCACTGTTTTTTTCATTTGTGAGTAGTTCTAAGAGGGTTTTGATGTTTTAGGTCGTTTATGCATTAATATTTTCGTTTTTTAATGCGGTTTCAACGTGTACGTACTTAAAGCCGAGGTCTTTGGCTACTGCCTCGAAGGTAATTTCGCCGTTTGCGACGTTTACTCCTTTTGCCAGAGCTTCGTTTTCAAGAATGGCTGTCACGGCTCCTTTATTGGCAATCTGCAGTGCGTACGGGATTGTTACATTTGTTAAGGCAATTGTTGAAGTAGTTGGGACAGCTCCAGGCATGTTTGCGACGGCATAATGGACTACTCCATGCTTCACATATGTCGGTTGATCGTGAGTGGTAATTTTGGTGACCGTTTCAAAAATTCCACCTTGGTCAACTGCAACATCAATGACAACAGAACCAGGAGACATCGCTTTTACCATTTCTTCTGTAACAAGCTTAGGTGCCTTTGCCCCAGGAATCAATACGGCACCAATGACTAAATCAGATTCAGATACAGCTTGTGCTATATTATATGGGTTAGAAATTAATGTGGAAATTTGATTACCAAAGATATCATCTAATTGACGAAGACGGTCAGGGCTGAGATCAATAATCGTGACATCTGCTCCTAAACCGACGGCTATTTTCGCCGCATTCGTACCGACAACTCCACCACCGATAATTGTTACTTTTCCACGTTTTACACCAGGAACACCACTTAATAAAATTCCTTTACCGCCATGAGGTTTTTCTAGAAATTGAGCGCCTATTTGTGCAGCCATTCTACCTGCAACTTCACTCATTGGCGTCAATAATGGCAGCGTGTTGTGCACGGAAACTGTTTCATAGGCAATTGCCAAAACACCACTATCTTTAAGCGCTTTAGTTAAATTATAGTCCGCAGCTAGGTGTAGATATGTGAAAAGAATTAAATCTTTTCGAAAATATTGATATTCTGACGCGATAGGTTCTTTTACTTTAAGAATCATTTCCGATGTGGACCAAACATCTTCGGCTGTTTCAGCAATAATAGCTCCAGCAGCTAGATAAGATTCATCTGAAAAGCTGCTTCCTACACCAGCATTTTTTTCAACATATACTTCATGACCAGCGTTACGTAAAGCGACAACACCGGCAGGAGTAATAGCAACACGATTTTCGTTGTTTTTTATTTCCATAGGGATTCCAATTCGCATAATTAAATCACTCCATTTCAAAAGAAAATTACTCTTTGTACACAAATTATAACTGCATCAGAAAAAATATGATATGTGAAATTAGAAAATTCTAAAATGAATATTTGTGGAATTTCACAAACACTCAATGAATCTGTTTTTGCTTTGCTTCTAATCGCAGCAAAATCCGGCGTTTCCGATAAAGCATATTACCAACTTCAGCTACGTCTGCAATCATGCTCCGATTGGTAAAAGCTCCAAAGACCATCCCGGCAATCGGAATCATTTGCAGGAGTTTCTTCCAACCAAATTGATCGCGATATGTATAGACGACTTCACGCCAACCTTGAAGCTGACTTACCATTTCCTTCCGACCAACTTGTTCATTGCTGTGAAATGAGGATAAATCATTTAATATCGCTTCTTTGCCAACGATATCTGCTGTCGCAAATTGCAAGCACTTAACAATAAAAACTCGTTCTTCTTTATCTTTCGGATCAAAACCATATGCTAGTGAGATATCCTGTAAGGTTTTTAAAGACAAACTTAATAATAAAGGGACGTCAATGGTCAGCGTGAAAATCCCTCCAATTCCAGTAGATGCCCCTTGTACTGTTGCAAGCTTGCTATTGGTTTTTTTTATGTCTTCGCTTACAGAACTCATGACATGTAGCGAAACATTTGCGCACTCTTCCACAGATTTAATGGATTTTCCTGGGATATAACCTTCAATTCGCTTAAAGACGGACTGTTCTTTCGTTAAATACTGCCCGCCACTTTGAACGAAGCTTCCTAATTCATCCAGAAAGAGAGCGATCTTGTCTTGAATAAATGCCGGGGTTGCTTTATCAAGTAACTTAAAGGGTAAACGTCCAATTTTCTCCCAAAACCATAACCCTTTTTGCTCCTTTTCCCATTTGTTTATAATTTGCAGTTCTGATTCTAAATATTCTTTTGATTCATTGTTCAAGGATTATCCCATCCTTTTATTTTTTTCTTAAAAAGTCTTTATAATGCCTAATTTTTAATTCGAGAAAGATGGTCATTTTTTGCATAGGATCATTCAGACGAACATGTCCAATTTCTACAATTCGTTTCAAGCGATAGTTAAGTGTATTTACATGGATATGCAGCTGTTTTGCGGCATCATTTTGGCTGCAGTCTCTATCAAAATAAACTTCAAGCGTCCGCAATAACTCGGTCTGGTGTTTTGAATCATATTTTTCTAATTTAGTTATCGAGGGATGCACTTGTTGAACAGCTGATCTTTGTTGTAAAAAATAATCGAACTCTTTGTATAATCCCAGGTCTTCATAATAAATAATCGAGGTGGTATCCTCAGGAAATGCCATTTTAATTTTTAAGGTATAAAGGGCTTCTTGATAGCTATTAATCCCGTTGGAAAGATGAGAGTAGGAAAGGCCTGAGCTGCCTAGAATTCCTTCCACACCGAAGCGGCTTTTCATTTCCCTAATGAAGAAAGGAATAAATGAATGTACCGAAGTAGAAAGTTGTTCGACATCGTCTGTAACATTCAATAAAATGAGCTTGTTCTGATCAGTCATAAATAAGTACACTCTAATCTTTTGCGTGATAGTAAGCATATAAGAAATATGTCGTTCAACTTTTTCATCAATGATTTCTGGAAATTCGAATACGATGATGGAAAAGAGGGTTGGTATCGGAAGCGAATACTTAGATAGGGCTTCTTTAATATCATTTTCTCCTTGGAAATGGCCGGTAAGAAGTCTCCATAAGAATTCCTTATTATTTGCATCTTTCTGTTGTTTCTTTAATTGATGCTGTAGCAGCTGATTTTTGGCTTCCTGGGCTGCTAATTGTAGAAATTGTAAATCTTCTCCTGTAAATGGCTGATTCACTTCAAGAACCCATATAAACCCTAGTACATCTTTGTTTTTCCGTATCGAAACAGCAGCTCGATTCCCGAGACCAACACCTTCAATAGAGCTGACTTTAATAGGAACATCCCCATCTAAAAGGGCAGGAATGACGCCCTCATTCCATAAGCGATTAATTACCTTTTCAGGCACTCTTCTGCCAAGTATTGTAGAAATTCTCGCTAAATCGGTCGTATCTTCATGCCTACTATAAGCTAGTAATCGATGGTTGCCGTCTTCGATGGTAACTGGTCCGCCCAGAACGGAACTGATTCGGTCAGCAAATTCCATCATATCACCAAATAACCCTTTGAAAATGTCTCGATTTTTCTCCCCACCATGCATATGATTAATTTCCCCTTAATAAAAAGTTATTTTTCATATATTTAATTTTAATCTACTTTTTGACATATAAGAAAGAATTAGTTTTATAAAAAGGGGGAAGTGAAAAAATTGGCAATAAAAAAACCCTTCCGCTTAATAGCACGGAAAGGAGCTTAAAAGTATTATAAAAATAAATGAAGGATGAAGTAAATCAAACCTGCAAGCGTTGCTGAAATCGGTAATGTGATAAACCAAGTAATAATCATGCTCTTGGCAGTACCCCATTTCACACCTTTAATCCGGTGAGCAGAACCGACACCGAGGATAGATGAAGAGATAACATGAGTTGTACTAACCGGTAAGTGAATAAGTGTTGCTCCGAAGATAATGGCAGCACCAGTTAAATCGGCAGCAACTCCATTTACAGGACGGATTTTCATGATTTTTCCACCAACAGTTTTAATGATTTTCCAACCACCGACTGATGTACCAAGACCCATTGCCAGCGCACAAGAGAATTGTACCCAGAATGGAATGTCACTGGATGTTGTGTAGCCATTTGTTATTAAAGCAAGAGTGATAATTCCCATAGCTTTTTGAGCGTCATTTGTTCCATGTGAGTACGATTGAAGGGCTGCCGTAGCAATTTGAATCGTACGGAATTGCTTGTTAGTTTTTGTTAAATTATTATTTTTAAAGATCACTTTAATAATGGAATAAACGATAAATCCAACCGCAAATGCGAGAATTGGTGAAATGATTAGAGCTTGAAGGATCTTTAAAAATCCGCTCCATTTAATTTCTGTAAAACCAGCCGCTGCAATCGCTGCGCCTGCAATTGAACCAATCAAAGCATGAGAAGAACTGCTAGGAATTCCGTAATACCAAGTGATTAAATTCCAAGCAATGGCTGCAATAAGGGCAGCAAGAATGACAGTGGAACCATTCGGTATGGTAAACGGGTCAACGATGTCTTTTGTTATGGTTTTGGCAACGCCTGTGAATGTCATAGCACCAACGAAGTTCATTGTTGCAGCTAAGATAATCGCATGGCGTGGTTTAAGAGCTTTCGTTGAAACAGAAGTTGCAATGGCATTGGCTGTATCATGGAAACCATTGATAAAGTCAAATCCAAGTGCAAAGATGACGATTAATAACGTTAATAGAAATAAACTATCCATATGTGGAAGACTCCTTACGCGTTTTTCATGATAATAGTTTCAAGTGTATTGGCGACAGTCTGACAATGGTCAGCAATTTCTTCAAGGCTTTCATAAATTTCTTTATATTGGATAATACGAATTGGATCTTTTTCAACTGAAAACAGATTTTTAATGGATTGACGTTGAATTCCATCACAAACTGATTCCAAATCTTTAATTTTAATCGCGTGTTCACGAATATCTAATAATTTTTTTGTTGTTAAAAGGTCAACAGATTTTTCAATTTCATACGTACATTCTTTAATCGCTTCGACAAACTTCAACATATATTCATCCGCATGGATAATTGAATACATTTCAAACAAAGCAGCGCAGTGTTCAAGGCCATCTAACACATCGTCCATGCTCATTGTTAGTAATAGGATATCTTCACGCTCAATTGGCGTAATGAAGGCATTGTTTAAGTCTGTAATAACGCCATGGACCATATCATCGCCTTTATGCTCATACTCTTTCATCATTTCTGAGAAAACCTTAAGATCGCTAACATTCTTCAATTTAAAATCATGAAAATAATCAGCGCTCTCTTTTAAATTTTGAGAAATATTAATAAGAGCATGTGCGAACTTGTCTTTCTTTGATTTGAAAACCATTTGAAAACCCCCATAAAAGCAGAATTGGTATAGATTTAACATTTAAAAGGCAATAGCCTATGTATAGTATTAGCGAACTTATTGTAACGAATTCTATTAGTTATAGGGAAGATATTTCGACGAAAATTTACAAAAACTTAACAAAACAAATACAGAAAATTTAAAATACATTATAATGTGTGCTTTCTACATCAATAAAGATCAATTATAATATAAGGTTATGCATTTCTTGGGAAATGGATATAGACAAAACGGTTCTTTTCTTTTACCTGTATTAATGGACAGAAAACCCCCGATTAGTGAAATACAGTGAAACTTATCGAGAGTTACGCAGAGGTATAGTTTGCGCCAACAGATTGTGGGGCACAAAGAAGAAGACATGAGGACGCGGTGTACATAATCTGTGAGTATTGAAACTTAGATCTAGAGTCGATTTATCTACGCTGTGCGGAGATAGTAACGACTATAGAACGGGAATAACAATCAGTACGAGTGAAGAACTCCCTCTGCTACTGAATTTCACTTTATCTAAACCATTTCTTTAGAAGAAGAAACCAGTTAATGGTATAATCTTTGTAATTATAGAGGAGGTTATTCGATGATCAAAAGTATAAGCGAAACTATCACATTACATAACGGTGTAGAAATTCCACAGCTCGGTTTTGGTGTTTTCAAGGTTGAAAATGGAAGTCAAACTGTTGAATCAGTAAAGAAAGCGTTAGAAGTAGGATACCGTTCCATCGATACTGCTGCTATTTATAAAAATGAAGAAGGTGTGGGGCAGGCAATTAAAGAAAGCGGAATTCCTCGTGAGGAACTTTTCATCACATCTAAAGTTTGGAATACGGATCAGGGGTACGAATCAACCTTAAAAGCATATGAAGCAAGCCTTGAACGACTTGGACTTGATTATTTGGATTTATACTTAATTCATTGGCCGGGGCAAGATAAATATATTGAAACTTGGAAAGCACTTGAAACTCTTTATAAGGAAGGCCGTGTACGTGCCATCGGGGTAAGTAACTTCCATGTTCATCATTTGGAGAACTTATTAGCAAATGCAGAAATTAAACCAGTTGTAAATCAGATTGAGCTACATCCACGTCTTTCGCAGCCTGAAATTAGAGAGTTTTGTAAAAAGCATGATATTAAAGTTGAGGCATGGGGTCCGCTTGGTCAAGGACATCTTATTGATGAACCAACCATCAATCACTTAGCTAAAAAACATAATAAATCTGCCGCGCAAGTCTTAATTAGATGGCATTTACAGCATGGTACGATAGCTATACCTAAGTCAATTACTCCATCTAGAATTGAAGCGAATGCTAAATGTTTTGACTTTGAATTAAGCTTGGACGAGATGAACAAAATTGATGCATTAAATCTCAATGAGCGTTATGGATCAAACCCTGACGAAGTGAAGTTTTAAATAAAGTGAAACTTTAATCAGTGGGGTTACACAGCCCGTTAATGCGGGATAAAAACCTGTAACAAGCAGATCGTTGCTTGTTTCAGGTTTTTTTATGTTTGAGGGTTTGACTTTAAAACTCGGTTCTAGCTCAAAGAGGGAAATTAGCTATACCCGCTTTGCTCAATAATAATCATTGAAATAATTACATTTTTTTATTCAAATTTTTTTGGTTTTAGAATGTGAAAAGGGGGAAAGTAACTATATAAGACGGCAAGTAATGATTCGGTATTAATTATCCGAGTGGGGTGAAGGGTGACTTTGCAGTTGATTAGTTTAGAACAAGGATATTATTCAATATTATAGGAGTAGGTCACCCGAATTTGATTGGACCCTAAAAAGCTGCCGTTCAATAAAAGTAAGAGAAAACTTTAACTCTTAGCTTTTAGAATAAAAAAATTTAAGGAGGAATTAAATAATATGAGTTTTCTTTGGTCATTAATTATTGGTGGGATTATCGGTTGGTTGGCAGGAATGATTATTGGACGTGATGTGCCGTTTGGTATTATCGGAAATATTATCGCAGGTTTCGTGGGTGCTTGGTTAGGTTCATTAATTTTAGGTAATTGGGGACCTGTTGTCTCTAACTTCGCGATTATTCCATCATTGATAGGTGCTATCGTCTTCGTATTTATCTTAAGTCTAATCTTGCGTGGTACACGTCGCGCTTCATAGACCTATCACCATATAAAAAAGGGATGCCAATTTGGCATCCTTTTTTTATATGGTAAAAATAGGCAGTTCATCTAAATAAGGTGCAGGTATACATAGTTTTTCTTCAGTAATAGGATGAATAAATTCAATTTTTCGGGCATGTAAAGCTTGTCGATGGTAAGTTTTCTTTCCCCCATACAATGTATCGCCTGCTAATGGGTGTTGAATATGACTAAAGTGAACCCGTATTTGATGGGTCCGTCCACTGTCTAATGTACAGCTTACCATTGTTACATTTTTTTTAGGAAAAAATTTTAGAACTTTATAATGAGTGATTGCTGTTTGTCCAGTTAGGGATGCTCTTCTTCTGGTTGCGTGATGGCGGTCTCGGCCTATCTTTGCATCGATGCAACCTTGTTCACTATTCATTTTCCCTTCTACTAAAGCAACATAGGTCCTAGTTATTGTACGATCTTCTAACATTCGATCTAGAATTGCACCAACAAAGGGGTTTTTCGCAAACAGCACTGCACCTGTTGTATCTTTATCAAGGCGATGGATATGTTTGATAAACGGCTTTTGATTCGTTATTGCTACATGATATGCAACTCCATTGAGGAGTGTATTAGTTTGTTTGGGGTTTGTTGGATGGGTATCCATACCTGCCCGTTTATTAGCAACTAAGAGGTGATCATCTTCATACAAAATATCGATTTGGAGATCATTCGGCACCGGTAAATCAGTGAGAGGACATTCGAATACGGGAATGCCAAGCATATCACCTTCCTGTAGAGGTTTAGTCCACTGAGCCGTTTCTCCGTTAATTGTTACCTTTTTACTCATTCGCCATTCATGTACCAGTTTTTTTGGTGCTTTCCAATAGTCTTTCATAAGTTTTTCTATTGTTAATTCATTCCATTTTTGAGGTGCAGTAATTACCAAATTATCTTGATTTCGCTTATTATTAAGCACTTTTTCCACCACTTTCGACATATTAATAAATAATTCGACATAATACAACATTTTCTGACAGGCTAATGGGATTTTTATGAATCTTTCTACCTAGAAATAAAAAATAAGTGGTGATATTTCCCTCCCTTTCTTCCTGATTCTTATGGTATTCTATTGGAAGAAACTGAAACCATTATCATACTTATTGATTTACAAGGGTGGGTTGTTCGTGAAGATTGTTTACTCTTCTACTTATGAACAAGAACAAAGAATAGAGAATCTTGTTTCATATTTTTTTGATTTTGTTTTTCCGAAGTATTTTCCAGAAACTGAAATCGCACATTTTAAAAAAATTGGAGTGCTGAAGTCTGAAGCATATGCAGAGACGTTAAAAAGAGCGTACCAGATTATGACTAGTTTGCAAGTTATCATCACGATTCTAGAGAGAAATGGAAAAAATGAACAGCGTTCGGTTAAAACGAAAATGGAATTACTATTAAGCAAAAATATTCAATTACTTAATGAAAACGGTATGTTTTTCCCTTTTTTTAGCAATCACTTTCTACAATCAAATGATGTAAATGAAGAAAACTCTTCAATGCTTTATGAAGAGCCGACAAGACAATTTTTAAACTAGTCATTATCCTTCATTTTACCTAAATAAGAGGCTGACGCAAATTCGTCAGCCTCTTAATCATTTTGCAAAGGAAAAAATCTTAATTATCTTTTAGTGTATTATTAGTGAACAAGTACTTAAAAAGGAGCTTCTTTTCATTAATTAACGCCATTGTTTTCAAACCATTGTTTAAACGTTGCTTCATCATTTTCACCCATGATGCGGGCTTGTTCCACGCCATTTTTAT
This sequence comes from Bacillus cihuensis, assembly GCF_000504145.1. NCBI lineage: Bacteria > Bacillati > Bacillota > Bacilli > Caryophanales > Bacillaceae > Bacillus > Bacillus cihuensis. Next base: position 705,013 of record NZ_KI632497.1, on the reverse strand, counting down.
AGTAGACAATTGTTGGTGTTGCCTTTATATTGTAATCATTCCAGCCTTGTTCGAATTCAAGAAGATTGTATTGAACAAGGTCGATGCCCATTTCTTCAGCGAGTGGAGCCACAATGGGAGTGGTTCTTTGGCAATGTTCGCAAAGAGGACTGAAGTAATAAACAGCCACATCCTCTTTTGCTTCTAGCTTCTTATTTAATTGCGCTGGAAGGATGATGTTTTGATAGTTTGGATCATCCAATTGATCTATAGTTGCTGGCTCAAGCTTGTCCGTACCATATGGATTATCTGTTGCCTTTAATTTTTCGTCTTTTTGCATAGTCGTTACAATTCCTAATGTTGCGAACAACGCTAAAATAACGACTAGAAAAATAATGATTTTTTTCATGCGTACTCCTCCTTGGATTTTTTCCAGATGATAGTGCTACAGATGAAGATTAGGACGAATGCAGTCAAAGCAAGGAACGGTATGGTAATAAAGCCGAACCAGTTAATATACTGCCCTGTACACGGAACCCTTCCACAAGAAACGGCATGATCTCCGAAGAAAGAAACTTTTTGAATTAAATAATGATAGCTTGAAATAAGAGCTCCAATCCCGGATAGAATCATGGTATATAAACTAATACGATAATCTTTTCTTGCAACCGCAATCCCTAATAAGACAGTAAATGGATACATGACAATTCTTTGGAACCAACATAGGCTACATGGCTCATATTGTTTAATCTCGGAAAAGTACAAGCTGCCAAGCGTTGCGATGACAGATACTGCCCACGCAAAGAATAAATAGTTTTCACGCTTATCTTTTATCATTTTTCATCTTCTCTCCACCTATTGTTTTTTCATAAAAATTATAGTATGTCCAAAGCCCTTCTGTAAAATAAATATACTTACTAAAAGTTATTAAGCAATATTGCTTGTACGAAAGCGGATTGATATTTAAGGAATTAGGGGTATCGAAACCAGTTGAACAAGTTTTCAAATGAAGTGAATGGTGCGATGACTAAACAAGAAGAGAGGTCTAGAAAAGGTGTGCTTTGAGATTCTAAATCAGTAGAAAAAACATCTTTGTTTGCTGCCTTTTTTAGTTGTAATGGGCTTTGATCACTACTTTGGAAACTGTCGCTTTTTCTACTTCTTTTTTTTATACAAATGTGGTACGGTAAAAAGGAAATATATCCAAATTCGAATTTTCTAAATATTATCCATGTAATTGAAAAGGGGACTGTGCCTGTGAATTGGAGAGATACATACGTAAAATGGATAGAGGATCAAAATTTAGACAATGAATTACGAGTTTTGCTTGAGCAATTAGAAGGCGATGATGCGTTACTTGAGGATGCGTTTTATAAAAACCTTGAGTTTGGGACAGGTGGAATGCGTGGGGAAATTGGCGCAGGAACGAATAGGATGAATGTCTATACAGTTCGCAAGGCAACGTTGGGACTAGCTCAATATATAGAATCATTTGGTGAGGAAGCGAAAAAGCGCGGTGTAGTCATTGCCTATGATTCTCGTCATAAGTCACCAGAATTTGCCTTAGAAGCAGCCAAGACCCTTGCGACTTCTGGAATTAAAGCCTACCTCTCAGATGAACTGCGCCCAACTCCAGAATTGTCCTTTGCCGTTCGAGAATTAAATGCGACAGCGGGAATTGTGATTACTGCAAGCCATAATCCACCTGAATATAACGGTTATAAAGTATATGGTCCTGATGGTGCTCAATTGCCACCAGCTGAGGCAGATAAAGTTATTCAATATGTGAATGCAATTGAAAATGAACTTGTTCTTCAAGTTGGAGATACTGAAATATTAAAGGAAAAAGGGCTTATCGTTTCCATTGGAGAAGAGTTAGATACAGCTTATAATGAACAATTGTTAAGCATTCCAGAAAGTCCATTACTTGCAGCGGAAACGGATATTTCAATTGTCTTTTCACCGCTTCACGGTACAGCTAACAAATCTGTGCAACGTGCATTGAAAGATCTAGGATATAAGAACGTTCACGTTGTAAAGGAACAAGAGTTTCCTGATCCGAACTTTTCTACTGTTTCCTCGCCAAATCCAGAGGAACCAGCGGCATTTGAATTGGCCATAGAGCTTGGTAGCCAAGTAAATGCGGATCTATTAATAGCCACCGATCCAGATGCTGATCGTCTAGGAGTCGCTGTGAAAGACTTGGATGGAAAATATGTGGTTTTAACTGGAAATCAAACGGGTGCATTGTTCTTGGACTATTTATTAAAACAAAAACAACTAAAAGGTACATTGCCTGCAAATGGCGTTGTATTGAAAACAATAGTGACTTCTGAAATCGGCCGTACAATTGCTGCCAGTTATGGGTTAAAAACCGTAGATGTCCTTACTGGGTTTAAATTCATTGCCGAGAAAATTGGTCAATATCATCAAACAGGTGAACACCAGTTTTTATTTGGATATGAAGAGAGCTATGGCTATTTAATTAAAGATTTCGCTAGAGATAAAGATGCCATTCAATCTGTTGTTCTAGCTACAGAGGTGTGTGCGTATTACAAACAACAAGGCATGACATTGTATGAAGGGTTATTAGAAGTTTTTGGAAAATACGGCTTCTATTTGGAAGGATTACAATCACTTACTCTTAAAGGAATTAATGGGGCTAGACAAATTCAAGGTATATTGAATGAGTTTCGTGAAAATCCACCAAAAGAAATTGCTGGTAAACATGTAGTTGTACAAGAAGATTACCAAAGCAGTCAAAAGTTCTTTTTATTAAAAAATGAACAAACTCCAATTGACCTACCTAAATCGAATGTACTAAAGTATTTTTTAGAAGATGGCACCTGGGTATGTTTACGACCATCAGGTACGGAACCGAAAATCAAATTTTACTTTGGTATTCAAGGAAAGACGATGAAAGATGCGGAAGAAAAATTGTCAGTAGTGATGGAAGACTTCATGACAAGTATTCAACAATTGATTTAATGAGCGTTTAGGTAAAGAAGAGAGGATGTCTTATAAGGGTCTGACTTCGCACTATAATCAGTATTAGTGTCTCATACACTTAATTAATACTGGATTTAGTTGCAAGGTCTATCTCTTTAGGACATCCTCTCTTCTTGTATATATTTTTCCAATTTGCAGAAGCTATTGCAAAACTAGCTTGGAAGCAACTCAAAATAATCTGTTGTATTTTCAGCTGCGTGATCGAGATAACGAAGTAATGTATATAAATGTGTTTCAATAAGCCTGTAGTCGTGATTAAAGTGGTAGGCGTGTAAAAAACGTTCAATCTTTTTTGAAAGAAAATGATCTTTCGTACGGACCATTAAAATAAGCAAATTATCCCATTCTGATCTGTGTGTGTAAAACAAAGCTCTGTCATAATCCGTTTTAGTCATAAAAGTTCCTCCTTACTAAGGAGCTATTTGTAGTTTGTGTAAACGCGCTCGTTCATTACAATGTAAAATGTGGAGATGTCGCTGAAACGGGATTGTTGCTTTTTACCTGGTTAAAGAAATTTTTGCACCATTAAACTGTCACATCAGTAATATTCCCTTATTAAAATTGAGTAGGTGGGGTTACCACCTGATTAAACGTAGGTGGTGCATGTATGAAAAGATTCATCGTATCCATAGTAGGAACCTTGATTTTGCTTAGTTATCCCCTTCAAGTTGAAACAAAAACAAAAACTCCTGTTTATTCTGTTTTGCAATATGAAAAAGAATTAATGGATTTGAAAAAGCGCTACCATCTTAACTTGATGTCGATTGGTCACTCTGAAAAGGGAAAGGATATTTGGGCAGTTAAGCTAGGAAAAGGAAAAAAATCTATTTTGATTAATGGCTCGCATCATGGCAGAGAATGGCTCTCTACCTTATTAATCATGAAAATGATCAAAGCATATGCTAAAGCTTATGAATATAATGTAACCATTGATGGGTATCCCACAAATATATTAGATGAAGTCAGCCTTATATTTGTTCCTATGGTAAACCCAGATGGTGTTCAAATCCAACAGGGGGATTTATCCGCATTTGACCTCAAGGAAAAATGGGCATTGTTTAGGATGAACAACTTTAGCACGAACTGGTCAAGGTGGAAAGCGAACGCAAAAGGGATAGATTTAAACCGTCAATATCCTGCTGGGTGGAATGAAGTGGATACAAATACACAGACACCACAATATCAATTTTATAAAGGAAAGAAACCACTAGAAGCTTCTGAAACAAAAGCTCTCTACCTGTTTACTAAACAAATTAAACCAATACTTGCTGTTTCTTATCATACTTCAGGACGAGAAATTTTTTGGTATTACCATAATAAGCCGGAGAATATCTTACGTGATTATAATCTAGTGAAAAAAGTGACGGCCCAAACAGGATATAAACTGTCGATTCCTAAGGAAAATGCCAATGGAAGTGGATATACAGATTGGTTCATTAACGAGTTTGAACGACCAGCTATGACGATTGAGTTAAGCCATCTTGTCGATGAAACGAGCCCTCCTATTGATGTGATTTATGAAGAATGGAATCGCAACCGTTCTGTTTTATTGATGCTTGCATCAGAAGCATATTCAACACTTTAGAATAAGGAGAAAAATATGATCCATACTATAAGATATACCATTGTAACAGGAGGGAAAAGATGAAGAAAATCATAGGAATACTTATATTCATTCTCAGCTTTAGTACGTTCCAACCAGTTATGGCACAAACTCCAGATTATGAAAAATACGGTAAAATCGCGATTGCTGTTGTTCAAGAAAATTATCCGGCTGAAGAAGTCACTGACTATGAATATAAAGGCCGAAAACAATTGGAAAAAGATGTAGTCGAAGATGATTTTCTTTTCTTGGTAGCTGAAGGTGGAAAAGAATTCAATGTGCTTGTGAAAATCAAACATAGCCTAGCTAATAATAAGCTATTAAATTTAACAGTTGAAGAAAGTAAATAAAGAGAATTGTAAGACATAGCTGGAAGCTGTGTCTTTTTGTATTGAGGACACAGGATTAGTGAATTTTTCCTTTGCGTTATGGTCACTTGTTTGGAAAAAAGTGAAAGGCTTTTAATTAGAGCCATGCCAACTTCCGTCATGTTCCCTCGTTTTTTTCATACATTAATATAAGGAAGAAAAAAGGGGGAGAGGCGGATGAATACAGCTGATCAGAAAGCCTTGGAAAATGCGATAAGTGAAATTACAGAGATTGCAGAGGGGTTCGGATTGGATTTCTATCCGATGCGGTATGAAATTTGCCCGTCAGAAATCATCTACACATTTGGTGCGTATGGGATGCCAACTAGATATTCTCATTGGAGCTTCGGAAAACAATTTCATAAAATGAAGATTCAATATGACTTTGGATTGAGTAAAATATATGAATTGGTAATAAATTCGAATCCTTGCTATGCATTTTTGTTAGATTCAAATTCACTCATACAAAACAAATTGATTGTTGCGCATGTTCTTGCTCACTGCGATTTCTTTAAAAATAATGTACGATTTCAGAATACGAAGCGTGATATGGTCGAAAGCATGGCAGCCACGGCTGATCGGATTCGTCAATATGAGATTCTACATGGTAAAAAAGAGGTTGAAACCTTTCTAGATGCAGTATTGGCCATTGATGAACATATTGATCCGTCTTTAATCCGGCCAAAACTATCTTGGTCCAAGGAGGACGAAGACAATGATGAGGATGAAATTAAGCCTATTGCCTCCGCATATGATGATTTATGGTCTTTGGATCATACTGAAAAACCAATCCGTAGTGTTGGGAAGAAGAAAAAGAAATTCCCTCCACAGCCAGAAAAGGACATCTTACTATTCATTGAACAATACAGCCGCGATTTAACAGAATGGCAAAGGGATATATTAACAATGATGCGTGAAGAAATGCTTTATTTTTGGCCACAGCTTGAAACAAAAATTATGAACGAAGGCTGGGCATCTTATTGGCATCAAAGAATCGTTAGAGAATTGGATTTGACAACGGGAGAAGCTTTGGAATTTGCCAAGCTAAATGCCGGAGTGGTTCAACCGTCACGTACAAGTATAAATCCATATTACCTTGGGTTGAAAATTTTTGAAGATATTGAAGAACGATATAATAATCCAACTGATGAAATGAAGAAACTTGGCGTCAAGCCGAATTCTGGGCGTGAAAAGATGTTTGAAGTTCGAGAAATCGAAGCGGATATATCATTTATAAGGAATTATTTGACAAAAGAATTAGTGACAAGGGAAGATATGTATCTGTTCCAAAAACAAGGAAAAGATTACAAGGTAGTAGATAAAGCATGGGAGCATGTGCGGGATCAGCTCGTTAGCATGCGAGTAAACGGTGGCTTTCCATATATTACGGTTAATGATGGTGATTATTTGAGAAACGGTGAGCTTTATCTGAAGCATTGGTATGAAGACATTGAGCTGGATTTGAAATATTTAGAGAAGGTTCTTCCTTATATTTACCAGCTTTGGGGACGCACTGTTCATTTGGAATCGGTAATGGAGAAAAAAGAAGTACTCTTTTCGTATGATGGAAAAGGTGTTCATCGGAAATATTTATAAAGTGAAACTTCAATCAGTAGGGGTTTTACTGCCCGTTAAAGCGGGATAAAGGGTAAGGATGTCTTATAAGGGTCTGATCTCATTCTAAATCAGTATGAAGTGTTTCTTATACTTATATCTTAAACTGATTTTAGTTTTGCTGGTTCTGACCTTTTGGGACATCTTTTGTTATTTAGCCAAATGTAGAATTATTAGAAGTAGATGTATTGATTCAGTTCTTACAAATTAAAGAAAGATTGCCAATAGGGCTTGTTATCTTGAAACCAGGAGCTTACACTTTACCTAACTTGCAGGGGAGGGATAAAAAAATGAAAGCTAAATATTTAATAATTATGATGATCTGTATTTTGCTTGGGTTAGTGTCAGCGTGTTCAAATACCACTATGGAAGAAAAGAAAAATGATAACGAAGAAGAACATGTTGGACATGTTATTGGCGATATTCGGGAAGAAACAACTGGAGTGAACGAATTGCCAAAATTTTTGGATGATAAGCCAGATGATATGAAATTAATCTATACCGCCGTTGCCAATCATAAAGAGTTGCTTGAAAAAATTCCTTGTTATTGTGGATGTGGTGAAGCAGTAAACCATAAAAATAACTATGATTGCTTTATTTTTGAAAACAAAAGTAATGGTGCAATTACTTGGGATGATCATGGAACAAAATGTGGTGTCTGTTTAGAAATAGCTTCACAATCGGTGATTGATTATAGCGAAGGAAAGTCTATTAAAGAAATTCGAAAAGCCATTGATAAAAAGTATGAGAATGGATACGCTAAGCCCACACCAACTCCAGAAGTTTAAAAATGAGACCATCCATCTATCATTTACCTGCCATAAATGCTTGATGGAAGGTCTGCTTTTTTTTGTATCGAAAAAGTGGCTGAAATTTAATAACATTCAAACAATTATTTGACTATTGAAATCATGCTTTATATACTAATAATCAAACAAACATTTGAATAATGGGGGGTGGAAAAATGAAGCAAACAGATGTATGTGAAGTAACTTGTGTCGATGAGCCAAAAGTAAAAAGAGTTAAAGAATCTGTATCTAATCAAAATACAATGGCTGTCTCACAAATTTTTAAAGCGTTATCTGATGATACAAGAATTAAAATCGCGTTATCGTTATGTGAAGAAGATGAATTATGTGTGTGTGATATTGCCAATATTGTTGGATGTACAACAGCAACTGCCTCACATCACTTAAGGCTACTTCGAAATTTAGGATTAGCTAAATATAGGAAAGAGGGTAAATTAGTCTTCTACTCTTTAGATGATGATCATGTTAGGCAACTAATCCAAATTGCATTTACGCACCAAAAGGAGGTGGAAGTGCATGAATCATAAATTAGACATTTCAGAAGAAAAAACAGTATATAGAGTTCAGGGCTTTTCTTGTGCAGGCTGTGCTGCAACATTTGAAAAAAACGTCAAGAACTTGGATGGGGTAACGGATGCGAGTATAAATTTTGGAGCATCGAAAATCACGGTGATTGGTAAAACCTCAATCAAAGCGCTAGAAAAAGCGGGTGCGTTTGAAAATTTAAAAGTGACGCCTGAAAAACAACGAATTGAAGTTGTTAAAGAGCCTTTTTTGAAAAAGCATTCAACTGTTATCGGTTCGCTGGTCTTTTTATTATTAGGATATCTTTATGGACAATTGAACGAGGTAGAAAGTGTGCCGACAATATTAGCTTACGTAATTTCTATGATTATTGGTGGTTATCGTCTATTTACCACAGGATTTAAAAACTTGATTCGTTTTCAGTTTGATATGAAGACATTAATGACGATCGCGGTAATAGGCGCTGCTGTTATTGGGGAATGGGGGGAAGGAGCTACCGTTGTCATTCTTTTCGCAATCAGTGAAGCATTAGAATCCTATTCAATGGATAAGGCTCGCCAATCGATTCGCTCCTTAATGAATATCGCCCCGAAAGAAGCGTTAATTCGCAGAGGTACTAAGGATTTCTTAGTAGAAGTGGATGACATTAAAATTGACGATATTATGATTGTTAAGCCGGGCCAAAAAATTGCGATGGATGGAGTCGTAGTAAACGGTCAATCGACTATTAATCAAGCGGCTATTACAGGTGAATCGGTGCCTGTTGCTAAAGAGGTGGATGATGAAGTATTTGCAGGAACATTAAATGAGGAAGGTTTGCTTGAAGTACGGGTTACTAAACTTGTGGATGACACAACGATTGCTAAGATTATTCACTTAGTTGAGGAAGCACAAGCGGAACGAGCCCCTTCTCAAGCTTTCGTGGATCGATTTGCAAAATACTATACACCCGTGATTATGTTAATAGCCTTAGGGCTAGCTGTTATTCCGCCGCTAATGTTGGATGCTGATTGGAACAAGTGGGTTTACCAAGGATTAGCTGTATTGGTGGTAGGCTGTCCTTGTGCCCTAGTTATTTCAACGCCTGTTTCGATTGTAACAGCAATCGGAAATGCTGCCAGAAATGGTGTCTTAATTAAAGGAGGAATCCATTTGGAGGAGATGGGCTCAATTAAAGCCATCGCTTTCGATAAAACGGGGACATTGACGAAAGGTGTACCTGTTGTAACGGATTATCTCCCACAAACAGATATGAACTCGGATGAGCTTCTAGCCATTACTGCAGCTTTAGAGAACGGGTCTCAACACCCATTAGCCTCAGCTATTATGAAAAAGGCAGAAGATGAAAGGATCTCTTATAAAGAAATTAGTATCAAAGACTTCATAGCCATTACAGGGAAGGGCGTAAAAGGACAGATTAAAGATGAGACGTATTATGTAGGAAGTCCCTATTTATTTAGTGAAATAATTCAGCAAGGAATCCCGGAAACAATGGAAGAAACGATCACTGAATTGCAAAATCAGGGGAAAACAGTCATGTTGTTTGGTACTTCAAATCGTGTGTTAGCCTTGTTAGCGGTCGCGGATGAATTGAGGGAAAGCAGTAAGGCGGTTATAGAAAAGCTTCACTCACTAGGTATTCAGAGAACGATTATGTTGACGGGGGATAATGTAGGTACAGCAAAGGCAATTGGAAACCAGGTTGGTGTTTCTGAGATTGAGGCTGAGTTACTTCCCCAAGACAAATTAGCTTTTATTAAGGATCTGAGAAGTAAATATGAAAAAGTAGCTATGGTTGGAGATGGTGTAAATGATGCGCCGGCACTTGCTGCATCCACGGTCGGAATCGCAATGGGCGGTGCTGGAACTGACATTGCTTTAGAGACGGCGGATGTCGCCCTAATGGCAGATGATTTAGAAAAACTGCCATATACGCTAAAACTCAGCAGAAAGGCTTTATCAATTATCAAACAAAACATCACATTTTCATTAGGCATCAAGCTAGTAGCTTTATTATTAGTAGTACCTGGATGGTTGACACTTTGGATCGCTATTTTCGCAGATATGGGTGCTACAATACTTGTTACTCTCAACAGCTTACGGCTTCTTAGATTAAAAGACAAATAAATGAGAAAGATGCTTCAGAGGGATGATACTACAGATAGTTTAAATGTATTGTAAGGGGAGCTTGCGCTACGTTGAATAACAAGTGGAATATCTTTATTTATAAGTGGTGGGCACCAGTATATGATTACGTCTTTAATACGGGATTGTTTTTAAGAGCGAGAAAAGAAATTTTTGATGTAGTAAGTCCTGAACAAGGAAGTAAAGTTCTAGTTATTGGTGTTGGAACCGGAGCGGACCTTCCTTACCTTCTCAATAAGGGATATAAGATTACTGCAATTGACTACTCTACAGATATGTTGAAACAGTCAAAAAAGAAATTTGCTGATCCATCGATAACATTTAGAGAAATGGATGCGCAGCAGTTGCTGTTTGAGAATGAAACATTTGATTTTATCGTCGCTAACTTAACTCTAACAGTTGTACCAGATGCGAAAAAAACTATAAAAGAGATGGTCAGAGTATTAAAAAAGAATGGAAGATTCTTAGTGTTTGATAAGTTTGTACCAAAAAATAAAAAGATGAGTATAGGGCAAAAAGTATTGCGTCCAATCATTAAAGTAATCGGTACTGATATCGGGCTAGATTTTTATGAAGTTTACAAAATTGTCGAAAATGCTTGCGAAATTATCGAGGATAAACATGTTATGATGAAAGGGTTGTATAGAAAAATATTAGTCAAAAGAAAGGATCGATAATGAAAAAGTTACTCTTTATATTGATATGTATGTTCATATCAATCCCTACAATGGCAAGTGCACACACTAAACTAGTTTCATCCAATCCTAAAGAAGGTCAAATTGTGACCGACGAACTTAAAGAAATCACGCTCGACTACGCAGGAACGGTTGAAAAACTAAGCACCATGAAGGTATTGAAAGATGGAATAGAAGTACCACTTTCTCAAATCCTAGTACAAGACAAGCAAATGGTTGGAACACTATCTGCACCACTTGAGAATGGTTCATATATCATTGATTGGAATATTGTGGGGGAAGACGGGCATCCCATAACTGGCAAGGTTTCATTCACTGTACAAATAGAACAAACGAGTGATAGAAATGAAACAACATCACCAAAAGTAGAAGAAAACAAACAAGAGAATGAACAGCAAGATAAAATAGAGACTCAAACAGAAGATCAAACAAAAGATCAAACAAAAGATCAAACAAAAGATCAAACATCTACCAAAACAGTAACAACAATTATTACAGTACTTCTTTTAGCCATTTTAATCATGGGTCTAGTTGTATTGTTCAAGAAGAAACGTAAATGATGAATATACTAATTCCGATTTCGGAATTTGGAAATTATCTGATGTTTTCGATTTTGGCCGGACATATCGCATTGCAGTTTGTACCAGAAGAAAGTAAGCCAAAGCTGAATGTCTCTAAATCTGTATTACTACTTTCAACTCTTGGTGTCATTATTTTTACTTTAATGCCGATTGTGAAAGTCATCTCCTATTTTACGGACAGTGTAGGGATGCAGCAGGCGACCATGACAGTACTAACTGAATTTCAGATTGGAAAGTCGTGGGTTTTCATAGGTTTTATGGCAACGTTTTTGTGGATGACCATCTATGTAAAAGGATCTAAATATTTACAAGCATTGTTGTTATTCTTAATGATTCTGGGAGTAGGATATGCTAGCCATAATGCATCGCTGTCTTTTTGGAAGGGGCTATTCTCTCATACGACACATTTTTTAATCGTTTCTTTATGGACAGGTATACTCATACATATTTCATGGTTTTCAAAAAATCATTCCTCTTGGTTAAAATTTTTGCGCTGGTTTACACCATTTGCTATCGTCTGTTTAGTCGTAATTGTACTAAGTGGATTTATGTTGATGATACCTATTGTAGAACCGAAAGATTATGTGAAATCTTGGGTCTTACCCTATGGACAGATGCTGTTGCTAAAACATATTAGCATTATACCTGTCGTTGTTTTTGCTTTTGTTAATGGATTTCTAGTGAAAAAAGCAATGAATCATTCTTCTTTCAACCCACGTCCGTGGTTAATTTGTGAAAGTATTTTATTAATGTTTGTATTCTATTTCACCGCTGTAATGGGGACATTATCGCCCCCTCATGCGATTGATATGACAGTTATTTCTGAAGGTGCCTCTACATGGGTAGAATGGATATTAGGTAAAGATATTGTTGTTCCGTTGCATGTACAGTTCATACCATTTTTTCAAACTATATTGTTAATCATTATGTCATGTGTATTTTTGGCGATGATTATTGTAAGTTTTAAAAATAGAAAACCATATATAGGATTGCTATTCGGAATAAGTTTTATGGTTGCCATGTATATGGGATTGATGTTATCAATGACAGTATAGATCCATATACAAATATGTTGTTATTATTTCTAAATGTATTTCAAAGTCATCTTCTTGTTAAAGGAGGATGGCTTTTTCTTGTAATTTAATGTTTAGGCTATGTTAAAGCTCATTGTTGTTATTGGGACTATGTTGATTGCAGCGCAAGACGTGAGACACCTGTGGGAGATACGAGTCTCCCGGACCGCCCGCGGAAAGCGGACGCCTTTCGTTTCAATCACCTGGCAAGTATAACATACCCAATTTTTAAGACCACATAGCCTATTTAAATGAAAAGTTCTGGTGAAAGGATATTTAGATTGTCGATGCTACACATTTAGTTGGAGTTATTTCCAATAGGCTATGGAGAATGAAGCGAATTTTGAATGGGATCATGTATAATAAATATTACCAATATGTATTAGGGAGAATGTGAGTAAAGATGATTATTTATACGATTGCTGTTTTCTTACTTGCTGGATTAGCAGAAATTGGAGGAGGTTATCTCATTTGGCTATGGCTTCGTGAAGGAAGGCCCTTTTATTTGGGAATGTTAGGTGGACTTGCTCTAGCTTTATATGGAGTTGTTGCTACGTTTCAAACATTTCCTTCGTTTGGTCGCGTTTATGCAGCCTATGGGGGGGTATTTATTATACTATCAGTTTTATGGGGATGGGGAGTCGATAAAAAAACTCCAGATTTGTACGATTGGGTAGGTGCTGTCATTTGTTTAATTGGTGTGTCTGTTATGTTATGGGCACCAAGGCAATAATGGGTCAAGCAAAGAAAACGAATATAAGGTATAAAAAAGTAATATTAATTAAATTACATAACTGTTGTATGAAGCAGGGGATGTAATGAGTAACAAAAAATTTTAGCTTAGATTGACTTTTTCTTCCGAAGTTTCAAATAGAAATACATTATAACATGCAAAATTACAGCTTTTGTCTAAAAAATGATTGAAGTTCGTCTTGTTCTATGTTTTTTTCTTGTATAAGTAAGAATACTATTTATGGATAACACCTATACAATTGAGAAACAATATCTTTGTCTCCTTTGTCGCGACAAAGTTAGCTTTCTTCGTTATTGAATGCTTGAGACTCGTCCTTTACCATTAAATCATGATAATAATGAAGGGAAGAGAGAAAATGGCTCAACTTAATATAAAAGTAGCTGTACAAAAGTTCGGTAATTTCCTTAGTTCGATGGTCATGCCGAATATTTCAGCTTTCATAGCGTGGGGGTTAATTACTGCACTTTTTATTCCTACAGGGTTCTTTCCAAGTGAAAGCTTGGGTCAGATGGTTGACCCAATGGTTAAATACTTGCTGCCTCTATTAATAGGGTATACAGGCGGTAAGATTGTACATGATCAGCGCGGTGGTGTTGTTGGGGCTATTGCAACAATGGGTGTCATCGTAGGCGCAGAGATTCCAATGTTCCTTGGTGCCATGGTTATGGGGCCGCTTGGCGGTTATGCGATCAAGAAATTTGATCAGTGGACTGAAGGGAAGGTCAAAGCTGGCTTTGAAATGCTTGTTAATAACTTCTCAGCAGGTATACTTGGTGGAATTCTAGCTATTCTATCTTTTAAAGCAATTGGACCTGCTGTTACTGTGTTTACAGGATGGTTAGTCAGTGGCGTTGATGGGCTCGTAGCGGCAGGATTATTGCCTTTAACAAGCATCATCATTGAACCTGCTAAAGTCTTGTTCTTGAATAATGCAATTAATCATGGTGTTCTTTCACCAATTGGTATTGAACAAGTTAAACAGACTGGACAGTCGGTATTATTTCTACTTGAGGCAAACCCAGGACCTGGTATCGGCGTCTTGCTTGCTTATAGTATTTTTGGAAAAGGGACAGCTAAGAAATCAGCACCAGGAGCTGCTATTATCCAATTCTTTGGCGGAATCCATGAGATTTACTTCCCATATATATTAATGCGTCCGATGTTATTTTTTGCCGTTATACTGGGCGGAATGAGTGGCGTATTTACATTAGTTCTTTTAAATGGAGGACTATTCGCTCCTTCATCACCTGGTAGTATTCTAGCAATTGCCGCGGTTACTCCACATCATACAAGTGCGTTTATTGCGAACTTTGCAGGCGTCATAGTAGCTGCAATTGTATCATTTATTATTTCTGCTTTTGTTCTGAAAACAGGTAAGCAAACTGAAGAAAGCCTGGAAGATGCAGCAAAAAAAATGCAAGAAATGAAAGGCAAGAAAAGTTCGGTTGCAGATGTATTTGTCTCACAAGGTACGATGCCGGATAACGTGAATAAAATCTTCTTTGCATGCGATGCCGGAATGGGGTCTAGCGCAATGGGGGCTTCTCTTCTTCGCAAGAAAGTGAAGGAAGCAGGAATGGATATCGCTGTTACCAATACAGCTATTAGTAATCTCCCGTCTGATGCACAAATTGTCATCACACAAGAAGAACTGACACCAAGAGCACAGAAACAAGTACCGAATGCTTATCACATTTCAGTGGATAATTTCTTATCAAGTCCAGAATATGATCGATTAATCAGCCAATTAAAGTTTCCTGCCAATGCAGAGCTTCATGAAATCGTTGAAGAGGCTGAAGAAGTCGTACCTGGTAACCCTGATAGTGAGAATGACAATGATAGCTTACTTCGTCCGGAAAATGTATTTCTTAATCAAGAGTTCGCTAATAAAGAAGAGGCCATTCGCTTCGCTGGACGAGCATTAGTGAACGCTGGATATGTTGACGAAAGTTATATTGAAGCCATGATTGCTCGAGATGAAATGACTTCAACCTATATGGGAAATGATGTTGCGATCCCACATGGTACTGAAGAAGCGAAGAAAGCGGTCCTTAAATCGGGCTTTACCGTTTTACAAGTACCAAATGGAGTGGACTTTGATGGCCAAAAAGTACGATTGATTTTCGGAATTGCAGGAAAAGATGGTACACATCTTGAGATATTATCTGGAATAGCTGTGACGTGTTCCGATATGGAGAATATTGAAAAGTTAGTTGAAGCGAAAACAGCCCAAGAATTAATGGATATTTTAGGTAAAGAATAAATAATTTTATGTAACGTATTAGAAAAGTGTCATGTATATGCGCTTTTCTATTCCCTTTTATCCCGCATTAACGGGCAGTAAACCCCTGCCTCAAAACTTAGAGGAATCGAAGAAGATTAGGTAGGGGATAACTGCCCGTAAAAGCCGGATTGGTTCAACTAATATTCAGTTTGAAACTGAACACACTGATTGAAGTTTCACTTTATTTATGAGAAATGATTCTTATAACAAGTATGGTTTCTAGCGCAAGGCGGCGATCGGCTCTGGAGTCACAAGACAAACAAACTGGGGAGCAGAACACTCCCAATGCAGCTTGCTAAGTCTTGTGCTTTTCGCCGGAACCTGCGCCTGGCGCTTTTCTAATGAAATGAGCTGGTATCATGTATATTACCTCAAGGGAAAAAGCAATTATTGAATTAATTATTAAAACATCTGGAAAACATACTGCTTTTTCTATTGCAAATTATTTAAATGTAAGTGTCAGAACCATTCATCGCGATCTAAAAGCGATCGAAAAAATTCTCCAGTCATATAAGCTTGATTTAGTCCGTAATTCAGATAAGGGACTCATGATTGAGGGAAAGAATGAACAAATATTTCGACTGATCCAATACTTAATGGGGATCCAGACAATTGATGAAACACCAGAGGAAAAAAAACTGCAGCTGCTCATTGCACTTTTGCAAGAAGAATCATATAAAATCCAGTCGTTAGCCGCTAGTTTAGGTGTCAGCATTACAACATTGACTGCCTACTTGGATGAATTAACAGAGTTACTAACACATTCAGATGTGCAAATAACAAGAAAAAGAGGAGTAGGGGTTGAGCTTTTCGGAACGGAAGTAAATAAACGAAAAGCCTTGGCAAACTACTTCTTACTGTATTTTAGTGAAGAACTTATTGAGAATTTATTTTTATTGCAAACTGGGAAATACTCGAAAGAAATGGTCTTGTATTATTTTCTTCCTGAGTATTTTCTTACTATTGATCGTTTAGTTATGGCTACTTTAAATCGTTTACAAACACGTCTTGCAGATGGCGATTATATCGGATTAATTGTTCATATGTGTATTACGATGCAAAGAACAGAAGCTGATTATCTGTTAGAAGATTATATAGACTATTCTTATGAACTAACTGAAGAATATAATTTAATCGTAAACATATGTAAGGAATTAGAAAAAACGTACTCAGTAGTATTTACAGAATCTGATTTCATTTATTTGGCAGTTATTCTTAAAGGTTCCAAGCTTCAAGCAGCTGATACTATTCCTTATGATAGTGTTGTACTTAGTCAAAAGGTAAAAAGTT
The DNA here is from genome assembly GCF_000504145.1 of Bacillus cihuensis. NCBI lineage: Bacteria > Bacillati > Bacillota > Bacilli > Caryophanales > Bacillaceae > Bacillus > Bacillus cihuensis. Next base: position 688,284 of record NZ_KI632497.1, on the reverse strand, counting down.
TCATCCGAAATGTGTCTTCAAAGTTACATGTAGATTTAACCAAGGATTTTTCTTTGTATCAAGGGCTTCTCGCTCATATGGAACCTTCTTTGTTTCGGCTTAAACAACAAATGAGACTTTTTAACCCGCTTAAAGAGGAAATCAAACAAAAGTATCCGGTTCTATTTATGGCCGTACAAAATAGCGTAGAAAAGGAATTTGCAGAAATTGATTTTTTCCCTGAAGATGAGATTGCGTTCATTGTCTTGCATTTTGGATCAGCTCTCGTTATGAGAGAAGAAGCAATATCAATAAAAGCGCTAATCGTATGCCCAACCGGTATTGGCACTTCCAAGATGTTAGCAAGCCGAATAAAAAAGGAAATTGCAGAGATTGATACAGTAGAAATAAGTTCGATTAAAGATCTTCAGAGGCATGGAAACTTAAAAAACTTTGATGTGATTATCTCCACCGTCCGGCTTCCTTTTATCGACATTGATAATATTCTAGTATCTCCACTGTTAACTGAAGAAAATATATTAACAATCAGGAAGTTTTTACGGAATAACATCGAGAAATTAACAAAAAATAAGCATTATAAAACATCGGCGCCAACAGAATCTTCCACGCCCCGTGTAGCAAAGGGTGGGATTAGGGAAATCTTACAAGAGTTGAAGGACGTACAAGAAAGTATCCTTGCTGTTCTAAATCATTTTCGAGTGTATCGGAAACCTCATTTAAAAGGCTATGAACAAGTCATTGAAGAAATGGTATGGATGGCGGCAGAGGAAAACCTTTTAATTCATCCAAATGAAGTGTTTGAATTGTTAATGGATAGGGAAAGAAAAGGCGGGCTTGGTATTCCGAACACAGGAATGGCGCTTTTTCACTGTAGGAGTGAGAACGTTCATGAGCTGATTTTCCAAATCGCCCATTTAGAAGAGCCTTGTCTAATAAAAGGGATGGACGGCAATGACATGTTTATGAAGAATCTGCTGTTAATGTTAGCTCCAGAGGAATTAAGTGTAAGTAAGCAGGAGATCGTCAGCTTGATAAGTACAAGTTTAATTGAAAATAACGAATCAATTATGATTTTCTCCTCGTCGAATGAGGACATGATACGCGAAAAATTAGAGACCGTTTTTCTAGATTATTTACATACTAATTTAATAAGGGAATGATATGAATGAAACAAGTAGTACATTTTGGAGCAGGAAACATTGGAAGAGGATTTATTGGAGCTCTTTTTTCACAGTCTGGTTATCATGTAACGTTTATTGATCTTGCGGATCAAATCATTAATCAGTTAAATGAGAAGAAGAAGTATCAGGTTAAATTGGCCACAGATCAGAAAGAAGCTGTAACGATAGAAAATGTATCCGGATTAAATAATATGAGACAAGAAAATGAAGTTATTGAAGCGATAAAAGGTGCGACTTACTTAACGACTGCAATTGGACCGAATATCCTACCACGTATTGCGCCATTGATCGCAAAGGGCTTGGCTGCTCGAGTTAAAGAAAATGATGAAAAAATCTATGTAATTGCCTGTGAGAATCAAATCTCGGCAACAGACTTATTAAAAGGCTATATATTAGATAGTTTAGATGAAGAGACTAAAGAAAATTTATCTGGAAAAGTCTATTTCTTTAATTCTGCTGTTGACCGTATTGTTCCAATCCAAAACAATCAAGATTCTCTTGATGTTTTAGTTGAGCCTTATTATGAATGGGTTGTAGAAACAAGTGAAAGCATTCCGCCAATTGAAGGGATGACTATTGTTCCAGAACTTGCACCATTTATTGAAAGAAAGCTTTTTACAGTGAATACGGGGCATGCTGTAATTGCGTATCTTGGTTATCTTGAGAATAAGTCGACGATTGACCAAACATTGGTCGATGAAAGGATTTTCGAACAAGTTCTAGCAACTCTTGGTGAAACTGGTGCCTATTTAATCAAGCGATATGGTTTAAATCCAGAGGAGCATCAACAATATATTAATAAAATTATTAATCGCTTTAAAAATGCTTATTTAAATGATGATGTGACTAGAGTGGGACGCTCACCTCTTCGCAAGCTTGGAGCAAATGACCGTCTAGTGCGCCCAGCTACTGAAGCAAAAAAAGCTGGATTATCTTACACGAATCTTACGAAGGCAATCGCTTCAGCCTTGCTTTTTGATAACAATGAAGATGAAGAAGCAGTACAATTGCAAGCTATGATTCAAGAACATGGTGTCGGGCATGTGCTAAAAGAAGTAAGTGGATTAGATGAAAATAGTGAAATTACGCAGGAAGTTATTAAGCATTACAATGTATTAAAAAAATAAATATATGTTTAGTTTTTTCTATCATGGCTATGTTAAAGTTCGTTGTTGATTTTGGCAATATATTGATTGGAGCGGAAGGTGTGAGACTCCCGCGGAAAGCGAACGCCTTACGTTTCAATCAATAGGCAAGTTTAACAGAGCCTTAATCCTAAAATTTTCATTATTAAAACACCGTTCTAACAAGGACGGTGTTTTTAATAGGGTAAGACGAAAACAGTATGTTAAATTTTCGGTTTAATAATACTATTATTAAACTGAGTATAATCCCACTTTTTATTACTTGTAGCAATTATGTTGCACGAAGTAAACATTTTTCGAATACTCTATATAAAAAGGAGAGGGAAAGAGATGTCTTATTCACAGCGAACTCAAAAGAAAATAGTTGGGTATTCAGCGATCTTTAGGAAACTTGGAATTATTACTGAACAAGAATATAATCAAATTAAGCAAACTTATGTTGTCAAGAATGCTGATTAAAGTTTGTCAAATAAAAGGGATAATAAGGGCCAGGCTTAACACTCTAAATCAGTATGAAGTGTTTCATACACGTATCTTACTTTGTTTAGTTGTTCTGAAGTCTAACCCTTTTATTCTTATGTAAATCTCAAGGGAATGACAAAGATTACATAAAAAAATCCAACAAAAGTTGCTGGATTCAGATAAGGAGAAAAAGGTAAGTTGCTTATTCTTTATAGTATATGATAAAGATGAATAAATTATGAATAAAATGAGAAGATTCTATGAAAATAGCTCTCTAGAACTTGTTCTAGTAATTTGGATTTGACGGAAAGACTTGTATATTATACTCTAATTAGAGTATAGACTGGTCGTATCGTAGAAGAGTAGATTGGCTAACAATTGTTTTATAGGTGACAGTTACTTGTCAGAATGAAACGGATGCCATTGTCTGGTATCCTTTTTAGTATGTAGGACATGGAGACAGGGCTTCCCGACCTACTTAAATAGCCAAATCTACTGTGTAAATATACTACCTTTATTAAGAAAATACTCCAAAATCCTGCTCCGCACCACCACCATTGAGATTAGGTGAGTGTAGGGTGCTGATGGATCTTCATAGTAAATGAATGGTGGCGTTTTAACGCCATAGGGGGTTAATATGCAATTGTTAGAAGATGGAGGTATTACAAATGGAATCCATGATTATGGATATGATCGAGGCTTTTAAAGGTTTGGGCTATTTTGGAATCATGCTTGCTTTGACCTTTGAATTTGTACCAGCAGAGCTTGTGTTGCCGCTTGCAGGCTATTGGGTGTACGAAGGAGATATGAATCTTTATATGGCAATTTTCGCGGGTTCGATTGGCGGTGTGTTAGGACCTTTAACATTATATGCATTAGGACGTTATGGCGGTAGACCGATTGTTTTGAAATTCGGTAAATACTTTCTTGTGAAAGAAGTACATATTGATAAAGCAGATCATTTTTTTAAACAATACGGTGGGAGTGTGGCTTTTTTCGGACGATTTATACCGGGTGTCCGAACAGCTATATCTATCCCATGTGGTATGATGAAGATGAATATTTGGAAGTTTATTGTATATACCTATGTGGCTATGCTACCTGTCACAGCTATTTATGTTTATCTAGGCTATAAGCTCGGTCCTCAGTGGGAAAAGGCCGGTGCAATCTTCGGTCAATATGCAAACCTTCTTCTCATCCCAATTGCAATTATCATCATTTGGATGTTTGTGAAGGCAAAGAAAGTGAAGAGAGCAAACTAAATTGAAACATTAGCTTGTTGAGAGAGTCATTTTTATCTCTGCAAGCTTTTTCCTTTTTCTAACAGACTATCTTAGAAGCATTTTTACCCATATATCATAAGTGCCCTTCAAATGGACTTAATTCATACGACGAAACAATAATTAGATTTAGAGCGAAACACAATGAAGAAAGGCGCGTATACAAGCGCCTTCCATGATTATTTAAGTTTATTTCGCATTTATGGGAAGTCAAGGCCCACACCTCATGCTTATGAGGAACAAAGAAGGTAGGTGGGGGACTAACAATCATTGGAATGAATCCCAATGCATATTGAAGTTTCCCTTTATTAGCAGCCATAGCCTCCTGGGTAACCCCCTGAATAGCCTCCACCAAAGCCGCCGACGAATCCACACCCTATAATAATTAAAAGAATAAATAACACAATAATTAAAGCAAAACCATTATTGAATCCACCGCAATCGCGATCTTCTACGCAAGACATAGTAAATCCTCCTCAATATTGAAAAGCTTTATAGTGGCTTAGTAAACTTAAATGATCTAAGCTAATTCATCATATGTCTAATACCCAAAAATGTTTGTCTGTTTTAAAATTGGCGTTGGATGATGCTGTTCAAGACCGGTTGACCTATAGTAGATCAAAAGATTTCATTTAGGATTAGTCTTTTTCGATGAGGATTCCGATTAAGTTGCGAATCTGTATAAACGCAAATTCCAAGAGAAATCGAAAAAAGTATGTTTGGGGAATAATAGTAACAAACTTATAGAAATTATATTGCAGATTCGTTTTGTGCAATTCCGTTGAAACAAATTCTCTTTTCATCCATACTAAACATGATTGGATTTATCCCGCATTAACGGATGGTAAGCCCGATTTAGATGGGCATCTAGCGTCCGTAGCTGTAATTTATTTAATATAAGGCTCTGTTAAATTTACCTGTTGATTGAAACAAAAGGTGTTCGCTTTCCGCGGGAGTCTCACGCTTTCCGTTCCAATCAACATAGTGTCAAAATCAACAAAGAGCTTTAATATGGCCTAATAAAAATATGTTTTTTAGGGATAGGAGGATTTAGTATGGGGCATCACCACGGACATTCACATGATCACGGTCATCACCATCATCACTCAGCAAACAAGAAAGCATTACTGAGTTCATGTTTATTAATTTCCATTTTTATGGTGGTGGAAGTAATAGGAGGATTTATCACGAATAGCCTTGCGCTATTATCGGATGCTGGCCATATGCTTAGCGATGCTGCTGCATTAGGGTTGAGCTTTGCTGCGATTAAACTTGGTGAACGAAAAGCGACACAATCAAAATCATTTGGGTATAAGCGATTTGAAATTATCGCGGCTGCTTTAAATGGTCTCACATTAATCGTAATCTCTGTTGTTATTTTTATTGAAGCAATTCGTCGTTTTCAAAACCCGCCTGAAGTTCAAAGTGTCGGCATGCTGACAATTGCTGTGATAGGGTTGATTGTAAATATTATCGCCGCTTGGATATTAATGAGCGGTGATAAAGAAAATCTAAATGTCAGAAGTGCTTTTTTACATGTTATCGGTGATTTGCTCGGTTCGGTCGGGGCCATTGTTGCTGCTCTGATCATCTATTTCTTCGGTTGGGGCATTGCTGATCCAATTGCAAGTATTATTGTTGCGATCTTAATCATTATTAGTGGCTGGAGGGTCGTAAAGGAATCATTCCATATATTAATGGAAGGTACACCTGCTCAAGTGAATGTAAAAGAAGTAAAATCTGCATTATTAAAAATTGCCCATGTTAAGGATGTACATGACTTGCATATTTGGTCTATTACATCTGGCTATATGAGTTTGAGTTGTCATATTGCTATAGACAAAACAGTTGGTCATGACACCGTACTTCATGAAGCGCAAAAATTGCTACATGATCAATTCAGTATTGAGCATAGCACACTACAAGTCGAATGCTATGATAAAGGATGCCCAACCCCACATGAAACATGTAATTGATTGGCTGAAGATTGTCTCGCGAAGGGTCTTGCCTACATTTAAAAATCGTAATGTATGGGACAACACTTTAGTGTTGCGGTAACAGGGAAGTCCTATCTCTTGCTAGCTTTTTTCTTTTTTATCTGATGTTGTATAAAAGGTTTTGATTTTAACATCATACTGACACATTTGTCCTATATACTGTCTTAAAATGATCCATCAGAGCGAAGTTTTCTGATGGATTTTGCTATAGTCTTAGGACTTGTGACCAACGACTAGCACTTCGGTGATAAATTCACTATACTTTTATTCAAGGAAGTGAAGAAGGTAATGAAAAAGATATTAATTGTAGAAGATGAAATCGCCATTTCAATGGTGTTGAAAGCATATATGCAGCGAGCAGGATATGAAGTCATTCAAATATACGATGGCTCGCATGCTTTAACGGCATATAAGGAGCATGAACCTGATCTTGTACTCCTAGATGTCATGTTACCTGGAATGGATGGGTGGACAATATTGGATAATATCCGTGAGAGTAGCTCTTGTCCGGTTATCATGTTGACAGCACTTGGAGATGTGGATTATCGCTTGTCTGGATTTAAATCTGGTGCAGATGATTATATAACAAAGCCCTTTGTAGCTGATGAGGTTGTTGCAAGAGTACAGGCAGTACTTAGAAGATCCCCCGCTTTTGTTGATGAGGAAACTGCAAATTTTAAACAAATAGGAAGCTTGAAGATTGATTTTAATTCCTACCAGGTTCATTTAAATGAAGAAGAGATACCTTTCACCCCGCGTGATCTATCATTATTCATGTTCTTGGTGAAACATCCTAACCACATTTTTACGAGAGAGCAATTACTCGATCAGGTTTGGGGGATGGATTACGACGGTAGTGATCGAGCTGTTGATCTTGCAATTAAGCGAATAAGGAAATCACTTGAAAACTGGCCCGATACAGAAGGGGAAATAAAAACATTACGCGGAATGGGGTATCAGCTCCTTGTCTATGAAAATTAAGAAAAGAACGACACTTATACGCTATTGGACAACAAGATACTTAATAACACTGACAACGGGTTTGCTTATATTATCAGCTGTTTCGTTTTGGTGGATGGAAAAGACTGCTTTAGAATATAGGCTCAATTTGTTGAAGTACTTAGCTGAAGAAACAGCAGACCGTGCAATAAAAGGAAACGGACAAATCGTTGTTGGGCCGGTTCTGGCGAAAGCGATTGAAGAACGGGAAAAAATGATTAATCTAAATAAAACACCGATTATTTACATTGTAGAGCCAGATGGGGAAATTATTTCTACCATACCTCAAATTTATATTGATAGCAGTTCAAGTAAACTTCCAGCTGCTATAATGACTCATAAACAAACGGTTCAGAATGTAAAATTTGAAAAAGAAAACGAAGTATATATCGTGAAGTCTCCAATCATAGATCATGATGAGATAAAAGGATGGGTGATTATCGCCCAGGAAGAAGCATCTTTAAATGAAATTAACACCGATCATGGTCTACTTGCTGTAATGATGTGTGGTCTGTTGATTCTTGGTTGGGGTGTTATCTATGCCCTTTCTCGAAAAATCTCGATACCGATTCAACATGTAGCGAATGCTGCGGCGCAAATTCGTGAAGGGAATTATGATATCCAACTAAAAGAAGAAGAGATACGAGAAGAGGAAATTTATGAGTTGGTCGAATCATTCAAAGAAATGACAAATCGGTTAATTCAAATGGAGAAATTACGAGCCGAATTACTTGCAGGGGTTACACATGATTTAAAAACGCCAGTCACATCTATTAGTGGCTTAATTCAGGCAGTCAAGGATGATGTTGTGACGGGGGAAGAAAGTAAGGAATTTTTGGATATATCGCTTAAAGAGACCCATCGATTGCAAAGAATGATTGAAGATTTACTCGATTATAATTCGCTTTCAGCTGGATCATTTACTATGCTCATGGCAAATACCGATATTAAGGAATTTCTTCGAGAAATGGCGTATCGCTGGAAAATGACACAAGAGGAACAAGACTTTGATCTACGCGTTCAAGTGCCTGATCAAGCTGTAATTGGCAATGTTGATTCCTTCAGGCTCCAACAAATTATTATCAATCTGTTGAATAATGCAAAACAAGCGTTAGTAGAAAATGGGAAAATAGACGTTTGCTTGTATGAAGAGGAAAATGAAATTCGAATTGATGTGAAAGATAATGGACGAGGTATCCCAATACACGAGATAAATTATGTCTTTGAGCCTTTTTACAGAGGTGAGAAGAAGAAGCTCAAAGTAAGGGGATTAGGGTTAGGTCTACCATTCAGTAAAATGCTATCCAAAGCGCAAAAAGGAGATATTACACTAAAAGAGAGCGATGAAAACGGTACGACCTTTACGATTCATCTTAGAAAAGCGGAGACATAAGATTTAGAAAAGGTTGAGACTTGTCTCATAACCAAAGGGTCAGATCTCAATCTACTTTATAACGTTTTAATAGCATAATAAACGGTTGTAAAGAGTGTTTGCGGTCTAGGACATCCCAAATGCCATCTTTACGGATAAGATTTCGAAAACGAAACAATTGAAAATGTTTTAAACATGAAAAGAGGCTGTCTACTAAGACAGCCTCTTTAATAAAAAGTTAGGATTAATTGATCAAACTAATTGCTCTCCATAATTGAATATGGCGAACTTGGCGAGGCAGGAAACGTCCCATTTCTTCTTCATTATAGCCGGCATGTAAATTCTTTTCATCAAAGATAATAGGTCGGCGAAGTAAATCTGGGTTCTTTTGAATGATCTTGCAAAGTTCATTTAATGGTGTTGTATTAATATCAATATTTAAATTTTTGAATTTTTTTGAGCGTGTTGAGATTATTTCATCTGTGCCACCTTCAGTTTTACGAAGGATTTCCTTAATTTCTTCAACGCTTAATGGTTGTGCATACAAATTGCGTTCTGTATAGGTAATATCGTGTTTGTTTAACCATGATTTTGCTTTTCTGCATGCTAAGCTGCTTGGAGTAGTATAAATAGTAACCAATTCAATCGACTCCTTCTAGAAAATTTAATAGTTTTAATTATTCAATGTATAGTTGTTGTTTGTTTAATGATGAAGTAACTGTTAAATTACGAAACTCTCATCGGAAAAGTACGTTACCTTTTTCACTAAGTTCTACGGTGAGAACATTGATTTGCTTTTCTTGATACTCTTACTTTACCGTTTGTTTGTGTCAGCTACATGTCAGACTTCTATATTTTTTAGAAAAATTATTTTTGCTACTTTTCTCCTGTTTTAATAGCTTGTATAATCCCCGCCTTAAAATTGTGAAGAAATAGAAGGGAGAGAAAACAATCTAATCTAGCTGTGACTCCTAGTCTGTCAGAGGAGCATAAGCATTAATACTCTGTGGCATATGCTTGGCTCGGACTGTCAGAGGATGTGAGCGAGCTTACGAGACGATCCTACACCAGTCGGCAGTAGAACGGGTCTAACAATCAGTGGGTGATGAAGAAAACCCTTATTGATTGAAGTTTCACTTTATAGAAAATTATTCTTTCATCTTCATTTATGGTATAATCGACGAACACTATTGAATGAATGAAATGAGGAACGATTTTGTTAACCTTTGAAGAAAAATTAAAGATTATTGAAGCATTTCCAGAATTAACAAGAAAAAATGTTTCGCTTGGACGAGTGAATTTTCATTATGAAGAAAGCTTGCATGAGAAAAAAATTGTAGTGCAGCACTTACATCCGAATGGAAATGGATTTGTGTTTGCAGGACATTTGCCTAGGAAAGAGAGAGGGCCGAAAGGGTTCGTGAACATTAGAGATTTTTCTGAGGACGAGTTGAAGAAAATTATTGCATCAAGCCTTCATTACTTATCAGAACCGTTTGCTGAAGTGGAAGAAGCAGAAGAGGAATTTGCCCACCTTGAAGGTACCTGGATTGGTCGTGACAAACACGAGCTTACTTTAGTTCATGAGGACTTGTTATGGAATATTTATTCTGGAACTAATATCGAGGAATGCTTTGAATCTCCGATTGAGGCAGAGCGTTATTTAATGGAAGAACGCTTCAGGAAAAAGAAGTAAGTTAGATGTAGAAAAATAGGAGAAATTGTCGATAGTTTTTTTGGCAATAGCCTTGTTTTTTAAAAGAAATACATGGTATACTATAATCAATTATTTTTGTTCGGAATAAGATTCATAGAAGGAAGTACCTATATGGTTTCCTCTTGAAGACATTATCCTAGATCAAGAATAGTAATAAAAGGATTTTTTCCAAACAGGAGGCACTATACATGGTACAAGGTAAAGTAAAATGGTTTAACGCAGAAAAAGGTTTCGGTTTCATCGAAGTTGAAGGTCAAGACGACGTATTCGTACACTTCTCAGCTATCCAAGGAGAAGGCTTCAAAACTCTTGAAGAAGGTCAAGAAGTTTCTTTCGAAATCGAACAAGGCGCTCGTGGACCACAAGCTGCTAACGTTCAAAAATAATTTTTGAATTCTCTAAGAAAGAGGCTCCGGTTTGGAGCCTTTTTCGTGTTTGAAGAACTTGTTAAAAATGTGGCAGCTCATCCAAGTTATTTTCTTTTATCCCGTCCGGTTCACTTCGTAAGATATCTCGTCCATATTTATGAAATACATCTACATGAGCAAGTTTTCCATTCTTTGCTTCAGATAGAGCGGTAGGGTAATCTAACTCTCTGCCAGTATTTGTTTTGACAGCTATGATATTACCATCATCGTTTTTCCGAACGGCTTCAATAAACTCCTTGCCATCATCAACCTCTACATTTATCAGATTATCTGTAGTTTCTTGCTGCCTATATTGATTGTATGCATCTTCAAAACGATCCATTTTGAAAGCCACCTCCTATACACATAGAATAAACAAAGACAAAAAATGTATACATAGGAATATAGCAAATTCGCATTTGTATATCCCGCAATAACGGCTAGTATGACTCCCAGCATCCAGGTTGGGAGGAATAGCAACTGTCTATTTCTATTCTAGTTGCGGCCACTAGAACGACAGAGGATATAGTATTACAAGCTTATGCACGGACTATCACAGGTTTTGATGGCGTTTCTGTTGCTCACGGGACATGAGCAACGGAGACGATCCTACATCAGTCGCCTCATATTTTGAAGTATAAGCCCGATTGGTGAGGCGCAATGAAACTGGCTGATAGTTTACGCGGGTTTAGGGGGCTTCCCATAACGAAAGAGTCAAACCCTGCAACTACAATTGATAGGCTATTTTAAGCGGAAGTAGCCTATCAATTGTGGTTAGAATGCGTGATTTGACTCTATCGAAAAAACTTTATTTTACAAGCTTATTTTGTTGAACTCTTAATTTCTCTTTGTAAATTTCCGTGAATTTTTTTATTCGCGATAGATCAGATTCTTGATACATCTGCTCAATCTTCAAGGTAACGGCTAATTGTGTGTTAGCGAAGAGCATGTCACGGAAACGGTTTACAGCTCCGCAAAAATGATTGTAGTTTGTTTCACCTGTGCCAAATACCCCTGTGACTAATTGCGATACTTGAGCAATTTCTAATTCCTCATACAATGGGCTGATTTTTGCAGGTAAATCGCCATCGCCCCAAGTATAGGTACCAACCAATAAACCTTCATATTGAGAAATTGTGCTAAGGTCAAAATCCTTTACTCTGAATAGCTTCGCTTCTGGCAAAAAGGAATAAATGGCTTCTGCGAGAGCTTTTGTATTTCCGCCCGCAGAATGGTACACAATTGCTGTTTTCATAGTTCATCGAAGCCATTACTTGCATTGACCTGGCTATACGTTCTAGATTTTTGTTCAAAGAAGTCTGTCTTGGTCAATCTAATTGATTCATCATCAAAAGTCTTAATCCAAGGCATTGGATTTTCTGGATATTCTTTGTAGAGATTATCCAATCCAAGCATGCGCAATCGTTTATTAGCAATATACTCAATGTATTCGTAAAACTCTTCTAAATCAAGATCTGCTTTTCCTTGAATGTCTTCAAGCATGTATTCAGACCACTCTTTTTCTAGATCAACAGCTTTTTCCAAAGTTTCATAAATAAATTTCGTGTTGCTTTCATTGTTCAGCTCTGGATATTCATACATTAAAATTTGTATCAGCATTCCGACAAAGTCAAAATGAACCATCTCATCACGATGAATATAGGAAATCATCGTCGCAGAACCAGTCATTAAGTTTTGGCGGCCTAAGTTGTAATAGAAAGCAAATGCAAGATAGAAATAAATGCCTTCAAGATTCGTAGAATGAACTAAAGCTTCGAATAAATGTTGTGGGCTAGGTTCATCAACGAACTTCTGATAAGCATCTACAATTGGTTTATTTCGTTTTATAACCTGCGGATGTTGTTTAATTCGATCAAACAATTGCTTCTGCTTATCAAGAGGGACTAATGAAGCAAGAATGTAAGAATATGATTCGTTATGAATGGACTCTTGTTGCGCCATGTTTGCCAGGATTGCTTTTACCGCAGGATCCTTAACATATCGTAAAAATTCGATCAATGTCGGTGTTTGTAAACTATCTAGACCTGCTATCATCGTGATAATATCCAGAAATGCATCTTGAATATCTTCGTCTAGCTCGCCCCATTGCTTCTTGTCTTGAATCATACTTACACTTGATGGCTTCCAGAAGTTGTTGATTAATTGTGTATATATATCATAAAATTTCTCGTACTGAATATCATTCCACAGGAGGAAACCTGAACCTTCCCCTTTGAATACACCAGTAGCCTTTGTAGGATATGTAGGTTCTAACAATCGGATCTTATTAATGTGGTATGTCATGTAATCGCTCCTTTGTTATTAGAGGGTGTTCAAAATCCCAATAAAAATTCTTAGTAAAAGAAAAAGACTGCATCGAAATACAAGTTGACGAATGTTTAATGCTAGACTTTGTAGATGATTGCTCCTTGAATTTATTGGCATGGATCTTTCTTATTGAACACTCATTGATAGGGAATATAAGTTCGTATTAAGCTCGTATAAAAAGGTTGTCCCAAAAGGGTCTTGACCTCACTCTCTATACACCATTTAATGTGTCTTTTACAAGTCATATAAACGATATATAGAGGGTGAGATCTGACCCTTTCGTTATGGGACAGCCTCGAATGTGTACTAATATGTTGCTGCCGATAAAACTCAAATAGCTAATAAATGTTCCTTGAGACAATCAGCAGGCATACGCTTTTAACTTAACTTGAACAGCTTTCGCAAGCATTATCATATTCAGAAGAAGTGGAACGAACATAGTAAGTTGACTTCATTCCACTGCTCCATGCGCTCATGTGTATATCAAGTAAATCTTTTGCTTTAATCGTGTTATGGACGTAAAGGTTAAAGCTGATCGCCTGATCGATATGACGCTGACGAGCTGCGTTATGACGGATGCTTTCTTTTTGCGATAAGTGGAATCGAGTTTTTTTATAGTATTCATAGGTTGATGGCGTTAATCCTGGAGCCGTTACCTTGAACTTAAAGTTTTTCTTTTCTTCGTAAAATTCAATTTCATAAAGCGGGTCAATCCCATCTGTTGAATTCCCGATTTTCGCCGTCGAGGAATTCGGGGCAATTGCCATCAAGTATCCATTTCGGATGCCGTGCTTTTGTACTTGTTCTTTTAAAGCTGTCCATGATTCATCTTGGTAGTTTCTAAGTTCGAAGTAGTTCCCAGTATTCCAGTCAGAACCTTCGTAATATGGATAGCTACCTTTTTCTTTTGCTAGCTCATTTGATGCTTTAATTGTAAGAAAAGCAATTTTCTCATAAAGTGTGTCAGCAAACTTAACAGCTTCGTCTGACTCCCAGTAAATATTTTTCTCTGCAAGCAGGTGATGCCAGCCAAATGTACCTAGACCAATCGCGCGGTACCGTTTGTTTGAGATTTCTGCTTGTTTGACAGGAAGATTATTTACGTCGATTACATTATCAAGCATTCGTACTTGAATTGGGATAAGTCGGTCTAGAACATCATCTAAAACAGCGCGTGGCAGATTGATAGAAGAGAGGTTACATACAACGAAATCACCGCTCTTACGAATCATGACAACATCGCCATCTTCTGTCTCGTATTCTTCAGTAATTGAAGAAGGGCTTAAGTTTTGCGCGATTTCTGTACAAAGGTTCGAACAATAAATCATACCTTTATGTTTATTTGGGTTTTTTCGGTTCACTTCATCCCGATAAAACATGTAAGGAACGCCTTCTTCTAACTGAGAAATCATGATACTTTTCATAATTTCAATTGCGTTGATTTTCTCAAAAGCATAGTTTGGAAGTACACCGTTTTTGGCTGCTTTTACAGCAAGTGCGTAATGATCACGGAAGCTACCTTCGCCTTTTTTCTCATCATAAAAATCTTCAAGAGAGAAGCCAAGTGTTTGTTTAACCGTATGTGGATCAAACAAATACCATTCATCGCGATTTTCTACAGCTTCCATAAAAAGATCTGGAATGCAAATGCCAGTAAAAATATCATGCGCTTTCAGACGATCATCGCCATTTTGTGTTTTTAAATCTAGGAAACTCATAATATCTTTATGCCATGCATCAAGATAGATCGCAATTGCACCTTTTCTCTGTCCGAGTTGATCAACGCTTACTGCTGTTTGGTTAAACAGACGAATCCAAGGAGTCGTTCCTGAACTGTTTCCTGAGAAACCACGAATGTCTGAACCGAGTGAACGGATTTTACCGACATAAAGTCCAACTCCGCCGCCAAATTTTGATACTTTTGCAGCATCATAGTTTGATAGATAAATACCGTCAATAGAGTCTTCAATTGCGTCGATAAAGCAAGAGCTTAACTGTCCGTGTGTTTTCCCCGCGTTCGAAAGAGTCGGTGTTGCAACGGTCATATAGAGGTTTGACATCGCCCAGTATGCTTCTTTGACAAATTGCAGTCGATATTCTTTCGGTTCAAGACGCATAATTTCCATTGCAATAATCATAAACCGTTCTTGGGGCAACTCATAGACAGCGTTGTTCGTTGGGCGTGCAAGATATCGATCGTTTAACAAATAGAGACCGATATAAGAGAAGAGCTTGTCTTTTTCAGGATCAATGGTTGAGCCTAATTCGTCAATTTCTTCTTTTGAATAAGCGTCAAGCAATTCAGCTTTATAAACTGGGTAGCGTTGCCCGTCTTGGACACTTGACATTAAGTGAATCAATTCGTAAAGTGAGCCGTATTTCATTCCTTTATAGCCTCGATTAGCCTGTGCTTCACGATACATGGCGTTCAGTAACTCAGCTGCTGCGACGAACGTCCAGTCTGGAGAGTCAATGTCGACACTCTCAAGTGCCATTTGGATGAGTTTTTTTGAAGTTTGCTCTTCTGTAGGCCCATCTTGGCGATCAAGCCACTTCATAAAGCGTTTCTTATATTTGTCCATGTCCAGCTTGCCTTCAAATTCTTTAGACAGGTGGTTCAACTGTAGTGAACTTTCATCTTCTGTTAAATTTTCCACATCAGGAAAGGCAAAAGAATTATTAATTGGTAGGTTCATAGAAAGTGCTCCTCCTTAAATACATCAAAAAATCGTAGCGTTATTTGTAAAAAGCCGATTCGTAATTTCTCACATGGTGAGTGAATCAAAAAATCTCGCAAAATAAAAAAAAGTTAGTTTGCAGACGATCTTTTCATTTACTCACATAAGTTAGAGAGTCACTATATCTAGTTAGGTGAATTTGTAAGGTTCTGTCGAATGTACTGTCCGGTTCTGGGTAACTGGATTTTAGCATCAAAAGCTTGACATCTATATATAGATATTTCTTAGGTTTTCAATATCTATATATTGTGATTCGCTATTTAATATCGTAATGGATAAATAAAAATAAATCAAATCTTGATTTTTATAAAAAGTATAATTCTTGCTAAAATAATTGTTGAATAAGTGCTTGAATGGCTTATTCTATCAAATGGTTGATAGAATGAGCAAGGATGATGTTAGGCTTAAAAAAATAAATTTATATGAAATAGCGGAATGTACAGCACAACAAATGTTTTCAATAAATTAGGCAGGCGAAATTAAAAAAACTTGCAATTTTGAAATGTGTTTTGCACAAGACTTTATGCTAAAATAAAAGAACTGAAATAATTTTAATTTAAAGGAGCAATAACGTGGAAAAAGTACTTGTTTTCGGACACAAAAATCCAGATACTGATACAATTTGTTCAGCAATTGCCTATGCTGATCTAAAAAAACAATTAGGTATGAATGCTGAAGCCGTTCGACTAGGCGAAGTAAACGGTGAAACGCAATATGCACTTGATACATTTAAATTCGAAGCACCTCGCTTAATTGTAGCAGCAAAAGGAGAAGCTTCTGATGTGATATTAGTAGACCATAATGAACGTCAACAAAGTGTAGATGACATTGATCAAGTTCGAGTTATTGAAGTAATTGATCATCATCGAATTGCTAATTTCGAAACGAGTGATCCGTTGTACTATCGTGCTGAACCAGTTGGTTGCACAGCTACGATTCTAAATAAAATTTATAAAGAAAACAATCTTGAAGTTCCAAAAGCAGTTGCAGGGCTGATGCTTTCTGCGATTATTTCTGATTCATTATTATTTAAATCACCAACATGCACAGAACAAGATGTTGCGGCTGCCATGGAATTAGCAGAAATTGCTGGAGTTAATGCGGAAACATATGGTCTTGAAATGCTTAAAGCAGGAGCAGATCTTAGTGATAAAACAATTTCTCAACTCATCTCGCTTGATGCTAAAGAATTCACAATGGGAGATGCTAAGGTTGAAATCGCCCAAGTAAACGCAGTCGATGTGAATGAAGTGTTAGTACGCCAAGCAGAATTGGAAACGGCAATTGAGGCTGTCATCGCAGACAAAGGATTAGACTTGTTTCTATTTGTCGTAACTGATATTTTGACAAACGATTCTGTCGGACTTGCACTAGGTGCACAAGCTCAAGCTGTGGAACGTGCGTATAATGTCACATTGAATAATAAAATTGCTGTACTTGAAGGTGTTGTATCACGTAAGAAACAAATCGTGCCTGTGTTAACAAACATTTTCACGAATTAATCAATAAAAGAGAGGCTGCCCTAAAGGATCAGGACCTCACATCGCCTATATATCGTTTATATAACGTGTACATGACACAATAAACGGTGTATAGAGTGTGAGTCTGAACCTTTCAGGCAGCCTCTTTGTTTGGATTAATGTACTGTCTCAACTTTATCTGCAGCTAGTTTCTTTAGCAGTTGTGAGCTTTCTGTATCAAGACCTTTAAGTTGGACCGTTTTACCATGTGCTCGGTATTTCAAAATGATCTTATCCACCGCTCCTACTGCAGAATCGTCCCATACTTTCGAGCGGCTAAAATCAATTACAACATGATTGGTTGCTTCTTTTAGGTCAAATTGTTTCACAAAATCTTGTACGGAAGCAAAGAATAAAGGGCCACTTACGTGGTATAAGGTTTCTTTGCTGTTTTCACCGGCTATCTTTTCAACTTGCACTTTAGAAGCTTTTGCTGAAAAGAAAATCATGCTTAAGATTACACCAGCAAATACGCCCTTGGAAAGATCATTTGTGTAAAGAACAACGATTACTGTCACCAGCATGACCAATGTGTCCGTGATAGGTGCAAGATGTAGCTTTGTTAGTGATGACCAATCAAATGTCGCGATCGAAACCATGATCATTACGCCAACCAGGGCAGCCATTGGAATTTTCACAAGAACATCATTTAAAAGAACAATTAAGGTTAACAAGAAAACCCCAGCAACAAAGGTAGAGAGTCTGCCGCGACCGCCAGATTTAATATTAATGCCAGATTGTCCAATCATGGCGCAACCAGCCATACCACCGAAGAACCCACTAACGATATTCGCGATTCCTTGACCTCGTGCTTCTGTGTTCTTATTACTTTCCGTGTCCGTTAAATCATCTACAATTTGAGCAGTCAATAAACTCTCTAATAGTCCTACAAATGCTAATGCAAGTGAATAAGGAAAAATAATCATGAACGTATCCATCGTAAAAGGAACGTCAGGAAGGAAAAACGTTGGTAAAGCTTGCGTAAGTACCCCCATATCTCCGACAGTCCGAACAGTAGCTCCTGTCATAACAGCAATGATAGTTATGACAATAATAGCGATAAGTGGTGAGGGTATGACTCTAGTTACATAAGGAAATAAATAGATAATCGCAAGTGCGAAAGCAGTCATCACGTACATCACCCATGATTCACCGACAAAGTGAGTCAATTGAGCAGAAAAAATTAAGATTGCCAGTGAATTGACGAAGCCAACCATAACTGGTCTTGGAATAAATTTCATCAGTTTTCCAATTTTAAATACACCAAGGAAAATCTGGATGATCCCAGTCAAAATAGTCGCAGCTAATAAAAACTGCAGGCCGTGATCTTTAACCAAATCAACCATGACCAGTGCCATTGCCCCAGTCGCGGCTGAAATCATCCCGGGGCGGCCGCCCACAAAGGCAATAACAATTGCAATACAAAACGAGGCATACAAGCCAACCATTGGATCTACTCCTGCAATGATTGAAAATGCAATCGCTTCGGGAATTAAGGCCAAAGCAACAACAATGCCCGAAAGAATATCTCCGCGTGTATTGCCAAACCATTCTTGTTTTAATCTAGCGGTATTCAAATAAACACTCCTTATATAAAAAATAACTTGATTAAATAGTAAACATGTGGATTACAATAAAATTGATTATAACATGTGACTATGTTAATGAATAGAGTTCATGTCACTTCATATCCTTTTATCCCGCGTTAACGGGGTAAAACCTTCACCTCATGTCTTAGGGAGGCGAAGAAGCGTAGGTGGGGGATAACTGCTGGCTATTAGCACGTCTGAGGTTATAAGCTGTTTCTCTGTGGCAGAGTACACCATTATGCTTGTCAGGGCTGGGCAGTCGCCTCGCTTTTTGAAGTGAAATACCGGTTGGTGAGATACAGTAAAAGCTACCAATGCTTGAGCAGGAGTTTAGTTGAACTTTATAGTGAATTGCTAGTTGTTTCAAAAAAAGTCAAAGTATAATCTTCTAAAGTAAAAACTCAATTGTTGTTTCTTAGAAAAGTCGACTCTTATCTTAATAGTAATGTTATACAACCACTTACATTACGTAGCTTAATTTTTGCTAAGTGCCCCTGGCAAATGATATTGTTGATTCTTGTTGTTAATCATGTGGGATGATTTTCAATCAAACTGATACAAACATGGAATGGAATTTCAGCAATACATCATAGAGGACAATGTAAGAATATCTTATGAAATTCAGCAGGAGTTTTCCCGATCACTGCTGAACTGATAAAGTATAGAAATCGAGGGGGAGAGAGTCGATGGGGAAAATTTTATTAACATCAGCTGGCTTTTATACAGATGCAATTAGAAGTCGTTTTTTGCATTGCATTAAAATCAATCCTGAAGATGCGAGAATTTCCATAATAACGACTGCTTCAAATACAGAGAAGTGGAATAACGAGTTTGTTTTAAAGACATTGCGAGATTTTCACGAAATGGGAATGAAGAATGTTCGTATTGTAGATATTGAGTTTGAAGAACCTGAGATACTTCGCCAATCAGATGTTATATTTTTGAATGGAGGTAATCCATTTAATTTACTGTATCATCTCAAGGAGAGCGGGGCTGATAAGATTATTCGAGAGTTTGCTGAAAATGGTGGACTTCTTGTCGGGGTGAGCACTGGTTCGATTGTTCTTGGCCCTGATATTAAACTGGTAGAACATTTCTTTCCAGAAGAAGCAATAGAAGGATTAGAAGAATTAACAGGGTTAGGAATAACGGATGTGCGTGTATTTCCACATTATGGTGATGAAAGATTGTATCCAGATAAACAAGGAAGAAAAATTGAAGAACGTTTGTTGGAGTTTGAACGGGCGCATCGTTGCTCTGTTAATCGTTTAAGAGATGACGGTGCCATTGTTCTTTAATGTGGATCATGAATAAACTTTTATGGAATGTAAATGTTATGTAAATTAGTTGAAAATAATGATCTTTCTATTATATGCTTTATTAATAGAAGTAAAGTGCTTTCTATATTGGTTTTAAAGGAGGATAAATAATGAATGTGCGTCAAGGGTTTGAAGAAGAGCTTTTTTCACTTAAAAATTTGGTGCTTGAAATGGGTACAAGAGCAGCAAATGCTTTGCATGAATCCATAGAGGCTTTAGTCGCACAGGATATTAATCGAGCGCTAAAAGTTATTGACAATGATTATAAAATTAATCGAATTAATCAGGAAATAAACGAGAAAGTTATTTGGTTGATTGCTAAGCAACAGCCTGTTGCATCAGATTTAAGGAGAATTATTTCAAGCATTAAGATTTCTACAGATTTAGAAAGAATAGGTGATTTAGCTGTAAATGTTGCAAAATCTACTATTCGCATTGGCGAAAAGGAATTATTTAAACCGTTATATGACATTCCTTTAATGGCTGAGAAAGCAGCTACAATGTTAAATCAAGTTATGCTCGCCTACGATGTACAAGATGAAGAGAAGGCAAGAGAAACGGCAGAGCTCGATAATGAAATTGATGAAATGTATGGTCGACTGATCCAGGAATTGCTAGAATATATCGCGCAAAACCCTGAACTAACGTCCCAAGTTACACAATTATCATTCGTTTGTCGCGATCTAGAAAGAGTTGGTGACCACGTAACCAATATTTCCGAAAATATTGTTTTCATGGTAAAAGGACAATTGTACGATTTAAACAGTTAAGTCTGTATAATAATTCCGAGAAATTTATAGAGGGAACATTGTAAGGCGTGTGAAATGGCACACGTCTTTTTTTGATATCTCACAAATAATGTTTTCATAATAATGCGAAAATGATAAAATTATAATGTGAAAATTAGTGGATGAATGGTTGCTGATATTTTCCAATAAGAGGCAAGCAAGAATCTTGCTCCTAACAGAGAAATAAAGTGATTCGGCTAGAAAAATATTGAAATCTGTCATATTTCATCTAAATTCAACATGATCGCGGTACAAATAATACTTTGAGCAAATTTCTAAAGCTAAATATATGTCAAGATACCTGACAGCAAGAAGCATATGAATACGCTTGGGATGGAAAAGGAATGACAAGTGGAATTATGTGAATGAAATAATACATATGGATGAATGAGACAATAATTTTGAATCATAACGGAGGATGTACAATGAAGATACGCGAGTTTACATTAGGAGACTATGTAGAGGTAGCAAATGTTTGGGAACAGGCAGGGATTACATTATCAGTTTCGGACTCATTAAAAGGGATTGTACATAAAGTAGGAAGGGATTCAGAGCTATTTTTAGTTGCAGAAGAAAACGAGAAAATTATTGGATCTGTAATGGGCTCGTATGATGGACGCCGGGGCTGGATCAATCATTTAGCTGTTCATCCTGATTATCAAGGAAAACGAGTAGGTAAATTGATTATGGAGGAATTAGAACAGAGGTTAAAAAGAATCGGTTGTAAAAAGATCAATCTTTTGATTGAATACGATAACTCCAAAGTCATTGGCTTCTATGAAAATCTTGGGTATAACACAGATGAATTGGTATTTATGGAAAAATGGATTAAGTAAAGAATGATTCACATAAAGAAATACTAATGATGAGGGCTGTCCCGAAACAAAAGTGTCAGATACTTTTGGGACACCCTCTTTTATTTGTTTCTCTTTTTCATTGTCTGGTGCTAAAAAAACAGCTATTTTATGATACGTAATTAACTTATTAATAAATCATATTCCAAAGTAGAAAAGAAAATGCTTATAATTTGGGGATTGAATGCAATCATATAAAGCATTAAAATAAATGAGTCTTTTGTTAAGCGCACCTAGAAATGAGGTTTAAGAATGTCGAAAGTGAAAGAAGTTATACCTGGTTTAGTTTTATGTATCGTAATCGCTTGTTTTTCCATTTTAGTCGCAAATAAGTTCACTTTATTTGGAGCAGGAACTTTTGCGATTATTGCCGGGATTATTGTCGGTAATATTGGTACTGGCAAGATTAAGCGGTTCAATGCAGGAACGAAATATTCAGAATCTAAATTACTATATTATGCAATTATTTTATTAGGCGGTACTATCAGTTTTCATTCTATTGTAGAGATTGGTTTATCTGGAGTGATTTTTATTCTGTTACAAATGGCTGTAACGCTTTTCGCTGCACTTTGGATTGGAAAAAAGTTAGCACTACCAGAAAACTTTCGACTATTAATGGCGAGCGGGAATGCTGTTTGTGGATCTTCAGCGATTGCAGCAACGGCTCCTGCTATTCAAGCTGAGGAAAAGGAGAAATCACTTGCCATAACAGTTGTCAATTTAACCGGCACTGTCCTTATGTTTATTTTGCCTCTTATAACAACTCTATTATATAAAAATGAGATGCAGCCTTCGTCAGCGATGATTGGAGGAGTGCTTCAGTCAGTTGGACAAGTTGTAGCAAGTGGAAGTATGGTAAGTGAAGTTGTAAAGGAAGAAGCTGCCGTTTATAAAATGGTAAGAATCTTATTGCTTAGTGTTGTCATTTACGGGTTGATGAGATATAGCAAGAAAGCCCCTGTTGGGAAGAGTAAAAAAATAAAATTGCCAATCCCTTGGTATATTTCAGGATTTTTGCTTCTATGTGCATTACATAGCATATTTGCTTTTCCGATTCTCTTGCAGGGAATAATACAAAATACTGGATCCTTTCTTGAAGTAATCGCTCTTGCGGGAATCGGATTAAGAGTTCAACTGAGAGATTTAGTTGAACAAGGTGGGAAGGTTGCCATCTATACTGGTCTATTGACCATCGTCCAAATACTAGCGGCTGCGCTTCTGATTGCATGGCTTATTCTCTAGAAAGAAAAGAAACTTGATTTAAGATTGCCAAACAAATGGGGAAATCTCTACTTGTTAGTCCGATTAAATGGAGGATATAAAGTAAAAATGAGGAAAGGATCTGATCCCTTCCTCATTTTTATATTATGAAACGATTTCAGTAGAAGGCTGTGCCTTTGATTGTTTATGCACTTGGGCATGTTGAGGAAACTCTTTCACTTCGTTTGCTGCCTTTACTGTTTTGTAGATTTCTATATAACGGATGTGATGGTCTTCCATATCTTTTATTTTGAAGCAATACTCTTCATGTTCGATGATGTCACCTTGTTTGGCCTCGTAATTCTCTGATAAGATCCAGCCGCCGATTGTATCCATATCTTCATCGATGATTTCAAGTCCAATCAAATCATTCACTTCACTTATTAATACTTTGCCATCAAGAATATAATGATCTTCCTTCATTTTCTGAATCTCAGGAATTTCGTCAAGGTCAAACTCGTCTCGAATATCGCCCACAATTTCTTCTAGAATATCTTCAACTGTCACTAATCCGGAGGTTCCGCCGTATTCATCCATTAAAATGGACATATGAACACGTTCTTTTTGCATCTTTACTAGTAAATCGTGAATGGGTATTGTATCAATCACTCGAATGATTGGACGGATGTACCGTTCTATCGTTTGAGTAGGCTGTGTTTTATTAGCAATCATTTCGGTGAAAAGTTCCTTAATATTAACCATCCCAATAACATGGTCTTTATCGCCGTCAATCACAGGATAGCGGGTATATTTCTCTTCTGACATTACGCTAAAAAATTCTTCTATCGTATCATTAATCGATAAGGTAACAATCTCAGTACGAGGTACCATAATTTCTTTGGCGATCCGGTCGTCAAATTCAAAAATTTTATTCACATATTTAAACTCTGATTGGTTAATTTCGCCATTTTTATAGCTTTCAGACACGATTATACGAAGTTCTTCTTCTGTATGAGCCAATTCATTTTCTGAAACAGGCTCGACTCCAAACATTTTTACGAGCAATCTAGCTGAACCATTTAAAATCCAAATAAATGGATACATGATTTTATTAAATAAAATCAATGGTCTGGCTACTAGTAAGGTTATTTGCTCAGCTTTTTGAATGGCTACAGTTTTCGGTGCCAATTCGCCAACTACCACATGAATAAAGGTAATAAAAGCGAAAGCAATGGCAAACGATATGAAATGTGAAACAGAAGTTGGAATGTCAAATTGCGTCAATAAAGGTTTAAGTAGCTCTACAATCGTCGGTTCACCAAGCCACCCGAGTCCGAGAGCAGTGACAGTAATTCCTAGCTGACAGGTTGAAAGGTATTCATCTAGGTTGGAAATAACATGTTTAGCTGGAACTGAATTGGTTCGTCCTTCATCAACTAACTGATCAATTCGTGAACTTCTCACTTTCACAATTGCAAACTCCGAGGCTACAAAAAATGCCGTCAAAGCAATTAAAATGGCTATGAAAACCAAGTTTATTATGTCCAAATAGTCTCCCTTAACTCGTCATGAAGACGAATAAGGAGTCCACCTCCTAAAATAGTAAAGAATAAGTTGTTTAGTAACTTCATTTGTTTTGCACCGTGCAAATTAAGCGCAGGGACCAGTGGCATACGGACGGGAAATCACGTCGACCTGTCTGCCGATAAAAATGTTTCTACCAGCAAATTGGTCAAGGAAAAATTGCTTGTTTATTCGTCCATTAATTAATACCCCATCATATCACCCCTGCTTCAAAATTAAGTAAATATGTTCATTATAGAAAAGGAAAGTCAAATCGTCAAACTGTAAAAAGGACCGAATTTCGTCATTATTTCAGCTATATGACTGTTTATAAACAAATATTAGCGCTTTTTAAGGGATTTCATATATATTGGGAATAAAAGAGTCTGAATTTTATTACTTTAAACATGTGTATAATTCAATGACAAATGGAAACTATTGCTTAAAGTATGATACAAAATGAAGAGTCAGAAGACCTGATTAAAAAAGTAGTAATAAGGGCATCAATATGTATGGTATTGGAAACTACTCAAAAGTTATGCGGGATCATAGTCGTATCTGGACATTTGAAGAAGCGGGAAAATATTACGTTGTTGTTCATGTAACGATAAACAGCTTGCCAGTGATTGAGATTGCAAGTAAATAATGAGATGGATATGAATATAATCGGTTTGAACTGGGTATTAGTTGCAATATAACATATTACGGAAAATCCAAGTGAGGTGAATTCAGATGGTAAATCATTGTATTTTGAAATTTAGAAGTAAAGGTATCAAAATTGCCAAAACGAAATCTCGTCATGATATTTTCTCGAATTTATACGAAGTAGATCCGAGTTTGTTAGATTTAAGTACCCAGAAAGATCAATCCTCACAGTCAAATGATATCATTAAATAAGCCGAGGCTTAAGCTCGCCCATAGAAAGGATATTACCCACAACAACTATATTTTGTTTATCCCGCTATACCGGACAGTAAAACCCCGATTAGTGAGATACAGTGAAACTTATCGATGATTTTTAGCAGAGGTAAAGTTTGAGGCTGGACCCTTTGGGGAAAGCCTCTTTTTTCGTTGCGTTCCTAGAATAAAAATAGAGCCAAGCTTATATACTATGAATAAAACAATGAAGACTAGGAGTTAATTATGTCAAATTTTATTATGAATATATTAACGTTTTTTCAAGAAATGGGTTACGTAGGCATTGCATTAGGCTTAATGATTGAGATTATTCCTAGTGAGCTTGTGCTAGGGTTTGGGGGTTATTTAATTGGTACTGGTGTAATTAATTTTTGGGGTGCACTGCTTGCTGGTGTCATTGGGGGGACATTCGCACAGTTGTTTTTGTATTGGGCCGGTTATTTTGGAGGTCGGCCATTTTTACTGAAATATGGGAAGTATATTTTCATAAAAGAAACACAAATTGATGCTGCAGAACAATGGTTTGAGAAATATGGAGTAGGTGTCGTATTTACTGCGCGCTTTATCCCAATTGTTCGCCACGCAATTTCGATTCCAGCAGGGATAGCTAAAATGTCATTCGTGAAATTTACTGGCTATACGATAGCTGCTATGATTCCATGGACGGTCCTGTTTTTATTACTAGGTAATATGTTAGGTGAGAATTGGACTCAGATTAAACATATTGCTCAGCCGATCATTGTCCCTATTATTATTGTTGCGGTAATCGGAGGCATAATTTATACGATATGGAAAAGAAAACAAGAACCACCAATCGTCATTGTAACTAAAAGGAAATAAGTGAAACATCAATCAGTGGAGGCTTTCTTCATCCCCCACTGATTGTTAGTCCCGTTCTACTGTCGCTAAGATCGCAGCGACAGCTTCAATCAATCGAGAGTACGAACCCGATTTAACGAACTCAGCCTAAGTACGCCGCGTCCTGCGGCAACGTCTGAGTGACCCACATCCTGTGGGCCTCAACTAAACCTCTGCCACACGCATCGGTAAGTCACTGTAACTGACCGTTAAAGCGGGATAAAGCTAAATCAAAGGGTCTAATTCCCTGATAGAGTAGATCCTTTGAGATAGCCTAAACAGTACAAGTGCTATGGTGTTTTTAATATTTCATTGGACATTTGAACTTCTATCGGGACTCTTTTTATTTCAATATAGCGAATCATATGATCTTCCATTTTATTTACTTTGAAGATAAAGGATTCTACCTCGATTACATCACCTGTTTGGATATCGTAATTTTGAGTTAGCATCCATCCGCCAATTGTATCGATATCATCGTCTTCTAAGTTAATCCCAAGTTTATCATTGATTTCAGTAAGAAGGATTTTACCGTCAACGATAAAATGGTCTTCTGTTATTTTGCGGACAGGAGGGATTTCATCAACATCGAATTCGTCGCGGATTTCACCGACAATTTCTTCTAATATATCTTCAACGGTTACCAATCCTGCCGTACCGCCGTATTCATCCATCAGTATTGCCATTTGAATCCGTTCTTTTTGCATTTTTATGAGCAAATCTTGAATTCGGGTATTTTCTATCACCCGGATTATAGGACGTGTAAATGATTCTAAAGTGACGCCTTTCACGTTTTTATTTTTAGTAATATGAGAAAAAATTTCTTTTATGTTCACCAGTCCAACAACATGATCCTTGTCCTCTTCAACAATTGGATAGCGGGTGAATCTTAAGTCTTTGGCATGTTGAATAAATTCTTGTAGC
Source organism: Bacillus cihuensis (assembly GCF_000504145.1). Taxonomy (NCBI): domain Bacteria; kingdom Bacillati; phylum Bacillota; class Bacilli; order Caryophanales; family Bacillaceae; genus Bacillus; species Bacillus cihuensis. The sequence goes on along the minus strand of NZ_KI632497.1, from coordinate 661,125 downwards.
ATATCATCTTTTGAAAAACTGATAATCTCGGTACGAGGAACCATGACTTCTCTAGCAGTTCGGTTGTCAAAATTAAAGATGTTATTCACGTATTTAAATTCTGACTGATTTATTTCTCCGCTTTTGTAACTATCGGATAATAATAATTTCAACTCTTCTTCTGAGTGTGCAACATCGCTTTCTGAGGCCGGCTTCATACCGATAATGCTAGTAATAAAACTTGCTGAATGGTTTAATACCCAAATAAACGGAAACGCAATCTTATGAAACCAAATGAGTGGTTTTGATACGAACAGACTTACCTGTTCAGCTTTTTGGATAGCGATTGTTTTCGGTGCCATTTCTCCAACGACAACGTTTAGAAAAGTGACGATTGAAAACGCGATAAGAAAGTTTAGAACATGAACGAGTTGCTCTTGTACATGGAGTACGTCAAGGATAGGTTTGAGAATATGCCGCATCGTTGGCTCCCCAAGCCAGCCTAAACCTAAGGCAGTAATAGTAATCCCCAGTTGGGTAGCGGATAAATATTCGTCTAAATTAGAGATAACCTGCTTGACTGCTGGTGCTTTTGGGTGCTGATTCTCAATTAATTGATTAATTCTTGAACCACGAACACGGATAATAGAAAATTCTGAAGCCACAAAAAAAGCGGTTAAAATAATCAGTATGATCACAAAAAATATTTTTACAATGTCCAAAAGTTAAGGAACGAAAAGAATTCGTAAAGATGTAATAAAACTTGTTTAAACTCACGTATTACTAGATTGTACGAATTATTTCGTACCTGTCACCTCCCAAAAAATAATATAAAAATGAAAAAGAAATCTCTGGCGGAAATAAATAATTAGGAAATAATTCCACCCATATTGTTTATCCCAAATTAACGGGCAGTAAGACCCGCACCTCAAGGCTTGGAGAGAATCGAGGAAGCATAGTAGGGGAATAACTGCCAGTTAACGCCAGATTGGTGAGATAAAGTGAAACTTACCGCTGTGATGTTAGCGACAGTAGAAAGGGATTTACAATCAGTGGGGAATAAAGAAAACCCTACTGATTGAAGTTTCACTTTATATATAGCTATTACCTATTTCTAACGATACCTAACTTTATTTTATAAAAAAAATTGATATTCTCAAAATTAAACGGACGATTTCAGTCGTCGTATGATGACAGAATAAAAAAAAGGATATCCCAAAAAAAGATGCCCCAGCACTGATCATACAGTTTATCCCGCATTATCGGGCAGTAAAAACCCCACTGATTGAGGTTTCACTTTAATTTGGTGCCAATATTTTACATAAACTGTAACTAGTAGTTATGGGGTCTTATCTTTATGGAACTTCCTCAATTAGATATTCGGAAATATAATGGTATCATGTGGTAATAATTGTTAGTCAAACACAAGGAATTCTAATCGTAAATGTTGTTAGTTCATCATTCGAACTGCATGACAAAGAACCTTGATTTTTTTCAATGATTTCTTTGCATACAAATAATCCGAGACCTGTACCACGTTCCTTGGTTGTAATGAACGGTTTGAAAATATCACGAATTATATCCTCTTGAATTTTTTGTCCGTTATTGGAAATATTCATGGTCAATTGTTTCGAGATTTCTTCTGTTGTAGAAATATTAATGATAGGATTCGAATTCTCAAAGGATAATACATCTAATGCATTTAAAATAATATTTAAAAGAACTTGACGAAATTCTTCTTTAGAACCAGAAATAAAAATATTGTCCGCAAGATTCGTAGTAACCTTGGCATTTACTTCTAGAATACTTGGGTAGAGGAATTCAATCACGTCATAAATTAAGTGACCAATATTGAAGATATGTTTTTCTGCTTCGTTTGTTTCCTTTTTTGAAATATCTAAGAATTGAGTGATCCTCGAATTTAGCTGTTGAAGTTCAGATGAAATAATGTCCAAATATTTTATGTCTGGTGTTTCAGCTTGAAGGAGCTGAATAAATCCCATGATAGAAGTAAGCGGATTTCTAAATTCATGAACAAAACTGGACGTCATTTTGCCGAGAAGAGTTAATCTTTCTTTATGAGTTTGACTAAGAGTCTCACATTGCCCCATATTTAATTCGGAGTTTAATTCAGTATAATAGGAAATCGAATCGTATAAAAACTGATCAATACAAGAATTGACTAATTTTAAGATAGATTGATTTTCTGCTGAAGACATGTTCTGGAGCAATAAATGATGAATAAGGATGGCGCGTCCGCTTGAAACATGATTAATAAAATCCACAAATGGTGTTTTAGCCTGTATTCGTTCTGCTGCTACGATGTGTGCAAGTTGTTTTATCATCTTATCTGTATGAGCATCTTTGTGCATAAAACTTTGGATTAATAACTCAATAAAATGTTCAAAATGTAAGGAATTTTTATCGGAAAAAGGATCTTCAGGTGAAAGGATTTGTTCATTCCATTCATTGATGATTTTGTTTTTGTTAGTTATAAGAAAGTCAATCGCTGATTCTTTAATTGATAACATTTAAACCTCCAATTAAAAAAATCCGACATAATATATGTAAATTTCGCCAATAGATTTAAAAATCCTTTTTTTTACTTGATTGTCAATTAAAAAATTACCTTTTATTCATATAAATTGATAGGAGATTTTAAAGGTTATCCCGCATTAATGAGCAGTGCGACCCTACCACAGGGCTTAGATGTATCGAGAAAGCGTAGGTGGGGGACAACTGCTCGTAAAATCCCGATTAGTGAGATTCAGTGAAACTTACCGCTGTGAACTTCAGAGGTTTAGTTGAGGTCCGCAGGATATTCGTCACTCAGACGAAAGACTAAAGGACGCGGCATTATGTTAGGAGGAATAAATGAAAGATTTGTTCACTAAAATACTCAATAAAAACAATTTGTTCTTTTTTTATCATACCGGTCTCATATTATTTTCCGCAGTTCTGCTTTTCATTATTTGTGTGCTAACTTTTTACAAACCTGATATTAGCCTTTTAACAACAGAGCTTAAGCGTTCAACAGAAATTTATGATGTGGAGTTAAAGCTTGCTAGTAAAATAACCGCTAATAAAACAGAAGGAGTTTCGATAGACGATATTCCTGAACATGTAAAAAATGCTGTAGTCGCCATTGAGGATCATCGGTTTTATAAGCATACTGGTATTGATTATCAAGCGATTTTTCGCGCCGTGTATGTGAATATGAAAGCAGGCAAAGTAGTTGAAGGCGGAAGTACAATTACTCAACAATTAATAAAAATTGCTTTACTAGAACAGAATCGTACATTTAAAAGGAAGCTTGAGGAATTTTTTATAGCGAGAGAAGTAGAGAAGGAATACACCAAAGATGAGATATTAGAAATGTACTTAAATCAAATTTACTTTGGTCATGGCGCCTGGGGGATTAAAAAAGCAGCTCAGATTTATTTTGGTAAAGATGTGAATGACTTATCATTATCGGAAGGAGCTATGCTTGCAGCTGTTATCAATATCCCGACAAAGCTGGATCCATATAATCACTATGATGCTGCACTAAAACGGAGAAATCTTGTTCTGTCGAGGATGGCAACGAATGGATATATCGATGCAGAGCATGCAAAACAAGCTAAAAGTGAAGAAATTGTTTTATCCCATAATCAAAAAGGAGATCAAGTAAAAGGGAAATATCCTTATTTTGTCGATGCGGTGCTAACAGAGGCTTCGCAAAAATACAATTTGGAAATCGATGAACTACTGAGAGGTGGTTATAAAATATACACAACACTTGACCAACATATCCAGCAAGCAGTTGAAGAAGTATATGAAAATGATGGAAACTTTCCAAAAGGAGTGACGGATGCTCTTGTTCAAAGTGGTATGGTGTTGATCAATCCGAAGACGGGCGGGATAAATGCTTTAATAGGAGGAAGAGGGAAGCACCAATTCCTCGGTTACAATCGAGCGACTCAATTAAAGGCATCACCGGGATCTACGATAAAGCCGTTAGCTGTGTATACACCAGCTCTCGAGGAAGGATATCAGTTAACTGATTTATTAGTTGATGAAAAAATGAGCTTTGGAGGATATGAACCATCTAATGCAAATGGTCAATATTTAGGTGAAGTTCCGCTATACGAAGCACTAATAAAGTCATTGAATGTTCCAACCGTCTGGCTTGTGCGAGATTGGGATCGAAAAATCGATTCATGCATTAGAACGATTTGCCATTCCGTTAACTGAAAACGATCGGAATTTATCACTAGCACTTGGTGGAATGGAAAGGGGAGTATCGCCACAGGATATGGCTGAAGCCTATTCTACCTTTGCGAATAAAGGCAAACGATTTGAATCTCACACTATCGTGAAAATAGAGAATGCACAAGGTCAAGATGTTGCGGTATGGAATGAAAAAAGTACGAAAGTTATCGAGAAAAAAGTCGCAGACCAAATGAACCGATTGCTCTTAGGAGTCGTTGAATATGGCACGGGAAAGAATGCCGCAGTTGACGGCTATGAAATTGCCGGTTAAACGGGCTCTGTTCAAGTGACAATTCCTGGTGTCAAAAGTGGTGTAAAAGACCAGTGGTTCGTAGGGTACACACCTTCATTAGTCGGAGCGGTCTGGGTGGGGTATGATCGTTCAGATAAAGATCATTATTTAACCACGCATAGTAGTCAAGGAACAGCACTTATTTTTCAAAAAGTTATGTCGAATGTTCTTGAAAATCAGCAAGCGGAATCTTTTCGTGTAGAAAGTTTGGAACAGTTAATAGAGGAACGAAAAAAAGAACTCGAAAAACAAGAACGAGAACAATATTGGCGTGATAAAGGAAACGAACTAAAGGATTCTTGGAAAAAATGGTGGGACAATTTGCTAAAGTGATAAAGTAAAATTAATCTCTAGGTTTTAAAGATCAAGGGAAACTTCAATCAGTGGGGGCTTCATCCCCCATTGATTGTTAATCCATTTCTACTATCGCTAAGATCTTCGCTTTCGCATCGATCAATCGACAGCACGAACCCGATTCAATGAATCACAGCTAAGTATGCCGTGCCCTTTAGTCTTTCGTCTGAGTTACCCATCCTGTGGGCTCACAAACTACATCTCTGCTCATGCATTGGTAAGTTTCCCTGTATCTCACTACTCGAGCTTTTACGGGCAGTTATCCCCCATCTAAGCATATTTGAAATCTCTAAGCCTTGAAGTGGGGGGATTACCCGTTAATGTGGGATAAACGGTGTAAAGATTATGACCCTTTTGGGGAACCCACCTATTAAATAATGAGATAATTTGTTGAAATTGTATTGAAAAATTAGGTTAATAAGAAAACCAATTACCACGATGGCACCAATAATCATTAGAATTGATCTCATTCACTTCCTATTATCATTATCGAATACTAAATGTTAATGTATCGTAAGAATGTGATTTAGCGACAATAGAACGGGACTAACCATTAGTAAGGGATGAGACAGCCTCCTATGATTGAAGTTTCCTATTATTATTCAAGTAAATCTTGTATGAGGTTTCTCGATGTTGTTGGCTAGGCTGACAACAATTATTAATTTTGGCTAGGACATACTGAGTATGGTTACCGGATATATGTATTGTTAGTTGGTTGCACTCTTTTAAAGTAAGCATGAAAGAAACAAGTTTAGATAAACGTTCTGGTTCCACAGTGCGCGTTTCACATTGGAATGTAATCGAGCCGGAATAGTCTTTTATGATTTGGAACAAATCCATAATTTGTCGGATATTGAGTTGTTTGTTAATCGTAATTTGAGATTTAGTTGGTTTCATAATTAAAGCCTCCTTTTATGGAATTATTTAAGTTAAGTTTTGTTCTTCGATTTCCCATTGTTTATATTGGATATGATAGGTATGTACCCCTGGTTCTATTAAATAAAACCTTTTAAGTGGGTATTTTATTAGGAGAACCTAGTTTTTAGAATCCTGAAATTCTATGTTGGTTAAGGGATATTATAGGTTGTTAGCTAAATGTTAAAAAGTAGTAGTTATATATAGAAAGGAAGACATTCATGTTAACTTTAATAAAAAATGGTGAAGTGTATGCTCCAAATTATCTAGGGAAAAAAGACGTTTTGTTGGTAGGGAAGCAAATCGGTTTCGTGCAAGATAAAATTGAAAAGCCAGAACATTTCGTTGAAATGGAAGTAATCGACGCCACTGGAAAGTTAGTCGTTCCAGGATTTATCGATGCACATGTTCATCTCATTGGCGGTGGTGGAGAAGGTGGTTATAAGACGCGAACGCCGGAAATTCAGTTAACAGATGCTACCCTTGCAGGAATTACAACATTAGTCGGAGTTATTGGAACGGACGGGACGACGAGGACGATGCCCGCATTATTGGCAAAAGCGAGAGCGCTTGAAGAGGAAGGCATCACCTGTTTTGTCCAAACAGGCTCGTATCAAGTACCTGTAAAAACATTGACAGGTAAAATAGAAGACGACCTGATATTAATTGATAAAATTATTGGTGTTGGGGAAATTGCGATTGCTGACCATCGTTCATCGCAGCCGACTGTGAAAGAAATGGCTAAACTCGCTTCCCAAGCTAGAAATGGGGGCCTTTTATCAGGGAAATCAGGTATCGTGAATATCCATGTAGGAGATAGCCATGATCATTTACAGGTAATCGAGCAAGTAGTGGAAAAAACAGAACTGCCAATCAGTCAGTTTTATCCTACACATATCAATCGTAATCGTCACCTATTTGAAGCAGGGATCAAATATGCCAAAAAGGGCGGTTATATTGATTTCACAACAAGCACAGTCCAACAATTCTTGAATGATGGAGAAGTGAAAGCAAGTACAGCTTTAAAACAAGCGTTGGATGCAGGAGTCGATCCTAAGAAGATTACGTTTACCTCTGATGGCCAAGCGAGCCTTCCGAATTTTGATGGAGCTGGAAAGTTGCTAGGGCTCAATGTCGGAAAGTGCATGTCTCTTTACGAATCGGTTGTAGATGCAATAATTGAGGACGGTGTGTCGATAGAAGATGCGATCAGAGTTGTAACTGAAAATCCAGCAAATATTTTAAAATTACAGGGAAAAGGGCGCATTGAAGAAGGCTTGGATGCGGATCTTTTGTTAATGAACAAAATGACTTACAAAATTGATACGGTTATTGCAATGGGAAGAAAAATGGTTGAAAATGGTGAAGCGATTGTAAAAGGTACTTTTGAGAATTGAGAGGACTAGAGCAAGTGTGCGAATCCACTTTTTAATATTTATTCATTTACTTGTGTCACTTACCTAATTCAAACATACAATAAAATCAACCCATGAAAGTACCTCCGAAAAAACAAAAAGGAGATGTTTGAGTATGTCAGGTTGTGTAGATGGTGGTTTTGGATTTGGTGGAGGTTTCGCCTTTATCGTTGTTTTGTTTATACTTTTAATCATTGTTGGATGTAGTTGTGCCGGTGGCTTCGGCGGCGGTGGCTTCGGCTATGGGGGCGCTCCAGGATACGGATATGGTGGACATGGTGGATACTGCTGATAAAACATTAATAAAAAACCGACCTAATTTTGGGTCGGTTTCTTCAATTCTTATTTTAAGACTCTGTTAAATTTTAATGTTGATTTTTTGATAAAATTTTGGAGGAACTCTTATTTTTGCAAGTTCCCCTATACTTATAAACAAAAGTCTCTTAGTTGAATATAATTCTACAATTTAATCCCATTATTTTTTGATTGGATAATGTAGTGGTTATTCGATTCCCACTTATAATGACCTACATTAAATTCGTTTAGGTTTATTAAATCCTTGAAATATTTTGGGATAGTGCAATCCCAACTTAAATTTTCTATTTTAAGCGGGAAATTGTCATCATTAGGATTAGGAGTGTGGATATAGACTGCATCTAAACCTGCATCTTCATCAACTAATCCAATCCACAATTGATAAGGTTTATCGAATGTTCGGAGCTTTTCTAATAAACTGTTATATAAAACTATATGTGCTTTTATATACTCTCTTCTTATTTTCACACTATTATTCCCAAACCCGTAAAAATCAAGATGGGTATGCCAAGTATCAAACCAACCTTCCTGCCCAAAGTCTAAATCATATTGCTCTACATCTAACTCTCGCCACAAGTTACGAAAATAACGCTTTTTTCCACGAAACTTTTTCAATGATAGTTTCCCCCTATTTAACAAGTTTATATTTGCTTATTTTGGACAATTGAAAAGGACTACACATTGAATTTTGACATCCGCAAACTATCATATGTGTCTGTCATTTCAAATACAAATGATGTTAATATGTTGTTTTGTGCTTTCGTTACTACGACTATCGACAAATAAAAACCAAGCAAGGTAATTATCAAGATATTTTGTAGCCACACCTTTAAAACGGGAATGGAGACCATTGACATTTTTGGATGTGATACAAGCCCTTAATAACGTGTTTGCCACCGTCTGATTTAATTCGGTAATTTTCTAAACCTTTTTCTTTTGCATTGGTTTTGTAGGCTCTCCAAGCATCTGTGACAAGCACGTTTATTTAGTTAATTTAAAACCAATTAAAGTTTCGACTTTTGTTTTTACAATTCGCCCCATACAAGCAATTTTGGAGACAGTTGCTTTTGTACGGTCTGAGAACACAAACCTGTTTGTGGCTTATTCCCCTATGTTTGGACTTTCCGCCACGTTTGCGAGGTTTGCGTTAATTAATGCGCCTTTGTCCCTTTTGAGAGTATAGGAAATAGGTTTCGTCAATTTCAACGATACCTTCAAAATGTTCAACATCCAACATCCATTTGCTTTAAAGCGTTCAGCGATTTGTGTCTCCAATAAAAAAGCGTAACCCAAGTAACCCCTACGATTCCAGCCGACTTTCGCAGGGAATACCCTTTGAACATACAATCAACAAGGTAATCCATTCGTTGCCCTTCCGAGTACGGTACAAAACAGTGTCGGTGAAGGTTATACCACAGCATTTACAGTGATACCGTTGCCGACCATTATATTTCCCGAACCGAACAACGTGTTCTGATGAACACTGGGGACACTCAAATCCTTCCTTGAAGGATTAAACGCCCACCAGCAAAGGAAGAAGGTTCAACATAGCGTTTAACCCATTGATAGATTTGTTCTTTATTGGTGTGTGGTAATTTGTCGATATACTTTAACAAGTTGCTAAACGCTTGCTCACCTTGACCCCCCGAATACTTGTTCTTGTGTTGATTATATCAAGATTTCGGACAGGACAGAGCCTATTTTAAAAGAAGCACATTGATTTGATACATGGTAGTCCGAATAGAGGGAAATTAGGACTGGAATCGCATCCATAAAAAGTAAAATTCCTAAAAATACATAGATGTGGAAAAGTTAAAACCCTTTGACATAAAAAAACAGGAGCATTAAACTCTCGTTTGAGATAGTATGTACGTATATATATATATTAAAAGAAGAAAGGGATTGGGATGAAGATGAAATGTATTTCAATTGATTTAGATGGGACGTTGTTAACTTCTCGAGATGAAATTACCGAAGGAAGTATAAGGGCTTTAGAAGAGTTAACTGAAAAAGGTTATCAGCTCATTTTGAATACGGGCCGTGCTCATGCGGATGTAGTGAAACTAGAAGCTGTACAGAAGTTGGTTGTCCCGATTTTTTGTGTTAATGGTTCTGTTCTATATTCAGAAAGCGGTGAGATATTATATGAAGCAACCCTTTCTATTTCGACATATAAAAAGATATTCTCTGTTTTACAAAAATTAGACGTGGGTATTCTTGTCTATACGAATTATGGTGGGTTCCCTTCTACATTGCCACCTCTACATCATAAGAGCAAAGAAGAACTAAATACTCTATTTCAAGAATATAATTACGATGACATTTTAAAATATGACAATCTTAAAATCTATAAATTAATTGCATTGGTCCACCAAGAAGATGTGGAAAGAATTGAAGAAGTAACAAAGGCATTAGCGGGTATCGATGACGTTACGATGGCTTCTTCATTCCCCAATAATTTAGAAATTACTTCACATGAAGCACATAAGGGGAAAGCGTTGTTTCGATATCAAGAAATTATGAACCTATCGTTTGATGAGATTTATGCTTTTGGAGATGGGGGCAACGATCTTGCCCAATTTGAGGTAGCAACTAAATCAGTTGCGATGGGAAATGCTCCCCTTCATATTCAACAAAAAGCGGATTTAATTACAAAGACAAATGATGAAGATGGGTTTGCTTATGCAGTGCGTCATCTTTTAAAATTAATAAGTACAGAAGAGGAAATAGTCGTGTAATAGCAAAGTTTAAAAATATATATGATTAAATAATGAGGATGTCCCATAAAGGTCTGACTGCGCACTCGCCATCTAGCTTGTAGAGAAATTTACATTTTATGTAAACTGTTGGATGAATTGCGGAGTTTTCCCTTTTACGGGACATCCTTATTTTCGTGCTATCTAGATATTTGGTCGAAATTGAAGAACAATCGGAAATTACTTGTAAACAAATAAATCGTTTAGAAAGATAAAGAGATTCTAATGTATTTAGGCGTCAGACGCTTAGACTTGCCTTCAGGCGTAGATACTTATAAAGTGATGTACAATATGGTCGTTTATATGACATAAGGAGTCGACGTAACATTTTGATTAACATCTCAATGCGAGAATTCAGCACTAAACAAGGGGAAAAATAAAAAGTCAACAAAAGATAAAATGTACTTTCAAATCCAACTAATATTCTTTATGATAGGGGATATGAAAAACACCGAAGGGATATGTAATCAATGTGGAGTAACGTAAGAAGCAGGCTGGAGAAACTGTCACCTGCAAAGATTATTACAGGCTATTATCTAATGGCCGTAACTGTATCAATTCTATTATTCAGTATTCCAGCGGTCCATAAGCCTGGGGTTGAAGTGGCCTTTATCGATACTGTCTTTACAGCTGTCAGTGTGGTAAGTGATACAGGTTTAACTGTTTTTAATATTTCTGAAACATATAGTGTATTTGGATATTTTGTCATTATGATCGTCTTGCAGTTCGCAGGACTCGGCATTATGGCGATTAGTACATTTCTCTGGATGATTTTAGGTCGGAAAATTGGATTGCGTGGACGTCGTCTTATAATGGCCGATAATAATCAGTTAGCATTATCAGGACTCGTTAAATTAGTAAAAGATATTTTAAAGCTCATTCTTCTTATTGAGCTTTTAGGGGCACTTGTTTTAGGGGTGCATTTCTTAAACTATTATCCAACTTGGAAAGAAGCTTTTCTCCATGGTTTGTTTGCATCTGTAACTGCGACAACTAATGCTGGAATGGATATAACTGGTCAATCCCTTGTTCCTTATGCGAGTGATTATTTTGTACAATTGATAACCATTATACTAATCATTCTTGGGGCAATTGGATTCCCTGTTTTAATTGAAGTAAAGGAATTTTTATTTAGGAAAAAGACGGAACTTGAAAATCCTTTCCGTTTTTCACTATTTACAAGATTGGCGACAACAACATATGGAATTCTTCTCGTGTTGGGGACAATCCTTATTTTGATCATTGAATACCAGCATTATTTTAAGGGTATGACATGGCATAAAAGCTTTTTCTATGCTTTATTCCAAGCAGCAACGACTAGGAGTGCGGGATTATCTACAATGGATGTTACTGAATTTACGATGCCTACGCTTTTAGTCATGAGTGTTTTAATGTTTATTGGTGGATCGCCGACCTCGGTGGGGGGAGGTATCCGAACAACGACATTTGCTTTAAATATATTATTTATTTATCATTTTGCTAAAGGAAATCGTGATATTAAAGTGTTTAATCGAGAGCTTCATCAAGATGATATTATGAAGTCACTGGCCATTTCTTTACTGGCTCTTGTCATGTGCTTTATGTCGGTTGTCGCAATCAGTATTTCGGATAGTCAAAATCAGCTTATTGCCATAATATTTGAAGTTTGCTCGGCCTTCGGTACGGTAGGCTTATCGATGGGGATTACCCCGGATCTTAGCATTTTTGGGAAATTTGTTCTAATGATATTGATGTTCATAGGAAGAATTGGTCTTACTTCATTCTTATTTATTATTGGCGGCAAGAAAAAGGAAGCAAATTATCATTATCCGAAAGAAAGAGTTATTATAGGTTGATAGAAAAATTCGGGGACCGTTTTTAGGAGACCCGGATTTTTTTATTTGAATCCAAGAAAAAAGGGAGCTTTCTAATATGGGCTTAAAAGATTTTGCTCATTGTTTCACAACCATACTTTTTGGTCATTGTGATCCAGAAGTTGAATTTGCGCGCCATACTGTAACCGTTGTCGCTATTAATAAATAGACTATGTTAAAGTACATTGCTGAATTTGGTATAAGTTGATTGGAGCGAAAGACGTGAGACTCCTGCGGGAAAAGCGAGACCTCACAGGCGCACAGCGCCGAGAAGGATCCCGATCCGCCCGCGGAAAGCAAACGCCTTTCGTTTCAATTAACAGACAAGTTTAACAGAGCCAAAAAATAAATCCTATATTTACAAATAAAACAGATTAGTGTAGTATTTAGTTAAATACTTAAATGAATTCGAAAGGAAAAAACCTATGAATAATGCGTTTAAGGCCCTTTCTGATCCAACCCGAAGAAAAATCTTGGACTTATTGAAGGATCGAGATTTAACGGCAGGGGAAATTTCCGATCATTTTAATATGACAAAACCGAGCATTTCTCAACACCTCAAATTATTGAAAAATGCCGATCTTGTGCAGGATGAAAAAAAGGGTCAGTTTGTTGTATATTCGTTAAATACGACGGTGTTCCAGGAATTAATCAGCTGGGCACTGGAGTTTATTGACAAAGGAGATGGACAGAAATGAAGAAGCATCTTTTACCTGGATTATTGATTGCGGCCACTGCTATCTTATGGTTTGTTTTCTATCAACAGTTGCCAGCGCGAATACCGATTCATTGGAATCTCAATGGAGTCGCAGATGGGTATGCAACGAAATTTAATGCACTGTTAATAAATCTAGGCATGATGATCTTTCTACACGTATTGCTGATTTTTTCACCTAAATTTGATCCGAAGAGGAAGAATTATCAGAAATTTTCAAGACCTTATTCTATGATTACAATGGCGATTTTATTTTTTCTTTTTTTGTTAAATGCCCTCGTTATTTTTACTGGAATAGGCTATGACATCCCTATTGGAAAGGTGGTTCCATTTATCGTTGGCATCTTGTTTATCGTGCTGGGAAATTATATGCATTCTGTCAAACCAAATTATTTTATTGGGATAAGAACACCTTGGACATTAAGCAATGATACCGTTTGGAAAAAAACGCATCGCTTTGGGTCACGAATCTTTATTCTAGCTGGTGTATTATTTATGCTTATTCCTTTTTTACCAAGTCTATTGGTTGGAAAATTCATGTTTTCCGTTATTTTTCTAATCATCCTTCTACCTATTGCTTATTCGTATTGGATATTCCGAAGAACGGATCTAGGGTAGTCCTTTGTGACTCCTTGGAACAGTCCATGAATGAGCGATTCTAATTGCTCACGTTAGGCTTCATTGTTCTCTTTTATTTAGTTGTAGTATTATACTCTGAGAATATCCGTGATAAAGAAGATGCAATGGAACTGTCTGTAAATGCTAATGCAGTTAAAAAAACACAAGAAACCATGCAGCAATTTACATGGTTTCTCTCATCACTTGTCTAAGATAAAACTACCTTCGGTTAGATCCTCCATACCGATCTTCCCAATTAGAACATTCATATAATACATTATCCATGAAATTATCCCAATAACAATGGCTATACTTGTGACAGCAATTTTTATTCGAATGCTTGCAAGAATGATTCCTATTTCCGTGACTCATGAAAACACCTCCTCTACACAGATATAGTATATTCTTGGTTCGAAAAATTGATTGGACAAGTCGACATATTAGACTTATTTCAAACATGTATGAATTTAGGATGAAAGGGGCTTCCATTAATATAAAAAAAATAACGGATTTTACAATCGTTTCATATAATTAATTATTTACCTAAATAACTAAATGAGAAGGAGAGAGGCATTATGGAATATATTCAACTATTATTTCCAATTATTATTTTTGAACTCATTTTAAAAGGGATTTCAATCAGGGATTTACTCAAACGAGAGAGGGGCGAGGTGAAGGGGAAGAATAAACTCGTTTGGGTGCTAGTAATTTTACTGATTAGCACGATTGGACCGATATTCTACTTAATATACGGAAGAAAAACTGATTGAGATTCGGGAGGAGAGAGGTATTATGATATATTGTGAGAATGTAACGAAAAAGTATAATTCATTTCAGGCGCTAAATGGAATTAGTTTTACAATTGAAGGAAATGGCTGTTTCGGCTTTCTCGGAAGAAATGGTGCTGGAAAGACGACAGCAATCCGAATCTTGGCAGGTCTTTTAAAGCCTACCTCGGGAATTGTGAAAGTGAATGGATTGGATGTGGAACAGGAGAAAGAAAAATTAGCTGAAATAATGGGTTATTTGCCTCAGCATCCTGCATTCTATGAATATATGACAGGGAATGAATGGATGCAATGGGTTGGCCAGCTATTTCGTTTGGAGAAGAAGACGGTTGAAGAGCGGACAGAAAACTTATTGAAGGATTGTGGAATATGGGAGGCTCGCAATCGGAAAATTTCAGGATACAGCGGAGGCATGAAACAAAGATTGGGGCTCGCTCAAGCATTAATGAACCGGCCTAAATTGTTAATTCTTGATGAACCTGTATCTGCTTTAGATCCTGTTGGGCGTCATGAAATGTTAACAATGATCATGAAGCTAAAGGAAGACATGATGATTTTTATGTCAAGTCACATTCTAGAAGATGTTGAAAAAATAGCTGATCACATCATCATGATTGATAAAGGAGAGATCGTTTTGTCATCTTGTATGCAAGAACTAAAATCAACATATACAAGTCCAGTCATTCGATTTTCCCTTTCGGAAGCAAAGCAAGAATTAACAAAGGTACTAAATGAACAGGAGTGGGTCATGGATATTCAAGTGAACATGGCAGACTATATCTTGCATGTGAAGGATATGACAATAGCAAGTGCCCAATTGCCAAATTTAATTTCATATTCAGGTGCCATGCTAGTTTCTTATCAGGTAGACACACCATCTTTGGAAGATATCTTTTTAAGGAAGGTGCGTTAATATGACGACTTTCATAAGTATGTTCCAAAAAGAATGGAAAGAACTGATGTGTACGTACAAAATTATTTACGTACCGATTGCCTTTGCTATCTTAATGATTAGTTTCCCACTATCAATGAAACTTTTACCCGATTTATTAGCGAGTGAAATGCCTAAAGGGGCTGTCATTGAAATACCAGAACTACCAACATCAGAAATGATGTCAGCTGCATTTAGTAATTTTGAACTGATGGGTGTCATCATATTAGTTCTTATTTCAATGGGAAGCATTGCCGGTGAAAGAGAAAAAGGAGTAGCTGCGATGGTGCTTGTCAAACCAGTCAGTAGAGCTGTTTACTTACTCGCAAAATGGTCAGCATATTCATTGTTAGCTGTTGGGAGCTTTATCTTCGGTATGCTGTTAACTGCTTATTATACGAACTTATTATTCTCAGAGAAACTAATTTGGGCAAATGCTACCGCTGGCATCCTGCTTTATCTACCGATTATCGTTTTAATTATCACATTTTCAATCAGCGCATCATCGATTTCTAAAACTCCGGTTACAGCTGGGTTTACCGCTGTGGTCCTGTATTTGCTGACCATGAATATCCCTAAACTTTTTCAATCATCCTGGGCAAACAATTTGCCGCATGGTTTGGTGAATGGAGCTAATGAGTTTATGAAAGGGAACATAATTGAATTAGCAGGACCTTTACTTGGTACAGTTTTGTTAATCTCTCTTGTTTTAACTGTTGCCATTACTCAATTAAAAAGGCAGGAAATATAATAGAGAAAGTATGAGGATAGCCTAGGAAGCTGTCCTTTTTCATGTTTATCCCGCATTGACGGTCGGTAATTTCCCCTACCTCAAGGTTTAGTGGAATCGGAAGCGTTGGAGGGGATACCTGCCTAATCTAGTTTCCGCTCCTAGCCTTCTTAAGGTCATAAGATAATCCTCTGTGGCAACGCTGTATTCCGTCTGACTATCTCAAAATGTGATGGCGTCTATGTTGCTCACAGGCCATGAGATCTTAGCGACTGTAGAACGGGATTAACAATCAGTAGGGGATGGAGAAAACCAAAGTTTCACTTTATTAAGTAATGAATAAAAGGGACCTTAATAAACAGGTAGGTTAAGTAGATTATTCGGGGTTTAAGGCGATTGAAAAGGACTAAAGTAATATAGACGGAGCTAATCAATTTTCGATATTCTATTTGTAATCGTTTCCAAATAGGAAGTTTTTTCTTAATTAGGTAAGAATATGAATTACTATTAAGGAGGAGGAGTGTAATGAGTCAAAGTATGAAAATGATTTGGATGTATATGGTGACTATTGTAATCCTTATTTCTCAACTAGTAGTAGCAAGTCCTGTTCTAGCAAAGAAAAAGAATACTATGGTCCAAGACTTGATTATTTTTCAAAATATTCCTCAAACTGAAACGATTGCAGGGAATCTATTTGTATTAAAAGCGATTTATAAATATGAAGATGGTCACTTTGAACACACAACTTCAGAGGTAAAGTGGCAATCAACGAATCCGAAGGTAGCAAAGGTTGATCAATTGGGGAACGTAGAGTTTACGGGAACGAAGGGTAGTGCTCAGATTAAAGTCTCGAAAGGAAAATTAAAGGATCAGATTGGTGTTCGGTACAAGGAGCAAGGTGAGCTGGTGAAGAAAAAAGGGAAAAGATATGACGTTATCGATCAAGCCATAAAAAAAATGACTTTGGAAGAAAAGATTGGACAAATGTTGATGCCAGACTTCCGAACGTGGAAAGGTAGTGATGTAACGAAAATGCTTCCAGAGATTGAAGCACTTGTTAAGAAGTATCATTTAGGTGGGGTTATCCTATTCCGAGAAAATGTCGTATCAACTGAACAAACAGCGAGACTTGTTGCAGATTATCAAGAAGCAGCTGATAAATATGGAATGCTTGTGACAATTGATCAGGAAGGTGGGGTTGTTACACGGCTACAATCTGGAACTGATATGCCTGGAAATATGGCATTAGGGGCCACTCGTTCTACTGAGTTAGCTTCAAGGGTTGGACTTTCGATTGGAGAGGAATTAGCTTCACTCGGCATCAACATGAACTTTGCTCCTGACCTAGATGTGAATAATAATCCTGATAACCCAGTGATTGGTGTTCGATCATTTGGAGAGAATCCAAAGCTTGTCGCCAAACTTGGGACTGCCTATGCTAAAGGTTTGCAAGCAGCTGGAGTTGCGGCCACGGCCAAGCATTTCCCGGGGCATGGAGATACCGCAGTCGATTCTCATCTTGGTCTACCTGAGGTACCCTATGACAAAGAAAGGCTAAAAGAGGTTGAACTTTATCCTTTCCAAATAGCAATGGAGGCAAATATAGATACGATTATGACGGCGCATGTTACCTTCCCAAAAATCGATGATACAAAAGCCATTTCGCAAAAAACGGGAGAGGAAATTGCGCTCCCTGCAACATTGTCCTACAAAGTCTTAACAGAATTGATGAGAAATGAAATGAAATTTGAAGGAGTTATCACGACAGATGCGATGAATATGAACGCCATTGCCGAGCATTTCGGATCAGTCGATGCGGCAATTCGTGCTGTAAAAGCGGGCACTGATATCGTCTTAATGCCTGTTGGCTTGGAGGATGTTGCCAGTGGTTTAGTTAAAGCGGTAAAAACGAAGGACATATCAGAAAAACGAATTGAACAATCTGTTGAAAGAATTCTCACTTTGAAATTGAAGCGGGGAATTATGAAGGAAGAATCCCCACAGCCAATTGAAGAAAAAATCGCTTATGCACGGAGTATTGTTGGCTCTCTAGAGCATAAACAAATTGAAAAAGAAGTTGCTGAACAATCGATAACGCTTGTAAAAAACAATTACGTATTGCCGTTACAACTTAATGAAGGGGATGAAATTGTCGTCCTTGGACGAACATATCTCATTGATTTAGCAAACGCGGTTAAAAAACACCATCAACATGTAACGGTTGTTGAGGCGAATGCAGACTATACTCTATCACCTGAACAATGGAAAAGGATTCGTGATGCTAAAGTCGTTATTATAGGATCACTTACATCGACAGTGGCAGGTCGTTCAATTGATAATCCACAAATGAGAATGATTAATCACGTAATTGCTGAGACAAGTGCACCAGTAATCGGAATTGGCATCCGTAATCCATATGATGTTATGGCATTTCCGGAGATTGATTCGTATCTCGCCATGTACGGATTTAGACCGGCAAGTTTTGAAGCCGCTGGAGCAGCTATTTTTGGGAAAATTACTCCTCAAGGAAAGCTACCAGTCTCTATTCCAACACTAGACGGTGGAATGCTATATGAATATGGTCATGGACTAACCTTTTAAAGGAGGAGGGGGAATGTTGAAGAAAAGGTTCATTGCGATTTTGACCATGGCTCTCGTTCTTTCATCATTATCCTTTACCTGGGCGGAGAGTGAAAAATCAAACAAGGATAAAGGAATAACAGATAAAAATTTCAAATTAGGCGTTGAAGTATTGCTTTCAGAACAAAAGAAGTTACTGCAAGGAAAAAGAGTGGGACTGATCACGAACCCAACTGGAGTGGATCAAGAGCTTACTAGTATTGTTGATCTCTTAAATGAAGAAGATGATATTAAACTAACTGCTTTATTCGGACCAGAACATGGTGTCCGTGGCTCTGCACAGGCTGGCGAATATGTGGAGTTTTATACCGATGATAAAACAGGTATCCCTGTTTATAGCTTGTACGGTCAAACACGAAAGCCAACACCTGAAATGCTAGAAAATATTGATGTGCTTTTGTTTGACATTCAAGATGTCGGAACACGATTCTATACGTATATTTATACGATGGCATATGCAATGGAAGCAGCAAAGGAAAAAGGTATCCCATTCATCGTTTTGGATCGCCCAAATCCATTGACCGGATCTAAATTTGAAGGGACCGTGTTAGACATGAAGTATGCTTCTTTTGTAGGGAATTACTCCATTCCACTAAGGCATGGGATGACAGTAGGGGAATTGGCGCGGCTGTTTAATAGCAAGTTCAAAATCGGTGCGGATTTAACTGTTATCAAGATGAAAGGCTGGAAGCGGGACATGTATTATGATGAGACACCTTTGCAATTTGTCCTGCCTTCGCCAAACATACCTACACTTGACACTGCTATCGTCTATCCGGGCGCAGCTTTGTTTGAAGGTACGAATATATCAGAAGGAAGAGGTACAACAAAGCCTTTTGAACTAATTGGAGCACCATTTATCGATGGAACGGAGTTAGCCGAGCAGTTAAACGCGCTCAAATTATCTGGGGTAACTTTCAGGGCGGCATCCTTTACACCGACAACTTCTAAATTTGCCAACCAATTATCACATGGGGTACAGATCCATATAACAGATCGGAAGAAGTTTCAATCATTTGAAACAGGTGTTCATATGGTAAAGGCTGTTCATGATTTATATCCAAATCAGTTCCAATTCCGTGCACCTAATAGCACAGGCATCTCATTCTTCGACCAACTTGTTGGCAATGGTTGGATTCGACAAGGAATTGAAGAAGGGCGAAGCGTGAAAGATATGAAGAAGCAGTGGGAAAAAGGATTAAGTGACTTTAAGAAAATAAGATCTCAGTATTTACTTTATTAATAGTAAAAGGCTCAATAAATGAAAGGTCATCCAATCATAATGAGGATGGCCTTTATTTGTTATGTATGAATCTGGAAATTTTTCTATTTAAGTAATGTAAGAAACTTTTTTTAAAAGGAGCGATATTCTCTAGACCTTTCGCGTATAAAGTACTACTTGAGGACCGGAGAGACAGTGCTTTGATGCCATTTGCTATAAGTATCCACATTTCATCATATAAATAAGAAGTTTTTTAAATGTGTAATAAAAGATGTATCGTGCAAACTTGGAAAGGTGGGTTCATGAATTTCAACATAAATGTACGCTGGCGCGCAATTCTCAAATCTCGCTCGAAAAGTGCAGATTCTGGCACGAAAACCTTTCATTCTGGAGCGCAAATTTAATTACCGGATTGAAATGTTTGAAAAGGAAGGGGGATGCCCACGCCAATTCCGATGTAGCCTCTAATAATCGCCAGCACCGCAACAATTAGTTACGATTTTTTATAAAAACCGTAATAAAGGGCGGATCGTACAAATTTAGAAAGGTAGTTTAATGAATTTAGGTGTAAATTTGGCTCAGGCTAGCAAATCTCAAACGATATTCAACTTTCGCTTCTTCTTACAATTGTAATATTAAGATTTTTTCGACATATTTTCAAAATCTTAATATTATTCGAAAAAAAGAATGGTAAACTTAAAGTAATGACTGGGGAAGGGGGGATTTGATGAGCTTTAATCAAGTTAAGAGTGAAATTGTATCGTGTCTCAAAGCGTGTGTAATTGCTATCATGATTGTTATAATTTGCCGTACCTTTCTATTTACACCCACTTTGGTGAGTGGTGAATCCATGATGCCCAATTATCAAGATGGTAACTGTGTAATCATCAGTAAAATGAGTGAGATTGATAGGTTTGATACAGTCGTCTTTCAAGCGCCTAGCGGGGATGGAAACTATGTGAAACGAGTAATCGGTCTGCCAGGGGATAGAGTGGAAATGAAAGATGACCTTTTATATATTAATGGAGCACCGCATCCTGAATCCTATTTATTGAAAGCAAAGGAACATCTTAATGGGACAACAGTGCTTACGGGAGATTTTACATTGCAAAGTGTGACGGGACTTTCGACAGTCCCTGATGGCTATGTATTTGTTTTAGGAGATAACCGTTTGATTAGTAATGATAGCCGGTATTTTGGATACATTCCCACGAAATCTATTATTGGAGAAGTGAAATTCAAAGTGTGGCCACTTCAACAGAAGGAATAGATAATTGATCATGAAGATATTTTTTCTTCTTGTGTAGTCAGGCCACCCTTTATGGTATAAATATTTCTAAAAAAACTTACAATTGCAAGCCATTTCTCGGGATACATGCCAATAAAACGGCTCTGCGTATTCATGGAATAGAGAAGTAGACAATCCAAGACACCTTCCTTCATATTATTTAGGTCATAAAGAAGAGCGTGGGGAATCGTGTAGAAAGAATGTATTTGGTAAGGGTTTAATATAGTATATTGTAAGTTGTTCTCTTCTGCGTACTTGGATAATAATGTTTTCTGAATGATAAAGCTTTCCTGTCGGCTTGTATCATTAATAGCATAATTAGGGTTTATGAGAATAATACCGTTCATTTTTCCACCTCGAGTTTTTAAGACTTAGTTTTACCTGAGTAATGATATTTATACAGATAAGAAAGTACTTCGTAATAAATTTGTTAATAATATACAAAAAATCAAAAAATAAATTGACAAAAAATTTTACCGGTAGTAATCTAATTAACATAAATGTATAAAAAATCCAATGAATGGGAGGCGATCGTGATGATGACAATAGCTATGCGAGTCCATAAACGTATCTATTTGAATACAATCACAGCCTACCCATGTACTTTGTCTTGACGTTTTGACAGAGTTATTAACTGGTGCTTAAACAAGTGCAGGCTGCGAGATTATCGTGGCTTGCGCTTTTTCTATGGTTTGCGTTCTTGTTTGAACGTAAAGATATGTAAAAGCTTTCGCTAAGTGGCGGGAGCTTTTTGTTTTTTGAATAAGGTGCATTCGCATCCTTTCAATATAAGCAAGATCAACCTTAAGGAGGGACAAAAATGAAAGTACTTAAAAAGGTGAGACAATTCAATGTAGGAGATCCAGAAAGCGGTTAGACAAAGCAGATTTAACAACAAGGGAGGAAAATAGATGTTTTCGATTTTTAGAAAATTATCCTGGTACTTTAAGGAACAATGGAGACGATATTCAATTGCGATTTTCTTTTTATGCTTAGTAAATATTATGGAGGTCATTCCGCCAAAGCTGATTGGGATGGTAATTGATGACATTAATAATGGAGTATTAACGAGTGAAGGGATTATTCGATATATCGTTTATTTAATAGCAGTTGGGATGGCAACCTATGTCTTTGGCTATTTATGGAGTTACTTACTGTTTGGTGGCGCTCACTTGGTCGAACGTAAGTTAAGGACTGGATTTATGGGCCATCTTTTGAAAATGACCCCTACATTTTATGAAAAAAATAGAACAGGCGATTTGATGGCCCGAGCTACCAATGATTTGAAAGCTATTTCCATGACGGCCGGATTTGGGGTCTTAACTCTTGCTGATGCTGTATTGTTTACTTTAACCATTCTGCTTGTGATGGGCGCTACGATCAGCTGGACGTTAACACTCACAGCCGTTTTACCTCTTCCAATTATGGCAATCATGTTGCAAGTATATGGCAAAAGAATTCATAAACGTTTTACAGATGCACAATCTGCTTTTGGTCATTTAAATGATAAAGTACTTGAATCCGTTGCGGGAGTTCGGGTAGTTCGGGCTTATGTGCAGGAACGAGAAGATGAACTCAGTTTCAATAATATGACGGAAGAAGTCTATAAGAAGAACCTAGAAGTAGCGAAAATCGATTCACTGTTTGACCCGACTATTTCTATTCTTATTGGCATTAGTTATTTGATTGGTCTTGGATATGGCGCTTATATGGTGTTCCAGCAGCTGATTACACTGGGTAACCTAGTAGCCTTTAACGTTTATCTCGGCATGTTAATTTGGCCTATGATTGCGATGGGCGAACTAATTAATATCATGCAACGTGGGAATGCATCACTTGATCGACTCATAGAAACGATGTCCTATGAAGTAGATGTTAAAAATGATCCTAGTGCAAGGATAATTGGTCAGCCAGAAAATCTATCATTTGATTCTGTCCATTTTATGTATCCTTCATCTGAAGTAGTGAACCTAGACAATGTATCTGTAACAATTGAACGTGGTCATACATTAGGCATTGTCGGTAAAACAGGAAGTGGGAAAACGACATTTGTTAAACAACTTTTACGGGAATACCCGCTTGGCGAAGGGGTACTTTCGATTGGCGGTTTGCCATTGAATCAGCTAAAGATTGAAGAACTTCGGAGCTGGATTGGCTATGTACCACAAGATCAATTTCTTTTTTCAAGATCCATAAAAGATAATATTTTGTTTGGCAAGAAGGATGCAACTGATGAGGAGTTAGCGAAGGCTATTCGTTTGGCAGATTTTGAGAAAGACCTTGAAATGCTACCTGAAAAGCTTGATACACTTGTTGGTGAGAAAGGGGTTGCTCTATCAGGCGGGCAAAAACAACGGATTTCGATTGCCAGGGCATTGATTAAAGATCCAGAGATTTTGATTCTCGATGATTCACTGTCTGCTGTGGATGCGAAAACAGAAACAACCATCATCGAAAATATTCAAAGTGATCGTACCGGAAAAACGACGATCATCACAACCCATCGTCTGTCTGCTGTTGTGCATGCCCAATGGATTATTGTTCTTGATAACGGTAAGGTGATTGAAGAAGGTAGGCATGAAGATTTACTTGCTTTAGACGGTTGGTACAAGGAACAATTTGAACGTCAACAGGTAGAGGCGGGAACTGGGGTGAATGTATGAAAGTTGTAAAAAAACTATACCAGTATGCAATTCTATATAAAAAATTAATTATTGGCGCGCTTATCATGTTATCTATTTCCGTAGCCGCGGATTTAACAGGACCTTTCGTTGCAAAGAAAATCATAGATTCCCATATTCTTGGTATAGAATCGGAGTGGTACGAAACAGAAAAAAGTAAAGACGCCGTATTTTACCAAGGGAATTGGTATAAACGAGACGACTATTTTAATAATCAAGAGACGAGAGGAAAGGAAATCAGGGTACTACAGGTTGGGACTAAATTTGTCTTTGTTGAGGACATTGTACCGTTTGAAGGTAGCCGGAAGTTGGATGGGGTGACTTTAACAGTTACGAAAAATGGGCAATCTGAGAAATATCCTGCAACTGTTTTAGGAAAAGAAGATTTGTTTGCCTTTTATCAACCGGAGATTGCTAGAATTCTCATGCTCGTCGTTTTTTATTTCAGTCTCGTCTTAATCTCCTCGTTGCTTCAATTTTTCCAAAGCTATTATTTAAAAAAATCAGCAAATCGAATTATCCAACGGATGCGTAATGACCTGTTCACACATATGTCAAGGCTGCCGATTCGCTATTTTGATAACTTACCAGCCGGGAAGGTTGTTGCAAGGATTACAAATGATACAGAAGCAATCCGTGAACTGTATGTTACGGTACTGGCGAATTTTTTCTCAAGTACGATTAATATTGTCGGTGTATTCACTGCCTTATTTATTTTGAATCCACCAATCGCAATGACAGCTCTCGTTCTTGTTCCAATCCTTATGATTTGGACAATAATTTATCGGAAGTTTGCTTCGAAATATAACCATATCATTCGAGCAAGAATCAGTGATATTAATGGTATGATCAATGAATCCATTTCAGGGATGACGATCATTCAAGCATTTAACCAAAGAAAAGCTGTAAAAGAATCATTTGAAAAATTGAATCACGAGCATTTTACGTATCAAAATAAAATGTTGAGCTTAAATTCACTCACTAGTTACAATTTAATTGGCATATTAAAAACCATTGCATTAGTACTGTTCATCTGGTATTTCGGTGGGATGTCAATGACCGCTTCAAGCGCCATTTCTTTAGGAATGCTGTATGCGGTTGTAGATTTTATCAATCGTTTATTACAGCCAGTACAAGGAATCGTCAATCAGTTCGCAAACCTGGAGCAAGCTTTGGTGGCGGGAGAACGGGCTTTCGGCTTGTTGGATGAACCAGGAATTTCAGTTGAGGATGAAAGCATGCCGCGTTACAAAGGAAATGTAGAATTTAAGGATGTATCATTCGGCTATAAAGAAAATGAATATGTGTTAAAAAATATTACGTTCCAAGCGAAGCAAGGGGAAACCATTGCCTTGGTGGGACATACTGGATCAGGAAAAAGCTCTATTATGAATTTACTATTTCGGTTCTATGATACGAATAAAGGACAGATCATGATAGATGGGAAAAATATTCAAGAAATTCCTCATCAAGCTTTAAGGGAGCACATGGGTATTGTGCTCCAAGATCCTTATTTGTTCACAGGCACAATTGCCTCCAATATTAACCTTGAAAATGAAGCGATTACTCGAGAAGCAATTGAAAAAGCACTACGTGATGTTGGCGGCGATAAAGTATTAAGTCATCTATCGAAAGGATTAGATGAGCCAGTGATTGAAAAAGGCAGTACGCTTTCTTCTGGACAGCGTCAGCTCATTTCATTTGCCCGGGCACTTGCCTTTAACCCAGCCATCCTCATTTTAGATGAAGCGACTGCAAGTATTGATACTGAAACAGAAGCAATTATTCAATCTGGCATGGATGTCTTGAAAAAAGGTAGAACAACCTTCATCATTGCACATCGACTCTCAACGATCAAAAATGCGGATCAAATTCTTGTCCTTGATAAAGGACGCATTTTTGAAAAGGGGAATCATGATGAATTGATTGCTCTGAAAGGAAAGTATTTTCAAATGTATGAATTACAGCAAGGCCAGAAGAATGAGGTTGCAGGATAACAAGAATTATCGAATAAACGGTTTTTTGCTAAATGGCTCCTCTTAAATAGGTATGGAGCCGTTTTTTAATCATTAACAGGCAGTAAAACCCCCACCTCAAGGCTTAGGGAGATGAAGAAGCGTAGGTGGGGGATGAAAGAAACTCTCACTGATTGAAGTTTCACTTAATATAAATTGAATAAAATAGCGGCAAGATTGTAGATATGCGTTAAAACAAAAAAAGCATTTCTATTTAGTCATACCTTCTTATTTTCAGCATATATAGCATGTAATTGCTACTTAAAAAGAATCCATTGTATTTCCTTTAATTGTGTAGTATTTTCATATAAAATGGAAATAAACAGGATTGGTAGAAAAAGAATCCAATTGAATGCAGTGAATGGAGCGGTTTGATGACTCAACCGATATTATTAATCGCACTATCTTATGCTTTTGGCTGTATAAATGGAGCCTATTATTTTAGTAAATGGAAGATGGGAAAAGATATTCGTAAACTAGGGAGCGGGAATGCTGGTGCAAGAAACGCAGGACGGCAACTAGGAAAAAAAGGTTTTTTTTTTACGGTAGTCATTGATGCTATAAAGGTGTTTATGGCTTTGTTCATCGTTAATACCCTAATAGAAGAAAGTGAATTGGTCATGCTAATATGTGCTTTTTGTTTATTGATCGGACACATTTGGCCAATCCAGCTCCAATTTCGTGGCGGCAAAGGAGTCGTCGTTTTTTTAGCCGTTACCCTTTATCTTGTCCCAGTCGCTATTTTGGTGACAGGAATTGTTATGGGAATCGGATATGTAATGTTTCGTAGAATTACAATTCCTGGATTAATCTCAATGATGACAATTCCGATTACTGCTTATGCAACAGGGCATTCATGGACTTATTCAATAGGCTTTCTGTGTATGCTGATTATTGTCCTACTCGTTCATATACCGAACAGCAGGAAGAAGAAAACTAAGAACGACATAGGAGAGTGAATATAGTGGAAGTTGTTTATAAAATCGCTTCAGAGCAATCTGAGTTCGAGCAAATTTATAAACTTAATTATCAAACATTTGTGGAAGAAATTCCTCAACATAATCAAAACGAACAACAGCGATTAATTGATCGTTTTGACAAACAAAATACCTACATAATTGCCAAGAAAAATCAGGAAGTCGTTGGGATGATCGCTGTTCGATCCAATCGACCATTTTCATTGGATCAAAAACTGACGAATTTGGACGACTATTTACCGAGCGATGCTAATCCATGTGAAATAAGACTACTTACTGTAAAAAATGAATTTAGGAAAAGCCCCGTTTTTTATAAATTGGTTGAATTGCTAGTTAGCTTTTGCTTAAAGAAAAAATATAATATGGCGCTTATATCAGGTGTTGAACAGCAAATTCCTTTATACAAAAGAATGGGATTTAAAGCATTTGGTGAAATGGTCGGGACAGAACAAGCTAAGTTTCAGCCGATGTATTTGACAGTTGAGCAATTTGAAAACTCAACAAAGGTTTTCAAAAGACTCATAGCCAGGAATTCCAAAGTAGCTAGCAAAATTTCGTTTCTTCCTGGTCCGGTACAGCTTCATCCTGAAGTAATCAAGGCTATCGCTCTACCTGCTATCTCACATCGCTCAAGCGGATTTATGAATCAAATGGACAAGATACGGAACGTTCTTTGTAACATGACAAACGCTAAGTATGCAGAAGTTGTTGTTGGGACTGGCACATTAGGAAATGATATAGTGGCTGCACAGCTTTCTCAGATCGAAGGGACTGGTTTAATTTTGGCAAATGGGGAATTCGGTTACCGGCTAATTGACCATGCCTCACGCTTTAATTTGTCATTTTTAACGATTGAAAAAGAATGGAATAAGCCCATTTCGATTTCCGAGATCGAACATTGCTTAAGAGAAAATCCAAATATTAAATGGGTCTGGACCGTGCATTGTGAAACCTCAACCGGCTATTTATATGATTTGAACAAAATCGAGGAGCTTTGTCTGAAGTTTGGTGCTGAATTATGTGTTGATGCATGCAGCTCGGTTGGTGTTGTCCCTGTGTCCTTTAAAAATGTATTAATGGCCACGACTGTCAGTGGTAAGGCTTTAGGATCCTACCCCGGCTTAGTCATTGTTTTTCACCGGGATAAGCTACGTCATAATGATAATCTGCCAAGATATTTAGATATGGGAATGTATCAGGAGTATGATGGTACCCCATTTACACATTCTTCTAATCTATTAAACGCATTACATGTTGCATTGCAAAAAATAGATTTCAGCATAATTGAACCAAAAGCGATATTCATTAGAAAGTTTTTAAAGGAAAATGGTTATAACTATTTAGGAAACGAAATGTATTCACCAGGTATTATCACGATCAATTTACCAACTTATCAATCTTCAAAAACATTAGGTGATTTCTTGAAAAGTAAAAACATCCTAACAAGTTATGAAAGCCACTATTTATTAAAGCGCAACTGGCTCCAAATTTCGTTAATGGGTCATCATAGTGAAGAATCAATTCGTCTTCTACTTTGTGAGTTGACGTTTGCGAAAACAGACTTTGCTAGTAAGGTGTGATGAAATATGACGATGAAAGAGACGAGGGTGACTCCGAAACTACTGTTTTTATTTGCGTGTACATGTATGTGGTTGAAGACCGTTATCGTTTCATTTATTGGTTTTGATATTGCCATTCATTCTTGGTTCGATGCTCTGCTTCTTATTGTCAATCCAATCGGTTCACTGCTTTTATTAATCGGATTTAGCATTTACTTTACAAAAAGACTTCATATGAAGTGGCTTTTAGTGATTATGCTATTCATAACAGGATTGCTTTATGGAGATTTATTGTATTACCGTTTTTATATTGATTTTGTGACCGTTTCTATATTGTTTCAATTTAAAAATGTCGGGGGAATTGGTCCAAGTACGTTTGAGTTGATGCAAGTGTGGGATTTACTCTTATTTGTAGATGTATTAATCATTGCCCTTTTTACAAAAAAAATCATCAACCAACCGAATGAGATAAGTGCCCGATTTAAAAAGCGGTTTATTGGCTTCAGTACATTACTACTTATTTTATTAGCAGGACTTGGGTGGCTTCGGTCTCCATATCTTTTTTCTGCCTCGTTTAACAGAGAACTGATGGTTAAAAGCATCGGTCCTTACAATTATCATCTGTATGACATTGCGATGGGGCTTCGTCCTACTATTGATCGTGCAGTGGCTACACATGTCGATACTGCGAAAATCGAGGAGTACATGGCGAGTAAAAAGGATGATACCACGGATTTATTCGGAATAGCAAAAGGAAAGAATGTTGTGTTAATCAGTATGGAATCTACACAAAACTTTGTAATCAATCGAAAAGTGAATGATCGAGAAATCACACCATTTTTGAATGACTTGATAAAGGAAAGCTTTTATTTCAATCAAATTTATGATCAGACTGCACAAGGGAAAACATCAGATTCCGAGTTTATGATTGATACGAGTCTATACCCGCTGTCTGGAGGGTCTGTCTTCGTTCGACGTCCAGGTAATACGTTTACAAGTCTACAACGTCTTTTGCGAGAGAATGGTCAATATTATTCAGCTTCCTTTCACGGAAATGACGCATCCTTTTGGAATCGCGAAAAAATGTATGAGAACCTTGGCTACGATCGCTTTTTTTCCAAGCAAGATTATGTGGTAACCGATGAGAATTCGGTTAATTATGGTATTAAAGATATTCCTTTTTTTGAGCAATCTGTGGAGCTTATGAAAACAATGCCTGAACCGTATCTGGCAAAATTGATTACATTAACGAATCACTTTCCATTTTTGTTGGATGAAACTGACCAGCTAATTGCAATGGGAAATACTGACGAAGATGTCGTAAATCGGTACGTGACAACGGTTCGTTATCAGGACGAAGCAATTAAGCGGCTATTTCAAACACTTAAGGATCATGGAATGTATGAAGACACAATCTTTGTGTTATATGGGGATCATTACGGGATTTCAAAAAAATATGAAGTGGCGTTAAGTCAAATGCTAGGTGATGAATATTCGCCAATTAATCACATTCAATACCGCCAAGTACCAGTGATTATCCATATTCCTGGTGAGCGCGGGAAAACGATTTCAGTCCCAGGCGGAGAAATTGACATTCGGCCAACTCTTTTACATCTCTTAGGAATAAAAACAGAACAAACAATATCGTTTGGTCACAACTTGTTTACAAGATCTCCAAATCATCCCGTGATTTTCAGAGATGGCGGTTTTGTAAATGATACGTATATTTTCCAAGATGGGGTTTGCTATCGTAAAGGATCGGGGGAACAGTTGAATAATGCTACATGTGAACCATATCGGCAAACTGTATATGATGAATTAGGGTTGTCTGATGAGATTATATTTGGAGATTTATTGCGGTTTACCAGTACAAAAGATTAAAAAAAGAAGGTGTCCAAGGGTCAGGCCTCGCAACAACTAAATACAGTATATTAGGATACTATGAAACATTCCATACTGATTTAGAGTGAGAGGTCAGACCCTTTTGACACTCTTCTTCAAGAAAAAATTTATTAAACGGTAAGTACCAGTTTACTTTTTTCCAAGGCTTCCGAAAAATCTTTAATCAGGTCATCTGGATTTTCAAGGCCCGCTGAAAGACGAAGTAAGCTTTTCGTGATGCCTCGTTTTTCACGTTCACAGTCAGGCATTGCAGCGTGTGACATCTTCGCTGGATAAGATAAAATCGTTTCGACAGCACCAAGGCTTACAGCAAAAACTGGTAGAGTAACATTAGAAACAAAGGAGCGTAGCACATCTTCATTTTCTAATTCAAACGAAAATACTGCACCAGCTGATTTCGCTTGTTGCTTTTGCAAAGCAAATTGTGGATGGCTGTTAAGTCCTGGATAATGAACTTTTTTTACAAGGGGATGGGATTCCAAGAATGCCGCGATTTTTTGAGCGGATTGCACAGAGTGCTCCATTCGAACATGCAATGTTTTCAGACCTCGCATGACAAGCCATGCATCTTGTACGCCAAGAACAGCTCCGAATGAATTTTGCAGAAATCTGAGTTTTTCTGCTATTTCTGGATCCCGTACGACAGCAAGGCCGGCAACGACATCGCTATGTCCTGATAAAAATTTAGTCGCGCTATGAAGGACTATATCTGCTCCCAATGTTAGTGGCTTTTGCAACGCTGGCGTTAGAAATGTATTGTCAACAAATGTTAATGCACCAATTTGTTTCGCAATACAACAGATTCCATGAATATCGGTTACCTTCAAAAGGGGATTGGAAGGAGTTTCGATATAAATGGCTTTCGTATTAGGTTGAATGGCTGACTTCACATTTGCTATGTCAGTCATATCAACAAAGCTATGTTCAATATTAAAGCGGGAAAGTACTTGTGTGACCATCCGAAATGTTCCGCCATACACGTCTTCAGATACGATCACATGATCGCCAGCTGATAAAAGCATTAAAGCAGTAGAAATAGCCGACATTCCTGATGCGAAGGCAAATCCATTTGTACCTTCTTCTAGTCCTGCAATGATCTCTTCTAACGCTTCGCGAGTGGGATTCCCGCTTCGGCTGTAATCATATTTCCCAAACTGGTCACAATCAAATTGATGGAAAGTGGAAGCATGCTGAATCGGCACGCTAACTGCTCCGTTTCTTGAATCAAATTTATGGTTATTATGGAGAAGCAATGTTTCAAAGCTGAAATGGTCGGCTGTCATGCTAAAACCTCCTTTTTCATCTTAGCGAATGCTTGATCTAGATCATGGATAATATCTTCCGATGCTTCAATACCTACAGAGAATCGAAGCAGCCTATTACATATACCATTTGCGAATCTTATCTCTTCAGGGATGTCTCCATGTGTTTGTGTGGCAGGGTAGGTAATAAAACTTTCCGCTCCGCCAAGGCTTTCAGCAAATGAGATAAGGTTCAAGCTTTGCAAAAATGAATTCACATATTGTTCATCGCTTACTCGGAAAGAAAGCATTCCGCCTTTTCCTGGATAGAGAACATCTGTAATGGATTCATGGGTAGAAAGATAATCTGCAAGTTTCCGTGCGTTTTCTTGATGTCTTTCCATTCGCAAAGAAAGTGTCTTCATACCACGCATTAACAGCCATGAATCGAATGGACTTAGTACTGCACCTGCACTATTATGGTGATGTGCTAGAGCTTCAGAAAGATCTTTACCTTTTGATACTATGAGTCCGGCAAGTACATCATTATGTCCGCCTAAATATTTTGTAGCACTGTGAATCACAATATCGGCGCCGTTTTCTAGCGGTTTTTGCAGAAGAGGTGTATAGAATGTATTATCCACGATTAATAAGACATCGTACTGTTTTGCAATAGCTGACACTGCATCAATATCTGTTTCCTGCATTAGCGGATTCGTAGGCGTTTCAAGAAAAATCGCTTTTGTTTGAGGGGAAATACTGTTTTTAATCTCGGCTATGTTATTTGTATCAACATATGTACATGTTAACCCCCATTTTTTAAAATCCTTTTCCAGCAATCGATAGGTGCCGCCGTATAAATCATTGCTGACAATCCATTCATCACCAGACTGGAAAAGGGAAAGAACTGTGAAAATGGCAGCCATTCCAGAGCTGCAAGCAAATCCTTGATCGCCACCTTCAAGATTAGCTATCGCTTGTTCGAGCAGCTGACGAGTTGGGTTTCCTGACCGAGAATAATCATATCCAGTTGATTGGCCAATGCCATTATGGCGATATGCAGTAGAGAAATATACAGGAGGACTTACTGTACCAGTTACAGTTTCACTTCGATTCCCTAATTGAGCTAATTGTGTATCAATTTTCACTATCGTTCACGGCTCCTTTTCTAGAAAATAAAAAAAGTCTTCTTTAAGAAGAAGACTTTATAAGCGCATAAGTATGCAGTCTCTTCTTATCTACCAAGCATAAATAGCTTGATGGAATTAGCACCTTGGCAATATGTTATTATTGCTGGTTGCTGAGGCGTCACAGGGCCATTCCCTCGACCTCTCTTGATAAGAAATCCTGATTATTTAGTTAATTATGAATTTACTATACTTTATCTTTAATGTCAATTAAAAGCAAATCCATATTTATGTATTAAGAAACGATGGACAGCTTTTTTTTTATTTGCTTTTAAATGCAAAACATTTGTACAATAATAATGTATGTAGAATTTTTAAAAACTAAAGCGCTAACAAAATAAAGGGGATTCCTACTAAGTAGGACTGTATTAGCGTTATAACAGAGATTTGGAGGAGAAGAAATGGAATACAGAATTGAGAAAGATACAATGGGGGAAGTAAAGGTTCCTTCTGACAAGTATTGGGGTGCACAAACTGAAAGAAGCCGTAACAACTTCAAAATAGGCTATGAAAAAATGCCGATTGAATTAATTCATGCGTTTGCTTATGTAAAACAAGCGGCAGCTAAAGTGAATTTTGATCTTGGTGATTTATCTGAAATGAAGAAAAATGCCATAGTAAAAATATGTGGAGAAATTCTTGAAGGTACATTGGACGAGCATTTCCCACTCGTTGTCTGGCAAACGGGTAGTGGTACACAAAGTAATATGAACGTAAATGAAGTCATCGCAAACAAAGGAAACGAATGGTTGAAGGAAAATGGCAGTGATGAAAAGCTTCATCCAAACGATGATGTGAACAAAGGGCAAAGCTCAAATGATACATTCCCAACTGCGATGCATATAGCGGCGTATGTTGAAGTAGCAAGCAAATTGGTTCCTGCGATCAAAGTGCTCAGAGATACATTTGCTGCGAAAGAACAGGAATTCGCGGATATCGTAAAAATCGGTCGTACACATTTACAAGATGCTACACCAATCACACTTGGGCAAGAAATCAGCGGCTGGAGAGCGATGCTTGATAAATCACTTTATATGATTGAGGAGAGCAGCAAGCATATTTTGAATTTGGCACTTGGTGGAACAGCCGTCGGAACAGGAATTAACTCTAAACCAGAATTTGCTGCACTTTCTGCACAACAAATGGCAGCTGATACTGGATATGATTTTGTTACCTCGGATAATAAATTCCATGCATTAACAAGTCACGATGAAATTGCCTATGCACATGGTGCCATCAAAGCACTTGCTGCAGACTTGATGAAGATCGCAAACGATGTAAGATGGTTAGCGAGCGGTCCAAGAAGTGGTATCGCAGAAATCGCAATTCCTGAAAATGAACCAGGAAGTTCAATTATGCCTGGTAAAGTAAATCCAACTCAAAGTGAAGCATTAACGATGATTGCGGTACAAGTAGTCGGAAATGATACAGCTATCTCATTCGCTGCAAGCCAAGGAAATTTTGAATTGAATGTATACAAGCCTGTAATCATTTATAACTTCTTACAATCGGTAAAACTATTGACTGACGGAATTCACTCATTCAATGATAACTGTGCAGTAGGAATTACAGCAAACTTAGAAAAAATTAAAGAAAATGTTGAACGTTCATTAATGCTTGTAACCGCACTTAATCCACATATTGGTTACGAAAAAGCAGCTGAAATTGCAAAAACTGCATTTAAAAACAACTCAACATTAAAAGAAACAGCTCTTAAACTAGGTTACCTAAACGAAGAACAATTCGAAGAGTGGGTAAATCCGCAAAATATGGTGAATAACTAAGTAGGTAAAAGTGAAGTAGCTGAGACAATGAAAACAACCAAGTTAGAGATATATTAAGAGGGGTCTAGCCACGTACTCAATACTCTGTACCAAGAGTATTATCACTTATTATTTCTGTATATATGAGTGCGTGGTTTGACCCTTTGGTTTTGATTCGATGAAAATAGGAGGAAATGAATATGACATTATGTCCGCTTTGCAATGGACTACGAAAGATTTATGTTGCATGCCCAGAATGTGATTCCGAAATGAAGGATATGGGAAAAGCAATGGACTATGATGATAAGTATAGCGCATATATGGACATAGATATCTTAAAGCAAAATGATGGTTTTCCAGAATCATTAAAAAAAGGTCAGTGTCCACATATAATGAAATGTTTGAAATGTCAACATGATGAAGTTATCTTGGTTAAGGAATAAATAAAAAAGCGAATCGAGCTTTCGGTATGAGAGAGTCGATTCGTCAGAAACAGCATACTTTATTCTACTAGACCTTATCTTATTTATGAATTACTCATTTTCGCATGATTTGTTCTTGGGCTATTTTTATCATTTCTTTGACCATATTGCCACCAATCGTTCCACCAATTTTCCCTGCTTGTTTTGAAGTAAGTTGGCCATTGTATCCTTTTTTTAGTGGTATTCCTTGTTCTTCGGCGATTTCGAATTTTACATTGTCAGGTTCAGTCATATTCACATCGTATCCCTTTGCTTTCATGATACGACCTTTTAGTTGATCTAAACCTTCTCGTGCTTCGGGAACTAAAATTTTTTTATTTCTGGCCATTTTTTATCCCTCCTCATATCTAAGGTTCCCATAAAGAGAAGGTTCACTCAGCAGAAATTTATAGTAAAGCTACTTTTGCCGGATCGGAAAATCCATTGAATAAATACATGACTAATTTTGTTACAACGTATGAAATATGGTACAAGGTGAACGGGAGTATTAGATTCGTAGTTCATGTTAACTGCAATAATTCGATTTAAGGGTGTGTTTATCATAACAACTTATATAAATAATATTCATTAACGGGTTCTCCATTAATAATTAGCGAATGGACTTTCTCACCTTCCAAGACAAAACCCATCTTTCGATATAAATTGAATGCTTTGATGTTGTCTTTAATAACCGTTAATCCTAATCTTGATATTTCATTATTTTTTGCCCACTCGAATATTTGATTGAATAATTTAGATGCGAAACCTTGCCCTTGAAATTCTTCAAGGACACCTAACACGAGATAAGCGGAATGTTGATTTCTTTTTAGATTTCCGCCAAATGCTGCGATAAAACCTACGAGATTATATTCACTTTCGGCAACAAAGATGATTGATTTCTTTTCAGATAATATTCTTTCGATGAACTTGCTCTGTTGTTCGAGTGTTGTGTTTCTTTCACCAGGTTCAAATAACATAAAATTAGAGTCATCAATTTTTTTACTTAATTCGATAAAACTTTTTGCATCAGGTACTTCAATAGGTCTAATCACCACATATTACTCCTCTCTAGCTTTTAAAACAGGTTCAATTAAGAATTCAAAGGGAGAATTATTTCAAATATTTTTATTCCATTTATTAAAGAAGGCTCTATTAAACTTGCCTGGTGATTGCAAAGAGAGGCTTCCGCTTTCTGCGGGCGGTCCGGGAGCCTTCTCGGTGCTGTGCGCCTGTGGGGTCTCGCATTTTTCGTAGGATCGCTCCAATCAACATAGTGCCAAAATCAATAATGAGTTTTAACATAGCCTAAAAGAAACAATAAAACAAAAGAGGGTGACCCATAACGAAAGAGTCAGACCCCACAACCACCATATACAGTTAAATTGAGTGAAAGTACAATAATGAACTGTATATTGTGTGTATGGTTAGACATTTCAGGGACACCTTCTTTATGTTCATTTTATCCCGCATGTTCGGGCAGAACCCCACTGATTGCGGGTTCACTTTATCTTAACAAAAAATTATAGTATTTTCCTATCTTATGCTAATTGCTGCTCAGCGAATTCACGGTATAATTTATGCGATTGTGTTAATTCATGATGGGTTCCGATGCCTGTTACTTGTCCTTTTTCGATGAAAATGATTTTATCAGCATCGACGATTGTTGATAATCGATGGGCGATGACGAATGTAGTTCGTCCTTCCATTAATCGTGTTAATGCTTGTTGTACAACACTTTCTGATTGGCTATCTAAGCTTGCTGTTGCTTCATCCATCATGAGAATTTTAGGGTCACGTAAAAAAGCACGGGCGATAGCGATCCGTTGTCTTTGGCCACCTGATAGTTTTACACCACGCTCGCCAACTTCTGTGTCCAATCCTTTCGGGAAAGCTTCAATAAATTGATCGGCGTATGCCATTTTGGCTACTTCCCATAGACGTTCATCAGTTATTTGTGTTGAATCGTTCAAACCATAACATAAATTATCGCGAATTGACCCAGCCATCATGGCACTTTCTTGGGATACATACCCAATTTGACTACGCCATGAATCAAGTGATAAGTGATTAATTGGCGTGTTACCGATTCGTATTTCTCCCGTAGTAGGTTCGTAAAATCGTTCGAGTAAGCCAAACATCGTTGTTTTTCCGCTTCCGCTCGGTCCGGCAAAAGCTATCATTTCACCAGGACGAGCTTGAAGTGAGATATTTTCAAGAACAGGCTCATCCTCACTATAAGCAAATGCCACGTTTGAAACTTGTATTGTCTCATTTGTAATATCCATTTCTATGCCCTCTTGCCCAGACTCCAATGGTAGTTCCAAAATCTCGATAATTCGCTCTGTAGCACCTTTTGCTTTTTGTAATTGTGTAAAGAACATCGCAAAGGAGGTGATCGGCATAATAATTTGGAATAAATAGAGTAAAAAGGCGATAAGTGAACCAGTTGACATCGATCCATTTGCTACCCGCATACCGCCATAACCAATAATCATTACAATGACAACCATAATGACGAGGTACATGATTGGCCCGATTAAAGCAAAAATGCGAGCTTCCTTTAATCCGTAACCAAGTAATTTATCAATGCCTGTTAATCCATTTGTTTCTTCATTTTGTTCAGCGGTTGAGGATTTCATTAAACGTATTTCACTAAGTGTTTGTTGGATTTGTCCTGTGAATGAGGCTGTTTCATCTTGTAAACCACGTGAAATCTTTGCCATTTTTCGACCGAGTGGAATCATAATGACTAATGTAATAGGTACAGAAATTAACATCAGAAGTGTCATTTTCCAATCCATGACAAATAAGATGATGATAGCGCCGATAATAGAAATAATACCTGTGATAAATTGTGGGAAATGATTTGAAATTAAATCTCGTACGACGCTTGTATCGTTAACGACCCGACTTACCGTTTCACCACTTGAGTTTTTATCAAAATAGCTTACTGGCAATCGAATTAATTTTAACCACATGCGGTCACGTAGCCTTGCGACAATTTTATGGCCGACAAAGCTTAATAAATAAATGGAGATCCCGCTAATAATCGCTTGGATGATAAAAGCTGCTCCTATAGCAATCATAATAGGAATGCTTAAAGATGCAACGGAAAAACCATCTACTAAATTCTTAGTCAATAACGGTACGACAAGACCAGCAATAGTGGTCAGAAGACTTGCAGTTAAACCAGTAATGAGGGCAACCCTTGGGATATTCGTTGATAAAATAAGGGAAATAAATGGCTTTAAGCCATTCTTCTTTTGTTCCATTGTAGAAAACTCCTGTCAGTGTAATCTTTTTTGTTTTGAGTTAGGTAGATTGGCAAACAGATTGCGTATTAATGTGAAAACGTCATAATACGTAACATTATTGGAGTGTTGCATTCGACCAAGAGGGGATTGATTTACGTTAATGATATATTTTTCTGTTATCTTTTTACAGCCGTTATTGTGTGTGCCTCCAAAAGCAAGCAGGTCAATAGTCAAAAATTGACGTACCTGATCCAGAGATCCCAATGGCTGTTACAAAACAGCCGGGTGGAAAGAATACAGATACGTTCTTTAAAAGATGTTTGATTAGGTTGTGTATTCTCAAATACTGGCCTGACCCGTTTCGTCGATACTTATTAGGGAGATGCTCATTTCGTAAGAAAGCTCCTTTAATGAGATGCTATTGTTCCAATAATTCTAGTAAACTTCTTTCACCATCTATAGTCCCTCCATTATGACTAGCACCAGGGTCCCATGTCAATAATATGGTCAGTCTCACGCATGAATTCAACATCTTGCTTAATAACGAGTATGGTATTGCCCAAATCTCTCAGCCGTTTCATGACATTTATCAATACTTTAGTATCCTTTGGATGCAGCCCAGCAGTCGGCTCATCAGGAATGTATAGCACCTCCGTTAGATCAGAATCTATAATGATGCTCACCGAAGTCGCTGTGATTCGCACCCTGGCAAAGTGATTGTTTGTCTGGCGAGATTGTTATCAACATGGGCTCCATATATTGCCGCTGACATTCTCTAAATACTATTTTTGTAATAAGAAAAAGTTAGTGAATTATTCCGTCATTTAATTTTAGTATCCCGCATTAACGGGCAGTAACTCCCCGACTCAAGGCTTAGAGGAATTCGAAGAAGCGTAGGTGGGGGATAACTGCCTAATCTAGTTGCGGCTCCTAGCACCTCGAGGTCATAAGCTGTAATACTCTGTGGCAAACTACGCCACGCTGTATTCCATCTTATGCTTGTCGGACTATCACAAGATGTGATGGCGTCTCTGATGCTCACAGGACGTGAGCGATCTTAGGAGACGTTCCTACATCGTCGCCTCACTTTTTGAAGTAAAATCTCGATTGGTGAGATACAGTGAAACTTACCGATGCGTGAGCAGAAGTAAAGTTTGCGCCCACAGGATGTGGGTCACTCAGGCGTTGCCGCAGGACGCGGCGTACTTAGGCTGAGTTCGTTAAATCGGTTTCATAGAGTCGATTTATCTACGCTGCGCGGAGATATTAGCGACTTTAGAACGGGACTAACAATCAGTAGGGTATGAAGAAAACCCCTACTGATTGAAGTTTCACTTTATTATGTTTAAACAAGGAATGAAGCATCGTTGATAATCGGATCGATATTGTTAACACTATAAAATAGTGCGACATTATGAATCTTTGGAAATCATTCTTTCAACTAATTATATCCCGAGACGTAATCTTAGTTTTATAGCTGGAAATGTGATTTATTTAACTTGAAAAGAGCTTGAAGAAAAATTTTCTCCAAGCTCTCTTAAAAGATATTGTTTATCCGTTATGAACACAATAGCTAAGCTCACAAGCAAAAACGTTTGGAAAAAATGAATTTGTTCATTATTTCTTCGTCTTGTTTGCTACCTCAATCGCTTTATTCGTTGCTTCTACTGCTTTATCAAGCTCTTCTTTCGGATTGCCGCCTTGGTATAGGTTCTCTAAGGCAGTAACGACTTGCTGCCTTGCTTCCGGGAAAACGGATATAAGTGCTCCTTGGGTTGCGACAGAAGGAATCGTTGCTTGGAGCTGATCGACAGTTACTTTCAATTGTGGAGATTCTGCCCATTTGTCTTTAACAATTTGTTCGTCATAAGCTGCAGGATTGATTGCAAAGTATCCTGTAGCAACATGCCATTTTGCTTGAGCTTCAGGTGTTTGTAAGTATTTCATAAACTCCCAAGCTGCTTCTTGGTTTGCCTCGCTTATTCCTTTAGACATCCAAAGAGAAGCGCCGCCAATGACTACACCTTGTCTTTCTGTTTCATCCGCATAAGGAATGAAGCCAACACCGACATCGAATGGAGCATTTTTTATAGTATCTGTAACACCAGCTGATGAATCCATATACATAGCAACTTTGCCAGTTTGGAAAGCAGCACGGATATCATCCCAGTTTGTTCCGAAGTTTCCGAAATGACCGGCATTATTTAAATCATTTAATAGGTTAAATACCCGTAATCCTTCTTCACTGTTAAAGGTAGCTTCTGTTGCTTGATCACTGCGTCCATTATCGTTATTCACGAATAAACCGCCTTGGGTAGCCACTAATTCTTCAAAAAACCAACCATATGTCAGCATAGAAAAACCAAAACGTTCTGTATTGCTCCCGTTTTTCTTTGTAAGTGCAGCTGCCGCTTCTTTAATTTCATTAAACGTTTTCGGCGGGTTTTCTGCATCAAGTCCAGCCTCTTTAAATGCCTCTTTGTTATACAGTAAAACAGGAGTAGAAGAGTTAAAAGGCATAGAATATAATTTATCGTCCAATTTGTAGTAGTTTAAGATATTTGCCTCCAATTGATTAATGTCATAGTTGTCACGATCGATAAAAGACTGAACGGGTTCAATATATCCGCTATCAATCATATATTTTGTACCAATTTCATAAGTTTGGACAATGGCAGGAGCATCTTTCGTTCCGCCAACACTACGGAATTTTGGTAGAAGTTCTTCGTAGCTGCCTTGGAACTCAGGCTTTACAATGTATTTATCTTGAGATTCGTTAAAGTCATTCACAACATCTTCAATTGCTTCCTGACCTGAACCTGACATCGCATGCCAGAACGACACTTCAACAGGTCCACTTTCTTCGGTGTTGTCTTCGCTAGAGTTGTTAGAACTTTCATTTTCGTTATTCTTACTTTGACTCGCACTATTCGAACAGGCACCTAATAAAAATAAACAGAGAAATGAACTGAACATCATGAACCATTTCAACTTTTTAGCCATACTAGAAACACTCCCTATTAATGGATTAAGTATATTTTTTAGTAAAAAGACTGACCGGGCAAACAACTAGTGGGGGATGAAGAAAGCCCCTACCGATGGAGTTTCACTTTATTTCAATGCACCTTGTGTTAGACCTTTTTGCAATTGCTTTTGCCCAAGGAATAACAATAGTAAGGTTGGAATGATTACAACGATTACACCTGCCATTACCACCCCCCAATCGGTAGCTGTTTCTTGTGTTTGTAGCTGTTTTAACCCAATTTGCACTGTTCTGACAGAATCATTGGTAGTAACTAGCAAGGGCCAAAGATATTGATTCCAAGTTGATAAAAACGAATAGACTCCAAGTGTCACTAAGCTGGTTTTTGAGACAGGAAGAACTACTTTGATAAAAAACTGAACGGTATTCAGTCCTGCAATTTGTGAAGCTTCATGAAGCTCCTTTGGAATGGTTAAGAAGTTTTGCCTTAGCAGGAAGGTTCCAAAGGCTGCTGCAAAAAATGGAAATGTTAGTCCTTGATATGTATTGAACCAGTCTAGCTTCAAAATGGTTATGAAGTTAGGAATCATAGTTGCTTCCCAAGGAATCATCATTGTTGAAATAAATAGAAAGAAAATGAAGTTTCTTCCTTTAAACTGAATGAATACGAACGCATAAGCGGCCATAGAACAGACGATGAGCTGCCCAATCATGACACTTGTAGATACAATAAAACTATTCAATAAGTATTTCAAAAGTGGTAGACGGTCAAAGACTTTCAAGTAATTTTCCAAATGGAAGGCCGCTGGAAAGAACTTACCGTGCAGAATTTCATCGCTTGACATGAAAGAAATCATGAATGCATAGAGAATCGGAAAAAACAACAAGAAAGCAGAAAAGAACAAAAGAAGGTAAAGTAAAAGTTTGTTTCGTATATTCATTGATAATGCACCTTCTTTTCACCGAGCTTGAATTGCAAAATCGTCAATAGTAACACACAGATAAAGAGGACAACCGCCTGGGCACTTGCTGTACCAAATTGATAGTTTATGAATGCATCTTTATAAATGCCATACACAATTAGATTAGTGGATTCAGATGGTCCGCCTTTTGTTAAGATATCGATTTGTCCGAACGTTTGGAATGAATTAATTAGTGAAATCGTAATGATAAAGAAAAGGGTAGGCGAAAGCATTGGAATGGTGATTCTACGTAATTGATACCAGTAGCTCGCCCCGTCAATCCTGGCACTTTCATATAAATGCTCATCAATATTTTGCAATCCGCCAAGAATGATTAAAAATGAAAAACCAAGATTTAACCAAATCGTTGAAACAGATACAGAAAATAGAGCCCAATCAGGATCTAGAAGCCACTGAATCTCCGCAATGCCAAATAGGTTTAAGACACGATTGAACATCCCGGTGCTCGGATGGAATAAAAATAACCAGACAACAGATGATGCAGCAACGGAAATTCCCATAGTAGATGAATAAATTACGCGAAAGAACCCAATTCCTCGTAATTTTTCATTGGCCATTAATGCCAGAAATAGTGCAATAATAATCCCTGCTGGCACGGTGTAAAGAACAAATAATAAAGTAGCTTTAATGCTTTTA
Organism: Bacillus cihuensis; assembly: GCF_000504145.1. Classification (NCBI taxonomy): domain Bacteria; kingdom Bacillati; phylum Bacillota; class Bacilli; order Caryophanales; family Bacillaceae; genus Bacillus; species Bacillus cihuensis. The sequence goes on along the minus strand of NZ_KI632497.1, from coordinate 618,421 downwards.
TGAAAGCTTTGTGAGGTTAGTAAATCCTGATAGTTATCAAGGCCTACGAACAAGGCTGCCTCACCTTGCTGATCGGTAAGGAAAAAACTTAAATAAATCGTTTTAAACATCGGATAAAAAATGAATACAGAAAACAATAAAAAAGAAGGAAGTAAATATAAGAAAGCGACTCTTGCTTTTTGCGTCTGCTTCCACAAACTTGTTTTTTGGTTGAGGGAGAGGTTTGGCGTATCATGAAGTGCTAGTTTCATATCATAACCTCTTGCTCGATAATATGTCGCTCTATTTTCGCCGGCGCCTTTATTAGCCCGCCCGTTTTTTTATCGAAAAGACAGATTGAATTATAATCGATTTCGATAGGGACGATATCATTTACAGACAACCGCCATTGACCGTTCCATTTGGCTAACCATTCTTTTCCACCTAAATGAAAGGCGAAAATAGTTTCAGTTCCAAGCACTTCTACGTTTATAACCTGAACTTGCATTTTAATTGTATTGGTTAATCTATTAGAAGAATGTAAGATATGTTCAGGACGAATGCCCACGGTAAGCTGCCTGTTCCTCACTGCTGGTTGATCCTCTGGTTTGATAAAAAACCTTAGGTGATTATCAATATTAATTTCTCCAGTTTTCCAATTATTTGTGCATGAAACGAGGTTCATCGGTGGTGAGCCAATAAATGTAGCGACAAAAGGATTGGCCGGGCGGTTATAGATGTCAATCGGTTTGCCGATTTGTTGAATTTCTCCATTATGTAAAATCATCATCCGATCACCCATTGTCATCGCTTCAACTTGATCATGAGTGACATAGATCATTGTAATACCTAAGCGGCGCTGAATCTGCCGAATCTCAGATCGCATATGTGCTCGCAGCTTTGCATCTAGATTGGATAATGGTTCATCCATAAGACAAATGGGTGACTGGTTGACAATTGCTCTTGCTAAAGCAACGCGTTGTCGTTGTCCACCGGAGAGTTCGCGAGGCTTTCGTTGTAAATAACTCCCTAGTCCCAGCATGTCAGCGGCTTCACTGCACCGTTTTTTGCGTTCGGACTTTGATATCTTTTTTACATGTAAACCAAAGATAATGTTCTCTTCAACCGATAAGTGTGGATAGAGAGCATAATTTTGAAAGACCATTGAGAGATCTCGTTTGCTAGGAGGAAGATCGTTTATTTCTTTTTCACCGATTTTAATCACACCATCAGTAATATCCTCAAGTCCAGCAATCATTCGTAAAATGGTACTCTTACCACAACCAGATGGTCCAACAAGAACAAAAAACTCCCCAGGTTCAATCGTGACACTAATACTCGAGATGACATCTTGCTTCCGGTCATATGTTTTTGAAATGTTTAGAAGTTCTACTTTTTTCAACAATCTCAACTCCTTCACTTTAAATACCAGTGTAAGAAAAGAATATGAAGAAGGTGTAAATATTTTGAAAATAATAGGTAAAATATAGAATGTGGATTATAATTGTGAAAATTCAACACAATTGAATGATTTAGTGCTGAATATGGTGAGAAGGGGCAAAGTGGAATGCGCAAAACGAAAACAGGAGTATTGGTTATTTTGTTCATAGCCGTATTTCTACTAATAAGTTCCGATGAAGAACAAAACGAAGCTGACTTGAACTCGTTTATTGTAATTGGCCATCGCGGAGCATCAGGCTATGCACCTGAGCACACGATTCTCTCTTATGAATTGGCGTTAAAGCTAGGTGCGGATTATTTGGAAATCGATTTACAGATGACGAAAGATGGAAAGTTAGTTGCGATGCATGATAATTTTGTTGATCGGACAACAAATGGTAAAGGAAAAGTATCATCCTATACACTCGCAGAACTTCAAGAACTTGATGCAGGGTCGTGGTTTAATAAAAAACATAAAAAGTTTGCTGATTCAGTTTACGAAAATTTGAAGGTGCCTACATTGGAGGAAATATTTGACGCTTTTGGGGAGACAGCCAATTACTATATCGAAACGAAGAATCCTGCTAAGTATCCTGGAATGGAAAAAGAATTACTAAAATTATTAACTGAGCATGGTTTAATTGGGTCAAATGCTACAAAAGGTAAAGTAATCATTCAATCATTTAGTGAAAAAAGTCTTCGGAAAATTCATATAAGTAATCCAGATATTCCGCTCATACAATTAATAAAATATAAAGGCAGAGCAAACGTCTCAAATAGTCAAATTAAGAAATGGAAAGAGTATGCAAGTGGGATAGGACCGAATTATCGAATGATAGATGAACACTACATCCATACGGTTAGAAAGGCTGGCTTGTGGATTCATCCGTATACAATTGATAACCATGAGGATATGAAAAGATTAATTGGCTATGGCATTACAGGTGCTTTTACTGATTTGGCTGATCAGCTAGTCCAGGCAAGCAAAGAGGTACCAACACCGACAAATTATGAATAAAAGTAGGCAACATAGTAAAAGCCATATAAGAGGTTGTACAATAGTCAGATAAAAAAGCTTGCGAATTGCATCAAAGCTCATAAATGTTCCTCTGTTAAAATTGCGCACTTCCTCTGCGCAACACAGAGCCCGTAAAAGCCCGATTAGTTGAACCAATCGGGTTCGAGTTGCTTTATCGTTCGTAGCAGAGCGGAGATATTCGACACTAGAACGGGACTAACACTCAGTGGGGGATGAAGAAAACCCCACTGAGTGAAGTTTTACTTTATCTTCCTTTGCGAACACGCACTATAAGAAGCTTTTTTTAATTAGATTTGTTGTGAAAAGTTGAAAGGAACTGTTGAATGGATAGAATCCATGTCCAACGGGTTCCGATGATCCACCCTAAAATAGAATAACCTCGTTAAAAAGAGTACTAAAGCCCTGGTAGACACATACAGGGCATTTTTTATTAGTTCTTACGGATCCCAATCTTCCGACCAGCCTCATTAGGCATGGGGTGGAACCGATAATCGTTTGCCATATTTTCAATCCGTCTTTTGATAGTTATTGGAAATGGAGCAGGGCGCCCTTCGGTCATATCCATTCCCATCAACATTTGCTCACTTGTTGCTAAGCGGTCACCTTTGTCATTTACCATAACGAAAAACACATGTAGTCGTTTTAAGTCGTAGTCTAACAATTGGATTGTGACATGAAGGACTTGACCTTCATGTGCCTCTTTTATATAACAGAGATGTGTTTCTAATGTAAAAATTGAAAAGTGATATTGATTACGGAAGTCAACATCGATTCCTAACTCTATCATTAGACGATCAACTGCCATGCTAAATACAATTGCATAAGCAGAATCGGTCATATGTCCGTTATAGTCAATCCAATCATTTCTGACGATGTCTTTTAGTAGTGGTTTTACGGTTTGAGACATTTCACATACTCCTTTATTAGACATTAGATGGTTAGCTTTTGTTGTAGAGTCATTATTAGAAAAAGCTTGTTATGCCCCATTCCCGACCAGTTAAGAGATAAGAAGTTTCTATTTTTTATACTCTCCCGCTTAAGTTTGCTCCTGGCCAATATTTTTCTAGTAGTTGAAGGAGTTCAATCAGAAAATGATCGCGACGTTGTTCAAGTTGAGATATTGAACGTCCAGCTGTTTGTTGTTGACAGCCAGCCACAACTTGGTTAGTTAGCTCCTCCGTTAATTCAGGTGCAACGAGTTTTGTCCAAGGGAGTTTTAATGCAGGTCCAAATTGCTCGAGCATATGTTTCATCCCTTGTTCACCGCCAGCAAGGTGCAGAGTTAAGAAAGGACCCATTAATGCCCAGCGTAACCCAGGACCATAAATAATTGCCGCGTCTACTTCTTCTGTTGTAGCGATGCCATCATTTACAAGATGTAATGCTTCGCGCCATATTGCTTCCATAAGACGGTCTGCAACATGACCTTCGATTTCGTTGGAGATAACAAGAGGTTTCATCTTGATTGATTCATAAAAATGCACTGCCCGATTTATAACGTCAGAGGAAGTTTTTTTCCCACCAACAATTTCTACAAGTGGCACTAAATATACGGGATTGAACGGATGAGCAACAATGACGCGTTCAGGTTTTTTGCATTTTTCCTGTAATGTGCTAGGCATAATACCGGATGTACTTGATGCAATGATCGCATCGGATTTTGCATGTTGATCGATCGTTTGTATTAGTGTTTGTTTTAATTCTATGCGTTCTGGTGCGTTTTCTTGAATGAGATCTGCGTTTAAAACGGCCTTTGTAAGATTTGGTTCAAATGTAAGTCGATCTTTTGAAGCTTCGGCAGCTAACCCTTTTTTCAAAAGAGCTGGCCAAGCTTTATCGATTGCTGTTCGCATTCGTGACTCAGCAGATTTTGCTGGATCTGTTGCGATTACGTCATATCCTTGAGCAAGAAAACGAGCAATCCAACCATTCCCGATAACTCCAGTACCAACAACGGTTACTTGTTTGATCAACTTTGAATCCATATTATTCAGCCTTTCCGTGAGGGTTATTTAATTTGAGGTGTATTCTTGCTTCTTGTGGTGTCATCGGCTTTGTACCAAGACCATCCATGATTGTGACAACTTTGTCTACTAACTGGCTATTTGTTGCAAATACCCCTTTATCAAGGTAAAGATTGTCTTCAAGACCAACGCGGACATTACCACCAAGCAGCATGGTTTGAATCGCTATTGGCATTTGATAGCGTCCGATCCCAAATGCAGACCAGTGAGCATTTTTTGGAAGTTTATCTCGCATGTATAGTATTGTTTCGGCATCAGCGTCAGCTCCCCATGGGATACCTAGGCAAAATTGAAACATAGGGTCCCCGTCAATAAGACCTTCATCCATTAATTGTTTAGCAAAGCGAAGATGCCCAGTATCAAAGCATTCCAATTCTGGCTTAACACCACTTTGCTGAATGAGACGAGCTTGTTTACGAAGCCAATCAGTTGGGCTTATATAAAGTTGATCGCCAAAGTTAAGGCTACCACAGTCAAGTGTGCAAATCTCAGGTAATAATGTAGCAACAGGTTCATGTCGTTCCTCAGGTGTTTGAATATCAGTTCCTGGCCCACCGACTGCGGGGTTTTCTTGGCTAGGAATCCAGTCTCCACCACCACCTGCTGTAATATTAAGAATGACATCTGTATCGGATTCACGGACTCGTTCCACCACTTCACGAAAAAATTGCGGGTCATGACTTAGAGCACCAGTTTTTGGATCGCGGACATGAATATGGGCGATTGTTGCTCCAGCTTTTGCTGATTCAATCGCAGCAATTGCAATTTCCTTTGGCGTGATTGGAACATGTGAGCTCTTTTTGGTTGTATCTCCTGCACCTGTTACTGCGGATGTTACAATTACTTTTTTCCTCATATTAATCCTCCTGTCCTTCTATTTAAAAACTTTCACTTGTAGAGGTTGTTCAAATAGTGCGGTAATAAAGCTTGCGAATTGTATCATCACACACGATAGACCTTCTGTTAAAATCTCGCACGTTCTATGCAAGTCCAGTCCTCACGTATTATTGTATACGCGTAGACAATCGCTCTCAGAACTACTCTGCTCTTTTTATCTTCCTTTTCGAATCCGCACTTGTATAAAAAAAAGAAAATGGCCAGTGTTTCACCATTTTCTTTTATAGATAAGGAGTCAGAACTCACTTACCTTATTATTAAATTCAAAATAGTTCGTATTAAGATTAAGACAGCATGGGCAACAAGTGTTGAGTTTGCTATTAATCCACCACTAATTGGGTTCGGATCACAAGTATATTTAACTTTTCGTTCATTTTAGAAATGAATTATGGTTTTGGAACATACTTGAAAATTTCCCCGCTATCAAAGAATTCAACTAAGCTTGTTAACCAATTGTAATAATCCAACCATTCCTTAGTTTCTTTAAGTAAATCATTGATTTTTAGTTCTATTTCTTCCGTTAAAGATTCATTCTCGAGAATGGCCTTTAATTCGGTTGCTAGTTTTTTTTCGAACAGTTTATTTTTTTTTATGGACTTTTGCCAGTTGGAAGTGAATAACGATACAAAGGTTTGGTAATAGTCTTGCTCAACATTATAAAGGTCTTTACGGACGCCTTTTTCAAAGACTTTTTCCGCAATATTAAGATCTAGCATTTCACGAACCACTTGGCTCATGCGGGTTTTACTCATTCCTGTTGCTTCTGATAATTCATCAAGGGTCATTGCTTTTCTATTCATATAGATAATGCCAAGTACTCGACCAACTGTTGCTGAGACCCCGAAAGTGTGCATATTATCCGCGATTTTTTCGACAAATTGATCTTCCGCATGTTTAATTTTACTAAAATGTTTTTCAGCCACAAGGATCCTCCTTCCAATTGCCAGTTGCATATGTCACTGTATCACATTTGAGTAAAACTGGAAAATTAGTATTTGGAAGGAAATGAACCGATTGTTGAGCATTTATAAGGAATGTATTGCTTAAACTTTGTGTAGTAATAAATTTACGTAAATTTCGTGCAATTTGTAAAATTTATAAACTTTTTAATTTACAAACTTTACTTTACACTTAAGAGGTTACTAAAATTTTTTCACGGTTAGGTACTTACATTAAATAAATTGATGTAAGGAAAATAATGGAGGTGTGTTACATTTGCTGAAATTCGACCATGTTTCAAAAATGTATAAGGGAGGAAAAAAGGCAGTTAACAATTTGTCCTTAGAGTTTAAAAAAGGAGAATTTATTGTTTTTATTGGACCAAGTGGCTGTGGTAAAACGACAACAATGAAAATGATTAACCGCTTAATCGAACCTTCTGAAGGAAGCATTTACATTAATGGGGAAAACATTTTAGAGAAAGATCCAGTACAACTTAGACGAGAAATTGGGTATGTGATTCAACAAATCGGACTATTCCCTCATATGACTATTCAAGAAAATATTTCACTTGTTCCCAAGTTGTTGAAATGGCCGGAAGAAAAACGTCGTACACGTGCAAGAGAGTTGTTAGAGCTTGTTGATATGACACCAGAATACTTAGAGCGATTTCCACATGAACTAAGTGGTGGGCAACAACAACGGATTGGTGTGCTACGAGCATTAGCAGCTGATCAGTCACTCATTTTAATGGATGAGCCATTTGGTGCATTAGATCCTATTACAAGAGATTCGTTACAGGAAGAGTTCAAGAAATTGCAACAAAAACTAGGAAAAACAATTGTGTTCGTTACTCATGATATGGACGAAGCCCTTAAATTAGCTGATCAAATTGTTATATTACGAGATGGTCAATTGGTGCAGGTAGGTACTCCTGATGAAATATTACGAAATCCTGCAAATGATTTTGTTGAAGAGTTTATTGGGAAGGAACGGTTAGTTCAAGCTAGACCTAATATTCAAACAGTTGGGCAAGTAATGAACCCAAATCCAGTTACTGTGACAGAGGACAAAACGTTATCTGAAGCCATTCAAATAATGAAGCATCATAGGGTAGATGCTTTGTTGGTGATTGATGAACAGCAGGTACTTAAAGGGTATATTGATGTTGAAATTATTGATCAAACCCGTAAAAAAGCGACACATGTTGGTGATGTTCTGGTAAGAGAATTACTAACAGTTGATAAAGATACACTTGTTCGTGATACAATTCGAAAAATCTTGAAAAAAGGGATGAAATATGTTCCTGTGATTGATCAAAAACAACGTCTTGTTGGGATTGTTACTAGGGCAAGTCTTGTTGATATTGTCTATGATTCTATTTGGGGCGAAGAAGAGAGTATACAATAATTGAAAGGAGGGAGAAGTGATGGATCGTATTATTGAATTTTTTACTAATTATGGCGGCGAAATGTTATTTAAAACTTGGGAACATTTATATATTTCATTAATTGCGGCACTATTAGGGATCATTGTAGCTGTTCCACTTGGGGTTGCACTAACTCGTTTTCCAAAAAGTGCAGGCATTGTGATGGGGATTTTAGGCATTATTCAAACGTTTCCGAGTTTTGCAATCTTAGCCTTTTTTATTCCAATTCTAGGTGTTGGTAAAGTTCCAGCGATTATCGCTTTATTCTTCTATTCAGTCTTACCTATCTTGAGGAACACATATACAGGTGTCAATGGTGTTAAACGAAGTTTGCTAGAAGCAGGACGAGGGATGGGTATGACTGGATGGGAACGTATCCGCTACGTTGAAGTGCCATTAGCTATTCCGATTATTATGGCAGGTATTCGTTTGTCCACTGTATATTTAATAGGTTGGGCAACTTTAGCAGCTTATATAGGAGCTGGTGGACTAGGTGATTACATTTTTAGTGGACTTAACTTATACCAAGCCGAATTCATTGTTGCTGGAGCGGTTCCGGTTACTATTTTAGCTTTATTGGTTGATCTTCTTTTAGGTCGTATTGAAGAAAAAGTAACACCTAAAGGAATTAGAAAAATGAAAGAAGCTGTTTAGGAAGGGGGAGCATGAAACTTGTTAAAAATATATAAGAGTTTACTAGTTGCATTAGTCTCTTTGACTGTTTTCATTAGTGGTTGTTCTCTTCCAGGCTTGAGTGGGCCGGCTAAGAATACGGTTGCTGTCGGGACGTTGGGTACATCAGAATCACAGATTATGGGGAACATTGTTCGCCTTATGATTGAACATTACACGGATGTCCACGTAGAAATGGTCAATAATTTAGGTTCATCGATCGTCCAACATAAGGCGATGATGAACGGAGATGTTGATATTACTGCGACACGTTATACAGGGACAGACTTAGCAGGTGCGTTAGGAATGGAGCCGGTAAAAGATCCACAGGAAGCTCTTGAAATTGTGCAACGTGAATTTGAAGAACGATTTGATCAAACATGGTTTGATTCATATGGGTTTGCTAACTCTTATGCATTTACGGTTACGAGAGAATTGGCTGAAAAAGAAAATTTAAACACAGTATCAGATTTAAAAGCATTTGCTTCTGAGTTGAAGTTAGGTGTAGATAATTCCTGGTTGAAACGAAAAGGAGATGGCTATGAGGGTTTCGTCTTAGAGTATGGATTTGAATTTGGCAAAACGTATCCGATGCAGATTGGTTTAGTTTATCAAGCGGCAGCGAATAAAAAGATGGATGTTGTGCTTGCATATACGACAGATGGCCGTATTAAGGCATTTGATTTAAAAGTATTAGAGGACGATAAGTACTTTTTTCCGCCATATGATACTTCAGTCGTTGCGAGAAATGATGTATTAGACAAACACCCTGGTCTTCGAGACATCCTCCAAAAACTAGCAGGTGCAATTGATACAGAAAAAATGCAAGAGTTGAACTATGCTGCTGATGGAGAAATGAAGGAACCATTAATCATTGCAAAAGATTTTTTGGAAGAACACAATTACTTTGAATAATTAGGGGGTGACTATCGATGGAAACGATACAGGAGGTTTTATATTATTATTCTCAAAACGCAGGATATGTGTGGGAACAATTTTACCGACATTTTTTAATGGCTGCTTATGGTGTTATCTTAGCAGCGTTCATCGCAATACCTGTTGGAATCTTAATTGCTCGATACCATAAGTTAAGTATCTGGGTAATGTCGCTAGCAAATATTATTCAAACGATCCCAGCATTGGCAATGTTAGCTGTACTCATGTTGGTAATGGGACTTGGAACGAATACAGTTGTGTTTGCCCTGTTTCTCTATTCTCTTTTACCAATTATTAAAAACACGTATACAGGCATTCAAAATGTTGATCATGCTTTACTAGAGTCCGGGAAAGCGATGGGGATGACCAAGTTACAAGTGTTACGAATGGTTGAGCTACCGCTTGCTTTGTCAGTTATTATGGCAGGCTTACGAACTGCGTTAGTTATTACAATAGGTATTGCCACCATTGGTACGTTCATTGGTGCCGGCGGATTAGGGGATATCATTTTACGGGGTACAAATGCTACAGATGGGACAGCAATTATTTTAGCAGGTGCAATTCCTACCGCATTGATGGCTGTTATCGCTGATGTTGTGATGGGTTGGATTGAACGAAAGTTATCACCAATGAAAAAGAGAAAAGGTACCGTAAAGCTAGTTGAAGAGCCTGTAGTATAGCATTTCCATTATTTGGACCAAAGAGGATTCAGTATCGATAGTTTTGGTTCGAAAAATTTCTGTAGTTCTAGCCTTGTTCCACTCCTAATTGGAGTTGGATTTGTAGTAAAAATCTAGATTTTCTTTATTTTAGATGGTGGCTTTATAATGCCTTAACGTTTGGTTTGGTATAAAAGAAATCCATCTGGAATAATCTTCGGATGGATTTTCAGTTAAATTATTATTTGCACTTAGTAAGAAAAGAGGAGGAGTTCATGTGTCTATAGTACAAATTTTACTAGAGAAAGATGTTCCTTGTACGTTGCGGGATGGTACTGTTTTATATGCAGACATTTATCGTCCTAATATGGATGGAACTTTTCCGATTTTGCTGACCCGACTGCCTTATAATAAAGATTTGCCTATGTATTCGCATCGGTATCTCGATACAAATCGAATGGTGCAGAATGGATATGTAGTCATTGTTCAGGATGTCAGAGGACGCTTTGCATCTGAAGGTGAATTTGTCCCATTTTTGTACGAAGCGGAAGATGGATATGACACTGTGGAATGGGCGGCAGAACTCCCTTTTTCAAATGGAAGAGTGGGGATGTTTGGTTTATCCTATTACGGCTTTACACAGTTGTTGGCTGCTACGGAACGACCACCACATTTACATGCGATCGCTCCTGCCATGACGTTATATGACTGGCGTGAGAACACAGTAGAAAGGGGTGGGAAGTTCTTAGTCGGTTCTTCAGAAACATGGGCACTTGAATCAATAGCACCAGATCAGATTAATCGAAAATATAAAGACCCGAAACAGCATGCTGAGATGATGGCAAAAATGGCGGAACATTACAATCGGATAGAAGAATGGTATCTTTACAAGCCGATTCAGGATTGGCCTCCACTTAAAGAGCTAGGTGTAGCTGACTTCTTCTATGATCTTGTTGGTGATAAATGGAGTGAGGATCAATGGGATCGAGTGAATATTACAAACAAATATCACAACATCGAAGTTCCGGCATATCATATTGCTGGCTGGTATGATAACTTTTTACAAGCAACGATTCAAAATTATACCAAGTTGAGTGAAATGATGGATTCCGATCAACGATTAATCATTGGTCCATGGGGACATGGTTTATTTAGTTCTATACTAGGTGAAAGGTCTTTTGGCATTCATGCATCTGGCGATTGGATTGATCAAAAAGAAGACCTGACTAATTTACATATCAGATGGTTTGATCATTGGTTAAAAGACAAGAATTCGGCTTTGTTTGAAGAAGCACCGATTAAATTGTTTGTTATGGGAATTAATAAGTGGCGTAGTGAAAATGACTGGCCGTTAGCTCGAACAAAATATACTCCTTTTTATTTACATAGTGGGGGCTGCGCAAATACTCGTTTCGGCGATGGATTTTTAAGTTGTGAAAAACCAGAAAAGGAACCAGTCGATACATTTATGTATGATCCTGCAAATCCAGTTCCATCGAATGGGGGAGGAACTTTGTTTGCAGGGGTTAACACGTTGGGACCGCTTGATCAACGAGAAATTGAAAGAAGAGATGATGTATTAGTTTATACATCAGAGCCTTTAGAGCGAGCACTGGAAGTGACAGGTCCAATTAAAGTGATTCTTTGGGCAAAAACAGATGCAGCGGACACTGATTTTACCGCAAAATTAATCGACGTTATGCCAGATGGAAAAGCGTATAATTTAACAGATGGTATTGTTCGTGCGATGTATCGAAATGGACGGAAGCAGGAAGAAGCTTTAAATGAAGAAGTCGTACAATATGAGATAGACTTATGGGCAACAAGTAACGTGTTCCTACCTGGCCACCAAATAAGAGTGGAGATTTCGTCTAGTAACTTTCCACGCTTCGATGTAAATTTTAACAATGGTACAACCACGCTGGACGGCACAAAGTATACCACGGCTAATCAAACCATATATCACAATGTGGAATACCCGTCACATATTTTGTTACCGGTCATCCCAAACAACAAAAACTAAAATAATATCAAAAGAGGGAGTCTCAAAAAGGTCTGACTTTGCACTCTATATCAGTATGTAGTGTTTCATACACGTAGCTTATATTGTATTAACATTTTGTGGGGGCTGCGCCTTTTGTTAGTCAGGTGGAATTGGTAAATAGTGAAGTAGCGAAAAGTAACCATTGCGCTGATAATGTTTGTTTATGGGTGTCTGGTAAAAGAGTGTTGGAAGCACAGATAAAAATTACCTGTAAAAAAGAACGATTAGCGGATGAGTTCTAACCAAACAAAGAGGGTGCCCATATGGTCACCCTCTTTGTTTGGTTAGCTTTTTCCGTTGATAAGTTGATAGCACAACTCCTCCCACAATGAATAGGGATCCTAATAATTCTACACTTGTAATTGGTTTGGATAGTAAAATGAATCCTGTAACCATGGCGACAAAAGGCTCTAAATTAGACAATATCGAGGCCTTTGAAGCATCAACATGTCGAATGTTGTTATTCCAAATAAGTGTGGCTATCCCATGCACAATAACAGCTGTTCCGATTAATAGAGCCCAATCAGATATTTCAAAACTAATCTGAATAGGATCGTCTAATGAAAAAGCAAATGGAATCGATATAATAAATCCTACAAGATTTGAATATAAAGTAATCGTAAGAGGGTCTACTCTTTGAGAGAGTACTCTCGTCATAATGATCATAATTGCGAAAGTAATCATCGTTACAACGATCCATAGTAAACCATTATCAATGTGAATCGTTGATAAATTTCCTTTCGTTACAACAAAAAAAATGCCGATGATTGCAAGAATGGATCCCATTAACATGCGAATTGTTAATCTTTCTTTTAAAAATATAGCGGCTAAAAAGCTAGTTAAAATAGGAGTAGTAGCTAAAATTAATGCAGATGTGGTTGGATCAGCTGTTTGTAATCCTACAAAAAAAGACCATTGATTAATAAATACACCAATAACCCCGAGAACAAAAAGCCAAATTAAATCTGCCCTATTCACGCGTATAAAAGCCTTTTTAAACAAAGATAAGCCAATTAAAACTAGCACAATAAACAATAGTCTCAGCATAGTTAGCATAGTTGGAGAGAAATCTTGAACTAATATTTTTCCAAAGACAAAATTACTTCCCCATACGACAACACATACAATGAGCCAAGAGTAAGCCTTTAACATCTAAATCATCACCGTTCCTATAACAAAATTCCATTGGTCTATTATAAACGTAGTTGCTAGTTCCGTATACAAAATTGTCCAGTTGGATTTGATTTGTAAAATTGTGATTATTATTAAAGCTTATTTTCAACTTTTTTCAGTTGGACAATTATGGGTAGCTTATACTTCTGATCATAATAAAGTGAGCATTTTTTTCGTTTATATCCTGTATTTACTGGTGGTAGTACCTTCACTTCATCTTTTGGTAGAGGATCGAGACAAAAGAGATAGTGAATAACAAAAGCCCAATAGATAGAAGTTTCACTTTATAAAAAAATTGATTAAAATCCCCAACAATGTTTTTTGTACTCCATCATTAAATAAAGGGATAGATGAATTTGTAAATTAGGGATGGATGAAAATGGCGAAAAGATATCGAGGGAAAACATTAAGTAAACTCCCTTCAAAAGGGAGAGGGGTTTGTCCATTATGTGGGAGGAAAAGAATAAAGTTATTATACTCTCATAAAACTGAAACGAAAAACATTATTCAAGTATGTAAAAACTGTCGAAATAAATAAGTTCATAAAGGTTGCTTCGGCTCCTTTTTTTATGAAGGACATGGGGACGGGGCTTAGCAAAGTCAGATGAGCTCCTCTACCTTCATAAGGTGATACAATTTATGAATCTGAACCTTTATCATCGTTGGACTATAGAGCAGACGCTCAAGGATGTTTTTATCATTTAAAGATACTTATGATAATGGAGCTATGTTCAATAAAAAAGGAGATAACCCAAGAAGGGTCAGACCCCGCAATAACTAAATACAGTAAAAGATAAGTGTATGAGACACTACTTACTGATTTAGAGTGCGAGGTCTGACCCTTATGAGACACTTGTATTATCTGACTGCTTCTTGTACTTGATTTACTCAGAGGCTGGTCTGATGCGTTGTTCTGTTTCGACATCGAAGAAATGAGCTTTGTTCATATCAAGAGCCATTTCCAAATTATCGCCTGCTTGAACGATGGTACGTGCATCAACTCGTGCAACGAAGTCTTGACCGCCTAGTGAAGAGTAAAGCATGAACTCAGCCCCCATTAACTCAGATACTTCAATGTGAGCATTGATTTTTGTTGCTGGAGAAGATTCGATGAACAATGGCTCATCGTGGAAGTCCTCAGGGCGAATTCCTAAAATGATATCTTTTCCGACATAGCCTTGATCACGCAGAAGCTTCATTTTGCCTTCAGGAATTGCAATAGATTGATCGCCAATTTTTACAATACCATTTTCTAGTTTACCGTTTAAGAAGTTCATGGCAGGAGAACCGATGAAACCGCCTACAAAAACATTTTCAGGTTTTTCATACACATCTTTTGGTGCACCAACTTGTTGGATGATTCCGTCTTTCATAACGACAAGGCGTGTAGCCATCGTCATTGCTTCAGTTTGATCATGGGTAACATAAATCGTCGTTGTGTTTAAGCGTTTGTGCAATTTAGCAATTTCGGCACGCATTTGCACACGAAGCTTCGCGTCAAGGTTCGACAAAGGTTCATCCATCAAGAATACTTTTGCATCACGGACGATTGCGCGGCCAAGGGCAACACGTTGACGTTGACCACCAGATAGAGCTTTTGGTTTACGGTCTAAGTATACTTCAAGGCCGAGAATTTTTGCCGCTTCTTTCACGCGTTGATCAATTTCAGCCTTTGGCATTTTACGAAGTTTTAGTCCAAATGCCATGTTATCATATACAGTCATATGTGGATACAATGCATAGTTTTGGAAAACCATCGCGATATCACGGTCTTTAGGTGGAACATCATTCACACGTTTTCCATCAATGTAGAAATCACCTTTTGATATTTCTTCAAGTCCTGCAATCATACGTAATGTTGTCGATTTACCACAACCGGAAGGTCCTACGAATACGATAAATTCCTTATCTTCAATTTGTAGATTGAAATCTTCTACTGCGGTTACTTTATTATCATAGATTTTAAAAATATGTTCTAATTGTAATTCAGCCATTTAACTAACCTCCCAAATCTCTTGTCTATGAAACTATTATATTGAAAGCGTATTCAAATCGAAATGGACAGGGTGCACAAAAATGATAGCGTGTTTTTATGCAAGGTGCCATATATTTAAAATTCTGATAACAAGATAAGCAAATAAGCGGGTAATGCATGATTAAAGGCTCGTACATCAAGGCCCGTTTTATCGATAAATTTATCAATACGATATTGTAGACTATTACGATGAATATAAAGTGTTTTCGCCGCTAGACTTGCATTCGAATTACATTCAATATACGTCTTTACTGTTCTAATTAGTTCTTTATCTAGCAATGTTTCACCGAGTAATTGAGTGATAAACCATTTTTTTTCGTCTTCTTGCATACCTTTTAGAAAAATAAAAGGAAGTAAATCAGCAAGAACGATCATTTTCTGATTTTGAATAAGTTTTTTTGTTTTAAGATAGTATTTCTTTTCCATTTCATAATGAGAGGCTAATTCATTATCTACTAAATGAAAGCAGCCTAGGAAAATTTCAATCTTTGTATAAAAATCACTTTCTAGTGTTTGAAGCATGGCTATTAGTTCTTCTTTTTTTAGACAATCTCCTGTGTTACCTTCAATTAAAGTACCAGATTTATCTCCCGTCCAAATTAATACTGCACTTGAAGAAACGAATGACAATAGTGCTTGTTCAAAATCAAGATAGGAAAAATCATTATGATCAAAGTGGAAATGGGTGAAACGCACATGTTCCCAGCGTGTTTTGGGTATTATACCATTTTTGTGTAGCAAAAATTCACTCCAAGTCAGTTTGGTGAAAGTATCATTTCTACCGTCGAATGAATCAGTATGAAATAAGAGACTGAGAAGGTTTATTTCTGCAGGTGTAATGGCTGTTTTCGGTATCCCGATTTCAAAGCCCGTATCATCTCTAAACCACAAGTATTGTTCTACATTAGACACTTCCTGCTTATGAGAAACCGAATTTGGAAATTTGTTAAGTAATTTTTCTAACATCATAGACTGCCTTTCTTGTTTGTATTACTGGGAATTTTCATTATCCCAGTTTAACAGGATGTAATAAAACTCCTACAATAAGGTGAGGGATAACTGCAAGCGAATTCTCGATTGGTGAGATGCAGTGAAACTTACTTTATGGTTTTCGATGGTAAGGTTTTCGCCCTCTGGATGTAAGTCACTCAGACGAAAATACTAGAATAGGACCTAACCATTAGGGGGGGTGTGAAAACCCTCACGGATGGAAGTTTCACTTTATTATAACGAAGTTTCAACTATTAGGAAAATTCAATGCGCTTTCATGAGTAAGAGAGGAATGGAAAGTCGTTTGAAGAAGTTTCTTTTCTGTGGAAAAGGGGCAGTGCTTCGCCAAATCAGCTCCGCACCGCCACCTTCAAAAGGTTATACAATTTGAGCACCTAAACTTTTTTCATCGCTTAAGTTTTAAAGCAGACGCTTAACGGGAAAAAAGGAACCTCCACTTCAAGGCTTAGATGAGTAGGTGGGGGATAACTGCCTTAACAATCAGTAGGGGATTAAGAAAATTCCCTACTGATTGAAGTTTCACTTTATGAAGAAAAAGACAGACCTCGCTATGAGACCAGTCTATTTCGCTTCCTGCTAGTTACTTACGTTTGGGGGATCTTCATCATTAAAATCATGTGTCTCCTCAATATTTTGCTTGCTTCCTGATTGATAGACATTCCCACCTGCCATACCTTCATTAATAATTCGATCAACATCAAAATAGGCCGAATCTTTTCCCTCGTACTCAGTATCTTTAAGGAATGTAAACTTCTCCTTCATGTATGGATCCTCCTATAGGGTAGCACTTAGCTCGTAACGAATAGTCATTTAGAAGTTTGCCTATTCCTTGTCAGAGTTGTTCATAGTGCTTTTCAATTGACTATAGTTTGACCGAAGAAAAGGGCATTATTCATAAACGTGAAAAATCATTAATTCGTGAATCATGCTTGTTAGCTGTATCAAATCAGCACGAGTGGGTTCTGAATTTAAATATTCAATTCTTCCATCTGGATGATAAATGGCTTGATACTGTTTTTTATGATAATAAAATGAAATCGTCCATCCGGGCAAATGATGGTCTTTATATAACGGTGCCACCTGGAAATGAGTGATCAAATGGATACCTCCGTAAGTGAGATTATAAGTATTATAAAGGAAGAACACTCAGATTTGCTATCTTGGAAGAAGCTTTGGTAAACCGATTTCTCTGAATATTTGTCGCAAATGCTTATGACGGGCTCTTTCAATTTCCGGCTCATCGAATTGCATGGGCTTTGTATTCACTTCATAAATAAAAAGATTCCCATTTAGATCCTCACCAATATCAATTGAAAACTCTCCGAAAAAACCAAATGCTTTGGAAAGGATGATTCCGCATTGTTCAGCAATCGTTTTAAATTGCTCGTCAAGTTCTGCTGATTGTAATCGATTATATGGATAAAGCTTTCCGCCTTTAGGAATATGGGTGGTAACTTCCTGGGATTGAGACAACCGTACAGCTTTGCCTGTTACAAGATGGACTCCATTCTGATAATGAACAAGGATTCGATAATCGAAGCGATGGCCACGTATTTTTTTCGGTTTTATTGCACGCTGAGCAATATATTTTTTACGTAATAGTCTGTCACTTTCGGATTTCCAAAAATGATCGAAAGCAGGGTATGTTTCCGTGCCATTCGTTTTTTTAACAATTAGCTCTGAAGTGTTTGTTAAGGAAAGTGCTGCAATGCCGTAACCGCGATTTCCTTTACCTGGTTTTATATAAATTTCGCGATGATGTTCAAGAAAATCTTTAAGTACTTGCGATGAAGACAGTAGAATTGTTTCAGGTAAAAATCTACTAAGATCTGGACTTTTAGCTAACGCTTCAAACATATCGTATTTATGAAAAAACCCTGGATTGAAAATGGCAATATTACGAGCTTTAAAGTCATTTAGTAATGATTGGAATGTAGAGGTCTCTTCAAATGAACGGAAGGGAATTCGGTTATAAATGACACATGGCTTTGGCACCGAAACCTTCATCCATTTACCATATTCAACACTATATACAAGACCACGTCTGGTATTTGTTAAAGCATCTTCAGCAGTAAAAATAAATGAGAAGATCCCATGCTTTAAAAGCTCTTGATGCAAGTCATAAAATAATGGTAGGTTTCCAGCGATTCCGAAGTCGTTCTTTTTGTTTTGACAGGTCATGATTCCTACAGTCAAAATACGGTTTCCGTGTTCCAACTTTGTTTGTACGGAAAAGGAGGGCAATGGAACTTCTTCACTAAAAGGAATTTCTCTAAGATCTTGACCAAAATAGGCCTTTTGACCAGAAGAGCGATGCTTCCACAATTGATTGGTTAAATCATAATACAATTTCATTTCTGTAAGCCGCCAGTGCTGGCGAGTGATTGCTCGGTTAAATAGACAGCATAGTCAAGAGCGAGTTTCCTTGTTAATAATTCAAAATCTTGTAATTTAGGGTGCGAAAAAATGGATCGACCTGGCTTTGAATTGGCTTCAAACATCCAGACTTGCCCTTGTTTATCTAATCCTAAGTCAAAACCAATTTCCGCAACGATTCCGTCTATATGTTCTTCGATGGCCTCACTTAAGATAAGGGCAGCTTTTGACAACTGTTGATGCACTTCAAATACTGTATCATCATCACCAAATAGTTCATCGAGAGTCATAATAGTACCACCATTTTTCACATGGGTTGTGAGGCTCCCCTCACCAGCAATTTTTGCGGCAATTGCAGTAACTTGCCAATCCCCATCAAGGTCTTTATTCGTATGGACCCTAAAGTCGATTGGACGGCGGTTATTACGTATTAATGATATTCCTTGTTGTACGATTAAATGGTCAATTCTTTTGTTTTTAAATACATGCTTCAGCATCGATTCCAGGGTAGAGAAGCGTTTTAATCGGTTTTCATTTTCATGATCACGATAACGACAGTAATACATGTCATCATGCTTATCATAAAGAACTTGGTGTATCCCTAATCCAAGGCTGCCGTGAATCGGTTTTATATAAACTTGACGATGTTCAGAAAGTAATGTTTCAACAATTGAAAAAGACTGAAATGGATAGGTGACAGGTAGGTAGGGAGTCGCACGTTCATCATCTATTAAACGTTCATATACATCCCATTTATTAAAAAAGCCTGGATTATACCAAGGAATGGAAAAGTCGGTTTGGAATTTTCGTTTCACTTCTTTTGGACCAGCTTTATTCTCTGTTTTTCGATTAGGTAAACGGTCATAGATGACATTAGGAAAAGGAAATTCACAAATGTCCCATTGATCGTCCTGATACACATAGCCACGAATCGTTTCTTGTTCCCAGTTGATATGATTTTCACCAAAAATGAAAGGGACGCATCCAGTCGTTTTATTCAAAGATAAAAGCTTAGAAAAGAATGAAGAGCGTTCACCTAATGGTTTCGTTAAAAAAGGTCCAAAGCCAGCAGAAAAGATGCCGACTAATGGCCCAATATGAATACTATTCTGGTAAGGGAACACATGCAAGGAAGTTTCTGTTTCTGGAAAGTATAACGCTTCAGCAAGAGAGCGTGAAAGTGCAAAGGTTTGCCGAATGGAGGGGTTGCTTCTTATGTCAGCTTGATGTGAACGATGTCCAAAGCAAACAGATTCCTTATCAGTAAAATTTACGATTCCTTCTAGCTCAGATGGATAATAAAAAACATCTCCCACCATATCAGTTATTTCAAATGGATAGATTTTCTTCATTGAATTCACCTGCTTTCACTAAGTTGTCAGAAAGATATTTACAATAAGCAATTGGAGCTTCATATAGGACATCTTTCTTTTCTGGTTGCAGAGTTTCAATAATTTTTCGACCAGGTTTTGAATTGATATCAAGAATCCATACTCGATTTTTTTGATCAATTCCAAGATCAATACCTAGCTCAAAAAGCGGCTGAAATCTTGATTCAAGCTCTTCGGGCAGTGTACGAAGAAGATGCCCAATGGTCAGCTCAATATATTTTTTATGGGGATTGTCAATTTGGTTGATAAATTTTTCATAGGATATAATTTTACCGCCTGTCGCTAAGTTTGATGTGATACAACCCTTGTTCCCTTGACGAATGCCTCTGCCTTGTTCCACCCATTGATTGTTTGCGTCTTTTTGCAGGAGAATGCGCAGATCAAATGGTTCGTTTTCAAGATTGAATAATGGTAAATAAGGTTGAATAAGGAATTGGAATTTTTTTAAGAGTGATTCAATCCATCTAAGAAGCTGCTGTTTTGATTTGAAGTTTCTTTCATATCTTTTTTCCTGTTTGGTCATCGTTACCAGTGTACCGTCTTCAACCTTAGACAAAAGATAAATGCCGATTCCTCTTGATCCGAATAACGGTTTTAGAAGAATCTGTTCATTTTTATGAAGATGATTCCATATGGTTTCAGCATCTGTCGCCTGATAGGTTTGAGGTAAATAGGCTTGAAGCAACGGCAAATCTTTAAGTTCGCTATAAACTTGCCATTTACTAGGAAGGCCATGACCGAGAAATTGAGCCTGCTCTTTTAGCCAAGTTATTTTTTTTCGTGCAATTTGATCGTCTCTTATTAATCCATGAAAGCTGCGATCATAGATAAATGTTGGGATAGGAAACTTTTCAGGCTCCCAAAGGTTAGCTTGCGGATTGTACGATTCACCTTGTAAAGTTTTGCTTGCTATGTCAATACTAGATGACTTGAATCGAAATACCTTCAAGTTGTTTTTACTCGCTCTTTTTGCAATTTCAGTACTATAACGTTGTTCTTTTGATAACTCGGATAACATGATCCCTAGGGAAATCATAGTTCCCGCTCCTTTCCGATGATAACGATTAGATGAGGTTAAGGCGCTTTACTTACATACAATTTGTTCATATATTCAACGATGTTTTTTACAGAGGGGCGAATTTTCTCAGAGTCTACATGGTATTTCTTCGAAGGTTTTGAATTCACTTCAATAATCCAAGGATGATTATCCGAATCAAGTGCCAAATCAATGCCAAGTTCCCCGAATAAATCATCTCGTTTGTTGTCAACAGTTTTGGCAATGGTTAAGGCAAGGTTGGATAAGCTTTTATAAATACGAATTACTTCTGTTCGCTCGAATACAGTGGAGAGAAATGCTGATGCATTTTTCATTTCGCCTCCTTGAGCGAGATTGGATACAATATGTCCAGCGTTGCCAAGTCTTGCGACAATGGATGTGATCGACCATTCTTGCTTTTTATTTTTATTCAGTAGGACTCGAAAATCGGTTTTATGTCCATCAATATCGAGTAATGGGATGCCTCTTTGAACGATATAGGCGCTCTTTTTCGTATTTCTCATGAGGAACCGATAAAGTCGTTCCTCAGTTTCGATGAGATGAGTATCTTTGCTATTACTTGAATGTTCTATGACCCATCCTTCTGAAACACGTGATAGCTTACATATATTACGACCTTGACTTCCAAACACGGGCTTTACAAATACTTCGTTATAAATTTTTAAAAAAGTAACAAAATCTACTTCGGATTGGAGTAGGATCGTTTCAGGCAAATATGGGGCTAGTGATTCATCAGTTAATAAAAGAGTGTGAGTGTCCCATTTAGATAGAAAACCACCATTGAAAAAGGGAATGGAAGCATCGGTTAAAAATGTTTTGAAACGATTAAATGATTCAGAGTTTTCTAGTTTTCTTGAATGGATTCGGTTATACACAACATCAGGAACGGGCATGGACATCCGTTCCCAGCCTTCATCATTTGGAAGGTATCCTGTCACTTCCTTTGGTTCAACTAGTGTTTGAAGATGAATGATGAAAAAAAGAAACCCATTCATGCAACAAAACCTGTATAATTCCCTAAAAAAAATTTCTAGTTCTCCAAACCCATTCTCCTCACTTAGTCTTTGATCGGTTAAAAGTGCAAGTATAGGTCCAATTGAAAGCTGCGTATTTATTGGGCAAAAGCCTATTTGTACAGAGTATGAACAATTAGGTAGAGTTAGAAACTGCAGTACATTTTCAGGAATCCTAAGTTGTGATAGGCTATCTTGATGGGTACATACAAACACATCTATTTGTTTGAATCCTACTTCTAATGAGATACGGGTGGAGTCTTTGATCTGCCACTTTTTTAACAGAAATGGAGGGACATAAATAGTGGGAGTACGACCCGCAGTTCTTTTATCTGCAATTATTGAAACTTTGTCGTATAATATTTTCATCGTCAATCCCCGTTTACACTCAGTTTAGAAAAGTCCCACCACCAAATTTAGGCGATTTTGCTATTCTGGGTTATTGTATGTTCAAAGAATAAAGAATGTGTACAGCAGCCTATTAATATTTGTGATACAGTAAACTGTCATCAGCGGTGTCATTCTCGATGGGGTAGTTATATTCGAATATAAGGAGAATCTTCATGAATTTATTGTTAACCATCATTTTTATGGTCTTGATTGGTGCCATTATAGGTGGTTCGACCAACTATTTAGCGATTAAGATGCTATTCCATCCGTACAAGGCTGTATATTTATTCGGAAGACGGCTGCCCTTTACACCAGGTCTATTGCCTAAACGCCAAGCGGAATTGGCAACACAACTTGGGAAAGTGGTAGTTGAGCATTTACTTACTCCAGACAGTATTCAAAATAAGATCATGAACGCTTCCTTTAAACAGGATATGAAAGAATGGATGCAAGGAGAAGTAAAAAAAGTTGTATCAACTGATAAAAGTTTGAATGAGATGTTAACTCAATTTGGAGTACAGCAACCTGGAGAAAAATTGGAGAAATATGCCCAAAAAATTGTATTGAATAAATATAATAATTGGCTTACCGCACATCGCCACCAAACTTTGGATGAAGTATTACCTCCCCAAATCAAAGAAAAAGCTTCAGAAATGATTCCGACTCTTTCCATGTGCATAATGCAGAAGGGAAAAGAATACTTTAACAGTGAGGAAGGGAAAGCACGTCTAGAGTTCATGGTTGACGACTTCTTGAAAAACAGAGGCATGTTTGGCAACATGATTCAAATGTTCGTAGGAAATGGCAAGCTTGTTGATAAGGTACAACCAGAACTTATCAAATTACTTGAGCAGAAGAAAACGGTAGAGCTTTTTACAGTTCTAATGGTTGGTGAATGGAGTAAAGTAAAGCAATGGGAGTTTAGTAAGGTAGAGAATATGTTAGGAAATGAAAAAATTCAAACCTTACTTTTAGAAAAAATGGCAGAAATACTCGCAATTGAAGAAATGATGACTAAACCACTGAAAGAAATTACGAATGATCTGGAAGAGTTAATTATTGAAAAAATGGTCCCAGCTGTCTTTGAGCAAGGTGTTGGCTATTTAAGCAACCATCTTACTCCATTAATTGCAAAGTTACAAATCGAAAAAATAGTCGAAGAACAAGTTGCAGGATTCCCGATGGAGCATCTTGAAAAAATTGTGTTATCGATTGCCAAAAAAGAATTATCGATGATTACATATTTGGGTGCTTTATTAGGTGGTATTATCGGAATCGTTCAAGGATTAATTGCTGTTTTTATGTAATTTTCAAGTTCGATTTGGTATAGTGAATAAGAGAAATTCGAGAATGGGGGAATAGGAATGAGTAATCTATATGATTCAGCATATGATTTAGAAAAAGCAATCCGTGAGAGCAATGAATATAAGGAGTTAAAAAGCCTGTTTGATCAAGTTAACAGTGATCCATCTGCTAAAGGGATGTTCGAGAACTTCCGTAATTTGCAGATGAACCTACAACAAAAGCAAATGACTGGACAAGAAATCACGCCAGAAGAAGTCGAGCAAGCGCAAAAAACAGTGGCGTTAGTCCAACAACATTCAACCATTTCAAAGTTGATGGAAGCAGAACAACGAATGAGCATGGCAATTGCTGATTTAAACAAAATTATTATGAAACCGCTAGAAGATCTTTACGGTTCTCCACAACAATAATATTGCCCCTGTTAATTCGGTGTCCTATTCATATCAGGGTCCAATCCAACAAATAAAAAAAGGGAGTCTCATAAGGGTTTGACCCTTGCTTATGAGACTCCCTTTTTTATTTCATTTTTTTATGGGTAGATTTTAATTATTGAGATTGTAGAACCGTCGTAGTTCGTTTGCTCGATTGTACCAGTTAGTTGTAACCATTCGTCAAGAGGCAAGTGTGCAACGTCCCCTCTTGCCATAATACCGTATACGGTTGCGTCGGCAACACAACAGGTTACTCCATATCGTGCAACAATGATTTGATCGTGAAGTAATTTCTTTTGCAAGGCTGAATATTCAGTTTCTGAAATTGGATCTGGTTTTTCTGTAGTCCATTCAGTATTGTAGTCATTTACACTAGGATTAGCAGCTGAAACAGTTGTATCTGATTGTGAACTAGCGCCAAGTTTGATCGTTCGGTTCATTGCTACGGAACTATCGAGCATGATTATTTACCAACTCCGAGAAAAGTAACAAAAAGACAAAAAAGCAAAATAATAGGAAAGTTGAACAGTCGTTTAGTAGCTTAAATAAATGGGTCACAATAAAATTACTACCTTAATTCTAGTAGCCCTATCAATAGGATATGCAAGTTTAGTAGATTGAGACTTAAAAAAGATTAACGGGAGCAAAAATGAGCTATAAGATATAATTCATAATTATTACGTTTTAATGAGTTGTGATTATATGAATAGTCATTAAATATAAATCATAATCATTCCAATTTATAAAATTTACAAAAGAGAATAGTATCAAATTACAGATTCAGCTCCTGATTGAAAAAAACATTGAATGATACCTCGCATGAAAAAGCGGATCAATCCTGCCAACTTTTATAAAGGGTGGCTGATAGTTTTTTTATAAAATCAAATCTAATAGGACTGTTTTTAGCCTATAAATGTACCTCGTTTCAATGCAACTTGGTTTTACTTATATTGTGAAAAATTCTTCCTATTCCAATGTTCTACCGTTAATTTTTTCTTCATAAATTGGAATAGAAGGGGTGGTCAACATGGTGTATCGCTTACTAGCCGTGAATATTGATGGGACATTGCTTCAATCGAATGGCCGTTTACATAAATCCACGAGGGAAGCTATTGAATATGTACATCAAAAAGGTGTGAATGTAGCCCTTGTAACGTCAAGAAATTATCTTTCAGCAAAGAAAGTAGCAAAAGCATTGAAAATAAATCCAATGCTGATTGCTCATCATGGAGCCTTTGTCGGTTCAACAATTGAAAATGCAATTTTTGTGAAAAGAATTAGTGAAGAATTAACACTGGAAATAGTTCAGCTGCTTGAAAAAACAGAATGTCAGATACAATTAATCCGAGAAAAATCATTGATCGGAAATCGCATGAATCTCCCTGAAAATTTGCTAGGAAAAACGATCATCTACAAAAATGAGCCTAGTGTATATTCGCAGCACTTTGTTAATCTTTTAAGCGAAGAGCTAAAAGAACAGCCATTTTCACCTGTGAAAATCGATGTGATTTTTAAAAGTCGTAAAGATTACGCTGATTTGCACATTTTACTAAAAGAACTCTTCCCTGAAGTGGAAGTAATGGCAAAACCTTACCAAAGGTTGACGATTGTTCCAAAAGGTGTTTCAAAATGGAATGGAATCCTTTATTTAGCGGACTATTTAGGTGTTAAAAGAAATGAAATTGTCGCAATTGGTGATGATGAAGATGACTTCGAGATGATTTCTGAATCAGGCCTAGGTGTTGCGATGGGCAATGCTCCAAATAAGGTAAAGCTTGCTGCTGCATGGGTAACTCGTACGAATGATGAACATGGTGTGGCCTATATGCTGAGGGAGTATTTTAGAAAGCAGTACGATATTGAATTTTTAACGAAGATGAACTTATTGAAATAATCCACCACAAGTAAAATAGGTGAAATATATCATCCATGATTGAGCAGATTATTCTTCTTCTTCGAAATTAATCATTATAATAAAAGATTAATAAGTGAAGAGGAGTGACAGGATGAAACAACGATATCTTTTTGAATACGAAGTGCTTTCTACTCAGAAAAAAGGTGAATTTAGCCAAGTAGCAGAAACAGAAGAACAGGCGAAAACATTGATCCACGAAAGAATCGTCGACTTGGAGTTCACTGAGGATGAAGATGTGTTAATTGGAAAGTTATTAAAAGTATTAGACGCTGAAAAACAAATTTTTCAGTGTGAAGGCTGCGAATCTTAATTTTTTCATCTGTCTATTCTAACAAATCGATAAAAACACATGGTTTTGAAACTCGCCATGTGTTTTTTGTTGTTGATTCCGTATTAACGGGTAGGAAAATAAGACGGGATCGTTAAGGGAATTACCTCTTATGAATTAGAAAATGATTAAATATACTTAGTATTTATAACCCGAGTGTGATGATTCATAATGATGAAATAGTTCTGTTTTTAAAATAAAATGGAATATTAGAACTTATTGACTTATATTATCCATTTATTTTGGATAAACTTATAGGACAAACTACTACCGCTCAAGATTTACCTCAGGTAAAAAATACGACGTCTATCAAAATAGGTCAAAATAATGAAACGGAGAGGGGAGAGATTATGGGGGTCCAAGAAAAGAAAATTTTTGTGAATTTACCTGTTAAGGATTTGGAAAAATCTATAGACTTTTTTACTCAACTAGGATTTGAATTTAATGCTCAATTTACCGATGAAAATGCGACATGTATGGTTATCAGTGATCATATATTTGTCATGTTGTTAGTTGAAGAATATTTTAAAAGTTTTATTAAAAAAGAAGTTTCTGATGCAACTAAAAGTACAGAAGTTATTTTGGCACTATCTGTTGAAAGTAAGGAAAAAGTTGATGAGCTTGTCGATAAGGCTTTAGCAGCAGGTGGTAAGGCTTCAAATGATCCGGTCGATCATGGGTTTATGTATCAAAGGAGTTTTCAAGATCTAGACAGTCATCAATGGGAGTTATTTTATATGGATGAAAGTACAGTTGCTTAAGCTTAATAATTGATTTTTAAAGAACTACAAGGCATCATAATAGAGAACAAAATTTAACATAAATATTTAAAATTAATTACATGGGTACATTCAAATATCATTGTAATTTTCTACTTATCAATATTTATAGGAATTTTGTTCGCTTTTTCTTAGCCTTACTAGGTGACAGATATAGAGATAATATGTTATGGTGTCATTTCTACATACTATTTAAGATTAAAGGACGAGGTGTATGACTATGAACAAAACTGAATTAGTAAGTGCTGTAGCAGCACAAGCAGAATTAACAAAAGAAGACGCTAAAAAAGCTGTAGATGCATTGATTGAAACAATCTCAACTACACTTTCTAAAGAAGAGAAAATCCAATTAGTTGGATTTGGCACATTTGAAGTACGCGATCGAGCAGCTCGTACGGGTAGAAATCCACAAACTGGAGAAGAAATCCAAATTGCTGCTTCTAAAGTTCCTGCATTTAAGCCAGGTAAAGAATTAAAAGAAGCTGTTAAATAAATCTTTTTATAATCGTGTAAAAATACTCTGGGGATGAGATAGTCTCCAGAGTATTTTCTATTTAAAAAAGTTTTTTTGTAAAACGCTAACTTTTTCCATAGTAATTGGTAGAAAATATTTTTTCGATGGATGTGAAATTCTTTTAAGGTTGATTGCTAATAAAAGGCAAATCTTTTTGTGAGTTTTTTGAGATTAGGTGCTAATCTGTCTACAGGTTAGATGTTTACAAGAATATACCTGTTACTAATAAGAAATCAACTTATGAAAGATCTTCTTTTTCGAGTAACGTGGCAGCATAGTTGATGAATTGTATAGAGCCCTTTAGGTTTTAATCGACCCAAGTTGTTAGACGCTTACATAGAATTTCAATGAAAACAATAGAAAAGGGACTCCCATGGGTTTTCGTAACCATAGAGAATCCCTGACAATTAGTTTTATGATTGAATGAATGGCCTTTCCTTCAAATGGGCAGTATGCTCTTTCATATGAAGATAAAAAAGTTCATAGCGAACCCATTTGAGCGGGAACTTAAAGGCAAGTTCATTTTTCTTGTTATACAAAATGACATGCTTCTTGTTATATTCTACTTTCTTGATCTCATGCAAACCGATACTTTGCAGTTTTGTTCCATCTTTCTTTATGAGCTGCTGACCGGTAATTAAGATATTTCTCTTCTTATTTTTTGTGAATTCGAAAATGAACAATGCCGCTCCAATTAAGGTGAAAAAAATGGAAGGCAGAAGGGAGCCTTCAAATCCGGTAATAGCCGCCCTAATCCAGTGGGTAATTAGAAGGGCCAAATAGAACCATGCTCCATTGCTGAGCTTTGGCGAGCTTTCATAATAAACACTGTTTTCATATTCTAGCTTTTCCTCAGCTCTTTTTTTGAAAAAGGTCTGCTTATGTTCTTCAATGCTACCCGAATCGAATTCTACAAAATCGGTATATGTACCGTCCCATAGATTTGCTGTGTCATCGCCATCTTCAAGGGCATAGCCGCCTACCCATGCAGCATACACACAGCCGTGCTCTCTGAAACTCGTCAGATAATAGCGTACTGGCTGTCCATAAGCATTTTCAGTTTCCACTATATCGATTATCTGGATGTCATCGGGTAAGCGGATTATTCCGTTCTCATCCTCAGGTAGGTTGATAATAGTGGAGAAGAGCCTGGTTTTGGCCAAATGAGGCTGCTTTCCTTCAGGGATTGGATAAAGATTTTCCAAATTCTTTTCACACAGTTCCCAATATGCCATTTCTGCACTTTCGATATGCTCTGCACATTCCAATAAAGTACTTTGCTTAAAAGGAAGGTTTTTTGCTATACATACAAGGAGGGCTTCTGTCTTGATCAAAGGATCACGGAAATCAAGCGCCATCTCGAGCTCGTTGCCAATTTGCGGAGTATAATAATATTCCATTAAACTAATAAATAGCCTCATTTGGTTGCGGACAACAAAGTAGCTGTCCTTCCAAGCAGAATAAACATATTTTGTTGAATATTCGGGATTAAATTTTATGTAATCCTGTTTCACAGCTTGATAGTCTTCGAGTAAGAAAGAGAGAACAGTCTCTTTTTTATATCCCTGTTCATAGCTGGATTTGTTAAGAGACAATAATAAGTCATATAGCTTGAACTTATAATGGTTTGAATGGAGCTTGTCAAGTGAGGTATCAAGGATTCCTTTAATAAGCACAGGATAGGCTGCTAACTCCCTAGCTGGAATAACGAAATCCTCTGTCTGCATCAACTTGACGATCTTTTCTTCGAGAAAATAAAAAATATCATCATCTTCTGTCGACAGCAAAAATTCAATGACCCTTTCTTTAGCCTGTAGGTCAAAATCGTCAAAATACTTTATCAAGCTCTCTATGACTTCAGGCATTGGAAAATCGCAGACAAAATCGATTAAATAAAAGGAAGGGTTGTCCCATTGATCCACACGCTCTGGAAATTTGGAAGCCGCAGTTTTTATGATATCCTTAAGAACATCCATTTGGACCTCGAGCCCATCCTGATGCTTATATTGAAAAAGCTGGTCAAGAGCCTCGTATCTTTTTTCGGGGATTTTGCTTTTCACTTGCCTTAAAATATTACGCAGTTTTAATTCAATCAAGTATCTCACCCTGTCTTCCAATCTTCTATTTTACTACAAATACCAATCTATTTTATATCTTTAATAGTTTTATAGTCAAACCCCAAAATGGATCTTCAGGGAGGGTTTATAAGTTAATTTGTAAGCGTTAAAAACTTATTTTGGACCGCAAAATTTAATGTCAGCAAGAAGGGTGCGGATTCCAATTTTTTAGTTGAAAAAATGCTGGATTAGTCGCTAGCAAATTGCTTTGGCTGTTGTTAACATTGACCGAACTAGTCCAATTCTGTAAAATGAAAAGGATATTTACGAAATAAAATTAAACAGGTGATCATTTTGCAAATTGAAATAAAGGGATTACATGATGAGCGGTTTGAACGTCCGCTTCGAAATATTGCGAACTTATTTTATGAAGAATCGGAAATTGTTTTTGGTGACGTGAAAGATGCAGATTTTGAAGTAACCCTGCATTATGAAGTTACCGATAAAATTACCGTATCTGCATCGCTACTAGATAGAACTACGGAAAATAGCTATTTAGCTGGTTATTCCCAAGATCTAATTCCAGCAAATACAGATAAAGAGCAGTTTAAACAAGTGAAGCGGGTTGTTTCCCATGTGTATTTGGATGTGCTTCAACAAGTCACAGGTATCACACAGAAATGGGGCATCTTAACTGGAATCCGTCCAACCAAACTCCTCCATAATAAGCTTCAACAAGGGCTTCCGAAAGAACAAGCACATGCTGAACTTCGTGAAGATTATTTAATTTCTGATGAGAAAATTGAACTGATGCAGCGTATTGTCGATCGACAATTGGCAGCCATTCCGGACTTATATGAATTGAAAAAAGAAGTGAGCATCTATATTGGGATTCCATTTTGCCCAACTAAATGTGCCTATTGTACATTCCCTGCCTATGCGATTAATGGCAGACAAGGATCTGTGACTTCGTTCCTCGGCGGTCTTCATTATGAAATTAAAGAAATGGGCCGCTGGATGAAAGAACATAATGTAAAAATCACCACGATTTATTATGGTGGCGGTACCCCAACAAGTATTACTGCAGAGGAAATGGATATGCTGTACGAAGAAATGTATGCAAGTTTCCCAGATGTTGAAAAGGTTCGTGAAATAACAGTTGAAGCAGGGCGTCCGGATACGATTACACCAGAAAAGCTAGAAGTATTGAAAAAGTGGAATATCGACCGAATTAGTGTGAATCCGCAATCATATATTCAGGAGACGCTGAAGGCAATCGGGCGCCATCATACGGTTGAAGAAACGATTACGAAATTCCATCTTTCAAGAAAGATGGGCATGAACAATATTAATATGGATTTAATTATTGGGCTTCCTGGAGAGGAGCTTCCTGAGTTTCAGGTTACTTTGGATGAGACGGAAAAGCTGTTGCCAGAATCACTAACTGTTCATACGTTATCGTTCAAACGTGCTTCAGAAATGACACGCAATAAGCAAAAATATAAAGTAGCTTCACGTAAAGAAGCTGAGAAAATGATGCGAACGGCCGAGAGTTGGGCTGAAAAGCATGGTTACACGCCATATTACTTGTATCGCCAGAAAAATATTCTCGGTAACCTTGAAAATGTCGGTTATTCTTTCCCTGGTCAAGAAAGTTTGTATAATATCATGATCATGGAAGAACAGCAAACCATTATTGGGCTTGGCTGTGGGGCAGCGAGTAAGTTCCTTGACCCAGTTACAGGGAAGATTACTCATTTTGCAAATCCTAAGGATCCTAAGTCATACAACGACAATTTTGAACACTATACGGAGAAGAAAATAGAGATTCTTGAAGAACTGTTTGGGGTTGTACAAAAATAACAGAAGCAGAACCCTAGACCATAACAGAAATGGTGCTGAGGGTTCTTTTTTTACTTAGGCTCTTTTCGTAAAGATTGTTGTTTTTAGCAAGAAACCAATTCGCACAGATGTTGATTGTAGTGGAAGGTGCGAGACTCCTGCGGGAAAAGCGTGTTGAGGGAGACCCCGCAAGTGCAAAGCACTGAGGAGGCTTCTGAGACCGCCCGCGGAAAGCGAGTACCTGCAACGGAAATCAACCCGGGTTATTAGTGTAAAAATGATTGAAAAGCAACAAAGTATGTGAAAACAGCCTTTACTTAAAATGTAATAAGCGTTGCTTCCAGGATTTATGTATCAAATCGGGAAAATACTTATTCTCGTACAAGTGGCATTGTACAGCATCGAAATGACCCGCCTGATTTAATGATTTCAGACATATCTACTTCAATTACCTCATATCCCCTTGTGCGAAGTTGATTATTCACGCCCTTATTGCCGGTAAGACTGATGATTTTTTTTCTGCCAATTGAAAGAACGTTTGTCCCTAAAGTGAATTGTTCACAATCATTAATTTCAATCAGGTCATACCGTGAGTGAAGCAAATCAATTTCTTCTTTTGCAAATGCTTCTGGAAAAAATAGTGCTTCAGTTTCAGAGATGATATTGAATACACAATCTAAGTGTAGAAATTTATTATTAAACGGTAAAGCGATGATTTCAAAATGCGGTAGAAGATTTTGTAGCTGTACGATAGACTTTTCATCGGTTCGAGAACTAACGCCAATGTAGATAGATTTTCGATCAATTAATACATCGCCACCTTCAATATGCGCCATTGTTAAATCGTAAAATGGAACTTCCACTTCCTCAAGCCAGGATTTCAATACTTTGTCCTCACCTTGTCGCAAATGATTTGCCATTTTTGCTACAAATACTGTTTTTCCAATAGTAAAACCAATGTCACGTGTGAAAACTTGTTCAGGAAACTTTGCACGGGCGGGAAGTTGATATACTTTTACATCTAAATCCTCTAATTGTTCAATAAATTGCTTATGTTGCTGCATAGCCAACTCTCGATCAATGTTTTCATTTTTATATTGCTTTTGAGTTTCATTAATCACTTCACGGATTTCCATATATTGTGGCTCACAGACAATTACTTTTTTTAAAATATTGTATTCATTCATACAGTAGTTAACAGTGTTATGATCTACTAACATATTTCTCCTCCTAATTTAACTTTTTCTTGTATTCTTTCCCTTTTTCCTTCACAGTAAACTAATATGGCGTTAACACGCCACCATTTACTATGAAGGATATGTCGTTTTTCATACACGTATCTATTACTGTATTTAGTTGTTGTAGGGGGCTGTTATGATCCTTTTGAGAAGCTCCTTTTGTTTACGTATTTAAGGGTGAAAGAGAAGAAGTTTACCTGCGGATGAAGTACAACGGTGTGTTTTCTGTTCATAGTTTTTTTCAATTAATAATCGCTGACCTATTTTTTTTGCCATGTCATCATTTTCAGCTGTAAAAGCCTCATCTAACAATTTTTCCCCTGATGATTCAAAGACTGTCAATTTATAAATATTGCTCATATAAAACACTCCTTTATATTCTTGAAAATTATTTGTGATTAATTTGCAATTTTCATAATATTATACCACTTATACAACTTTATTTTAGGGCATACGTATTGTACATGGATAGGAATTTCGTTAAGATGATAGTGGAATGGTGTTTTATCCCATCTTATTGTATGTAACACATCTAAATTATTCTGGGTAAGAATCGAAAAAAGGTGTCGTGAATTTAATAAATTCCCACCGATAGAAGTATCACGTAAAGGGGGTAATTAGTTGGCTTTACAAATTAAAGGAGTAACAAAAAAGTTTGGAGAATTTACCGCTGTCAATAATCTTAATTTCACAATCCCTGAGAAAGAAATGTTTGGTTTTTTAGGCGGCAATGGGGCTGGTAAAACAACAACATTTCGGATGATACTTGGTCTGCTTGATCCAACAGAAGGAGAAATTGTTTGGAATGGGAAGAAGATCGATTATGCGAGCAGCTCTTTAATTGGCTATCTGCCTGAAGAACGTGGACTATACCCGAAGTTAAAAGTGCGGGAACAAATTGTTTATCTAGCAAGATTAAGAGGAATGAACAAAGCAGATGCTTTAAAGGAACTTGAGTATTGGCTTGACCGTTTTAAGGTTCCAGAATATATTGATAAGCGTGTTGAAGAGCTTTCTAAAGGAAATCAGCAAAAAATTCAGTTGATCGCTTCCATGATTCATAAACCGGAATTGCTTATACTTGATGAACCATTTAGTGGTCTAGATCCAGTGAATGTAGAGATGCTCAAGGAAGCGGTCATTGATTTGCGAGATAGCGGTACGACGATCGTTTTCTCGAGCCATCGAATGGAGCATGTTGAAGAAATGTGTGAGCATCTTTGCATTATGCATAAGGGATCACCTGTAGTTGAAGGTAATCTTAAAGAAATTAAGCGTTCATTTGGAAAAAAGAATGTGTCGATTCGAGCTGATTTTGATTTATCCTTCTTGGATTCTTATCCTGGTGTAACGAAAGTCAAGACAACGATGGAAGGTAGAATTCTACAGGTTACGGGTGAGGATGTTGCAGAAAAAATCATTCGTGAACTTGTTCCAAGGGGATTTGTTCGGAAATTCGAATTGGAAGAACCGTCATTGACCGATATCTTTATCGAAAAAGTAGGTGCAGCCTATGAATAAATTTTGGATTGTGCTTTCCCATACCTATTTATCAAAATTAAAAACGAAATCTTTCATTATAACTACAATTATTATGATGGCGTTAGTTCTTATTCTTTCTAACATGACGAATATTTTGAAGGCATTTGGAAGTGATGACCAAGACAAAGTTGCTATCATCGATCAAACTGGAGACCATTTATTTGAGGACTTTAAAGCTGAAGTAAAAGCTGTTAACGATGACATTACGATGATCGCTTCCAAAGATGAAGCAGCTGCAAAGGAAATGGTAACGGATGAAGAAATTAGCGGCTATTTACTTCTTGAAAAAGACGTGACCTATGGCTTAAAAGGAACGTATAAAGCCAATCAAATATCAGATTCGATGATAAGCAATGATTTATTACACGCGCTTTCTCAATTGAAAAGCAAGCATACTGCGAGTGAATTAAACTTAACGGACCAACAAATCGTACAATTGAATACACCACCAGCTTATGAATCAATCGCTCTTGCAGAAAATGCAAAATCAGAGGAAGATCTGAATCAAGCTCGGGGGCTTGTCTATGTGCTTTTGTTTGTCATTTATTTCGGTGTGTTAATGTATGCAACCATGATTGCGATGGAAGTGGCTACAGAAAAAACGTCAAGAGTGATGGAAATCTTAATATCAAGTGTTCCACCGATTACCCAAATGTTTGCTAAAATATTAGGTGTTGCCTTGCTCAGCCTTACCCAAATGATTTTATTTTTCGGAGTAGGTTATGTCTCGGTTAAACAGAATTTGGCTGAAATGAATGAAGGATTTTTTGCGTTTTTTGGTTTTGGTAACACGAATATTTCCACCATTATTTACGCGATCATATTTGCTATGCTTGGTTATCTTTTGTATGCGACACTTGCTGCTTGTCTTGGCTCTGTAGTAAGCAAAATAGAAGATGTACAGCAAATGATCTCACCGATGACGATGCTTGTTGTCATTGCCTTCCTAATTGCGATGTTTGGACTGGGCAATCCTTCAGCTAGTTATATTACGATCACATCATTTATTCCATTTTTCAGTCCAATGATTATGTTTTTACGAGTTGGTATGCTTAATGTTCCTTTCTGGGAAATCGCCATAAGTATCGGTTTACTAATCGTGACGATTATCTTGCTAGGTATGATAGGGGCAAAAATCTATCGCGGTGGCGTTCTAATGTATGGAAGCTCGAAATCTTTAAAAAGTATCAAAAACGCTTTGCAATTATCAAAGAAAAGGGTCTGACCTCATACTCTATATATTGTTTATAGCGTCTTCATGTCATATAAACAATAAATAGTAGATAGGGGGTGCTGCCCCTTTTTTTCTGACCTCACAATTTATCCACTGTTTATTATGTTGGTTAGTCATATAAATAATAGATAGTAGATGTGGGGTTTGACTTTTCCATGAGTGAAAAAATGGGAAAGTGTGTTCTGCTTATGCTACAATTAGGGTAAACTATTTGACAAGAGAATCAAATATGGAATTGAGGAATGAATATGAGACCGGTTGTTTTTTTACATGCGGCAGATTTACATTTAGATAGTCCATTTACAGGACTAAAATCTGTACCTAAAGCATGGACAGACGAAATGCGGGAAAGTCCGTTCAAAGCATTTCGCAATATTATCGGTACAGCCATTGAGCAGAAAGTGGACTTTATGCTTTTATCAGGTGACTTATTTGACGGTGAAAATAGAAGCTTACGTACTCAAGTGAAGTTTCGCAGGGAAATGGAGCGTTTGAAGGCGGCTGGAATACCTGTATATATTATTCACGGTAATCACGATCATCTGGGCGGAGCATGGATACATGTGGATTTTCCTGATAATGTTCATGTATTTTCGGAAAAAACCGAAATGAAGTTGTTTCAAAAAAGTGATGGTACGCTAGTTCATCTTTACGGATTCAGCTATCCGAAGCGACATGTAACTGAGAGAATGATTGATACATATGCAAAGATTGAAGGTGCGGATTACCATATTGGACTTCTACACGGGAATTTAGAAGGCGTTACAACTCATAGTCCATATGCGCCGTTCACATTACGAGATCTCACAGACAAGCATTTCGATTATTGGGCGCTTGGTCATATTCATAAAAGGGAAATTATCTCAGAACAACCGCTTGCCATTTATCCTGGAAATATTCAAGGCAGAAATCGCAAGGAAAACGGGGAGAAGGGCTGCTATTTGATTGAACTTAATGGTTCAGATTGGAAACAGCAATTTATTCGTACCTCAGAAGTGATTTGGGATACAGTAACTGTCACGATTTCCGAGGGATACACATTTGATGCGATTTTAGCGGAATGCAAACATATTTTGATGAAATATCATCCATTTAAAGAGAAGTACTTACTTGATCTTATCCTAGATGGAAGGGATGGTCATGATTCTAATATCCTTCGTGAAGATTTTCTAGATGATGTTCTATCAATATTACAAGAGCAGGCAGAAGATGAGGAATGGAATGTCTGGCCATATCGGATAACTTTTCATAAGGACACTATGCCAGTTGTTTTACATGACACGCCGTTTACATCAGAGCTCCTTTCAAAAGTAGAATGTTTTACGGAATACGATGAAGCGCTCAATCCTTTATATCGACATGGGATTGCTAAGAAATGGCTTGATTCACTGACGGAAGAAGAGCAAGGGAAAATTCTAAAAGACGCCAAACGGATGCTTTTGCAAATGCTGCAATAAGGAGAGAGTGCAGTTTGAAAATCAAAGAAATATACATATACGGCTATGGAAAAATGGAAAATATGCGGTTTACAAACATGTCAGGTCTGCATGTGTTTTTCGGGAAAAATGAAGCTGGCAAATCAACAATAATGTCGTTTATCCACAGTATCTTATTTGGCTTCCCAACAAAAATTCAAAACGAGTTACGATATGAACCAAAAATGCATGCCAAATATGGAGGGCTGCTTATTGTTGCAACAAAGCAATATGGCGAGGTAAGAATTGAAAGGGTAAAAGGAAAAGCGACGGGGGATGTAATTGTCACGTTTGAAAATGGTGAAGTGTTTGGGGAAGAAATGCTTAATAATATTATGCAAGGCATGGATAAGGCCTATTATCAATCGATTTTTTCTTTTGACCTACAAGGTTTACAAAGACTACATATGCTAGGAGAAGGAACCATAGGCAAGTATTTGCTTTCGGCAGGTTTAGTTGGCAATGATAAGATTTTGGATGTAGAAGGGAAACTGCAAAAAGAGCTGGATTTAAGGTTCAAACCTTCTGGACAGAAACCGCTGCTTAATAGTCAAATGAAGCAGCTGAAAACACGTCAACAAGATATGAAAATCGCAGGTGATGATCAGCTTACCTATAATGAATTACAAATTGAGTTAAAAGAAATTAACGAAGAACTGGAAGAGCTGAAGAAACAATTTCAGGTTAATGAAGAACAGCTCTTTTATACAGGAGAATATCTTCGAATCAAGCCGCTTATTGAAGAGCAGGCTGTCATCAAATCGAGATTGGCTCTGTTAGGTGATCAATTGTTTCCAATTGATGGTTTAAAACGGTTTGAACAGCTAAGTTCTATTTTGCTGCAGCTTGAGGCAAAGCAAGCTTCATTTCAACAACAGATTGACGAACTGATGATTGAACGGGAGAAGATGTTCGTATCCCCTTTTTTAGAAGGAAATAAAGAAAATATCGAAACAGCTATCGAGAGTTCTGCGCTTCTTGAACAATTAGAGCTCGATAAACATCAAGCAGAAAAAGTTTTCGAACTAGTAAATAAGGAAATCGATCAACATAAGGCTGATTTGTCTTTTAAAAGTAGTGAAGAAGCAATCTTGGGGCTTGATTTCAGCTCCTTTAAGAAGGACAAAGTAAGAACGCTCGCTCAAAAAAAACGAGTGTTAAGTAATGAAAAAGAGCAACTTGATGAGCGATATAAACAAGTAAAAGGCCGTTTAGAACAGTCTGAAATGCGGCTGACAGAACTTAAGAATCGACGCATGCCAAAGGAACAAAAGCTCAAGTTCGAGACAGCACAAGATCAAAATCAACAAAAACAATATGATCAAGTGAAAAAAGATATGCTAGATGAACAAATTGCGAACCTGGATCGGATGTATAAAGTTCAAGAAAAAAAAGAGCGGGATCAACATAGTAAAAAGCGAATAATCTTTGTTTTTATCAGCATGGTTCTATTAGGCATTTCGTATTATTCGTTTATTATTAAACAGCCTATACTTACTGTTTTCTTTGCAGCTGCACTATTTGTTATTTGGACAAGATTTTTCTTTTTTAAGGAAAAGAATACGTTAGTTGAATACAAGAGGCAAATTTCTGAGGTCAAAGAGAAGCGAACTTCCCTTGAGAAAGAAGAAGCTCATTTTCAATCTATAGAATTTGAAACTGATTCAGTTCGGCGTCTACTTGAACAAGAACGAGAATTAGAACGTTTAATAGCTAATGAAGCATTTAAGATGGGAGAACGAGAACAAGCATTTGATGATGTGATACATGATTTTGAAACTTGGGAAGTATCGTGGAATATAGTTCAGGCGGAAGCTATGAATATCGCGAAACTATGGGGGCTTCCGAATGAAGCGATCCAGCATGACTTAGAGCAAATCTTCAGCTCGCTTGAGAAATTAAAAGTGAAAGTGGAAGAGAAAAACGAAATCCGTAATAATATAGAGCATATACATTTGGAAATACAAAATAGGAAGAAAGCGTTGTTTTATTATACCAGTGAGTTGGAAGAATATCCGGGTACTTGGCAGGAAGCTCTCACTATTTTGAAACGAGCGTTAAATGGTTTGTTCGAAAAACAAATTCAACTGAAACAGAATTTTGAGGAAAAATCCAAAACGGAAGTTGCACTTGAGAATCACAAATCAGAAACGGATTATGTAACTAAGCAAATACAAGAATTAATAGACCAAGTTGGTGCGGCCGATGAAGGTGATTTTCGGAAAAAAGCATTTGATGCTGAAGAAAAGCTACAACTTCTCAGCCAGCTGAAGCTTATCATTGTCCAACTTGAGCAGGCGCGTTTACAAGGAGAACAACTCACTTGCTATATCGAAAAAGACATTAGCAAGTATACGATTGAAAATCTTGAAACAATTCGAACTGAAATCACTAGTAAACATGAACAGCTGCTAGAGAACCAATCTGATTTGAAACACAAAATTAAACAGCTTGAAGAAGGCGGTTTATATGATGAAAGAATGCATCAATTTTATGAAGCGCGCCGAATATTTAACGAAGAAGCAAAAGACTGGGCCAAATATGCCGTAGCACGTAGTTTGCTGAACCAAACGATTGATACATTTAAAAAGGAACGTCTTCCTAGTGTGATAAGCAAAGCAGAAGAGTATTTTACCTATTTAACGGATGGACAGTACAATCGCATTTTTCTGAACCATGATTCGGACGGATTCACTATCCAGCGCTCTGATCATTTGATTTTTGACGTCAATGAAGTGAGCCGTGGTACTCAAGAACAAATATATGTAGCATTCCGACTTGCGCTCGCAGACTACACATTCAAGGATGATTCTTTTCCTTTGATTATTGATGATAGCTTTGTGAATTTTGACAGCAAACGAACAGCAAATACGATTGCTTTACTTGAAAAAGTTTCTGAACATAGGCAAATAATTTTCTTTACATGTCATGAACATCTGCTCAACCACTTTTCAAAAAACGGTTTAACGTATTTGTCAACTCCTTTAGGAGCTTCTTTATAAGCAAAAAATTAGAACAGATTTATCTAGCATCAATGGAAGTAACACCCCTACAGGCTGAGTTCGATAAATCGGGTACGTACTGTCGATTGATTGAAGTGAGAGCGAAGATCTTAGCGACAGTAGAACGGGACTAACAATCAGTGGGGGATGGAGAAAACCCCTACTGATTGAAGTTTCACTTTATCATGAAAATCGAAGAAGTTGAAACCGTAATATTGCAAGATATGGTATACTATTGATACTGAAATTGGAACGGAGGTATGTACACATGCAAAAAGGCATCATTCACTTCGGTGTTGGTGATTCAATGGATACATATATGTATATAAAAAGTAGTACAAAAGCAGTGGCTAGTAATGGCAAGCCCTTTCTTACGCTGATTCTTTCTGATAAAACAGGAGAAATAGAAGCAAAGTTATGGGACGTTTCCGAGGACGATGAGCGCAATTTTTCAGGTGAAAAAACGGTCAAAGTGTTGGGGGATGTTCAGAATTTCCGAGGTCGCAGCCAGTTGAAGATTCGAAATATCCGTTTGACGACTGAACAGGATGGTGTGACCCCAGCCGATCTTATTCAAACGGCTCCATTGAGTCAAGATGAAATGATGGGGAAAATTACACAGTATATTTTTGAAATGAAAAACCCGAATATCCAAAGAATAACTCGTCATTTACTGAAAAAATATCAAAGTGATTTCTTGACATTCCCAGCTGCAACGAAAAATCACCATGAATTTTATTCAGGGCTTGCTTATCACGTAGTATCAATGCTTGATTTAGCGAAAGGGATCACAGCTTTATATCCAACACTTGATAAAGATCTTTTATATGCAGGAATTATCTTGCATGACCTTGGGAAAGTGAAAGAGCTATCTGGCCCTGTGTCGACTGTTTATACAACTGAAGGAAATCTACTTGGTCATATTACGATTATGGTCAATGAAATAGGCAAAGCAGCTGATGAATTGAACATTCATACCGAAGAAATCATGATTCTGCAGCATCTTGTCTTGAGCCATCATGGCAAAGCAGAGTGGGGGAGTGCCAAACCACCTCTAGTTCGTGAAGCAGAGGTTCTCCATTATATTGATAACTTAGATGCAAAAATTAATATGATGAATCGTGCTCTAGAAAAGGCTAAACCAGGCGAATTTACAGAAAAAGTATTTGCACTAGAAAATCGATCATTTTACAAACCAACATTTTCTGAATAATGATAATTGCACCATGCGAAGATTTTGCATTGGTGCTTTTTTTGTAACCATTACCCCAATATTTGACCTAGAACCTGAAAAAGTAGTCATATATTTTTGCTTCTTGCATATTCTTTTAGTAATACGAGAGGGACAAGGTCCCTGAAAGGAGCAAGCACATGCCAATCTGGGTTTGGATTATTTTTGCAGGAATCTTAGTTAGTGCTTGGATGAGTGTATATACAGCAAGACAGGATCGGAAAAAAGAAAATGAGTGGATTGAGCAGGAAGGGCAAAAGTATATTGAGCGAATGAAGAAGGAACAAGAAGGCAGGAAAAAAGAGCAACAGCCAGGAATGGAACATTAAAAAAGAGGATGTCCTAAAAGCGTCTGACAACATACTCTATAAATCGTTTACTAAGTCATTTAAACGATATTGAGTAGATATTAGTCAGATTCTTTTAATATGGACAGCCTCTTTTTTTTTAGGGTTTTTAGAGTTGAGATGTATATGGCTTTTCTACATCTAGCTCCAAGCACTAATTATGTTTTTTACTTTTTAGCTGGTGTAGCTGGTTCTTGTTCTTCATTTTTAAATGTGTCTTGTAACTCTTTATCTTTCACTTTTACATCTGCATCTTTTACTTCTTTAGAAAGGGCTTTTTGAACTGTAGCAGCATCAAGTTTAGCAAGCTTTAATTCTTTTTCGATCTCAGCCTTTGAATCTTCATAAGATTTTTTCTCTTTTTTATCTAGAAGTTGAATGATATGGAATCCATATTGGCTTTTAACTGGTTCGCTGATTTCA
Organism: Bacillus cihuensis; assembly: GCF_000504145.1. Taxonomy (NCBI): domain Bacteria; kingdom Bacillati; phylum Bacillota; class Bacilli; order Caryophanales; family Bacillaceae; genus Bacillus; species Bacillus cihuensis. Next base: position 576,254 of record NZ_KI632497.1, on the reverse strand, counting down.
TCTTTCTTCAAAGCATAAACAGCTTCTTCAAATTCAGGAACCATTGCTCCTTGTCCAAACCATCCAAGGTCCCCGCCTTTTTCAGCACTTCCAGTATCTGTTGAATATTCTTTCGCTAACTTAGCAAAGTCTTCTCCCTTGTTAAGCTTATCTTTTACTTCTTTAGCAGTTGCTTCATCTTCAACGAGGATGTGTCGTGCGTGAATTTCAGGCTGTTTCTTTTCATAGGCAGCTTTAATATCAGCTTCAGTTACTTTAACACTAGCAGTCGCTGCTTTTTCTTGGAGCATTCCGCTCTTCATTGTACGCTTAAAAGCAGCTTCATCGGCAAAGCCATTTGAAGTGAGTGCCATTTCAAAGCTATCACCAAATTGCTTTTTAACCTCGTCCACTTTTTTGTCTAGTTCTTTATCAGTTACTTTATATTTATCTGAAAGAATTTTTTCATATACTAGCTCTTGCAAAACTGCATCGCCGTATCGATCTTTCATTGCATCGTAAAGCTCTTCTTTCGTTATGTCTCCCGCTTTGGAAGTTGCCACCACTTTAGAATCGCCGCCGTTGCTACAAGCAGCTAACCCAAGTAGACCCGCAATTACCGTTATGGATAAAGCCCATTTTTTCATTTAGAACAACTCCTGTTTATCTAGATTCGTGGCTGATTTGTGAATCCACAAATCTTACTATACCATATTTGGAAGATTTTCAAAAATTAAAGTGCGGATTTTGCTTCTTAATTTAAAGAAAGTAGGCAACCGCCCATCCAACTTTTATCCGTTTACATATGATGTAATGATCGTTCACACATATTGGTTTCGTGTACATTAGGCAGTCCGTTCCTTAATAAAGACTGTCTACGAATATAAAGGAGGTAATATAAATGGGCTTTGGATTTGGCGGAGGATTTGCTTTGTTAGTAGTATTGTTTATTTTATTAATCATTGTTGGTGCTGCTTTTTGTAACTAAATACCACATCTAATTAAAAAACGGAAAAAGTCCACGCTTCTTAAAGATAAGCTGAATAGAATATCGTAGCCGTTAAAGGGTCGGTTGTAAAATTGCAACCAGTTTTCTATAAACGGGATTGATCGTACCATTGAAAGGAGGATACACAATGTCTGGAGGAGTCGGCGGAGGTTTCGCTTTGATTGTTGTACTTTTTATCCTTTTGATTATCATCGGATGTTCATGTATATAAAATTGGATACTAAAGAAGGTGAACCGTTAACGGGTTCACCTTTTTCGCGTGATAAGCAAAAGCATTTCTTTTTCGCATCGTTTGTTGTCTGACCTTACATCTGCCCATAGGGCTACCATTTTACTTTGTGAAGGGTCAGAAACGGTTACGGTTATTCTGACCGCCTTACATATTATTTTTTATGTAAAGGATATTTCAACATACGAGGACAATAGTAAAATCGTAATTAAGATATTAATAGTCCGAAATACTTTCGTTTGGCGGTCTTCAGGTATTTCTTTTTGGATACATAATGAGTTTGTCATTCTGTTAATATTATATAGAATTATGGCCGAGAAGATGATAAACACGATTAATATCACTCCTGAATCCCTCCCTCTAAAACAAGTCTGTATTATTACGATACCAAATAATTTCAAAAAAAGATACTTAAAACTTTTTATTTAGTTGTCTTTATCATTCGTATATATCCTATTATTCTTTAAAAATAAGAATGTCATATCCTTGTTCAGTTTCTTCTACATAGCTTTGTTCAGGTGAACCCTTCATGCATTTAATCGCAATAAAATCAGAAACGCATAGTCCTGTGTGAATGGAAAGCAGGATGGCAAAATAATGAGCGTAATGTGGGAATTCGTATGCGCCACCAATAAGAACACTCGTTAATACAAGAAAAGGAAAAAGTAAAGTTAATCTGTATAGTCGTTTTGGAATGGGATCACCTATTTTGAAAGAAATGAGAGGAAGAACCCTCCATTTAATATAAAACACCGGTTTAATTTTTGGATATTCCAGAATACAAGGACAGCAGTGCATCAGTTTATGAATTGGGTATAAGAAAAGCGCTGAAAAAAGTAAAATCCAGCCATAATCATCATGCATGGAGACATTAGGAAAAAACACACTCATGCTTAAATAAATGACAATAAAAGAAAAAAACATGGTCATCATGGATAGAAAGAAGATAAATTGATTCCCGAATTGCCTATCCAAGTTGATTGACTTCCAGCTATTCAAAAAATTCGCCTCCACAAGCGGGATAATAAGGATAATAGGGTAAAGCTAATATGCTTTTTAATAAAATCCTTCCCATACTTTACGATGATTAAGCAAAAAAATCAATAGAATATTATATGAAATAATCTGTTTGCGCTTGCAATCGTGGAGAAGTCAAAGAAATCATGTATAATGGAGAAAAGCGGTAAATGTAGAAGAATGGTGGAGGCTTTAAATGCGAGACTTAGAGAGAGAAATTAATAGACTGAAATTTCATCAAACACTCTTATTAAACATTATTCGGAACCCGAATGCACAATTAGATGTACTCTTTTTTGAAAAAAATCTCACCAAAAGGGAAGCTCATGAAATTTTAAAAGTATGTGATAAGTTGAGCAAACGGTATGAAATAGAAAAAGCGGAAGGGTATATACATTTTCAACCGCTTTTTAACTGTCTGACAATGGAATTAACAGAAAAAGTAACAGTAAATGAATTGATCGAAGCTTGTTTAAAGCAAGGATTATATGATTCTTTTATGAAAGAGATGGAGAAAATTGCAAAGAATTAAACAGCCTCAGTTTCTTTCTCTGACTTTTTCTTTGCAATTTTCCCTTCTTCTACGGTAAATTCTTTATCGATATTATCAAATGACCGTTCAAATATCCCCATAAAATCTTCGCCATAAATATTTCGGATAATGGCCATCATCTCCATCATATCAGGGAATTTCCCGTATAGCTCTCGCATTGGAAGAGTTCCTGAAAGTACCGAATTGCTAGCAGGATCATACTGTTCCATTAAATCTAATAAAATCCTTTCTCCCTCTAATGTAATTTGAATATACGTATTACGTTTGTCATTTTCTTTCTTTGAAAAAGTTAATAAGCCGCGTTCTTCTAATTTTTTGGAAAAATTAAATGCGGTTGAAACATGCATAACGCCGAATTTTGCTACATCTGAAATGGAAGCACCATTTAAATGGTAAGCAATCCATAAGATGTGATGTTCGTTAATGTTTAAATCAAACGGTTTAATCCATTGTTGCCAATCTTTTTCGGCTGCCTTCCAAAGTGCTTTACTTAATTGAGCAATTCTCTGGCTGAAGATCATAGCATCTTTCATAGTATAATTTTTTTCCTGCATGAATACACTCACCTACTTATCAGAATTCTCTAGTTTTATTATGACAATAAAGTAAAGATTAATAAAGCTAAATTTGCGAAATTTTTAGAATTTTTCATGTAAATTTTTTATATCAGCTTATGTAGCTACTAAAAGGTAGAAGTGCCGGCATGATTACGTGTTCAAAAAATTGTTTTTTTACTTATAAATATGTACACTTTGTTTTGTTGCAAAAAGATATTACGCAAGCCGGCATTTTTTTATAGTTTTTCATGATTCACTTTTAGGAGTAGCAATTATTTCGAGTTCTTGAATCGTTGCTTCGATTTCTTTCATACTTTTCGCTATTTCTTCTGAATTTGGTTCAATATCCTGTTTCCAGCCTTCAATTAAAATCCTCACATCTTCTATAAAAGCTTTAATTGTCTCTGTGCTTATTTTTGAAGCGTGTATGGCATCTTCTTTTACATTCATCAACTGGATTTTCAGCTCTTTAATGGAGTTAGAAATTTCAGTTGTATTTGCTTTCACTCTACTGCGAAGCTCTGTTCCAGAACTTGGTGCGGTAAGGAGAGCAGCTGCAGCACCTACAATGGTGCCTGTTATTATGCCAAAAACAATTGATTTTGTCCTCAAATGACCACCTCATTTTCTTTTATACTAATTTCGCCTTATAGTTAAAAAAACCTGCTAGGAAAATAAAATAAAAGTTGAAAATCTTTTTATTAAAATACCATAAACTGCTTATTAGTAAAAGAGTTAGTTTATATATTCTTTATATCACAAAAGTATTTTTTTAAACATCTTTATTTTGTTTTCAATATATAAAAATAGTTTACAAATTGAAAAATCATAATAAAGTGAGGTTTGACATATACATACAAAACAGATATGGCGCGCTAAGACAACCACCTTTTACCATTAAGGGCGAATCACTGTAGCACGCTACACCCACCTCATCACAATGGTCGCGTGCGGAGCCGGAATTTGAGGTGCTTACTGCAAAAAAATAAGTATATCTGCTAAGTAGACTGTCTAGATTAGTAAGTCGCGCAGACCCGTCCCCATGTCCTTCATACAAAAAGCTATTGAAAAAGGAGGAGTAGCGTCTTGTTTTTTTTTATATTATCACTCGCGTTATTAATGGCGTCATTCTTCTATTTGGCCATTTTACAAAGACCAGGCATGTTTCCCTCAAAAAAAATAATAAAACAAAGAATGCTAATTTTAGGTGCTGCAAGTATTGCTTTCCTTCTTATTGGCCTATTAATCCAACTTGTCATTTAATCTGATGGTTTTAAAAAAACACCGGAAAAACATCCGGTGTTTTGGAATAGTCTTTGTTATATATTAGCAGGAATGTTTGATCTTTTAACAAGTCCGTTTACAATTGGATAAATGATTGCCATGGCAATTACATTTAAAACGATTGCTGGTAGAACGGCCCCTGTGAATAGAATCAGAAAGGATTTTGGCAAACCTGCAAGGAAATATGCGGAAGTAAGGAATACTGTTCCAGAAATAATCGTTCCAACTGCCGTTAAAATACCGGTGCTAATAATTGATTTAGTAAACTTTTGAATAGCGATAAACATAAAATAAAATAAAAAGGCAGTGATAAATTTATCGATGATATTCGGTAAAAATCCTCCAGGGAAGGTTGATGTAATTCCGGAAATGACACCTGCGGTTACCGCTACAAGAAAAACATTTTTCTTTTCTGGAAATAAGATTATGGCTAAGAACATCATAGTCAGCATCATATCGGGTTTAACTCCAAAAGCAATTCCAGGAACAACTAAATGCAGAACTGCACCTAACCCCATTAATAAGGACAATGACACTAGTACTTTCGTATTCATTTCTCATCTCTCCCATTCTCGTCTCGTCTAAAGTATACCTCTCCAATAGTGCACTATTGCCTATAGCGAGAAGTTTAAAATAGTATATCATGACTACCCTTTTTTTAGAAGTGATTTCACACAAAGCATTGAAAAATTTTTTACTTATGCATTAAACAAGGCTTTTTCTTTATTTTGGTAGGTTTCTTTAAAGCTTGTCATGAAATCAGCAAGCTCTTGGCAATGTTCAAGTGGAACAGCATTATAAATGGATGCACGGCAGCCTCCGACAGATCTGTGCCCATTCAAGCCGATAAATCCAGCTTCTTTCGCCTTTAATAAAAATTCCTGCTCAGATTCTTTGCTAGGGAGGGTGAAGGTAACATTCATATGAGAACGGCTCTCACGCTCGGCATGGCCTTTATAAAAACCATCGCTTGAATCAATGGCATGATAAAGCAATTCTGCTTTCTTCGCGTTATTTTCTTCAATTTTGGCAATACCGCCTAAATCCTTTGCCCAATCAAGAACAAGAGAGAGGAGATAAATAGCTAAAGTTGGTGGCGTATTATATAGAGAATTACTAGCTTGATGTGTATGGTAATTCAACATAGTTGGAATTTCTTCCAAAGAATTAGAAATAAGGTCTTTACGAATGATGACAACGGTAATACCAGATGGACCTAGGTTTTTCTGAGCACCGGCATAGATTAAACCGAATTTACTGACATCGATTTTTTTACTCAAAATGTCACTGGACATATCCGCAACTAAAGGTACGTTTTTTGCATCCGGAAATTCATTCCATTGAGTTCCGTAAATGGTATTGTTCGAAGTGATATGTAAATAAGCTGCATCTTGATTGTAGGCGATGTCAGAAAGTTTCGGGATGGATGTATAATTGACCTCTTTTGTAGACGCTACAACCCTAGTTGCCCCGATTTTCTTCGCTTCTTGTAGAGCTTTCTCCGACCAACTTCCAGTTAGAACATAATCCGCTTGGCTATCGGCTTTTAGTAAGTTCATTGGAATCATCGAGAACTGAAGGCTAGCACCGCCTTGAAGGAAGAGCACATCGTAATTTTCTGGAATATCCATTAGTTCTTTAAGCGTTTGAATGGCGTGATTATGGATTGTTTCAAATGTAACACTCCGATGACTCAATTCCATGACCGACATCCCTGTGTTGTCGATATTTAACCATTCAGATTGTGCTCTTTTTAAAACATCTTCTGGTAAAGCAGCAGGACCTGCATTAAAATTACGTGCTCTTTTCATATTTGTTCCTCCTTGTAATATGTGAAAGGATTTGATTGTTTCTATCCTATCAGAAAATGTTTAGGAGTTGAAAGAAAAAAAGAGTGTTTAATGAAATAATTTTGATTTAATTGAAATTTCCTTTAAATCATAAAAAAAATTCACCGTTGAGGTAGGCTCAGGTGAATTTTTTTATGGTTAATTTTTCATGTTCTCTGAAATGGATTGTGCCAATTCCTTTAAATCTTCAGGTGTGTATTCGCTCGTATGAGTTTTCCAAACTGCTCCGAATCCATCACCTTCACCATAGCGTGGAATTAAATGAAGATGGTAATGGAAAACAGACTGTCCAGCAGCTTCACCGTTATTGTTAATAGTATTCAAGCCAATTGGATTGAACGCCTTTTTTAGTGCACGAGCAATTTCTGGCACCACTTCAAAAATATTTTTTGCAATGTCAGGTGTTAATTCATATACATTTTCTTTATGTATTTTTGGGATGATTAGTGTATGACCTTTCGTTACTTGACTAATGTCAAGAAAAGCAAGTACATGTTCATTTTCAAATACTTTTGTACTTGGGATATCTCCATTAATAATTTTACAAAAAATACAATCGCTCATCTTTAACATCCTTCCCTAGTTAATGTATAGTGGTAATCTTATCCTATCATAGCTATATGAAAGTCGGAAAGAAAAAAGAAACAGGATGCAGCTGATTGCTGCACCCTGCATTCTTGAAAAAGGGGCCATACTTCAATACGTTTAATTACATAGACTTTTCTTTAACAAACACCTCATTTACAAAAAGTAAATTTTAGCGTTTAAAAAAGTTTTTGCATTCAAAGCTACCATCCCCTATATCTCTAAAGTATTAAAACAGTAAAGCATATTGGATTGTGCATGAATGTTTATTTCATCTAATGTTCGCAAAGCAACCATCCCCTTGCATCAAACGTTGGTTTATTGAAGTTTCTGGTTTATTCCAGTTAGTTGTCTTTAACAAACACCTCATTGTAAAAATGATTAACATCATAAGTTTAATGAAGAACCCCTTCTTCACTACTTATGATAGCCACGATTTACATTTTGTATACACAATAATTTTTAAAGCAAATAAATAATTCGCTGTTAAAAAGAAACAGGATGCAGCTAATAGCTGCACCCTGTGATTCTTGAAAAAGGGGCCAAACTTCAAATACGTTTAATTACATAGACTTGTCTTCGACAAACACCTCATTTACAAAAAGTAAGTTTTAGCGTTTAACAAAGTTTTTTCATTCCATGCAACGATCTTTTATTACCTTAAAGTTTTGTAACAATAAAGCAAATTGAATCGAGCATGAATGTTTACTTCATCTAATGTTTGCAAAGCAACCATCTCCTTGCATAAAAACGTTTGGTTGATTGAAGTTTCTGGTTTCATTCAGTTAGTTGTCTTTAACTGACACCTCATTTTACAAGATGATAAAATCATTCGTCTAATGAAGAACCCCTTCTTCAAAACTTATGATAACCGAAATCTAAATCTTATATACATTAAATTTTTAACATTCAACAGTAAAAAACTTAAGCTTTCTTTAACTCGATAATCAAAACGGAATTTGCTAAAATGGAACTAACGTACATTATAGAAGGGATCGTTGATATGTCCTTATTAGAAATAAACAACCTAGTCGGAGGTTATACAAGAATTCCTGTTTTAAAAGGGATCAGCTTTGACATTCAGCCGAATCAGCTTGTTGGTCTTATTGGGTTGAATGGAGCAGGAAAGAGTACAACAATTAAACATATTATTGGCTTGATGGAAGAGAAAAGCGGATCTATCACAATAAATGGAAAGACATTCGCGGAAAATCCCGATGAATATCGTAAACAGTATACTTATATTCCCGAAACCCCAATTCTTTATGATGAGCTTACACTTGAGGAACATTTACGGTTAACTGCTATGGCCTACGGTCTTCCTGAAGCTGTGTTTAAGGATAGGATGGAGAAATTATTAAAGGAATTCCATATGGAAAAACGTTTATCTTGGTTTCCAGCCCATTTTTCAAAAGGTATGAGGCAGAAGGTCATGATCATGTGTGCGTTTCTTGTTCAACCATCCTTGTATATTGTGGATGAACCATTTGTTGGGCTTGACCCACTTGGAATCCAGTCATTGCTTGATCTTATGCAAAGTATGAAAGAAAGCGGTGCAGGGATCTTAATGTCAACCCATATCCTTGCGACAGCAGAAAGATATTGTGATTCCTTCGTTATACTTCACAATGGAGAAATTCGTGCAAAAGGTGATTTAGAACAGCTCCGCAGTCAGTTTGACATGCCGGGGGCGACGCTTGATGATCTATATATCCAATTAACAAAGGAAGAGTCTAAAAATGAATAGCCAAGGGTTATGGAAGGAGAGATTCCTCGGTTACAGCCAAGAAATGCAAAAGTATTTACGATATATTTTTAACGGACATTTAATGTTTGTAATGGTGATTGGTTTAGGTGGGCTCGGTTTTTATTACAGCGAATGGGTAAAAACGTTGACTGCTGATTTTCCAGCAGCTTGGATCATGGCAATCGTTCTTGGTTTTTTCTTAACAAGAAGCCCGATTATGACATTTTTAAAAGAAGCGGATGTGGTGTTCTTATTGCCACTGGAAACAAAACTTAGAATGTATTTTAAACAGTCCATTTTGTTAAGTGCGATGATGCAGGGGTTTATTTTGATCATTGTGTATATTGTCTTCCTACCAATGTATACAAAGGTAACAGAACTTGATTCCGCTTATAGTCTTTTTCTTATCATCTTGTTACTTGCTGTAAAATATTTGAATATACATATTCATTGGTACACGCTGAAATATACGGAGACGTCGGTAATCAAAGTTGATTTCTTTATTCGATTATTAGTGAATATAGTTTTACTCTATTTAGTTTTTGCAAAAGCGAGTCAATTAGGTGTAATACTATGCCTGCTTTTGGGCGGTTTATTCATCTATTATAGAAATGCAACGATAAAGAAGGGCGTTAAGTGGGAGCGATTAATCGAACTAGAGGGCAAGCGGATGATGTCGTTTTACCGTATAGCGAATCTATTCACTGATGTACCTAAGCTAAGAGGAAAAGTGGCCAGACGAAAATGGCTGGATTGGTTATTTACCTTTATTCCTTATCGTCAAAGTTCAACTTATACATTTTTGTATGCTCGGACGATGCTCCGTGCGAATGACTATGTAGGCTTACTAGTAAGGTTGACTGTCATAGGATCATTTGTATTGCTTACCTTTCCTTCAATAATTGCAAGTATCCTCGTAACGATCTTGTTTCTTTATATGACAGGAATTCAAATTCTTCCAGTTTGGAAACAGCATGAGTTAAAAATTTGGGTATCTTTATATCCATTGCCTGCAAAATTACGAGAAACAGCAGTTATACAACTTGTATCTAGCTTTTTACTTTTTGAAGCAATCGTGTTTGCCTTTGTATTACTTATTGCAGGAAATTGGCAAGGTGCTAGTGCATCATTCTTAGCGTCAATAGTATTTCTTCTAATATTTAGAGGTTATTCTGCAAAAAAAATAAGGAGTTTCTAAGATACAAAACTCCAATGGTGTTTTTAGCCACCATGAAGGAAAATCATGGTGCGGGACCCTCACCTCATCACAGTGGTGGCGGTGCATAGCCGTCTTTTGTAGTACTTTCAAGTAGATCTGCATAATAGATTGGCTAGATTAGCAAGTCCTAATCCCTGACCCATGTCCTTCATTCAAAGACTGGAGATGATTATAATCGATACGTATGAACAAATCATCAACCGCGAGCTTATGGCATGGAAAAAGAAAATTTTACGGAAATCGGGTACCTTTGAGCGGATTTCCAAAACAGCACAAAATAAAATGAACACATTCATTCCCAAAAAAGTACATGGCGTCATTACCGAAAGCGTCCGAAATCTTGTTGAAGCTGTCTTAAAAGGGTCCAAATTCGTTTCAAAGGAAAGAGATGTTTCTACTTTGAGTTTGCAGCAAAAAGATCAATGGGTGAAGGATACAATTGGAACCTATAAGAAAACAGCAGTAATTGAAGGTGCTGGAACAGGTGCAGGTGGTCTTTTGCTAGGCCTTGCTGATTTCCCGTTATTATTGACGATCAAAATGAAGCTTCTCTTTGAAATAGCTGGTTTGTACGGCTTCGACGCAAAGAAATACGAAGAACGTTTATTCATCCTTCATATTTTTCAACTAGCTTTTTCTAGTGAAGAAAAGCGACGAGAAACGCTTTTGATTATTGAGAATTGGGATCGGACTAATCATACCAAGGAATTAGACTGGCAAGAGTTTCAGCAAGAGTACAGAGATCAAATTGATTTCGTCAAAATGTTTCAGCTCGTCCCAGGGATTGGTGCGGCAGTAGGTGCCTATGCCAATCATCAATTACTAGAGCAACTAGGGGAAACAGCGATGAATGGGTATCGCCTACGAATTCTTTCTGAAAAAGCATAGTAAAAAGAAGGGTCTGACCTCGCATGCATGGCAGTTTATAGTATTACTTATACTATGTAAACTGTATGAGAGCTTGCTTGGTCTGACCCTTTGTTATGAAATATCGTCTTTTTTACTCTATTTTCTTAAACTCTATTCTTTGATTTAATTCGAATCCAAGGACGCTCATCTTCCCATTTTAATGAAATCGGCAGACTAAAAGTCTTTTCTAATAACTCCTCAGTTAACACTGCTTTTTTTTGTCCGTTTGCAATAACATTCCCTTTATTTAATAGTAAAGCGTGTGTTATAGACGGAATGAGTTCTTCGATATGATGGGTTACATATAATAGAGTGGGTCCTTCCTTTGATTGGGTCAATCTCTCAATCGTGGAAAGGAGCTCTTCTTTTGAATAGAGATCTAAACCATTACATGGTTCATCTAGGATAAGTAAGCTTGGAGAAGACATGAGCGCTCGAGCAATCATCACTTTCCTTTTTTCTCCTTGAGAAAGGGACGAGTAAGCCTGGTCAGTTAAATAGCTTATTCTGAACTGCTGTAAAAGTTCTCTTGCTTTATCAATATCATTTTCCGTTACTTCTTCATATAAACCAACCGAAGCGTTTTTCCCACTTAATATGACCTCAATAGCGGTATCACTTGGACGGGAGTGAAATTTTTCATCTAATGAAGTGCTTACCCACCCAATCTTTTTACGAAGCTTAGGGATGTTTGTTTTACCGAATGTATTTCCCAAGACGGTAACTTGACCTTTATTTGGCCATTGATAACCCGTTATGATCTTTAAGAGAGAAGTTTTCCCAGATCCATTTAACCCTAATATGGCCCAGTGTTCTCCTTTGTTTACATTCCAGGAAATACAATTCAAGATATTCTTATGATCTCTGTTCCATATAATTTCGTTCAGTTGAATCACATTACTTTCCATCTCTTGAATCATCTAAACTCCTCCTAAGTTTAAGTTTCAAAAGTTAACCTGATATGAGATTTTAGAGCGGTTCATAAAACTCATCATGTACGTATTGGTTGTAGTAGAGTTGCTTATTTGTTTTCACTGCTTTGGTGATAAGATAGTGCTGCTGTGCCCAATGTTTTAGCGGCAATTAGCATCGCTTTCTCATCGATGTCAAATTTAGGATGATGATGGCCGTAGGCGAAATCAGAATATGGCTTAGCACCAGTGAAAAAGAATGTTCCTTTCACATTTTGTAAATAATATGAAAAGTCTTCTCCAGTCATATCAGGTAACGTTTCTTCAATCGTTTCCACTTCTGATACAGTAGCAGCTGCTTCTATAAGTAAATGTGTTTCTTTTTCATGATTGACAACAGCAGGGTAGCCATAATCATATGTATATTCATATGTGCAATTTCCAGAAAGACATGTTCCTTTAACAATGCGTTCAATTTCTTCTGCTATAAAGGCACGTACGTCTTCATTAAATGTCCGTACAGTGCCGCCAATGGTTGCTTTGTCGGCTATCACATTAAAGGCGTTTTCAGCCATAAAGGATGCAATAGTTACGACGGCAGAATCGAGAGGACTGACACGTCTGCTGACAATTTGCTGTAGGTTTGATACGAGTTGAGCGCCAATTACAATGGCATCTTTCGTTTTATGTGGCTGTGCACCATGTCCACCTTGGCCAAAAAGAGTTATTTCGAATCGGTCAGCAGCTGCCATAAAAGGTCCGACTCGATGTTGGATTGTTCCTGTTGGTAGGGTTGCCCAAAGATGGGTGCCGAAAATAACATCAACTCCATCTAAACAGCCATCCTCAATCATTGGTTTAGCGCCGCCTGGAGCGTATTCCTCGGCATGCTGATGAATAAATACATATTCACCCATTAGTTCATCTTTCATTGAATGAAGAACTTTTGCTAGAATCAACAAGGTAGCTGTATGCCCATCATGCCCACATGCGTGCATGACACCAGGAACAGTTGACTTGTAAGGAACATCCTTTTCATCTTGTATTGGTAATGCATCAAAATCAGCACGTAGTGCGACGGTTTTACCTGGTTTAGCACCCGTAATTCTTGCCACAACCCCATTGCCACCGACACCAGATTTTACTTCAATGCCAAGTTGTTGATAAAAATTAGTAATATAAGCAGCCGTTTTCGTTTCTTGAAAAGAGAGCTCAGGGTGTTGGTGTAAATAGCGTCGAATGACGACCATTTCTTCATAAGATTCTTCTAATTGGGTATGTAACGTAGTAATCATATTTTACCTCCGGAATTGAGTGAATAATTGGTATATAGGAAATAGTATAGCATACAATGTTTGGAAAGAAGGTCTAGCTGTTTTGCCAAATTCTTAGTCAAATAATCGGAGGGGAAAATGAGAAAAGTTGATGAGAAGAACGTACCGATTCTTCTAATTGTTTTTTTTATGTGTTTAGCTATTTACTTTATCGTTTCAACAGCTGTTCAAAGCGGCCAGCCATTGAAGTTGGATCAAGCCTTTTTACCTTTCATTTCAAGTATATCTGGTACATGGATGTATGGTTTTTTTTATAAGCTTACAGAAATGGGTTCAACCATTATACTTGGAGTTTGTGCGTTGATTGTAGTCGTTTGGCTGTGGATCAAGAAAAAAGATTATCTCGCGATGGCTGTCGTTTCGATTGGAGTTGCCGGGTCTGATCAGCTGAATCGGTTTGTGAAAGGAATTATCGAACGTGACAGGCCGAGTATTAATGCAGCGATTGATGCGGTAGGGTACAGCTTCCCGAGTGGACATGCAATGGTGAGCATTACTTGTTATGGTTTGGCTGTTTATTTTATTGGGAAACATATTAAGTCAACAATTTGGAAAAACTCGTTTAGAATCGTTCTTTGTTTACTCGTTCTGCTAATCGGTTTAAGTAGAATTGTCTTAAAGGCACATTACCCGACTGATGTATTGGCAGGATATTCGCTTGGGGGAGCTATTGTGATCGTATGCGCTCTGTTTTATACATGGTTTACGAATAAAGGTCGGGAGTATTCCAAAAGGGTCTAACCTTACACGCTATTACGGTTATTGTGACATTAGACGTCCAATAACTTTAGAGTAGATGTGGGGTCTGACCCTTTCTTGTTTTTTTATCCCGTTTAACGGCAGTAAGTCACCCACTGATTGAAGTTTCACTTTCTCTTGAATAGTATTCATTAAATGTCGAATACTTAAAACAAGGAGGGATTATCTTTGGAAAATCACGCATTTTCGGAATTGAGGTTAATAAATTCATTACTTCTAGGGGTATTATTAGCTGCTAATTTAGGCTATTATTTATCTCTATCTACAGCTCAGTTTCCTTGGTTAGCGTATATAGGAGCAGCTGTTGGATTGGCAATCATATTGATTTTGTGGATTGGTAAGCGTTCGACTTTGTTTATTTTCGGTTTTTTTGCAGCGACAATTCTTAATACATTACATTATGAATGGCATCATTTATTTTAATAAAGTGGACATTATAAAGTAATTCGTGTTTATGATCTTACGATTTAGCATAAATTTAGATGGGAACAATACGATTTTTAATAAATTTTGATGTGTAGCGAGATAGTTAAACTCCGTGTATGGGAAAAATCATTATTACTTACTTTTCGACTAATTTTTAGATAAACTACCTATTTCCAAAAATGTAACAGGAAAAGGTAGTTTTTGTTTTCTAGCATAAGTTGTTATGTCTAAAGAAGACTTAGAAATGTTTAAAGTTGTTCGATTTTGTAAAGAGTGTATGTAGTAGTAACATAAATTGAGAAAGGATAGATAATTATGAAACGTTTCCTTTTTTTAAAGATTTTTATAGGCATGATGTTTGTATTAGGGGCTTGCGGAAGCGGCAATGACAATAGTGATAATAATGGTAATAGCGATAGTGGTAGCAATGCTGAAAAAAGTGACGAGAGGTCAATCTCAGATGAAGGGTTGAATCAAGAAGGGAATCCAGCTAATGCAGGTGTAGAGCAAAATACCCCTCAAGAAAAGAGTAAAGGTGAGGGTGAATTGGTAACTGTTGAATTACAAAATAGTGAAAATGTGAAAATTGGGTCAGTAAATCTGGAAGAAACCGATGCAGGGGTACGCATCAGTATAGAGGCATCGGATTTGCCACCAGGAATACATGGCTTTCATATTCATGAAACAGCGTCATGTGTTGCACCTACTTTTGAAACAGCAGGAGGACATTTTAATCCTACAAATGCGAGTCATGGTATAGACCATGAAGGAGGACCACATGCTGGTGACCTTCCTAATATTGAAGTAGGAAAAGATGGCACGATTAAAGAAGAAATTATAGCTAAACATGTTACATTAAAAACTCATCAAGAAAATTCATTGTTCGATTCAGATGGCTCGGCACTTGTGATTCACGCAAAAGCAGACGACAACAAATCCCAACCAGCCGGTAATGCAGGAGATCGCATCGCATGCGGTGTGATTGGTGAATGATAATGAAGCTAGATAAGAGTGAAGGATGCCTAAAAGAGTTTGACCCTTTTAGACATCCTTCTTCTGTTTCGTTTTAGAAGATGTTATCGGATGATTTTAGGTATCTTCGGCTGCTAAAGGAAAGTGATAAGAAGAATGGTTCTTACATTAAAAACATTGCAACTACGGTCGTAACTACTAAACCAATCGTCACTGGCAATAGATTTCTTCGTGCTAGTTCAAATGGGTCTACGTTACATATAGCTGCTGCTGGAATTAAAGCCCAAGGAATGAGCGTACCGCCACCGACCCAAATGGCAGAAATTTGACCAAGTGCCGTTAAAGTAGCTGCGCCACCTCCAATTGCTGTAGCAAATAATTTGGCTACCGAACCTGCTAAGGAAATGCCTGAAAAACCTGAACCGTCTAATCCTGTTATAGCACCAGTAATTGTTAATGTAACGGCTGCAACTTCTTTTGATAAGGGCACTAGTGCTGCCAACCCAATCCCAAGATCATTTACAATCCCTTGTGACGTTTTTGGCAGATGATTTCCTAAAATTTGCTGAAAGCCAGAATCGCCTAAATAAAAGAAAGCTGCAATAGGTATGACTGGCCCAAACACTTTAAAGCCGAATTGAAATCCTTGAATTAGATAAGCAGTAATTTTTTCAAAACCTTGCTGTTTATGTGCAAAAAGTGCAAGAATTATCAAGATGAATACAGCTGTTCCACCTATTAAAGCTGTAGCATCACCGCCTTGCAGCTTCAATACGCTCATGGCGAAAACATCAAGTGCAAAGGAGATTGGTATCAATATTGCGAAAAATTTTTTCTGTTTATTAGATAATAAATCTTCTGATTGAGTATTTTCATTTTCTACATGAATGTAGGTGCTTTCAGGCAATGACCCACGCTTCATGTCTCTGCGAAGAAAAAAGAATGCCGTAATAGTAGTGACAAGCCCCATTGTGATAACGAGAGGAATACTTGCACTAATTACTTCTCCAACTGGAAGAGAAGCAGCATCAGCTGTTAATTTAGGTGCCGCCTGAATGATAAAATCACTTGATAGAGCAATACCGTGACCGAACAAGTTCATTGCCATGGCAACGCCGAGACTAGGCAAACCCGCTCGTAAAGCTACTGGTAATAAAACAGCCCCAAGTAATGCAACGGCTGGAGATGGCCAGAAAAACCATGAAATCCCCATCATTATGATTCCAATCGTCCAATAAGCTAGTGCAGGTGTCTTTATTAAACGTGTAAACGGTGAAATCATCACATTATTTATTCCTGTTCTCGTTAAAACTTGACTCATAGCTACAATGATAGAAATGACGAGAATAGTTGACATTAACTCGGTAATTGCAAAGATGAAGCTATTAAATATCCCACTAACTGAAGCAGCAAGACTGCCTGTTGCAATGAGAGCAAGTGAAAATATCCCAAGTATACAGATAAGTGTCGTATCCCGCCTTCTTACCATAAAGCCTATAATCAATACGATGAATACAACATAAATCCAATGCAGCGCTGTCCATTCTACGCCCATAAAGAATCCTCCCCAGTGATTTTCATACAGAATATGATGGGTGATTGGAAGGGTGTTTGGCCTGCCTGGATTTTTAAGAATGACGAAGCCTTGAACCTAAACAATAGCAATCTAAATGTTTATGAATGGATTAAAATTAAAACGGTTGTCTAAGTGCAGCTTAGATCAACCGTTTAATTGGTAGGAAGAAAAGATTTTACCTTAAGAAATGTAATGGCATAACCCAAAGAGTAGATTGCATAGCGAAACACTTTTTATTCCGCATTAACGGGCAGTAAACCCCCACCCCAAGCCTTAGAGGAATAGTAGGTTCTTAAGCTGTAATACTCTCGCCGTATTCCATCTTATGCTTGGTGGACTATCACAGGATGTGAGCAATCTTAGGAGACGTTCCCACACCAGTCGCCTCGCTTTTTGACGAAGGTTCTTTTCGTAAAGATTGTTGTTTTGAGCAAGTAACAAATTCGCGAAGATGTTGATTGTAGTGGAAGGTGCGAGACTCCTGAGACCGCCCGCGGAAAGCGAGTACCTGTAACGGAAATCAACCCAGGATAGGAGTGTGCATATTATTTACAAGCAATAAAGGATATGAAAGCCGTAAAAGCCCGCTTGGTAAGATACAGTGAAACTTACTAGAGTTACGCAGAGGTAAAGTTTGCGCCACAGGATGTGGGTCACACAGACGAAAGACTAAAGGACGCGGCGTACTTAGTCTGTGATTCATTGAACCTTAGCGACAGTAGAACGGGACTAACAAACAGTGGGGAAAAAAGTCCCCACTGTTTGAAGTTTCACTTTATGGACTCTGTACAAGTTGTTCTTTGAAAACTGAAAATAATACGTTCTAACGGGAGGAGCGTCTGTTGGGTGAAAGCTTCAACATTCTTTGCCTTTAGACGCTTAGATGTGGCTAATTCTTAGTTTAAATAGAGCGTGTAGCTTGTTTTGCTTACGCAATAACTAGTGAATAAACTGGCGGTTGTAGGAATCCTTCACTTCAAATTTAGAAAATTAAGTGGAAGGTAATTCGATTCATTGGTCTTCTTCGGTTATTAACGAATATTGTGTCACATAAGCTGGTCCTGAAAAAATCTTTTTATTCAAGTCGGGATTATCAAGTGACTTATCATTTTTACTATGTGCAGATTGAAAGGAATTGGAGTTTTTCCAATTCGTGAATGCCCGTTGATCTACCCACATGGTCAAAATAACATACGTATCTGAATTCAAAGGTCGCAAAATTCTCAGCGCCGTGAAGCCAGGTTCTTTTTCAATTAGGCCAGCTCGATTTTTAAACCGGAATTCAAATCCTGGGCGGCCTTCCTCTGTAACTGGAATATTGTTCATCACAACATACCCATCTTCCTTTAGTTCACCACGTCCATCCACTACTTCAAATTTTCTTGGAGACGAAAAGATGGTTTTACCCGGTGTCTCATGCAATAAAAGAGCATGTTCTGCATTTCCCATAAAATAAAGTTTTTTATCTACGTGCTTTTCTTTTACTTTTTGTAGAAATTCTCGTGTCCCAGTCGTAATAAATACGTTCATTATTTTCCCACCTTTATTTGATTTAGTAACATTTGCAAACATCTTGGTTAAATAATAGCAAGAATAAACCATCAATACAAAACAATACCTATTTGCTTATCCTTATTTGTGAAAGTTTATTGAATAGTATGCTTTGTTTTTTTATTCATTCATTAAAATTCTGATCATTTCTTCAAATAAAACATCCAAGAGCGCCTGCTAAAAAGATCAACGATGAAAAAGGTTTCGGTTTTATAAACTGCAACACCTTATGAAGGTGGCGGTGCGGAGCTGATTTTGCGAAGCCCCACCCCATTTCCACAAAAAAGTCGAATTAGTGACAATGTCAAAGGAGTCCTATACTTCTAGAACGGAATATCATAAAGTAGTAAGCAGTTGCATTTGAAAATAATCTGACTTCTGTTATTCTAATGTTAGGAAGACGATGGTTCGAAAGGTGGATACGAATGGTTAAGATTACAAATGATACTTTTTTAAAGGCTGCTAAAGGGGAAAAGACAGCCCACGTTCCAGTCTGGTATATGCGTCAAGCTGGAAGGTCACAGCCGGAGTATCGTAAAATTAAAGAGAAATATTCCTTATTTGAAATTACTCATCAACCCGAATTATGTGCTTATGTTACACGATTACCGGTGGAACAATATGATGTTGATGCTGCTGTTCTTTATAAAGATATTATGACACCGCTGCCAGCACTTGGCGTTAATGTGGAAATTAAATCTGGAATCGGTCCAGTGATTGATAATCCTATTCGTTCAATTGAAGATGTAGGTAGACTTGGTGAATTAAACCCTGAAAATGATATTGCTTATGTGTTGGATACAATTAAGTTGTTAACGAAAGAACAGTTAACTGTGCCATTAATTGGTTTCTCAGGTGCGCCATTTACAATTGCATCGTATATGATTGAAGGTGGACCATCGAAAAATTACCATAAAACAAAGGCGTTTATGTATACTGAGCCTCAAGCTTGGTTTGCCTTAATGGATAAGCTAGGTGACATGGTCATTACATATGTTAAAGCCCAAATAAATGCAGGTGTAAGCGCAATCCAAATCTTTGATTCCTGGGTAGGTACGTTAAATGTAGAGGATTACCGAAAGTATATAAAACCAATCATGAATCGCATTTTCTCTAGCTTACGTGAAGAAAATGTACCTTTAATCATGCATGGAGTTGGTGCCAGACATTTGGCTTTAGAGTGGCATGACCTCCCGCTTGATGTAGTTGGTTTAGATTGGAGATTACCTATTAGGGAAGCAAGAGAAATGGGTATTCATAAGGCTGTACAAGGAAATCTTGATCCTTCTTACCTTTTAGCGCCATGGGAAGTGATTGAAGATACAGCGAAGCAAATCCTCGATCAAGGCATGGAGCAACCAGGCTTTATCTTTAATTTAGGGCATGGTGTTTTCCCAGAGGTTGATCCGGAAACACTGAGGAAGTTGACTGCTTTTATACATGAATATTCTTCATGGAAATAAGAACAGTTTAGGGGAGCTTGCGGCTTTATGGTCATAAAGTATATAAAGTAAGACAGTTTATTCTAAGATGAGGTGTTAACGACAATGGCAAGAGTGAAAATGGGTCTTTTAGTAATGGCTTACGGAACTCCGTATAAAGAGGAAGACATTGAACGGTATTATACACATATTCGTCATGGAAGAAAGCCTTCAGAGGAAGCACTTGAAGATCTCCGCGGACGTTATAAAGCAATAGGCGGAATTTCTCCACTTGCCAAAATTACAGAAGGTCAAGCAATAGGGCTACAAAATATGTTGAACGAAGCGCAAAACGAAATTGAATTTAAAGCATATATCGGCTTAAAACATATTGAGCCTTTTATTGAAGATGCAGTACAGCAAATGCATGCTGATGGAATTACAGAAGCTGTAAGCATTGTTCTTGCTCCGCATTTTTCTACGTTCAGTGTAAAATCATATAATGAGCGTGCGAAAAAAGCAGCTGAAGCGCTTGGAAATGTAACGATTACATCTGTTGAAAGCTGGTATAAAGAACCGAAGTTTATTCAATTTTGGGTTGATCAATTAAATGAAACGTTTGCGAAAATGACACCGGCAGAAAAAGATCATTATGTTTTAATTGTTTCGGCTCATAGCCTGCCAGAAAAAATCTTGCAAAATGGTGATCCTTATCCAAAACAATTGGAAGAAACAGCTAAGCTAATCGCTGAAGCAGCAAATGTTAAGAATTATGAAATAGGTTGGCAAAGTGCTGGACAAACACCAGAGCCTTGGCTAGGTCCAGATGTTCAGGACTTAACGAGAGAACTTCACGCTCAAAAAGGCTATAAAGCTTTTATATACATACCAGTCGGTTTTATCGCTGAACATTTAGAAGTTCTTTATGACAATGATTATGAGTGTAAGGTTGTAACCGATGAAGTAGGGGCAAGCTACTATCGTCCCAATATGCCGAATGTAGATCCTGCATTTATTGACGCATTGAAAACGATTATTATGAAAAAATTAAATCTGCAATAATGTGAAACTTCAATAGTGGGGGTTTTGACTTTCCGTTAATGCGGGATAAAAACATCTATGAGCGCCTGCTCTAAAATCAAAGATGAAAAGGTTCAGGTTCTCAAAATTTCATAACCTTATGAAGGTGGCGGCGCGAAGCCCCGCCCCTTTTCCACAGAAAACAAAGCAAGAGGATGATTCGATAGAGATCGATTCTTATAAGAGGCTGGTCCAAAACGGAAGGCTAGACCCCCATCTATATCGTTTAAATGACATGGAATAAAAACGATGTATAAAGTGAGCGGTCAGGCCTTTGGGACCACCTATCTTAAGGGATGAATGATTTCATGAAATATCCTCTTTTTTGATGATTTCGTGTTGAAATATATACTAAAAACATCATTACTAATTGTCATAAATAGAATATGTAGAGTAAAGGAACTGGTAAAAGTTAATTTTTCTCATTGTAACAATGTACCGTAATAGTCATTGCAATATAAGAATTAATTTGTTAATATAACATTGTACTTAATGACTAGATTGTTCATTTGGTCAGTTTGGGGTGGGATATGTCAGTTGATCGCAAAAAATTAATTATCGAAGCAGCGACAAAATCTTTTTCACTATTTGGGTATAAAGCTACAACGATGGATCAGGTTGCCAAGATTGCCAATGTAGGTAAGGGGACCATTTATACGTTTTATGCAAATAAGGAGGAATTATTTAAAGAAATTGTTGATAATATGATTGTTGAGATGGAGAAGGAAGCTAACGACGCTATAAATCCTGAGCAACCATTTATGGAAAACCTTCATCTTACACTCTATCGTCTATTAGAATTTAGGCGTGAACATCAATTGATGATAAAATTATTTCAAGAAGAGAGAGAAATAAGAACGCCAGCTGTATTGGAAATAGTTGAGGAAATTGAAAATGCAATTATTTCTTTTATTGCCGAGAAGATTAACATTGCAATCCAGAAAAAGTACATTAAAGATTGTGATCCTGAATTGACAGCATTTCTTATGTTGAAAATGTATATCACTCTTATTGTTGATTGGGAGAGAATACGGAAACCTCTAAGTAAAGAAGAGATAGCGGAATTGTTCGACCTATATTTATTTAAGGGATTATCATTTTAAAATGGATAATCCTCATTTTTTTGGAGAGTGATGACCGAATGAACAAATCGGTCATTATGAATCTAGGAGGCGGTTTATGTTGAAAAGAGAATGGAAGACGATTTTTACAAATCGAAAAATGCTTATTTCTATAGTGGCGATATTATTTATTCCGATTATGTATGGTGGCGTGTTATTATGGGCATTTTGGGATCCGTATCAGCAGTTGGACGATCTGCCTGTTGCCATCGTTAATAATGATCAAGGTGCTGAACTTGATGGGAAAACCTATGAAATTGGTAAGGAATTTGTTAAGAATTTAAAGGAAAGTAAGGATTTTAACTATAAATTTGTAGATCATGAAACAGGGTATAATAATTTAAAAGATCAAAAATATTATTTACTTGTTGAAATTCCTGAAAATTTCTCTAAAAATGCAACAACCTTGCTTGATAATAAACCGAAAAAGTTGGAATTAAAATATGTGCCGAATGAAAGCTTTAACTTCTTATCGGCACAAATCGGTGAAACTGCGATACAAAAAATTCAAATGAACCTTCAAGAAAAATTGACCGAAACCTATGCAAAAACGATGTTCGACAGCTTAACAAAAATGGCAGATGGATATCAAACAGCAGATGAAGCAGCAGGGAAACTGTTAACTGGTGTAGCAGATGTAAATAATGGTGCTAAAACACTTGAGGAAAAATTGGCGCTAATAGCTGAGAAACAAGTTGAATTTACTGGTGGTGCGATTAAATTAGAAAGTGGCACTAAAGAGCTCAAAGCAGGAGTTGGAACCCTTACTAATGGGCTTGGTCAGCTTTCAAAGGCTCAAACTCAGCTAGTGGATGGTGCAAAGAAAGCGGAAGATGGTACAAGAAGCTTACAAGTTGGCATTCAACAAGCGCACCAAGGACTTAGCACTATTGTGCAGAAAATGGATGAAGCTATTTCGGGTACAAGTAAACTAAATGAAGGTTCAAATCAAGTGACAAATGGACTTAAGCAGCTTCAAGATGGAGCGAATTCGGCTTATAAAGGAGCGACGGACGTTAAAAATGGCGTAGCCGCTCTGCAAAATCAATTAGCTCCAGTACTTGCATCGCTACCTGAAGAAAACCAAATTGCACTTAAGCAAGCTTTAGAACAATTAACTCAAGGAACAGCTGCTCTCGAAGCTGGTAACGAGAATATTGCTGCTTCAGCAGGGAAACTTGCCGCTGGTTCAGCAAATGTCTCTAGCAATCTAGCAGCATTAACCGAAGGACAAAAGGCTCTTCAAAACGGATTACAGGAGCTAAATAACGGAGCAGCTAAATTAGAAACAGGTACAGATCAGTTGCTTAGTGGACAAATGCAGTTAAGTTCTGGACTAACGACGTTCTCAAGTAAATTGAATGAAGCGAAGGCAGGCGGAGATAAACTTGTCGTTGGAGCTAGTAGCTTAACGAGCGGAGTTAAACAATTAGAGGAAGGTTCGAAAGCATTAGCTGACGGTTCCACAAAATTAGTAGATGGATCAAAGCAACTTGCTAATGGTACAACAGATCTTAAAGAAGGTTCACAAACATTTAAAGATGAACTAAATAAAGCGGCGAATGAATCTGAAGGATTACATCCTACGGAAGAAACGTATAACATGGTTGCCAAACCAGTAACGGTAGATAAAGAAGGGATCAACAAAGTGCCGAACTATGGAACAGGTATTGCTCCATATTTCTTATCACTAGGTTTATTTGTAGGGGCATTAATGCTTTCTATTGTCTTTCCATTAAGAGAACCTGTTGGTATTCCGAAAAATGGATTTACATGGTTCTTAAGTAAATTTGGTGTTATCGTAGCGGTTGGGGTTGCTCAGGCAATACTTGCTTCTGGATTACTCATAATCCTTCTAGGACTTAAAGTGCAGAGTGTACCACTATTCATTTTATTTTCAATCATTACAAGCTTAACATTCATGGCTCTAATCCAATTTCTAGTTACAACAATGGATAACCCAGGGCGTTTTCTAGCAATTATCATTTTGATTTTGCAATTGACAACAAGTGCCGGTACATTCCCGGTGGAATTAATCCCGTCACAGTTGCAATGGTTAAATCATGTATTGCCTATGGCATATTCTGTGCGAGGGTTTAAGGAAGTCATTTCAAGTGGAAACTTCAGTCTAATGTGGACGAATGGCTTTGTTCTGTTAGCGTTCATGGTTAGTTTTCTTGTGCTTACAACTCTTTATTTTGTAGTGAAATATAAAAAAAACTACTCAGAAATGAACGACACAATTCAAGAATTAGAAGCATAAACAAGAAGGTCTAACTTCACACTATATATACGGTTTATTTGTGTCATATAAACCGTATATAATAGGTGTGGGGTTTAGACCTTTTCATTATGGTTCAGCCCGTTCGTGTAAAGGTTTAACTCTAATAGGTAAAAGATGAAAAGTACTGGGGAATACGATATATTTAATATATAAGTATAAGTTTATTCATAGGTTTTGATGCCTACTGTAAGCTACTATCCACTCTAATGTCTAACTTTTTGGTTGAACGAAGCACATGCGTTTCTCTTATTAAAATAATCACAGGAGGGGATTGGAGTATGAAAATTACTGTAATAGGTTGCTGGGGAGGCTATCCGGCTAAAAATGAAGCATCTTCTGGCTATCTTGTAGAATACGAAGATTATAGGGTATTGCTTGATTGTGGTAGTGGTGTTTTGGCTCAGCTTCAAAATCATATGCAGCCAGAAAATTTAGATGCTGTCGTATTGAGTCACTATCATCCGGATCATATTGCAGATATTGGTGTACTTCAGCACGCATTGCTAATCGGAAGCTTCTTAGGGAATCCGAAAAAAACATTGCCAATCTATGGTCATCATTTAGATGAATTAGAATTTAAGAAGCTAACTTATAAAGACATTACAAAAGGGATTGCGTATAAAGAGGACGAGCCTCTTCAAATTGGACCTTTTACTTTTACTTTTTTAAGAACAAAGCATCCTGTCCCTTGCTTTGCCATGAAAATTGAGGTAAATGGCGAATCAATTGTCTATACGGGGGATAGTTCGTATATGGAAGAGTTGTCGATTTTTGCAAAAGGTGCGAAAGTGTTATTATGTGAGAGTAACCTTTATGGACATACAGATGGCCGTCAGGCAGGACATATGACAGCAAGAGAAGCGGGGATGATTGCCCATCTTGCGGAAGCCCATTTACTCATGCTTACTCACTTGCCGCATTATGGAGATTTACAGCAATTGAAAAAAGAAGCAGGAGAAGTATTTAAACGTGAAATTGCCATTGCTAGAGGTGGCATGGAATTTCAATTATAATTTTTCGGGTAACATTAAGGAGGAAGCATTAATGATTTTTGTTGATAATAAAGGGATTAACGATCCCCAAGTGAATCTCGCTATTGAAGAATACATATTGAAAAATCTTGATATAGATGAAACGTATTTATTGTTTTATATCAACGGTCCGTCCATTATTATCGGTAAAAACCAAAATACAATTGAAGAGATCAATACAGAGTATGTCGAAAAGAATGGAATTAAAGTGGTTCGAAGACTTTCAGGTGGTGGTGCTGTCTATCATGATCTTGGAAACTTGAACTTTAGTTTTATTACGAAGGATGACGGTCAAAGCTTCCATGACTTTAAGAAATTTACGGAGCCTGTTGTTAAGGCGCTTGGCAAGCTAGGGATTAACGCAGAAATTAGCGGGAGAAATGATATTTTAGCTGAAGGTAAAAAAATATCCGGTGTTGCCCAATTTAGTACAAGAGGTCGAATGTTTACTCATGGTACGCTTTTGTTTAATTCCGAAATGGACCATATTGTCTCTAGCTTAAAAGTGAAAAAGGACAAGATCGAGTCGAAAGGTATTAAATCGGTTAGAAGCCGTGTAGCCAATATTGCAGAGTTCCTTGAAGAACCTATGACAATCGAAGAATTTCGCTCTCTAATTCTTGAATATATATTTGAAGGAAACGAAACAATTCCTGAGTATGTTTTAACGGAAGAGGATTGGACAAAGATTAATGAAATTTCTAAAGAACGCTACCAAAACTGGGATTGGAATTATGGGAAATCACCAAAGTTCAACTTGCAGCATTCACACCGTTTTCCAGTTGGATCCATTGATATTCGTTTAGAAGTGAATAAAGGGAAAATTGAGAACTGTAAAGTATATGGAGATTTCTTTGGTGTTGGTGATGTAAGTGAAATTGAAGAGAAACTTATGGGGATTCGCTATGAACGGACTGAAATTGAGCGTGTCTTAGCAGATGTAGATGTGAAGCATTATTTTGGTAATGTAACACAAGAAGAAGTAATCAACCTTATTTACTAATAGAAAACCTAAAAAGCCGTCATCTTTCGTTAGTTCGATTTAAGACGGCTTCTAGTTTTCCTAAGAAGTGTTCTGAATTTCCAACTTCATTGAAATAATAAGGCTCTTTTCGTAAAGATTGTTGTTTTTAACAAGTAACAAATTCGAGCAGATGTTGATTGTAGTGGAAGGTGTGAGACTCCTGCGGGGGAGAGCGCGTTGAGGAAGACCCCGCAAGTGCAGTACTGACGAGACTCCTGAGGCCGCCCGCTTAAAAGGGAGTACCTGTAACGGAAATCAACCCAGGATAGTAGTGTAAATTTAATTTAAAAGCAACAAAGTATAAGAAAACAGCCAATAATTAATAGCGTACTATGCACGAGTCTTCTTTAGGTTGAATATATAAATGGAATGATTGAATCCCCATATTATAACGGAAGGATTTAGTCTAATTACGATGTATGAAAAAAATATTGCGAAATGTAGTTGGCTTTTGATTTATCTCTTCTTGACTATTTCTTTTAGAAATGAGTTTTATCCCGCATTAATGGTAGTAATCCCCCTAATGATTGAAGTTTTACTTTATGCGCTAAAATGGTTTAGGACAATCTGGATTTGAAAAATCACGGATCGAAACAGAGGCAAATATTTCATCACTATACCAAAAAATATGACTAAATTATCATCATACCCCTTAACAGTAACAGTATTTTCACTTGATAAATATCTTCATATTCGCTATGATTAAATTTAAAAATTTTAGGTTCGAAAAGGGAGAAAAATTGAGAGGAGAGAGCGGATGAGAGATGTGACCCTTCTTGATATATTTCAGCATCATATTACACAGAAATATTTAAACCGCTCTGGATTAGCGCACGCCATTGCTGTTGCATACCATGCCTTCTACTTGGCAAAAGAGCAGAATGTGGATGTCGACATAGCTGCCAAAGCCGGTTTACTTCACGACATGGGACATTTCACATGGTATAGAAACGGAAAGTGGGACTATGACCTTTATAAACAAAATGATATTCATGCAATAAAAGGAGCAGAAAGAGCACATAAGCTACTTATTCGACTTGGAGAAAATCCAATCCAGGCCAAAACCATATCCCTCGCTATTCTATTCCATACTGATTCATTTTTACCTACAAATGACATTGTACGCACGCCGCTTCAGCAAATTGTAAAATGGGCCGATGAGAAAGACGAAGAAAAAGGCGGTCTTCATCATTATCGAAAAATTGACTTTGAACGTGCGAAAAAAAGCATTATTCGTCTTGATGATATGATTGAAAAAGTTAGAAATAAGCCGTCATCCTAAGATAAAGGATGGTGGCTGTTTTGATTGAAAGATTAAAAAGAAACTTTAATAATCCCAGTAATTGATGAAATGTTAGATAGTTTTTAGGCAATGTTAAATAATAGTCTATTATAAAGAGGCTATCCATAAAACTAATCAACGATTTAATATGGCCATTTGTATGAATGACATGGGGACGGGGCTTTGCGACTTACTAGTCTATCCAATCTACTTAGCAGGTTTCCTGATTTTATTGAGAAAGCATCCATAATTCCAGCCTCGCACCGCCACCATCATGTTAAGCGAGTCTAGCTTATTATGGGATTGTCATTCATGGTAAATGGCGGCGCTTTAACGCCAATTTTGTTTTGGATATTAAACTTACCATTTCAATATAAAGAAATGGTTCTATCTTGTCCGTGATGTACTACACTTAAAGTAGGAAGTTATGAGGAAGGGGCTGAATTATGGTAAGAAAATCGGTATTAACTGCAATCATTTTATTTGGTTTATATGTAGCTGGTATGTATGTGTATATATTTTATGGAGCTCAATCTATAATACCTGAAGTATTAAAAGGGACGGTTGCTGATCCAACTGTTTTTTTGAGTGAAAGGGAATGGATATTGAGTGAAGAGTATTCTAAAATTAGAAATTTCTTGTTTTTTGTGGCGATGCCATTTGATTGGTTATTTTACTTTCTTATTTTGACATTTGGAATTTCCCGAGGAATCGAAAAGTGGTCTTTATCGCAAAGTAAGTGGAAAATTCTTCAAAATGCTATTTATTTATTTTGGTTATCTTTGCTGAGTTATGTGGTTATGTACCCGCTTAATTATTATCGATACACTTTAAGCAAAAGCTATGGAATAAGTACACAGTCTTTTTCTTCATGGATGAAGGATGGACTGATTGGGTTTTGGGTCGATTTCGGGACGATGATTCTTATTGTCTCTGTTTTATATTGGTTAATGAAAAAAAGCGCGAAGAAATGGTGGCTGTATGCTTGGTTATTAACGATTCCTTTTTCATTATTTATCATGTTCATCCAGCCAGTAGTTATCGATCCACTTTATAATGACTTTTATCCGCTAAAAAACAAGGAATTAGAAATAAAGATATTAGAAATGGCAGATAAAGCGAACATTCCAGCAGAGCATGTATATGAAGTAAATATGGCGGAAAAAACGAATGCTTTAAATGCATATGTCACGGGAATCGGCTCCAATTCCCGAATAGTTTTATGGGATACGACCCTGAATCGGTTAAATGAACAAGAAATAATTTTTATCATGGCACATGAGATGGGGCACTATGTGGAAAAACATATTTATTTCGGAATTGCAGGATATCTAGTTTTAACGCTTGTTGGCTTATGGTTCACAGCGAAATTGATGAATTATTCCATTAGACGCTGGGGGAAAGTGCTAAATATATCAGAAGTTAGTAGCATTCGTTCATTCCCGTTATTTTTATTGATTACTTCTGTTTTATTGTTCGCTTCCAGTCCTTTATCAAATTTTGTGTCAAGGTATCAAGAAAGTCGCGCAGACCGTTATGCGATTGAAATGACTCAAGATAAAGAAGCTGCAGTCAGTTCCTTTCAGGAGCTGACGAGAGCTGGATTAAGTCAAGTAAATCCTCCCTTGCTTGTAAAATGGTTTCGCTACACACATCCTTCCATGTTAGAGAGAATTTCAACGCTTGACCGTTATGAGACGAGTAATCTGAACGAATGATGGTGTCAAAAAGGGTCTGATCTCGCACTCTTTTCACAGTATATAGTAGTAGTAAAATAGTGACTAAAATCTGTATATAGTTGTTGTGGGTCTGACCCTTTTGTTATGGGGCAGCCCTATTTGTTTGACTGATCAGCGACAGTTTTATCTTATCTTGTCTAACTTAAAAAAATTTCCTATATAATCTGAAAAAACTTTTATATTATTTTTCCTTTATTTCTCTATTATAATAATCACAAGTAGAAAAAATATCTAGGCTGATCAGTCATTCCTGTAAATAGAGGAGTCTTTTTAGGATAGAAATGATCAGAAAATGTCACTGGTTTAAAGGGAGAGTAGTTATGCGCAATATTTTGACCATAATAGTTGGTTCCATCATTGTGGGAGTTGCTTACAATTTATTTTTGATTCCCCATCAAATATTAAGCAGTGGACTTAGCGGGATTGCGATTATGCTTGGGATCATTACCCCCTTCAATACTGGAATTTTGAACTTCGCGCTTAATTTGCCTTTATTAATTTTCGGAGTTATGAAATTAGGTAAACGTTTTATTGGGTATACAATTTTGTCAGTCATCGTTCTTTCTGTTACTTTGTATGTGGTTCCTGTTCAAGCAATTTCAAATGAAGCGATTCTGTCATCGCTGTTCGGCGGTGTTATTACTGGAATTGGGATAGGAATTATTTTTCGGGCATCCGGGTCTTCGGGTGGCTTTGATATTATTGCGATGCTGCTTACAAAGAAGAGAGATTTTCCACTAGGAGCCTTAATCTCCGCAATGAATGCTGTTGTTGTTATCGCCTCT
Organism: Bacillus cihuensis; assembly: GCF_000504145.1. Taxonomy (NCBI): domain Bacteria; kingdom Bacillati; phylum Bacillota; class Bacilli; order Caryophanales; family Bacillaceae; genus Bacillus; species Bacillus cihuensis. The sequence goes on along the minus strand of NZ_KI632497.1, from coordinate 546,020 downwards.
GGTTTTGTGTTTGGTTGGGATGCGGCTCTTCATACGCTCGTTGCAATTTATGCAACAGGGAAGATCATCGATACGATTCATACGAACCATATTAAATTAACATTGATGATTATTACAAATAAGGGTGATGAGATGAAGGAGAAACTGCTCGCTAATCTTTATCGAGGGATTACTGTAATGGATGGTAAGGGTGCATATACTGGGGAAGATCGAAAAGTTCTTATGACTGTGATTACTCGCTACCAGTTAACAGATGTTAAGTTGATGATTAATGAGATCGATTCGAATGCGTTTGTTAATATTACGGAAACGACCGAGGTAATGGGCATGTTCGACAGAGGATGATAGCAGAAAAGTGAAGTTTCATAAAGGTCTGACCGTGCACTCTTCAAACACGAATTTTTTACTGTATGAAGAGTGGCCGGGTCAGACCTTTTTCTTTTTAGGTAACTTTTATTTAGGTTCTAGAGAAAATTGTTTCCTTTTGTGTCTCATTAAGCTAGCCACTGAGTCAAAGAACGATCTCAATTGAATGTCAACAAGGTGTCTGTGTTTCTAGTTAAGGACTGAAAACGTTTATTAATATTAAGTACCAAACATTTCTAAAACTTTGTTTAATTCATTGCTCAATTGTAGAAATAAAGGCTTATTCCTCTCATCAAGTGCTTGGTCGATTTGCTGTTCAAGCTGTGTTCTTTTGCTAATGAGTATAGATTCGTGAATAATCATCTCAATGAATGTATCCTGCAGTGTAGCGTCCTGATTTTTCTTGTTGGCCAAATAAGACTTTACTAATTCTGAAGGTAATTTTTCATTTTTCATGAAGATCCACTCCTGACCTTTTTTTTATTATATGGAATCATCAGGATAAAAATCAATAATAATTTTTAAATTTTCAAAAATATTTAAAAAATCATCAAATGTTTACAATTTGTAAATTTGTTACAAGATTGATAAATTGACTAAAAATGGGTATATTTTACTATTTTTAAATGATATTATTGGTTCCGAACGATTTAACAAGGAAGGGGAAATGAAGAATGACAAAATCGAAACAAGTATTGATTGAAAATTATGAAATTAACCCATTTACATGTTTCATTAAACCAATAGTATACGGTAGCAAAATCTATTCGCAAGCTATCGAAAAAAATGGTGAATTTATCTCGCCGTTTAAACCTTTAGTCATTATTAAGAAAAGCTGTGAATACTTTGGCAGCAGCTATGAAGGCAGGAGAGGCGGAACACGACGATTAATTGGCGCGACACATAAAGCGCCAATCATCATAGATCAGACAAATCCTATTTTCTTTTTTCCAACTACTTCACCGTTAATTGATGATTGCATTTGGATTGCGTATCACCATGTAATAGATTTCAAAGAAAAAGACAATGGGATGGTACAAGTATATTTTCATAACAACATCACCTTAGAGGTGAATATGTCAATTGGTTCATTCACGAATCAAATGCAAAGAACTGCCATGCTAGAGTCCAAGATTATAAAAATAAATAAAGAGATAGGGAAGATGGCTTATGGTTTGCACAGTTTACATAATAATATGGAAGCTTCAGAGGCTCTTCGTAGTTATTCAGCTGAAAAAAGAGCTAAAGATTGAGAGAAGGAACGGGGACATGATGAATCTGTATGTTTCTTTATGTCTCCACAGATAAGATATGAAAGGGACATTTAGGTAAATACTTCTTTGAAATAGCTTCGCAATAATTCTTCTACTTTATTTCTTAAACGTGGATTGAAATAATTATGATGCTCTTCATATCCTTTGTATAAAAAGCAATACATCGTAAATTCCTGATCTCTCTTTAGCTCGCTAACCTTAATATTTTCTTTTCTTAAGTATTTTCTAACTTGAACCAAATCGGATTGAACCAAATTCAATGCTGCTTCGACCATCTCTAAGTAAGGCCTTTTCATCTTAAGAGAACTTCCCTCAATTATTTGTAAATCACGGTTGAAAATCGTAACGACCATAGGAAGATAGAGTGCTTTTTCAATGATAGTACGGTCGTATTCTGGAATTCGAGTCATTATCATCCCTCTTTCTGACAATACTCATGTGAAGTTTTTAAGAACGTTTGTTCTGTTTGATTAATAATAATGGAAAATGCATCAATAATCAAGTTAAAATTAAAGGAAAATGTGAATGGATGATTATCAACTGCTCAGTGGGGAAATATGAAAATGAGATGAATTTCAGATTGTCTTAAATCATTTATTTGTTGCACAAAATAGCGTTTTAATTTATGTTGAAAAGTATGTGAATAATTAGGAAACTTCACATTAATCGAACATGCGGATGACTCATAGTGAAGGTCAGGTGCTTTGGGAAGTCTCCATGTTTATCACATATGAAGTGAATTAAAGGGCGAAAATGCATTCATCTAAACTGACTACTCCACGATATAAAGTGAAACTTCAATCAGTGGGGCTTCATCCCCCGCTGATTGTTAGTCCCGTTCTAGTGTCGCTAAATCTTCGATAAAGCGGCACTACGAACTAAGGTTAAATGTTTTCACAGACTAAGTACGCCGCGTCCTTATGGCTTCGTCTGTGTGCCTCGCATTCTGTGGGCCTCAACTAAACCACTGAAGATCAACCGGTAAGTTTCACTGTATTTTACCAATCGTGCTTTTAAGGGCAGGTTATCTCCACTACGCTTCTACAATTCCTCTACGCCTTGAGGTGGGGGGATTGCCTGTTAATGCTGTATTAAGTAAGAGATAGCGCATTAGATTTTTTGACATTGAGGAGATTGAAATGGATTTGGAGTATATTCGTAATTGGTTTACATTAGAAAATATATTGGAATTAATTGAACAGTATCGTTCGTTCGGACCTTTGCCAGGAATCTTTTTACCGATGATTGAGTCTTTCCTTCCTTTTTTACCGCTCTTCGTATTTGTGTTTGCAAACGCAAGTGCATTTGGACTATGGCTCGGATTTATGTATTCATGGATTGGGGCTGTTACGGGATCGCTACTTGTCTTTTTCTTATTTCGCCATTATGGGCACCGAAGGCTATTGAAGTTTCTTCAAAAAAATAAACAGATTAAAAAACTTATGCATTGGGTAGAGAGACATGGATTCGGCCCGCTCTTTCTTCTTCTTTGTTTTCCCTTTACTCCTTCTGCCCTTGTGAATATTGTAGCTGGACTTTCAAATATTAGACCGATGCCATATGCACTTGCATTATTAGGTGGTAAAATGGTCATGATTTTTACGATTAGTTTTATAGGGTATGATATAAGATCATTATTCCATGAGCCCTTACGTACGGCGATCGTCATCATTATTATCTTTGTTTTATGGCTTGTTGGGAAAAGAATAGAAGCAAGGTTAAACAGGAAGATGAGTAGGGAAAATGAGTGATGGTAGTGGAACAAAAACCTTAAAATGTGGGAATATGCTTGTCTTTCACATACATACGTATGATTGATTAAAACGCTGCTTTACCAATCATTGAACAAGAAAAATTATTGATTTCATAGTATAATAAGTAAAAAGGCATTGGGGATCCAATGTCTTTTTTTGATACGAAACTTGATATAAAGACTGAAAAGATATAGAGGATATATTCTAGAAAAGGGGGCAAGGTAATGGCGCTGAGATTTATTACTGGACGATCGGGATCGGGAAAGACGGCAAAGGTGCTGAATGAAATACGTGATAGACTTTGGGAAGACCCAGCTGGAAAACCGATTATTTATTTAGTTCCGGATCAAATGACATTTCTGTCTGAATATAAATTAATTAAAACACCGAATCTAGAGGGAATGATGCGAGCACAGGTATTCAGCTTTAGCCGTTTAGCGTGGCGAATCCTCCAGGAAACAGGTGGGGGCAACAGGCACCATCTGGATAGTGTCGGAGTGAACATGCTCATCCGCAAAATTATGGAAGGAAAAAAGGATGAGTTAAAGATGTTTCGTCGTTCAGCGGACAAGCCTGGTTTCGTAATGCAAATGGAAGAAATGTTGGCTGAGTTTAAACGCTATTGTCTCAATCCTAAAGATATCAATGATTTTAGAGAGTATTCTTTACAACAATCATCAGATGCCGTTCGTGATAAACTACATGATTTAGAGTTGATTTATCAAGCATTTGAAGATGAATTGGTAGGTAAGTATTTGGATTCGGAGGATTACTTTCGTTTATTAATTGAAAAATTAGCTCAATCAAGTTATATAGCAGAAGCTTCGATATATATAGACGGTTTTTATAGTTTAACGCCCCAGGAATTGCAAATTGTAGAAGGATTATTGAAGCTAAGTAAGGATGTAACTGTTGTATTAACGCTCGATCAGCCGTATAGGGTATCCCCACCTGATGGGTTGAATCTTTTCAGGCAGACTGGTCAGACCTACTTCAATATTTATCAAAGGGCAGTGGCTTTAGGAGTTATTGTTGAGAATGATGAACATTTAGAGAGTGCGCCCCGTTTTAAAGGAAACCCAGGATTGGCGCATCTTGAAGCCAATCTTACTGTGCGTCCAGCACAAGAGTTTAACGAGGATACGAGCGTCACAGTCGTACAGGCGTTGAATCGAAGAGCAGAAGTAGAAGGAGTTGCTCGGACAATCTTGCGGCTTGTTCGTGACGGAAATCACCGCTTTCGGGATGTGGCTATATTGGTCCGAAACGGCGAATCCTATCATGATCTGATAAACACGGTTTTTTTGGATTATCAGATTCCTGTTTTTATCGATACAAAAAGAACAATGTTGAATCATCCGTTAATTGAACTTATCCGCTCTACTTTAGAGATTTTGAATACGAATTGGCGTTATGAACCAGTATTCAGAGCCATTAAAACTGAACTTCTGCATCCAATCGGCCTGAACACTGAAAGTATGCGTGAAAAGGTAGACCGTTTGGAAAACTATGTACTCTCTCGTGGAATCAAAGGGAATAGATGGTATTCGAAGGACCCGTGGATCTATAGAAGAATAAGAGGGTTGGAGCTAGAGGAAAGACGCCAGACTAACCAGGAAAAGCAATTGGAAGATGAACTTAACGAACTAAAGGAACTTTTTAATTCTGCCATTTTACGTTTATCCAAACGCTTTAAGCGTGCCCAAACAGGCCAGGAAATGTGCGAATCGCTGTATTTATACTTAGAAGAACTGCACATTCCAGAAAAGTTGGAAAAGTTGAAGGTTGAAGCAGAAGAGAGAGATGATCTGATCAGTGCAAGAGAACATGAACAAGCTTGGGATGCGATTGTTAATCTGCTTGATCAATTCGTAGAATTACTCAGCGAAGAGAAAATGACACTAAAGCAGTTCTCAACCATAATGGAAAGCGGTTTTGAAACATTAAAATTCTCCCTCGTTCCACCAGCAATTGACCAAGTGCTTGTCGCAAGCCTTGACTTATCAAGGCTAGATGACATTCGTACTGCATTTGTCATGGGGCTAAATGAAGGTGTTTTACCGGGTAAGGCTGGCAAGGATGGGATTTTATCAGACCAGGATCGTGAAAACCTAGCTGTTAACGGATTTGAGCTTGCACCAAGTTCAAAGCTACGTTTATTAGATGAGGAGTTTATAGCGTATAAAGCTTTTGCAACACCATCAGAATCACTCTATTTAACGTACCCACTCGCAGATGAAGAAGGGAAAGCACTGCTTCCTTCTTCTTATATTAAGCGGGTAAAGGATGTACTTCCGAAAATGCAAGAAGCGGTGTTCATGAATGATCCGTCAGACTTGGATGCAAGTGAGCAAGCAGAATATGCTGCGAATTACGATGTGGCTTTGTCTTATTTAACGGCGCAGCTCCAGCTTAAAAAGAGGAATTATCCAGTTCATCCTGTATGGTGGGATGTTTATAATGCCTACATGGATCATGAAAGGATGAGGCCAGAAGCAGTTCGAGTACTGTCGAGTTTATTTTATCAAAACAAGACGAAAAGAATATCTGCAGAAACGAGCAAAAAAATCTATGGAGAAAACATTTTAGCCAGTGTGTCTCGGATGGAATTATTCAATAGCTGCGCGTTTGCTCATTATGCTGCCCATGGATTAAAACTAAAAGAGCGTAAGATTTTTCGTTTGGATGCTCCTGACATTGGTGAAATGTTTCATGGCGCGTTAAAAATAATCTCGGATTATTTATATGAACGAAACATATCCTGGTCATCTTTAACAAAGGAACAATGTTTGATGCTTGCAAGAAAGGCTGTTGAACGGCTCGCACCGAAGTTACAAAACCAAATCTTATTGAGCAGTAACAGACACCATTATTTAAAGAGAAAGTTAGAACAGGTAATTGGGCGAGCTTCCATCGTCCTAAGTGAGCAAGCAAAGCAAAGTGGCTTTGTACCAGTAGGGTTAGAGCTAGGATTTGGAAAAAATGGTCAGTTACCACCGCTTTCATTTGAGTTGAAAGATGGAACAAAGATGGAATTAGTTGGCCGGATTGATCGGATTGATAAAGCAGAAGAAAATGATAGTGTTTATTTGCGAGTGTTAGATTATAAATCCAGTGAGAAGGATTTAAATTTAAGTGAAGTGTATTACGGATTAGCCCTGCAGATGCTCACATATTTAGATATCGTGATTACTCATTCAAATACTTTGGTTGGAAAAGATGCATTGCCTGCTGGCGTACTTTATTTTCATGTTCATAACCCGGTTGTAAAAAGCAAGGGGATGGTCGAGCTTTCGGTACTTGAGCAAGAAATATTTAAAAGTTTTAAAATGAAGGGTCTGCTTTTAGGTGATCCAGACGTTGTTCAATTAATGGATCAATCATTGGAACAGGGTGTTCTAAGCAACTCAAATATGATTCCAGCCGGTTTAAAAAAGGATGGAACATTGCAAGCTAAATCTAAGATTGCAAGTCAGGAAGAGTTTTCGCTCTTGCAAAATCACATCAGACATTTGTATCAAGAAGCGGGAAATGAAATTGTTGGAGGTAACGTAGAGATTAATCCTTATAAACTTAAGGATAAAGTTCCTTGTACGTTTTGTACATTTAAGTCCGTATGCCAATTTGACCAATCCACGGAGGATAATGAATATCGATTATTGTCTGCAAATAAACAAGATGAAGTATTGAATGTATTAAGAAGGGAGGTTCCGACACATGAGTAAGACGAATATCCCAGTAAAGCCTGATCATGTTACATGGACTGATGACCAGTGGAAAGCGATCTGGGCAACAGATCAGGATATACTCGTGGCTGCTGCTGCTGGGTCGGGAAAAACAGCCGTTCTGGTGACTCGTATTATTGAAAAGATTTTATCTGAAAATAATCCAATTAACGTAGATGAACTATTGGTCGTTACCTTTACGAATGCCTCAGCTGCAGAAATGAAGCATCGAATTGGTGAAGCATTGGAGAAGTCAATTTCAGATAACCCAAAATCACAGCATTTACGAAAGCAACTGAGTTTAATCAATCGTGCTTCAATCTCGACCCTCCATTCTTTTTGTTTAGAAGTGATTCGGAAGTATTATTATTTAACAGATATTGATCCTGGGTTTCGGATTGCAGATTCTACAGAAGCCGAACTGCTTCGCGATGAAGTGATGGAAGAATTGCTTGAGGAACACTATGGTCAAAGTAATGAGAATTTTTTTAGATTGGTGGATGCATTTACTAGTGATCGTAACGATGCAGCTCTACAGCAGATTATCCGTTCGCTTCACAATTTTTCCCAATCATACCCAGACCCTGAATCATGGTTACAACAAGCAGCAACAATGTATAACATCACCGAAGATGCAGAGATTGAAGATCTGCCATTTTGGGACTCATTAAAGTTTGATATCTCTATGCAGCTTCAATCGGCTCGGGATTTATTGGAGCAGGCGCTTGAGTTGACAAAATTGCCAAGCGGTCCCGCGCCAAGAGCCGAAAATCTGTTGGATGATTTAAGGATTGTAGAACGATTAGAAAAAGCCAATGCAGAGTCATGGGAAAAAATGTATGAAAGTATGCAAACTTGGAAGTTTACAACGGCGAAGAGATGCTCGGGAGATGCGTTCGATAAAGATCTTGTTGAGCTGGCTACTAAGCATCGGAATAAAGCAAAGAAAATTCTTGAAACAGTCAAGGGTGAGTTATTTTTGCGAAAGCCTGAGCATTATCTGCAAGACATCCGAGAATTAAAAGGGTATGTCGAAACATTGGTTGTGCTTGTCAATCAGTTCAATGCGCGGTTCAGGATAGCAAAAGCAGAAAAGAACATCGTTGATTTTTCCGATTTGGAGCATTATTGCTTAGCCATTTTAACGGAAAAAGTGGAAGGTTATAACCGCACGCCATCCCAAGCGGCATTGGAGTACCGTCAGCAATTTAAGGAAGTATTAGTCGATGAGTACCAGGATGTCAATTTTGTACAGGAATCGATTTTGAAACTGGTTACAGCTGATGGGGAGAACACGGGGAACATGTTTATGGTAGGTGATGTCAAGCAATCCATTTATCGTTTTCGCTTAGCAGAGCCGAATCTTTTTCTTGGTAAATACAAGCGATTTACCCGTGATGGGGATGAAGCAGGATTACGAATTGATTTGAATCGTAATTTCAGAAGTCGTAAAGAAGTACTAGATGGAACCAATTACTTATTCAAACGGTTGATGGGAGTACTCGTTGGTGAAATTGAATATGATGAACAAGCCGAATTGAAAAAAGGAGCAGATTATCCGGAGGATTCCGAATATCCGATTGAATTATATTTAATTGATGGTGCTAGTCCAGAGGAAGCAAGCTATAAAGGAGAAGAAAGTAACGGAGAAAATGTCGAAGGTTTTGAAGAGGATGAATTGGAAAATGCACAGCTTGAAGCAAGGATGATGGCAAAGCTTATACAAAAAGCAATATCTGAAAAACAGCAAATTTACGATAGCAAAACAGGATCATATCGTTCTGCAACGTATCGTGATATTGTCGTCCTACTGCGTTCTATGCCATGGGCACCACAAATTATGGAGGAATTCAAGAAACAAGGAATTCCAGTGTATGCAAATTTATCGAGCGGCTATTTCGAGGCAACTGAAGTGGCCATAATGCTTTCACTGCTGAAGACAATTGATAATCCACAGCAAGATATTCCGCTCGTATCTGTATTACGCTCACCAATCGTCGGCTTAAATGAAGAAGAGCTTGCACAGGTGAGATTATTCAATTCAGGCAGCTATTATGATGCATTGGCAGATTTTTACCGGAAAGCCGATCATAATCTATATCCTGATGTTTATGAAAAAGTTTCTCTGTTTTATCGAAACTTAACCAAATGGCGGAAAATGGCTCAGCAAGTATCTTTGTCTGATTTAATATGGCAACTTTATGGTGGAACGAGATTTTATGACTTTGTTGGTGGAATGCCGGGAGGGAAGCAACGGCAGGCGAATTTACGTGCCTTATATGACCGTGCAAGACAATATGAAACAAGCTCGTTTAGAGGATTATTCCGCTTTCTGCGATTTATAGATCGAATGCAGGAGCGCGGAGATGATCTTGGGGCGGCTCGTGCACTCGGGGAGCAGGAAGATGTGGTTCGCTTAATGACGATCCATTCATCGAAAGGATTGGAGTTTCCACTCGTATTTATTGCGGGGCTTTCCAAACAATTCAACATGATGGATCTTCGTAAGTCTTATTTGCTAGATAAAGAGTATGGTTTTGCTAGTGACTATGTGAACCCAGAGCTGAGAATTTCCTATCCTTCTCTTCCGCAAATTGCATTCAAGAAAAAGAAACAGCTTGAAATGATTGCAGAAGAAATGCGTGTATTATACGTAGCGATGACTCGCGCTAAAGAAAAGTTATATCTAATCGGAACGCTGAAGGATCTTCGGAAAAGTGCTTCAAAATGGATCGGCGACGCAAGCGGTTCAGAGTGGCTGCTTAAAGATTATGTTCGTGCTAATGCTCGTAGCTATATGGACTGGATAGGGCCTGCTTTAATACATCACCGAAGTAGTACTCCTTTCTTGGAGAGCATGGGCTATGCCTTAGACCATGATAATAATATAGCGAATCATCCATCACATTGGATTTTGACAACGATACAAAGAGAACAGCTTCAAATACAAGAAGAGGAAACTGAAAACGTAATGGAAAATTGGCTCGGCCATGTTAAGAACGCTGAGAAAATTGAAATAGAATCAGAATATCACGACAAAATTATGTCTCAACTTGAATGGACATATCCTGAAAGAGATGCTAGTGTAAACCGTTCGAAACAATCTGTTTCGGAGTTGAAACGACAGCTTGAAATTCGGGATGAGCAAAGTTCTACAGAACTGTTGCGTAAATTTAAACGGCCGATATCTAATCGACCTGCATTTATGCAGGAAAAATCATTAACACCTGCTGAAAAAGGGACAATCACCCACTTGGTGATGCAACATATTCGCGTAAAAGAACCGGTAACGATTGAATCCGTTGAACAATTATTGAACGAGCTAATCAGAAAAGAGTTGTTAACGGAAGAACAGAAGAACGCAGTTAACATCGAGGTAATTCTCTCATTCTTTGATACTGAAATTGGCCAGAGAATGCAAAGTGCTTCTGTTATTCGCAGGGAAGTTCCGTTTACATTGGCGATACCAGCAAGTGAAGCGTACTCTCATTGGCATGGAGAAGAAGAAACTGTTCTTCTTCAAGGTGTAATTGACTGTATAATTGAAGATGAAGACGGGCTTGTTTTATTAGACTATAAAACAGATGGCATTACGGGTCGTTTCCATAATGGATTTGAAGGTGCAAAAGAAATATTAGCTGACCGTTATCGGATTCAACTGCAATGGTATACGCGCGCAATTGAAGGGATATTGAAGAAGAAAGTGAATCATCGCTATTTATTCTTCTTTGATGGCGGACATTTGTTAGAAATAGAATAGATTAATGAATGAATGGAAAAGGGGTCGGACCTTGAACTCTATACACAGTAATGTTGCATTTACTTATTTAGAACTGTATATAGTAGCTACGAGGTCCGCCCCTTCTAATTTAGTTATTCCCGGCAATAGGCTGATCAACACCAGCCAAATCAAGAATATTACTTCCACTTAGTCCATTTGCGTTAAAAATAAAGAGTCCCGTATTACCAGAACCAGAACCTGTTACAGATTTTGATGAGCTTTTCGGAGAAATGGCAAGCGAGTCACCAAATTGAACAATTCCTCCACCATCAATACTAGTTACTTGAACAGGACCAACGATAGCTGGCATGAAAATCATCCTTTTAAAAAAAATTTAGTATGAAAAAATAGAAAAAATCACATAGACTTGTTTTTTTTTAGTTAAATAGAAACTTAAATAATTCAGAAAACTGAATGTCACCCACGGGCTAATAGGATTAAGTCTTTAGTTCATCAAAGTAATCAGGTGAGGTTTCTAATGGTTATACTTGTAGATCTTCGTTTTAGAGTTGAATAGTTCCTTCAGGTGGAGTACTAACATCTGATAGTTTCTTTGAAATATCGCGAATATGCATCACTCGGTTGCGCATCCTAATGTGGTCGGTATTCCCAATCCTAGCTACGGATGAAGAAGATATACCTTTAATCTTAATTGCACCTACAGAGATAAACGGTTGAAGCTGGTTCGTATTGATAACCATCGGCTCCACTATTGGCAAAAAGGTAGGATAAGATTGAAATATTGGATAATCGTTGAAATCTTTGTCATCGGTGTGCAAAATGTCTGAACGGCGTTGAATGGCTAATACATCATTCCCTCCATCAATAAATTGACAATCCCCAATTTGAAAAAATGAACTAAATGAAATGATCGTGATATTAATTCTCTCGACCTTTGAAATTCTAGAAAACATCCTATCATCCTTTTGGAGTTAGAGGGGCGAATGCAGTGCCGATAATTAATGATTCGGGTGGTGTATCAAAAGCAGAAGCAAGTTGGATTGTTTGCACATCTCCGATTAGAAATAAAGACGAGCTGGCTACTATACTGACGTCGATTTGCCCAACGCATAATTCACCATTGGTAATATTAAACTCCATGATTTGAATTCCCTCCTGGCTGTTTGTTTGACGCAATAATAAAATTTCGAACTGCGATGTGAATATCAGTATTGAGTTTTTCGATAACTTTTTGTTTAATCTGTTCGTGAAGATGTGGTGAACGTTCAGTAGGTGATGTTTGGTCTAAATATTGTTCAATTCTCTGCTGAAGCTGCCTTTCAAGATCATTTTGAATAAATTCATGATATGATGGGTCAACCTTAAAACCAAGTTCACTTTCAGTATCTTTAATCAGTGTATCAAGATTGGTAAGAATATGATTGTGAATATCGTGAATAAGTTCATTTCTTGCAGGAAACATGTATGGCTCAAAAGTTGAAGGATTCGATGAAGGTACAGCTAACTCTTCAATATTGCTCAGATCATTTGGATTTAAACCGATGTTCAAAGTTCCTTCAAGTGTTTCCACTTTCAATTGATCAAATTTATATTCAATTCGTTCAACATTGACAGTTGGTTTTGTTTTTAATTGTTCCAACTGTTCCAACAAGGATTGAACCGTGGACTCGAGGTTTTCGATGCGCTTATTTTGAGTAGAGAGATATTTCTGCATTTGAATAGTATAGTTGTAGAATTCATTCATCGTTCCAATCACCTCGCTTTTTTTGCCAAATGAAACTAGTTACATGTTTTATGAAAGACTAACATATTGGCTAATTTCTAGACACTTTTGTCGGTGGAAGTATAACTGCTTGCTGTCCGGTAGGAAGTGAAAAATCTGACTCTAGTTGTGGTGCAGGTTCAGTATATCCACCAGTATTAGCGAGCTGAGATAGAGGTTTAATGATACCAGCACTGCCAATTTGAAAAACAGAGGAATTCCCAACACTGGTTATTTTAATGCTATGAATGTGAATGTTTTGCTGAATATTAAAAATCATCAAGATTCCCCTCTCTGATACGTTAAATATTGAATAGTATTGGTTGATCAGTCACATCTGGATCATACGTATTTGTCGTACTGTTTCCGTTATATAATGAAATGTTATCTCCAGTATTGAATGAACCAGCACCAGCATAAGTTTTCGAAGTAGAAAATGGCATTACTTTATATACATCTCCAATATTGAAAACGCCGCTGCTTCCAAGGCTGATGACTTGAACGACCCCAACGATGGCCGGCATAAATAACTCCTCCTAAAAAAATTTACCTGCCATATACTATGTAATTTGTGCAACGATGTGATTCAATCGCCTAATCAATGCTTTAGAAATCTTTAATGAAAGAAGTAATGGAGCTGAATTTGAAAGAAATATATCGTTATTAAACAATTGAGTGTAAAATATTAGAAAAAGGAGAAAAACAGGGAGCTGAATAATAAGAATGAAACAAAATAGACAAATAAGTGATGGTAGGCAAAGAATTCAAAGTATTGATAGTTTAAGAGGACTAGCTATATTGGGGATCTTGCTTGTAAATATGCCTGATTTTCATTCACCTTTTTTACATGTAAATCCAATTGAATGGTGGAATAATGACCCAGATCGTACAATCTACATAATCGTTGATTTATTTGCTCAGGCAAGCTTTTACCCGATGTTTGCGTTTTTATTTGGTTTTGGCGCTGTGATTCTTGCAGAGCCAGTCCAAAGCAGAAATACGTCATTTCCAGTTGTATTTTCTAGAAGATTATTCTTTCTTTTGATAATTGGTTGCATTCATGCCTTTCTCATCTGGCATGGAGATATTCTAATCAATTATGCACTGATCGGTTTTTTATTTCTGTTATTTTATAAAATGAGCGGGAAAACTCTCCTATGGGTTGGTTCTCTTCTCTTCGCCATTCCGGCGTTATTGCTCTGCTTATTGATGATGGTCGTATACGTTACAATGCCCGAAGAGGCTGCTATAATAACTGATTTAGATATGGTTCAGGCGTCTATTAAAGCGTATCAAACAGGTACTTTTACGGAGATTTTTCAGCAACGCTTTGTGGAGTGGTACATGGTAAATAATTTAGGAAGTAGTATCATTCTTATCATCTCAATATTTCCCTTGTTTTTGATCGGTGCAGGCTTTGCGAAACTTAAGTGGCTGGAGAGAACGAGAGAGCATCAGCGAAAACTAACGATTATTACTGTTGTTTGTTTAGTTTGCGGCGGTTTGCTTAAAGCAAGTCCGTACATTGCAGACTACAATTATTTTACGGTATCTCTTCAAGATATGATTGGCGGTCCAGTGATATCAATTTTTTATATTACTGCACTTGTACTACTCATGCAAAATAAATCCCTTGCAAAAATTTTAACACCACTAGCCAATGTCGGTAGATTATCCATGAGCAATTATTTGCTACAGTCTATTATTGGCACATTATTATTCTATTCGTATGGCTTTGGGTTATATGGTAAAATTTCTTTTACAACAGGAGTCGTACTAGTTGTTGTTATTTACTTTTTACAGCTCATACTCAGTACAATTTGGTTGAAGCATTATTACATGGGCCCTGTTGAATATGTCTGGCGATTTGCTACTTATGGTACTCGTCCAATGATGAAAAAGTAAACATAGCAAAGGGGATACTGATTATGAAATTCGGAACGGTAAAAGTGAATGGGGAGAGTCAAGTTGTACTCGTGAACCGTACAAATGTATTGCTACTGCAAGCTGCTGCAATACAAATGGGTGAAGTGATACCGGCAACACTTCTCGAATGTATTGCACAGGGTGAGTTTTTTTTACAAAATATAAAGAAAATTGAACAATGGGTATCCAAGCAAGAGAACAAATCAAAATTTTATGCCGATGATTTCGTTTGGGAAGCTCCAATTCCGCGTCCAGCAAAAAATATCTTTTGTGTAGGTAAGAATTATGCCAAACATGCTGTTGAGATGGGTAGTGAGGCAGATATACCTGAGCATATTATTGTATTTTCAAAAGCGCCCACGGCTGTGATTGGTCATGAGGCAAACATTCCTCGTCACGAAGATATAACAGGCGAACTCGATTATGAGGGTGAACTTGCTATTGTCATTGGTAAGAAGGGTAAAGGGATAAAACAGGATGAAGCGCTGAATTATGTGTTCGGGTATACGATTGTAAATGATATCACTGCAAGAGACCTGCAAGTAAATCATAAGCAATATTTACTTGGTAAGAGCTTGGATGGTTCATGCCCGCTTGGTCCGGTTATTGTAGAGAAGTCCGCGATTAAAAATCCTAATCAGCTTGATATTGAAACCCGAGTCAACGGTGAAATCAGACAGCAATCCAATACCGAACAATTTATTTTTCCAGTTGAAGAAATTATCGCGATTCTTTCAAAAGGTATGACGCTTGAACCAGGTGATATCATCGCCACAGGGACACCTGCTGGAGTAGGTAAAGGCTTTAAGCCGCCGAAATTTTTGCAAAAAGGGGACGAGATTTCGGTGAAAGTCAAGGGAATTGGAACACTTACAAATACTGTTCACTAAATGTTCAATAATTCCTGTAGCTGAGAATATAGTTTTGTTTTTAGATATTTGTCTATGATATGATGAAGGAGAAACTTTTAAGGGGGGCAATATATTTTGACACACTTAACACATGCGCATATTACCACTTGGGTAATCGCTATTATTCTACTATTCGTTGCACTAGCTATGCATAATAGTGGAAAAACTAAAGGATTCAAAATCGTACATATGATTAATCGGGTATTTTACATCCTTATTATCCTAACTGGTGGAGCTTTGATGGGGTCTGCATTTGGTTTTTATTGGCTGAAAATGGTCTTAGGATTTATTGTTATCGCCGCAATGGAAATGATTTTAGTTAGAACAAAAAAAGGGAAAAGTACAGGAGTAATGTGGGCGTTATTTGTCATAGTTTTTTTGATTATTGGATATTATGGATTCTTCATCTTACCAAAAGGTGTATAACAATCCAAGATGAAATATATTTAAGAGGATGTCTCATAAAGTCTGAACCTTTCAACTTGCAGTATAGAGTGATACACAATCCGTGTAAACTGTGTAAAGAAGTTGTGAGTATGAAGCTTTACTTATGAGGCATCCTCTTTGCTATTTTTTGTTGAGTACTAGGAATGTTTAGAATTGATTTTTTCAATGATAATCCGTTTTCCTGTATTTATTGTGAATTCAAAACGGTCATGATTAGTAGATGTATAAAAGAAATGATGCTGTACAGAGCATACGGAAAGTTCGTTGTCGAAAACTAGGAAATTCACACCAGTTTTTGGGGATGCTCCTTCTGAAAAGTCAAGCTGATTATAACAGTAAATGCAATCGTGAATCGAGAAATCTAATGAATTTAAACTCGTGATAAACTGGACGAATGACTCTGTCTCTATTTTTTTCAATAATCTTTCAAATGATCCTAACAATGGTTTACGAATTTTTACTGTTTCTCCGTCATATAAATGGACCATATCGTTGTAGATTTTCACAAAGCCGTTTTCTTCAATGATTCCTCTGTACCAATTTTTTCTCCGATAGATATCTATCTCTAAATTTGCATACTCTTCTAAAGAAGTAGCTTCGTCGGTTTCATTATCAAAAAAAACCCATTGGTGATTGATATTCTCAACCGTTCCTTCTAAAAATGAGCGATGTTGATGATTGATTAGGTTCATTCGTTGTTGATCATTCATAATTTACCTCCAAAAATGGATTACCTCCCCTTCTTTTTAGACAAAATGTCTCTTTTTTAAACCATAAAGCATAGATTTATTACCCCAATTTTAATTAGAAGAAACAGAAAAGTATAGAATGAGCAAGAAAATTGGGTAATAACTCTGGATAGACATTTATTATCTTTCAAAGCACCAGTGGAGTACGACAATTTATATATCCTAATCGTAATTAGCGATCTTTCTTGAGGATAACCTTTACATACCAAAAATTTTACTTTATCGGACAAATAACCATTCATCAACTTTTGCATAGGCTATTTTATACTCTCGCTGCATGGCTCATTTGAGAATGTGTCAATGTAGGGCTTGAATAAGGAATCAGCAGATAAAGTGAAACTTCCACTAGTTGGGGGATTTCCCACTAATGATTAGTCCCGTTCTTGTGTCGCTAAATCTTCAGCTAATGCTTCGATAAAGCAACACTACGAACCTGATTTAATGAATCAGACCAGACTAAGTACGTCTCGTTCTTCGGCAACGTCTGTGTGACCCACATCCTGTGGGCGCAAACTTTATCTCTGATTACGTATCTACGTATCTGTATGTTTCACTGTATCTCGCCAATCGGGGTATTACAGCCTGTTATAAACCGGGATACATCTAAGAAATACTAATAGGGCGAATTGTATAGTAAATTTTGCGATGCTGATTGAAAGGATGAAGGTTATGTGTGGTATTACAGGTTGGGTTCACTTTCAACGAGATCTGCGCAAGGAAAGTATGGTTATAGAACAGATGACGAATACACTGGTCAAAAGAGGTCCAGATGAACATAATATTTGGCATGATTCCCATGTGTTGTTTGGTCATCGCCGATTGACTGTCGTCGATTCAGAAGGTGGCAAACAGCCAATGGCAAAAGAGAAAGATGGTAATTCTTATATCCTTTGCTACAACGGTGAACTTTATAATACTGAAGATCTTCGTAAAGAACTACTATTAAAAGGATATTCCTTTAAAGGTCATTCTGATACAGAAGTTTTACTAACTTCTTATATAGAATGGAAAGAAAAATGCGTGGATTTTTTTAATGGCATCTTTGCCTTTGCTATCTGGGATGTGAACGAGCAAAAATTATTTATTGCGAGAGATCGTTTAGGTGTGAAGCCGCTTTTTTACACAGAAAAAAATGGCGGTTTTTTGTTCGCTTCAGAGCTGAAGGCCATTCTAGCGCATCCTGAAGTGAAGGCTGAAGTAACAAGAGAAGGTTTGGCTGAAATATTTGGGTTAGGACCATCACGTACGCCTGGTAATGGAGTATTTCACGGCATGAAGGAACTTAGACCTGCGCATGCATTAACTCTGTCGCAGCAAGGGCTTCGAATATGGCGTTATTGGAATGTGAAAAGTATGGAACATCAAGATACGCTTGAAGAAACATCTGAGAAGGTGAAGTTTCTTGTTTGCGATGCAGTGACTCGCCAGCTCGTTTCGGATGTACCATTATGTACGTTCCTATCAGGTGGTGTTGATTCTAGTGCAATAACAGCAATCGCTGCGGATTCCTATGAAAAAACTGGAAAAGGAAGGCTGCATACGTATTCGATTGATTATGAAGGTAATGATAAGTTTTTTCAATCTAATGAATTTCAACCAAATTCTGATGATAAATGGATTAAGCTAATGTCAGATCAATTCAACACCGTCCATCATAATTCAGTCATTACTCAGGAAACATTAATTGATTATTTAACCGAGGCCGTCAAAGTAAGAGACTTTCCCGGAATGGCAGATGTAGACTCTTCCCTATTGTGGTTTTGCAAGGAAATCAAACAAGACTTTACCGTAGGTCTTTCGGGCGAATGCGCAGACGAAATATTTGGGGGATATCCGTGGTTTCATCGGAGTGAAGATTTGAATCGCACAGGGTTTCCATGGATGCGCTCCACAGCAGAACGAGTTTCATTGCTAAAAGAAAATTGGCGAAGCAAATTATGGCTAGAAGAATATGCTGAAGCTAAATACTTGGAGACGCTAGCAGAAATGCCAAGACTTTATGGAGAAACAGGCGAAGAAGCAAAAAGGAGAGAATTATTTTACTTGAATATTGTATGGTTTATGACTACGCTGCTTGATCGGAAAGATAGAATGAGCATGGGGGCAAGTCTTGAGGTTAGGGTGCCATTTGCCGACCATCGTCTAGTGGAATATGTTTGGAATATCCCATGGGAAATGAAAATGACAGGAAATCGGGAAAAAGGAATTTTGCGAAAAGCGTTAGAAGGCCTGCTGCCAGAAGAAATCTTATATCGTAAAAAAAGTCCCTATCCGAAAACACATAATCCAGTGTACACGAATGGAGTTCAATCATGGCTAAAGCATATACTTGAGGATCGGACCTCGGTTCTTCATGAGTTTTTTGAGAAACAAAAGCTTAACGACTTGATCGAAACTAAAGGGGAAGCGTTTAAAGAACCGTGGTTTGGTCAGCTCATGTCCGGTCCACAGCTTTTAGCACATCTGGCTCAAATCGATGTGTGGTTTAAGACATATGGAATTCAAGTCATTGAATCATAGAAGACTAGAATTTGTCCCGCGTTAACGGGCAGGAAAACCCTGATTGGTGAGATACAGTGAAACTTACCGATGCGTGAACAGAGGTTTAAGTTGAGGCACACAGGATGGGGGGCACTCAGACGAAGACATGAGGACGCGGCGTACTTAGTCTGATTTCGTTGACCTTAGTTCGTACTGTCGATTAATTGAAGGAATGCAAAGATCTTAGCGACAGTAGTACGGGACTAACAATCAGTGGGGAATGAAGAAAACCCGCTGATTGAAGTTTCACTTTATGTGATACCATATAGCGATTAAATCTTCTGTTAAAGAGGGTTTGGAGTATATTTTAAGTTAATGTAGAAGGGGGAGAGGTGTCAGACCTCGCACTCTAAATCAGTATGTCGAGTATCATACACTGTATTTAGTTGTTGTGGGGTTTGACCCTTTTTTTGTGAGTCCCTCTTATTTTTTTGATGTAATAATCTAGTGTTTAAGGCATTTTCAGATTAATCTTATAAACTAAAATTAAAAAGTCCTAAAATTTCACTTGTAAAAATCAAGAATAATTGTATAATTAGTTTATAAAGTAGTGCAATCGGTTTCACAAATTATTCCTAGACCTAAGAAAGCTAAAAGTCTTTATTTTTGAAGAAATTTTCAAAGATAAAGATACACAATTTTATTATTGGGATAATTTGATAGCGTTTACATATTTGGTTTCCAGCAACAAGTGCGCAAACGATTGCTGACTTAAATCAAAACGCAAATGGGGGTTAAATCATGAAAAAGGCACTGTCTATTTTTATGATGCTTATGTTGCTTCTAGGTATACTTGTTGCATGTGGAGCTCCTGAACGGGAAACTAGATCAAAATCTCCAGACGAAACAAAAAATAAAGATAAAACAGCTGAGGAAGCTAAGCCAGAAAAACTAATTGTGTGGGAAGACATTGATAAAGCTGTAGCCTTAAAGCCAGCTATTGCATCTTTTGAAAAAGAATATGGCATTAAAGTTGAATTTCAAGAGTTAAACATGGCTGATAAAATGCGCGATCAATTACGACTAGATGGTCCAGCCGGAAAAGCTCCTGATGTCGTGACATTGCCTCATGACCAAATTGGTCAAGTGGTAATTGAAGGGTTGATTCAAGAAATCAATGTATCAGATGATGTACTTGATACATTTACTGAATCATCTGTAAATGCTCAAATGTATGATGGGAAATTATTCGGTTTGCCCAAAGCGACTGAAACACCTGTATTCATTTATAATAAAGCATTAATGAGTAAAGCTCCGGCAACGATGGATGAACTCTATACTGAAGCAAAAGCATTAACAAAAGGCGGCCAATACGGATTTTTGGCGCTTTGGGATAACTTTTACTTTGCACATGGTGTAATTGCAGGGATGGGAGGCTATGTATTTAATCAAACTGATAATGGCCTTGATCCAAAAGATCTTGGTTTGAATAACATCGGTGCGGTTGAAGGAGCAAAATACATCCAAAAATGGTACAAAGAAGGACTATTCCCTAAAGGAATCATCGGGGATAACGGGGGGTCTACTAAAGACGGTTTATTTAACCAAGGTAAAGTAGCCTCTGTTATGGATGGGCCGTGGGCATTCCAAGGAATGAAAGATGCTGGAATTGATATCGGTATCTCTGAGTTGCCAACATTGCCAAATGGTGAGCATATGAAAACTTTTATGGGTGTTAAAGGCTGGAATGTGACAGCATTTACGAAACATCCATACTGGTCAACAAAACTAATCGAATGGTTGACAAATGAAGAAAATGCAAAAATCCGATTTGAGTTAACGCAAGAAATTCCACCTGTCAAAACGTTAATCGAGGATCCGATTATTACCGATAATGAAGGAGCTAAAGCTGTGGCCATTCAATCACAATATGCTGTTCCAATGCCCAATATTCCAGAGATGGCAGAGGTATGGGAGCCAGCAGGATCGGCATTACAAACGATTGCAACTGGAAAAGCTGAACCAAAAGCAGCGATGGATGATGCAGTAAAATCAATCGAAACAAACATTACAACAAACCACCCTTCTGAATAATGGAATATAACTGCAGGAGCCAAGAAGTAATAATGTTAATGGTCAGAACCCTTTAAGGAAGATAATTAGGTTGGAAAGCGGCGTTAAGCCGTTTTTTAACCCCTTCAGAGGCAAGCGTTTGCGCACTCAAGAGGCTCTCTATTTAGTGAAGCCATTTGAAATCCAATATTAATGGTTAAGTAAACAGGGATCAATAATACTCTCCTACTGAAAGGGAGGCAGATTGATATGGATGGTATAAATCCAGCAATTAAACACGGCAGAAATGCTGCACTTTTATCGATCATCCCTGGATTTGGCCAGTTTTATAATAAACAATATGTAAAAGGATTTATCTTTCTTCTGTTAACAATCGCCTTTTTCGCTAGTTTCTTAGATACATTGAATTGGGGATTTTGGGGATTATTCACACTAGGAACCATTGCTGGGCTTGATCATTCAATTTTCTTGCTGATTGATGGGATTATTGCCTTAATCATTTCGGTGATTGGACTTGGTATTTATATAGTCAATATTTACGATGCGTATAACTCGGGGAAAAAGCGCGACCATGGATTAGCGATTTCTTCAGTCAAGGAACAATATCATAATTTACTAGATAGTGGCTTTCCTTATTTAATGGTGTCACCAGGTTTTCTGTTATTAATCTTTGTTGTCATTTTCCCGATATTATTCGTTATTTTATTATCTTTTACGAATTACGATTTATATCATTCACCGCCAGCAAAGCTAGTAGACTGGGTTGGGATACAAAACTATATCGATATTTTTAAGTTGGACTTATGGCGCAAAACATTTTTTGGCGTTCTTGGATGGACGATTGTATGGACATTTGTGGCAACAACTCTCCAGGTGGCACTTGGTATTTTCCTAGCGATACTTGTCAACCAAAAAGATTTAAAAGGTAAAGCGATTATCCGGACGGTATTTATACTACCATGGGCAGTGCCGGCTTTTGTCTCAATCCTCATTTACTCAGGAATGTTTAATGAATCATTCGGTGTTATTAATACAGGCATTCTTCATGCATTTGGTATTGATCCTGTTCCTTGGATGACTGAAGAAAACTGGACTAGGCTTGCTCTAATATTTATTCAGACATGGTTAGGATTTCCATTTATATTTGCAATGACAACTGGTGTTCTTCAATCGATTCCCGATGAATTATATGAAGCGGCAAATGTGGACGGAGCGACCATTTGGCAGAAATTCATGAAGATTACCTTACCGATGATTTTATTTGCGACAGCACCGATATTGATCACGCAATATACCTTTAATTTTAATAACTTCAATGTCATCTTCTTATTTAATGGTGGTGGTCCTGCGATTCCAGGTCAAAACGCAGGCGGTTCAGATATTTTGATTTCATGGATTTATAGTCTTACTATGACATCTGCTCAATATGGGAAAGCGGCTGCTATTACCATGCTATTATCAATAGTTGTTGTGACAGTTGCACTTTGGCAATTTAAACGATCTAAATCGTTTAAAGAGGAGGGGATGAACTAATCATGGGTATGAAAAAAAACAAAATGATTCGCTTAACTGTTTCGTACCTGATCATCCTTCTGATGTGTGTAGTCATTATTTATCCACTGCTATGGGTAATCGGTTCTTCCTTTAACCCTGGTCAAAGTTTATCAGGCGCATCAATGTTTCCGAAGAATCCAACAATCGCACACTATGCGCATTTATTCAACCCGGAAAAATCAAATTATCTTTACTGGTACATGAATTCTCTTAAAATTAGTATTATTACAATGATTTCGACAGTCATTCTAACATCGATTACAGCGTATTCCTTCTCTAGATATCGTTTCATTGGACGGAAAAATGGACTGCTTACGTTTCTAGTGTTACAAATGATCCCTAACTTTGCCGCATTAATTGCGCTTTACGTATTGGCGGTTCGTACAGAGTTAATTGATACACATCTCGGATTAATTTTAATTTATGTTGGCGGTCAAATTCCGATAAACACGTGGTTAATGAAAGGCTATTTAGATACAATTCCTAAAGAGCTTGATGAATCGGCAAAAATAGACGGAGCAAGTCATATGAGAATATTCGTGCAAATCATCATGCCGCTTGCTAAACCGATCATTGCTGTTGTTGCTTTGTTCGCATTTATTGCTCCATTCGCTGATTTCATCTTAGCAAGAATTATGCTAAGAAGTAATGAGAAATTTACAATGGGGGTTGGCTTATATGAAATGGTAGCGAAACAATTCGGAAATGAATTTACGACATTTGCAGCAGGGTCTGTCTTAATTGCCCTACCGATTGCAATGTTATTCCTCTGTTTCCAAAAATACTTCGTTTCAGGTTTGACGGCAGGGGGCACGAAAGGCTAATCTTAAAGGCGTGAAGAAGTTACATAAGGGGGAAGCAGAGATGAGAAAAAAAGCATTTTCACTCATCTTGCTTTTGTTCTTACTTATTTACGCCCTACCCGCAGGTGCTGTTGAAAAGGAAGAACGAACATGGCAAGATGAAAGCGTTTATTCATTAATGATTGACCGTTTTAATAATGGGGATACAAAAAATGATAAAGAGGTGGATGTAAATGATCCACTTGCTTATCAAGGTGGTGATTTTGCCGGGATCATAGAGAAGCTTGATTATATTAAAGATATGGGATTTACAGCGATTATGCTGACTCCAATCTTTGATAATGAGGCTTTCGGCTATCACGGGTACTGGATTAAGGATTTCTATAATACGGATGAGCATTTTGGAACGATCGATGAATTCAAGAAGCTTGTAGCAGAAGCTCATAAGCGGGATATGAAAATTATCCTTGATTTTGTAGTCAACCATGTAGGACCGAATCACCCTTGGGTAAACGATCCAAAAAAGCAGGATTGGTTCCATGAAAAGAAAGGTATCACAAATTGGAATGATCAGAATCAAGTGGAAACTGGCTGGTTACATGACTTACCTGATTTAAATCAAGATTACCCAGAAACACGTGCGTACTTATTGGATGCTGCTAAATGGTGGATTCAAGAAACCGATGTTGATGGATATCGCTTAGATACAGTAAAGCATGTAGATAAAAGTTTTTGGAATGATTTTTCTAAAGCAGTCAAAGAAGAGAAGAAAGATTTCTACTTGATTGGTGAGATTTGGCTAGATGATCCTACTGTCATTGCTAGCTATCAAGAAACTGGTATTGATGGCTTTATGGATTTTTCACAAAACGCCAGCATGCGAGATGCTTTTTCTAAGCCTGATCAATCATTGAATTTTGTTTTCACTGCACTAGATAGAAACGAAAAGTTATTCACGCATCCGGAATGGAATGGGAAATTTATAGATAACCATGATATGACCAGGTTTACTCATGAAATTGCTGCAAATAATGAAAATCAAGAGACTCGTTGGAAGCTTGCTTTAACGTATATGTATACAACACCAGGAATCCCAATCATCTATTATGGTTCAGAAATTGCCATGAACGGTGGAAATGATCCAGACAACAGAAGATTTATGGGCTTTAAAGCTGACCCTGTGTTAATTGATTATATTACGAAATTAAGTGAAATAAGGCAGCAGCATCCGGCACTAATGAAGGGTGACTTGGAACTGCTTCATGTTAATGATAGTACAGCTGTTTATAAACGAACTTTTCAAAATGAAACAATTATTGTTGCAATTAACAATTCATCGAAGTCACAAACGATAGACGTAGACGCTAATAAATTGGGAACTGACAAAGAGTTAAGAGGATTGGTTGGATATGATTTAGTACGCAATAATGATGGGAAATATCCGATTATAATTGATCGTGAAAAGGCTGAGATCTATACGGTGTCAGAAAAATCAGGCCTGAATATTCCGTATTTGATTACAATGGGAGTTGTCATTTTTGCATTTGTTATGTTCATTGTCTTCATTTTGAAAAGATCAAAGCGTAATCGATCTTTCAAATAGCAAATGAGCCTCTCCCGTATCTATTTTAAAGGCCGATCATAAGTATATTCAAAATTTCAAATGGTACTTATAAGAATTTCACTTAAAAGAAAGCCGATACAATGAGAATCGGGAGGGGATTTAATGAAAAAGCAATGGTGGAAAGAGGCAGTAAGTTATCAAATTTATCCGAGAAGTTTTATGGATAGTAATGGCGATGGCATTGGGGATATTAAAGGAATTATGTCTAAGCTTGATTATCTTAAGGAACTGGGGATTGATGTGATTTGGATTTGTCCATTTTTCAAGTCACCAAATGCGGACAATGGTTACGATATTAGTGATTATCAAGATATTTCTGGGCAATTCGGTACGATGGAGGAATTCGACGAGCTGTTGGCAGAAATACATGCACGTGGAATGAAGTTAATTTTAGATTTGGTATTAAATCATACAAGTGATGAGCACCCATGGTTTATCGAATCAAGATCATCGAAGGATCATCCTAAACGTGATTGGTATATTTGGAAAGAAGGAAAAGGGGATTTACCTCCAAACAATTGGGAAAGTATCTTCTCTGGAAGCTCGTGGGAATACGATGCTGTAACAGATGAATATTATTTACATCTTTTCGCAACAAAACAGCCAGATTTAAATTGGGAGAACCAAGAAGTTCGCAAAGCTTTGTATGACATGGTAAATTGGTGGGTGGATAAAGGAATTGATGGTTTCCGTGTTGACGCAATCAGTCATATAAAAAAACGGGAAGGATTCCCAGATATGCATAATCCATATGGCCTTAGTTATGTACCGGCATTTGATATGCATACAAACCAAGAAGGGATTCAAGATTTTCTCAAAGAATTAAAAGAAGAAACATTCGCCAAATACGATATTATGACTGTTGGCGAAGCAAATGGAGTCGGAATTCATCAAGCAGATGATTGGGTCGGTGAACGAAACGGGAAGTTTGATATGATTTTTCAATTTGAACATCTTGGCCTTTGGAGAAAAGGAATTGACAAAGACGTTGATGTTGTCCAACTAAAGGAAACTCTTTCAAAATGGCAAACTAGTTTGCATGAAAAAGGCTGGAATGCTTTGTTTTGGGAAAATCATGATCAGCCTAGAAGCGTGTCAAGCTGGGGAAATGATACGGATTATTGGAAAGAAAGTGCAAAAATGCTTGCAGCTTGCTATTTCTTTATGCAAGGAACTCCATTCATTTACCAAGGCCAGGAAATTGGCATGACGAATGTCCAGTTTGAATCAATTCAAGATTATGATGATGTCGGTATGATTAATTTTTACAATATTGAAGTGGCTAAAGGTACTCCCCATAATGATGTGATGGAAGTAATATGGAACAGTGGGAGAGATAATTCAAGAACGCCAATGCAATGGAATGATTGTGAAAATGCAGGCTTCACGGAAGGAACTCCTTGGATGAAAGTAAATCCAAACTATAAATCTATAAACGTTGAACAGCAGAAAAAAGATTCTGATTCGATTTATCATTTTTATAAAAAAATGATTCAGCTTAGAAAGAATCATGAAGTGTTTGTGTATGGTGAATATAAGCTGCTGCTTAAGGAGCATCCTTGTGTATATGCATATACTAGGTCAATAGACAATCAAACTGCGGTTGTGCTTAGCAATTTCAAAAATGCGGAACAAACAATTAGCCTATCGGAAATCAAAGTAGAAGCCTCACAGCTACTGCTAACGAATTATTCAGATAGTGATGCTTGTCTCACAAATGAAATAATCCTACGTCCTTATGAAACAAGAGTCTACTTGTATAAATAAGATTAGGCGGAGCGGATTAGTAAGTATCGCTCCGCTTTTTTATATTTACAGCAGACGCTCATGGATGTTTTTTATAATTAAAACCCTGACGGTGCGGAGCTGTTCTTGCGAGCCACGTTCCTTAACCACAGAAAAAAATTAGAAAATGGATGCAAAAACGTAATTTCAAAGGTATGATAGTTACATAATTTTTATTTAGTATTAAAATTAAATGTAAGCGCTTAGAGAGGAGTGATGAATCATGGCAATTACAATAAAAGATGTTGCAAAATTGGCGAGTGTTGCCCCCTCAACTGTTTCACGTGTCATCGCAAATAATCCTCGAATAAGCGAAAAAACAAAGGTTCGTGTCCGAGAAGCGATGGTAGAGTTAGGGTATCATCCAAATTTTATTGCACGAAGTCTTGCGAGTCAATCTACTCAAGTTATCGGCCTAGTATTACCAAACTCTTCTGATGTTTTTTTTCAAAATCCATTTTTTTCAACAGTCCTTCGAGGATTAAGTGAAGGTGCTCATGAAAAACAATATGCATTGCAAATGAGTACCGGAAAAACGGAAGAACAAATTTATCAAGATGTTGTCAATATGGTTCAAGGTGGAAGAGTAGATGGTATTATTCTACTTTATTCGCGA
Organism: Bacillus cihuensis; assembly: GCF_000504145.1. Taxonomy (NCBI): domain Bacteria; kingdom Bacillati; phylum Bacillota; class Bacilli; order Caryophanales; family Bacillaceae; genus Bacillus; species Bacillus cihuensis. The sequence goes on along the minus strand of NZ_KI632497.1, from coordinate 518,428 downwards.
ACAGATGATAAAATTTTGAAATATTTACGTGATCGTGAATTTCCGTTTGTCGTCATTGGCAGACCATATGAGTGGGAAGAAGAAATTACTCATGTGGATAATGATAATTACCGGGCTTCTCGGGAAGCGACGGAATATTTAATCAATCTAGGTCACAATAAAATTAGTTTTATCGGGGGGAACAAAAACCTAGTAATGACAATGGAGCGCCTGCAAGGGTACCAAGAGGCTTTAAAAAGTGCAGGACTTCCAATTGTTCCTGATTATATTAGACATGATGAATTCTTACTTGAACGAGGCCAAGAGGCTATACAGGGATTATTATTATTAGAAACACCGCCAACCGCACTACTTGTAACTGATGAGTTAATGGCAATAGGAGTTGTGAACACATTAACGAAACTAGAAGTAGAGGTACCAGCGAATATGTCTATTGTCAGCTTTAATAACGCCTTTTTTTCTGAGTTAGCTAGACCACAATTAACTTCAATTGACATAAATATATTTGACTTAGGCTACCAGGCTGCGAAAAGCTTGATTCAGATGTTATTAAACCCTAAAGAACCAGTGAAGCGAATTATCGTTCCTCATCAGCTGATTGAACGGGTTTCCTGTACGAACGTGCAAAGTATAAAAAAATAAAGTTTAACTAATATATAGCGGGGCTCCACCCCTCGATGATTGTTAGCCCGTTCTACTGTCAATAGATCAAAGCACAAGCTTCGATCTATTGACAGCATGAACTAAGGTTCAATGTATCATAGACTAAGTTCGCCACGTCCTTTAGTCTTTCGTCTATGTGACCCACACCCTGTGGGCGCAAACTATACCTCTGCGTAACTCTAGGTAAATTTCACTCTATCTCACCAAAACCACATTAAAGAGATGTCTCAAGTCAGACATCGCAGTCGCATACAAGAGAAGTAAAACACGATTTACTGTATGTTAAAACGATGACCGTTTGAGACATCCTGATTAATCATCCATTTATGACAGTGCCGCCATTTACATGTATTGTTTGTCCACTAATATAACTTGCATCATCACTTGCTAGAAACACATAAGCACCTGCAAGCTCTTTAGGTTGACCAGCTCTGCCCATTGGGGTATCCGCTCCGAATTTAGCGACATCTTTTTCATCGAATGAAGCTGGAATTAAGGGTGTCCAAATTGGACCTGGCGCCACATTATTGACACGAATTCCATCTTTCGAAATGGAATTGGAAAGAGCTCTTGTAAAGGAAACAATAGCTCCTTTTGTAGAAGAGTAATCGATCAATTTGGGATTTCCTTCATACGCAGTGATGGAAGCTGTATTAATGATACTGCTGCCTTTTTTAAAATGTGGCAGTGCTGCCTTGGTTAGGTGGAACATAGAGAAGATATTCGTTCTGAATGTTTTCTCAAGTTGCTCGGCTGTAATATCAAGGAAGTTTTCCTGAACATGCTGCTCCCCAGCGTTATTTACTAGAATATCTAATGTACCAAACTCCGCAATTGTTTGATCTACTACTTTTTTGCAAAAAGATTCATCTCCTATATCACCTGAAAGTAGAAGACATTTTTGACCTTCATTTTCGATAAGTTCCTTTGTTGTTTCTGCATCACTTTGTTCCTCTAGATAGACAATTACAACATTTGCGCCTTCTTTTGCATAGTAAATAGCGACTGATTTACCGATTCCACTATCACCACCTGTAATAATCGCAGTTTTCCCTTTTAATTTTCCGCTTCCTTGATACTCTGAACAGACGGAATCTGGTTTTGGATGCATTTCTGATTCAACACCAGGTTGATGACTTTGGTGCTGTGGTGGAAATGTTTGCTTATTTTGCTTGTCATTGTTAGCCATATATAAACCTCCTAAATCTTAATATCTACATCTTTCATATTCCTTCGAATTGAAAAATAAAAACGTGGAAAAATTTGGAGTAAACATTAGAACTGAGGCAGGAAAGGATTTCGAGAGAATAAAGAGAACGGTGCCAGAGCCAAAATCTACTAAATATCTTTTAGATAACATGTAATTGACATGTAAAACGGTGTATAGAGTGTGAGGACTTCCCCTTTTTGGAACGTAGCGTCATAATCCTACTTTGTTAAAATTACATATCATTCCCTTAATTACAGCAATAATTAGCATAATCGCCTAACTAAGAAAAAAGCAACCTAGGAAGTTAACGGACGTACTTCCTAGACTGCTTATCTTTATTACATTAGCGATAATTCATAAACTGTACATCAATAGACAAATCTGCACCACGGATGGCAGAGATAATGGCTTGCAGGTCGTCTCGGTTCTTACCGGTTACACGAATTTGATCATCTTGAATTTGGCTTTTCACCTTCAGGCCACTATTTTTAATTATTGTATTAATTTTCTTGGCCTGATCTTTATCAATCCCTTGGATAAGCTTTGCACGCTGGCGAACGGTACCGCCTGAAGCACCTTCAATTTTACCGTAATCCAAGTTTTTGATAGGAACATTACGTTTTACCAATTTACTGATCAATACGTCTTTTAGTTGATCAAGCTTGTATTCATCATCAGAAACTAGAACAAGCTCTTCTTTGTCGAGTGTAATCGTGCTAGAGCTTCCTTTAAAATCATAACGAGTTTGAATTTCTTTCATTGCCATAGTTACAGCATTTGTTACTTCTGAAAAATCAACTTGTGAAACAATATCAAATGAACTATCTTTAGCCATTTTTTACCTCCTGCAGTACGTTTATTTCTACTATTATAGTGAATGTGGCTATGTAACACAACTAAAGTGCATACATGAAGTTGTGTTATATAGATAAAGTGAAACTTCAATCAGTGGGGTCTTACTGCCTGTTAAAAGCGATAAAAGCAGTAAATTATAATGACGTTTTTGGTAACTTATTTAAGAAAAATAATGCAACGGTTCCTGGTCCTGCATGAGAGCCAATAACTGCACCAATCGAATTTATTACAAATCTTTCTGTTCCAAATTCGTCTTGAATAGCTTGCTTCCATTCAAGCGCAGTCTCTTCATTATCCGCATGGCTGATTGCGATGGTTTGTTTGTCTAAATTTGTCCCACGTTCATGCATAATTTCAATAACTCGTTTTAATAATTTTTTTTTGCCGCGGATTTTTTCAAGGGGAATCAATTTACCAGCTTCAACATGAAGCAGTGGTTTGATGTTCAAAAGCCCACCGACTATTGCAGAAGCTTTTGAAATTCGCCCGCCGCGTGCAAGGTACTCGAGATCGTCAACTGTGAATAAATGTTCCATATGTTCGGCTTGGAAAGTGATATTCTCTACTAATTCTTCCTTTGAAGCGCCATTGTTAGCAGCATTAACCGCAGATTTAACGACAAGTCCATATCCAAGGGAGGCACATTTTGTATCGATAATTTCTAAATCAAGATCAGGATATTCTTCTTTTACTTGATTTCGGGCCATTACAGCCGTTTGATATGTACCTGATAATTCAGATGAAAAAGCGATATATATCCCTTGTTTCTTTTCTTTAGCTAACTCCGTAAATAATTCAATCAAATCTTCTGGAGCTGCTTGAGCGGTTTTAGGAGATTTTCCGGTACGCATGGCCTCATAGACTTCATTCGGCTTAATGGTTTTTAGATCTTGATAATTTTCTCCGTCAAGCAGAACTTGTAATGGAATAAAGCGAATGTCATTCTCTTTATAGTAAGACAGTGGCAAATCGCTTGCACTGTCAGCAAGGATGGCGATTGTCATGATTACACCTGCTTTCTAAAACTTGAATATATATGACTACTCATAGTGTAGCATGTCAATGAAAAAAAACAATCCACTTAAGCATGGAATAACAGCTTAAGGGTAGAAGGATACTATAGATAAAGATTGGGGGCAAAATATGTCTATTTTAGAAGTAAAGAAAATTATTATTGTAATAATCGGTGCGCTTTTTAACGCGGTTGCTATGAATCTGTTCCTGATACCCGCCAACATTTATGCAAGTGGGTTTACAGGAGTTGCACAATTATTATCTACTTTACTTAAAACATATGCACCGTTTGACATTTCAACAGGAATTATTTTGTTTGTCTTAAACGTTCCGATTACGATTATTGCTTGGCAAAAAGTCGGTCGCTCATTTACGGTATATAGCTTTATTAGCGTCGGTTTAATGACTGTATTTATGGAAGTAATTCCTGTTTATAAAATGTCACCTGATATTTTATTAAATGCAGTATTTGGTGGAGTTATAGCAGCTATTGGGGTAGGGATTACTCTGAAATACGGGGCATCGACTGGAGGAATGGATATTATCGCAATGCTCCTTTCCCGTGTTAAGGATAAGCCGGTTGGTACATACTTATTTCTACTGAATGGAATCATCATCGTGACTGCAGGCGCAATATATGGACCAGAAAAGGCGCTTTATACGCTTGTTACCCTTTATACTTCAACTAGAGTCATCGATGCTATCCACACACGTCACGAGAAGCTTACAGCGATGATTATTACGAAGAAAGGAGAGGAGCTTAAGCGTGCCATTCACTCAAAACTAGTTCGCGGCATTACTACAGTCCCAGTAAAAGGGGGGTATACAAACGAAAACAAAGAGATGATATTAATCGTGATTACCCGCTATGAGCAGTATGACTTAGAGAAGATCATCAATGAAGTGGATCCTAAAAGCTTTACGAACATTCTTCAAACAACAGGCATAGTTGGCTTGTTTCGAAAGGAGTAAAAAAGAGTCGGACCCACACTCCTATATACAGTTCAATTAGCGTGTTAATGAACTATGTATAGAGTATGGTGTCAGACTCTAAGACTTCGTTTAAACTTCTAGTGAGTTGGCGCTTGTCCAATTTTAGTTTCTAGCTTATTCTGTAACTCCCTTAACTGAACTTGTTCCGCCTCAGTTGAATTGGCATAGGCAGATGAGAGTGCATTTTTGGCGATCTCCATTGTTTCCTCTTGGTTTTGATCACTATTTACTGCCTCTTCAACAAATTTACGAGCTTGCTGAAATAGTTTGTTTGCCATTATAATCCACCATAGCTTTGTTCAGACATAAGTTGAGTTCTTTTTTCTTCAGCTTCAGCGTACGTAGAATGATAAGGTATTCGTTCAGCATGCTGCGAGACTGTATTCTTCCCTTGCTGTACAAAACGTTTGGATTTACTGCTTTTACCCATTCCTAATCGCCTCCGTATTCTAAAGCTTCCTGAGATTGTGCTAAAGAAGTGTACAATCTTTTTCATCAACCTCATTAATAGTTTGGCTACTAAAGCAAGAATTAAAAGAGGGAAAAAATAGAAAGTTTAGGACATGATATCCTTATAATTTCAGGTTGAACCTCTCCTCAAGGAAAACAGCAATTCCATCTTCTTCATTCGTTAGTGTTGTTGCATTGGCAAGTGTTTTCAAATCATTAATGGCATTGCCCATCGCCACGCCTGTCCCAGCATACTCAATCATTTCGATATCATTATCTTCATCACCAAAAGCAATGATGCGATTCTTTGGTATATCTAAATATTTGGAGACACGGTCAAGACCAACCGCCTTATTCAAACCGGTTCGGACAATTTCGATAACATGGAATGGATCAGCCCAGCGGCGATGGTCAATTACTTCAGCGTGGACATCGGACAAATGTTTTCTGATCATATCTACATATTGTTGTTCAGTATGGATTAACATACTTGTAGGTGGCACAGACAGAAAATTACGCAAATCACCAGTAGTAATATTCGTACTACCCATTTGTAAAATATCAATTAGTTTTTCGTCATGATAATGAAAGAATACATCATCGCGTACTTCGGCAATAATGTTATGATACGTAAAATTTTGTACAGCTTCTACAATCTCTTTTGCAACTTCTATATCGAGAGGTGAATGAAAGGCCCCAAAAGCGCTGTTCTTAGGATGATGAACGAATGCACCGTTAAAATTTACAATTGGAGTCTGTAAATCAAGCTCGCGATAATAGGGTTCACTGGAACGATACGGTCTGCCTGTTGCAATCATAACCTCATGACCGTCATCTTTTAATTTTGCTAATGTTCTTTTTGTCCGATTGGTGATGTTTTTTTCATTTGTAAGTAATGTACCATCAAGGTCTAAGACAATCAGATGTTTTTCAGTCATTTAGTCACCTTCAATTTCTAATTTTTTATTGGATATACTATTCATATTACCCTTATTTGTAAGCAATGTTAAATGTTTTTAATTTTCTTTCAATTTAGTAAGGTAAGAGTAATCATTTTGAAAACTTTTGCTAAGAAAGTAATTGCTTAATTAATAAGCAGAAATTTGATATGATGTAGTTATCGAAGTAGATGAAGGAGTGAATATTGGATGGACCAAGATTTAAAAGATAATATAATGGGTGCATTAGAACAAGTTATTGATCCAGAACTTGGAGTTGACATAGTTAATTTAGGTCTCGTGTACGATGTTGATATGGACGAAAATGGGTTAGCAATCGTTACGATGACGCTAACCTCTATGGGATGCCCGCTCGCTGGAACGATCGTGGATAATGTGAAATATGTCCTTGAAGACATTCCGGAAGTGAAGGACTCGGATGTAAACATAGTTTGGAATCCACCTTGGTCAAGAGACCGTATGTCAAGATATGCAAAAATTGCATTAGGTATAAAATAAACTTATGAAAAGAGGGTGTCTCAAATGGAAGGTCAAACCCACAGCTGCTATAAATTGTTGATACATAACGATTTATAGTGTGAGAGGTCACCTTTTGAGACACCCTCTTATATTTATTATTCTGGAGAATTATTCATTCTTGCATTTTGTTCAGCCTTCTTTTGCCGCCAATAAGCTAATGTGTTTTTTAAAGATGCATATCCGCCAATAGCCGCATTTCCATAAAAAAACCCCATAAATATTCCTGCCATTAAATCATGACGATGACTAATTAAAACTGAAAACAATAAACCTATTATCACAGCGATCGTTGGAACATACTGTTTCGGGATATGAAAAAAGATCTTGATTAGTTGAGTTAGAATGATGACAACGGGTACAGCAATAACACCATCCCAAAAATTTGTATGAATTGTTGGAAAATCCATTTATGTTCACCTGCTCTCTTATTTAATAGTTGGATTTCAGATTCAATAGGCTGTAATATCCCTACTTAAATTTAAAAAAACAGGTAAAACAGCGCGAACCCCTTTATCGTCAGTAGAACTGGATAACCATCAATCGAGTTGAAAACTCCCAGCTTGGGAGTTTTATTTTATTATTTGGATGAAATATGAAATTTAATCATCCGAATGAATAAAGGACGATAGTTAAAAGTCGTCAGAATAACCGATAGCATAATTCGTGAGATACTCCCTTTGTAAAAAAAAATAGGAATTATATAATGAAAATGCGGATGTTTAACAATAGTTTAAAAAATTCTATCTTTTTATAAAAATACATTTGATTTTATTTTTATTCAGTCATATAATACTATTATTATAGAATCGTAGGGAAGAATACAATGGAGATGATAACTTGAACGTTTCAATAGTTGGTGCTACAGGCTATGGTGGATTAGAACTTATACGTCTTTTGAAAAATCATCCAAACATGAAAATTGCCTCTTTGCATACATCGTCTAAGTTTGATAGGAAAATAAGTGATGAACATACACATTTATTGCATGAAGATTTTGTATTAGAAGATATTAATCCTGAAAAAATCGCCGATACATCGGATATCGTTTTTCTCGCAACACCATCAGGCGTTTCAGCAGAACTTGTATCTGATTTTTCTAAATTGAATGTTAAGGTTATTGATTTATCTGGTGACTTGCGCTTGAAAACACCAGGTGAATATGAAAAGTGGTATAAAAAAACGGCTGCACCGCAGAAAGTCATTGATTCAGCTGTATACGGCCTTTCAGAGTGGAATGCAAACCAAATTAAGGAAGCAAACATAATCGCAAATCCAGGCTGTTATCCAACTGCGGTACTGCTTGGTCTTGCACCATTATTCTCAGAAGGGTTAGTTAAAGATGTGATTATTGATGCTAAATCAGGGGTATCTGGAGCAGGCAAGTCTCCATCAGAAATGACCCATTTTAGCGATATGAATGAAAATTTTAAAATATATAAAGTCCATGAGCATCAGCATATCCCGGAAATTGAACAACAACTTTCTACGTGGCAACAAAACATGCAGCCCATTACTTTTACAACTCATCTTGTCCCAATGACGAGAGGAATTATGGCGACTATGTATGTCCAGGTTAATAAACACTTTTCTACACAAGAGCTTTATGATTTATATCAAACGATTTACGAATCCCATCCATTTGTAAGAATTCAAAGGGTAGGGCAGTTCCCAGTCACGAAACAAGTATATGGTTCAAATTTCTGTGATATCGGGATGGCATATGATGAAAGAACAGGAAAAGTAACAATTGTCTCGGTTATCGATAACCTTGTTAAAGGGGCAGCCGGGCAAGCAATTCAAAATGCAAATATTATGATGGGCTTGGATGAAACAGCAGGTTTATCCACAATTCCCATTTATCCATAACTATTCGGAGGTAAGTCATGAAAACACTACAGCGTGTTGCATCTATAAAGAAAATTGATCAAGGAAATATCGTTACACCACAGGGGTTTAAAACAGCAGGTGTTCACGCTGGATTACGCTATTCGAAGAAAGATCTTGGGATCATCTTATCGGATATTCCAGCTTCAGTCGCAGCTGTTTACACACAAAGTTTAATCCAAGCAGCTCCCCTTGATGTGACGAAGGATAGCATTCAAATGGAAGGGAAGTTACAAGGCATCATCGTTAATAGTGCTTGCGCCAATGCTTGCACAGGCAAACAAGGACTAAAAGACGCCTATGAAATGAGAGATCTTGCTGCTTCAAAATTCGATTTAGCGCCACATTATCTTGCAGTTGCTTCAACAGGTGTTATTGGCGAATATATGAAAATGGAAAAAATTAAACGTGGGATCGAATTGTTAGAGCCATCACCTGCGGACAAAGATGCTATTGACTTTGAACAAGCTATCTTAACAACAGATACCGTAACGAAGAATTGTGCGTACTCAGCAGAAATTGATGGAGTAACGGTCACGATGGGTGGAGCAGCTAAAGGATCGGGCATGATTCATCCGAATATGGCTACAATGCTTGGATTTATTACGACAGATGCAGCTATTGAATCGAGCGATTTACAGTTTGCTCTTTCAACTATAACGGATCAGACGTTTAACCAAATTACTGTTGATGGTGATACTTCAACAAATGATATGGTACTTGTATTAGCTAATGGCAAAGCTGGCAATCAATCTTTATCACCAACACACCCTGAATGGGATACTTTCATTCAATTACTGAAACTAACGAGTGAAAGCTTAGCTAAACAAATTGCCAAAGATGGTGAAGGGGCAACGAAATTAATTGAATGCAATGTTTCCGGAATGGAAACTAAACAAGCTGCACAAATAATTGCAAAAACAATCATTGGTTCTAATTTAGTAAAAACAGCAGCTTATGGAGCGGATGCGAACTGGGGAAGAATTATTGCGGCAATGGGACGTAGCGGGATTGACTTTAACCCGCAACAAGTCACGATTGCTTTCGGAGATATTGTTGTATTAGAAGACGGTGAGCCGGTAGATTTTTCGGAAGAAATGGCTAAAGCTTATTTGGAACAAGACTTACTCGTGATAAATGTTACGCTTAAAGAAGGTTCTGAAAGCGGAACAGCATGGGGCTGCGACTTAACCTATGATTATGTGAAAATCAATGCGAGCTATCGATCATAAGGAGTGTGCAGAATGAAAACCTTAGTTATTAAATGCGGCGGCAGCATTATTGATGAACTGTCAGATTCTTTTTTTGAAAGTATAAAAGAACTGCAAAACCGTGGCTGGCAAATGGTCTTTGTTCATGGCGGTGGTCCAGATATTAACGCCATGCTTGAGCAAAGTAAGATCACACCAGTCTTTGAAAATGGGTTACGTAAGACTACAGCTGAGGTATTGGAAATTGTTGAACTGATGCTTTCAGGTAAATCAAACAGAAGTCTAGTGCATAAACTTGAATCCCATGATATTAAAGCAATTGGTTTAAATGGATCTGATGGCAAGATGTTGATAGGAGCCTACATTAATGAATTGGCTTTAGGAGCCGTTGGCGAGATTAAGAAAGTGGATACAGACTTATTAGAAATGATACTACAAAAAGGGATATGTCCTGTATTAACTCCAATTTCAATAACGGAATCAGGTCAGAAGTTGAACGTGAATGCTGATATGGCAGCAGGTGCAGTGGCGAAAGCGCTTGGTGCGCAAATGTGTTTGTTTGTTACCGATGTGAAGGGTGTTTTAAAAGAAGGCAGCTTACTCTCACAGCTTACAGCAACGGAAGCTAATGAAATGATTAAAGAAGGTACCATTTATGGCGGCATGATTCCTAAGGTTACCACTGCGCTTTCCGTTTTAGAAAAAAGTATACCAGAAGTGATGATTGTAAGTGGAAAGACTTGTTTCTATCAAAATAACGATTTTATTGGAACGAAATTTGTTACACAGGAAGGGGTATATATATGAGTTCATTATTTCCAACCTATGATAGTTGGCAGATTGAACCAGATGTGGCAAAGGGATCTTGGTTAACGAGTAAGGATGGGACGAAATATCTGGATTATACATCTGGAATCGGCGTGTTGAATCTTGGGCATTGTAATGAAACAGTAAAAACAGCCGTAGAAAAACAGTTAGCTGCATTTTGGCATACATCAAATATGTTCGAAAACTCAAAGCAGGAAAAAACAGCTTCATTAATCACTAATGCATCTGGTCTCGGTCATGTTTTCTTTTGTAACAGTGGTGCGGAAGCAAATGAAGCTGCAATAAAGCTAGCAAGGAAAGCAACTGGGAAAAATAAACTTATTACTTGCACTCAATCGTTCCATGGACGTACATTTGCAACGATGGCAGCAACAGGACAGGAAAAGGTTAAAGTTGGTTTTGGAAAAATGCTTGAAGAGTTTGCTTATATCCCATTCAATGATGTAGCTGCATTGGTAAACAGTGTAGATGCAAACACAGCTGCAATCATGATTGAAATTGTCCAAGGAGAAGGCGGGATTCATAAAATAGAACAGGAATTCCTGGATGCAATTAAAACAGCAAGTGAAAAATTCGGAATCTTAGTAATTATTGATGAAATCCAAACTGGAATTGGCCGTACTGGTAAGCCATTTGCTTTTCAACACTATCAAATTGAGCCAGATATTATCACAATCGCTAAAGGATTAGGAAATGGCCTTCCAATCGGTGCAATGGTAGGAAAGAAAGAGCTTGCTAAGCATTTTGGACCAGGTAGCCATGGATCAACATTTGGCGGAAATCCAGTTAGTATTGCAGCAGCAGAAGCGACACTTCAAGTAGTGTTCGAAGACGATTTTCTTTTAGAGGTAATTGAGAAAGGTAACTATCTTATCAATCAATTACATGAAAATTTGAAGGATATTGAAATTGTGAAAGAGATACGCGGGATGGGGCTGATGATTGGAATTGAATTAGTAAATGCTGGTCAACCGATTTTACTAGAACTCCAAAAGCAAGGAATTCTTGTCCTGACAGCCGGTCCAAATGTAATTAGATTACTACCACCATTAACGACAAATAAAACTGAGTTGGATTTATGTATAGAAAAAATTACTAAAGTTATAGCAAGCAAACAGCCAGTCTCATAATGACTGTATTTTTACTTACTTAAATGAATAAAAATACTTCATTTTATATAAAAATGCAGTCCTGCATAGGAGTGATATTATGAAAAACTATTTACATTTATCAAATGGTCAATCATTTGAAGGCAAATTACTAACAAAAGAGATGAAAGATACCGTTCAAGGAGAAATTGTCTTTTTCACAGGGATGACAGGCTATCAAGAAGTGCTGACAGACCCTTCATATAAAAATCAAATTGTCGTATTTACGTATCCGCTAATTGGAAATTATGGGATTAATAATGAAGACTTTGAAAGCAGAAAACCTCATGTAGCTGGTGTAATTGTCTATCAAGGAGATATGAGTTATTCACACTTTCAAGCTCGCCATTCTTTAAAAGATTATTTGGATAAGTGGAATATTCCATTGCTTAGTCAGATCGATACGAGAGCGGTCGTTAAGACCATTCGAACGTCAGGTTCTATGGAAGCAGCGATTACTCCAGATCCATCATATAAAGTGGTAACGGACTATTATGAAAATACCCAAATCGTTTCAGAAGTTTCATCTAAGGAAATTACGAGTTATGGAAACGGAACAAAGCATATCGTCCTTTTTGATTTTGGCTACAAAAAATCAATTTTGGATAGTTTACTCAGTCAAAATTGTCAAGTAACGATCGTGCCTTACGATACGGACCTGCAAACGATTCAAAACCTAAATCCGGATGGTGTTGTTCTGTCTAATGGGCCGGGTGATCCGAAGCAGCTGAATCATTTATTTCTGAATTTCAAAAACATTCTTACACAATATCCGGCGATGGGCATATGCCTTGGCCACCAACTTGTAGCTCTTGCATTTGGCGGTGATACGAAGAAAATGCTTTTTGGTCATCGTGGGGCGAATCAGCCGATTGTTGATTTGAAAACAAAACGGGTGTATATGAGCTCACAAAATCATAGCTATGAAGTGTCAGAGGGGAGCTTATCAAACACAGGGTTACAAGTACGATTCCGCAATGTGAATGATGGGACAGTTGAAGGGTTGGTTCATGCAGAGTTACCAATTATTACGACACAGTATCATCCGGAAGCAAATCCAGGACCTGTCGAGAGTGTAGAACATTTTACTGATTTTTTACAAATGATAAATGACTATAGTGGGAGAGAAAAAGCATATGCCTAAGAATCATTCCATCCAAACCATCTTAGTAATTGGCTCAGGACCGATTATTATCGGGCAAGCAGCAGAATTTGATTATGCCGGTACGCAAGCATGTTTAGCGCTTAAAGAAGAGGGTTATAGAGTTATTTTAGTAAATAACAACCCTGCTACCATTATGACTGATGATATGAATGCAGACGCAGTATATTTTGAACCATTAACTTGTGATGTACTTGAAAAAATCATCGCAAAAGAAAAACCTGATGGATTGCTTGCTACATTAGGCGGACAGACTGGATTAAACCTTGCGTATCAACTTCATGAGGCAGGAATTTTGGAAAAGTATGGCGTTACATTGCTCGGAACTCCAATTGACTCCATTAAAAAAGGAGAGGACAGGGAGCTTTTTCGCCAATTAATGTTTGAAATCAACGAACCAGTTCCTGAAAGTATGATTGTTCATACCTTTGATGAGGCGGTTGCTTTTGCTGAAAAAATTGGGTTTCCGATCATTGTTCGGCCTGCGTATACACTAGGTGGTACTGGTGGCGGTATTGCAGAAGATATGGACGTATTCAAGGATCTTGTACGAGGCGGATTACAAGAAAGCCCGATTACACAATGTCTGATCGAGCGAAGCATTGCTGGTTTTAAGGAAATTGAATATGAGGTCATGCGAGATAGCAATCAAACCTGTATTACGATTTGTAATATGGAAAATATCGATCCTGTTGGCATTCATACAGGTGATTCCATTGTTGTGGCTCCATCTCAGACACTTTCCGATGAAGAATATCAAATGCTACGCTCGGCTTCAATTAAAATTATTTCAGCATTAGGGATTATCGGTGGCTGTAATATTCAATTTGCTCTTGATCCGAATAGTAAAAGCTACTTTTTAATTGAGGTAAATCCTCGGGTAAGCCGTTCTTCAGCACTTGCGTCAAAAGCAACAGGATATCCAATTGCTCGTATTGCAGCCAAATTGGCTGTAGGCTATCATTTGTCAGAACTAATCAATCCTGTTACAAAGAGTACGTATGCAAGCTTTGAGCCGGCACTTGATTATGTAGCGGTGAAATTTCCGAGATGGCCATTTGATAAATTTCCAACAGCAACGCGCAAGCTAGGAACGCAAATGAAAGCAACCGGTGAAGTAATGGCCTTACATCGAAGTTTTGAAGGTGCTCTTCAAAAAGCGGTTGACTCACTAGAGCTTAAGACATTAGGGATTCAATTAAATTCATTAAAAGACAAATCGATTTCAGAATTATGGGATATGCTTTATGCCCAAACAGATGAACGAATTTTTGTGATTTTAGAATTACTTCGCAACAATGTTACAATAGAAGCCATTCATGAAGCGACTAAGATGGACTATTTTTTCTTAGCAAGTTTCTCATCGATTATAGAACTGGAAAAGAGTCTTGAAGCTAAAAAACTTGATCATGTAACGAAGGAAGAGTTCATGTTCCTAAAGGAAAAAGGTTTTTCTGATCGTTATTTAGCATCTGTTTGGGACACATCAGAACTTAATGTGAGAAAACAGCGAATCTTGTTAGGGGTTACAGCTGCATATAAAACGGTTGATACATGTGCAGCCGAATTCGAATCGCATACAAATTATTATTACTCGACATATTTTGGAGAAAATGAGCAGGAAAAGTCAAATAAACAAAAAGTATTGATTATCGGGAGTGGGCCGATTCGGATTGGTCAAGGAATTGAATTTGATTATTGTTCTGTCCATAGTGTTTATGCCCTTCAACAAGAAGATGTAGAAACCATCATGATTAACAATAATCCTGAAACAGTAAGCACAGATTTTGCTACGGCTGATCGACTTTATTTTGAACCATTGACGCTTGAATATGTTTTGAATGTAATTGAGGCTGAAGGGATTCAAGATGTAATCGTTCAATTTGGTGGTCAAACGGCAATTAATCTTGCAAAAGGACTTGAGGAGTATGGTATTAATTTATTAGGAACATCTTTTGATATTGTTGACCAATTAGAAGATCGTGATCGATTTTATACATTATTGCAAAAGCTTGATATTCCTCATGTTCCTGGTGAAATGGCAAATAACGCCCAAGAATTACTGAAGCAAGCAGAACAAATAGGCTTTCCTGTTTTATTACGACCTTCCTATGTAATTGGCGGTCAAGGAATGGAGATCATTCAAGATCTTCAAAGTTTAAATAACCGTTTGAACAATGGCTCAACTCTTGTTTACCCTGTCCTCATTGATTCTTATATTGCTGGTCAAGAAGCAGAGATTGATTTAATTGCGGATGGAAGTAATGTCTATATTCCTTTAGTTGCAGAACATATTGAAAAGGCCGGCGTCCATTCCGGAGACAGCCTCGCTATTTTTCCAAGTACTACTATTTCAACAGAACTGAAAGAAAAAATGGTTGAATATGCGAAGAAAATTGTAGTAGAGCTTGGCTATAAAGGACTAATGAATATTCAATTCGTTATCCAAGGTCATAAAGTTTATGTGCTTGAAGTAAATCCTCGTGCAAGTCGAACAATCCCTTTAATTAGTAAAATTAGCGGTGTTCCACTTGTACAAGTAGCGACAAAAATATTGCTTGGGAAATATTCTTTGTCGAATTTATTAGGAAAAACGGGTCTAGAAGATGATTTTTCGTTTTCGGCAATTAAATACCCAGTATTTTCAACATTTGCTCTAAGTGGACTCGATTCGAAAGTCGGACCAGAAATGAAATCGACTGGTGAAGGGATTGCTATTGCGGAAACAGTCAATGAAGCACTAGCGAAAGTTTATCATGGCCAACGAGACTTGAATAAAAACGGTTTATTCATTTCCTCAACAATCCATCTTAGTAAGGAAACGTTAAATCGTGTGATGGATGCAGGTTTGGTCATTGCGGATGGTCATTTCGAATCATGGCTTAAAGAAGGTAAAGGAGCGGCAGTATTATCGTATGGAAAATCTGCGGAAGATCAGCAATTACGATTATTAGCAGCAAAATACCGTATACTCGCTTTTTCTGAAGAAGAAACTTTCCTTGCATACTTACAATCGCTGACTGAAAAAGAGATAAAAATCGCATCATTACAACATTGGCTTCACTTAAATAAAAAAGGAGTGACACATGCATGAGTACAATAATCAAGAAAGGGAAAATCATTCAGCAAAAGGATTTTCTTACATTAGCTAACGTGTTTCCCGATTCAATACTTGAACTGCTTAACTTAGCTAGTACTATTAAGGAAAAATGGGCAGCGGGTGATGAATACCATCCTTTAAAAGGAAAAACATTAGGGATGATTTTTGAAAAATCATCGACAAGGACAAGAGTATCATTTGAAGTTGGTATGCTACAACTTGGTGGTCATGGTTTATTTTTAAGCAGTAATGATATTCAAATAGGTCGTGGGGAGACAGTTTCGGATACAGCAAAAGTCTTATCCCAATTTGTTGATGGGATTATGATACGAACATTCGGTCATGAAAAGATTGAAGAGTTGGCAAATGCTGCAACCATTCCTGTTATTAATGGTTTAACGGATATGTTCCATCCTTGTCAGGCTTTAGCAGATTTATTAACAATTCAAGAAGTAAAAGGAAAGCTTGCAGGCCTGAAGATGGCGTATATCGGCGATGGAAATAATGTCGTACATTCTTTAATGATAGCCTGTGCAAAAACTGGAATTGATTTTTCCATAGCTTGTCCACCTGGATACGAGCCGAATAAAGAGATTATTGAATACGCGAAAAAAGAGGCTAAGCAACAAGGGTCTGAAATTCTAGTGACACATTCTCCAATTGAAGCAATTGAAGGTGCTGATATTGTTTATGCAGATGTTTGGACATCTATGGGGCAAGAAGCTGAAAATGCTGTGCGACTAGAAGCATTTAAAAAGTATCAAATAAATGCAGAGTTAGTGAAACATGCAAAAGAGGACTATATTTTTATGCATTGCCTACCTGCTCACCGTGAGGAAGAAGTGACAGCTGAAATCATTGATGGACCAAATTCTGTAGTTTTTCATCAAGCAGGTAATCGACTACATGCGCAAAAAGCGATTTTGGTCGATTTACTTCAATAATTTGCGAACCATTTTCTAAAAATAACCATAGATGGTCACACACTTTTTTGGAAACACTACTAGAGCAATCAGAAAAAGGAGTGTGATGATCATGGGTCAAAATCATCAATTTAAATTTGGCCAAAAAGCGCCGAATAACGGGGTTTATATTGAAGAAGGTGAAACAGGCAGCTCAGTAATTAATCCAAAAAAAGTGAAATTGAGAGCAGGAGACGCGTTTCCTGAAAACTCGAATCATAATCGGGTTTGGACGTATCAGCGTAAGCCTTAATCTAATCAAGTATAATTGGGTCGGAACTCATACTAAGATATATAGTAAATGCGTGTTTAAACAAGCATTTACTGTAATCGTAGTGGAGAGTCTGGCCCTTTACTTTTATCCCGTATTAACAGGCAGTAAAACTCCCACCGATTGAAGTTTCACTATATATTCATATAATAAGTTTTTCAAAAAGACTGGTCCTCATGTACTATATACGCGAAAGATTAGAGACATTCGCTCCTCTAACTTCTAGGCTCTTTTTTTCCTCTTCTTTTGAACACGCCCTAAAAGGGTTCTTCCTTTACTTTATTGAGTTTTATTTTATAATAAAATTAAAGGTCAAATAAGGTCAAATATAAAAATGTCATCTAGCTTAATGTTGGAGGGATTCTTATGGATATGGAAAAAATGACAGAGAAGTTGCAGCAGGCCTTTATAACAAGTCAAGATTATGCTCTTTCCCGAAATAATCAGGAATTGAATGAGCTACATGTTTTATTAGCTCTTTTTAATCAAGATGAAAGCATGTTAATGAGAATTCTTTCAGAGAGTGGTCAACTGATCAATCCATATAAAGCATCGCTTTTAGATGAGCTAAACAAATTACCGCAAGTTACAGGGAATACTGAAGAAAAAGGAGTCTATTTAGCGCCATCGCTACTGAAGACTTTAGAAGTGGCAGAGTCTGAAAAGGACCGTTTTTCTGATGAATATTTGTCTGTCGAGCATATCATACTGGCAATTCTTAAAGAGAATAGCCATTCTACTAAGAGGCTATTTTCACCATTTAATGTAAATTATCAGATTGCATTACACATCATCAAGGAGATTAGGGGGAATCAAAGAGTGACTAGCCAAAATCCTGAAAGCACTTATGAAGTATTAAAGAAATATGGCAGGGATCTCGTGGCAGAAGTAAGATCGGGGAAAGTCGATCCTATCATTGGACGAGATTCAGAAATTCGAAATGTCATTCGTATACTTTCAAGAAAAACAAAAAATAACCCAGTACTTATTGGAGAACCGGGTGTTGGGAAAACGGCGATTGTCGAAGGTCTTGCACAAAGAATAGTTCGGAAAGACGTACCAGAAGGATTGAAAGACAAAACAGTATTCTCGCTCGATATGAGTGCACTGGTTGCTGGAGCAAAATTCCGTGGTGAATTTGAGGAACGCTTAAAAGCAGTTCTTCACGAAGTCAAAAAGAGTGATGGGAAAATCCTGCTATTTATTGATGAAATCCATACAATTGTTGGTGCAGGTAGAACTGATGGCGCACTTGATGCCGGGAATATGCTAAAACCGATGCTCGCTCGAGGAGAATTGCATTGTATCGGTGCAACGACACTAGATGAATACAGGAATTATATTGAAAAAGACCCCGCACTTGAAAGAAGGTTCCAACAGGTTCTTGTTTCGGAACCAGATGTTGAGGATACGATATCAATTCTTAGGGGATTGAAAGAACGGTTTGAAATCCACCATGGTGTTAGGATTCATGATCGTGCCATTGTAGCAGCATCTATCCTTTCTAATCGCTATATTACTGACCGATTTTTACCTGATAAGGCGATTGATCTAGTAGATGAAGCCTGTGCCATGATTCGGACTGAAATTGATTCAATGCCGACTGAGCTAGATGAGATTACCCGAAAAGTCATGCAACTTGAAATTGAAGAAGCGGCACTACGAAATGAAAGTGATGAACCTAGCAAAAACAGATTAGCCATTTTACAAAAAGAATTATCCGAACAACGTGATCAGGCAAACGCAATGAAGGCACAATGGCAAATGGAGAAATCATCCTTACAGCATGTGTCTGAGCATCGTGAACAATTGGAAAAACTTCGCCGTGATTTAGAACAAGCGGAAAATGATTATGATTTAAATAGAGCTGCCGAATTGCGCCATGGTTTAATTCCACAAAAGGAGAAAGAATTGGCATCTCTTGTTGCCAATCTAGAAGAAGATAAACATGACAACCGTTTATTGCGTGAAGAAGTAACCGAAGAGGAAATTGCCTCAATCGTTGCACGATGGACAGGTATTCCTGTTACGAAATTAGTGGAAGGGGAAAGAGAAAAACTGCTACGACTACCGAACATTCTGAGTGAGCGAGTGATTGGGCAGGAAGATGCAATCGAACTTGTTTCAGATGCAGTCATCAGGGCAAGAGCTGGCATAAAAGATCCCAATCGACCAATTGGTTCTTTTATCTTTTTAGGTCCAACAGGCGTAGGAAAAACGGAGTTGGTAAAGGCGCTAGCAGAAACTTTGTTTGATAGTGAAAACCAGATGATCCGAATCGATATGTCTGAGTATATGGAAAAACATTCAGTTTCCCGATTAATCGGGGCACCTCCAGGCTATGTGGGATTTGAAGAAGGGGGTCAGCTCACCGAAGCAATTCGCCGTAAGCCATATTCTGTCATTTTGCTTGATGAAATTGAAAAAGCGCATCCAGACGTTTTTAATATCCTTTTACAAATGCTTGATGATGGCAGAATTACAGATTCACAAGGCAGAACGATTGATTGTAAGAACACAGTCATCATTATGACATCAAATATCGGCTCGCATTATTTATTACTGTCTGATAATCGTCAAGGTACAATAGAAGAAACGGTGAAAGAACAAGTGATGAATGAGCTGCGTAGCCATTTCCGGCCTGAATTCTTAAATCGTGTCGATGATATTATTTTATTTAAGCCCTTATCGAAATCTGATATTGGAAAAATTGTTGATAAAATGGTCTTTCAACTTCAGGAACGCATTGAGGATCAGCATTTAACGCTCAAGATCACAGATGAAGCCAAGGAATTCATTGCCGATCAAGGGTATGATCCTGTATATGGAGCACGACCACTTAAACGATTTATCCAAAAACAAATTGAAACAAAGCTTGCAAGAGAGATTATTGCAGGTAACGTATCAAACGAACAGCAAATTGTATTTGATTATGACGGGGAGAAGATTTTGCTTGTATAAAGTGGAACTTCAAAAATTAACAAGCACTAGAACTTGGGGGGAATTTGAAAAGAGGCTGACAATTGTCAGCCTCTTTTACGTGCTTCATGTTTAAATTAGTGGCTTGTCTTTTCAACTGAATCATTAGGAAGGATAGCAGGTACAATCAAAATCAAAATAGTGCTTACTACTCCTAAAATAGATGCAGTTGTAAAATTGTATGCAACACCAATCATGGAACCGGCAACATATGTTAGCATATGCATTAATATGAATGCCCAGAAAAAAGTCATAAAGTAACGCACGGATACTCACCTCATTCTATTACATTATTTTAATCTTACCATATTTATGATTTCGATAAAACGGGTATTTTGTTTTTTTGTTTGCACTTGATCATTAAACTAAATTATGTGTCTAGTAAATATAATCAAGAAGCAAGAGTTTTTTGGATTAAATAAAGAATTGACTGATATTATCGATAAAGGCATAGTTAAACCATTCGGATCTTACTGCCCGTTATGCGTTGGATAAAAATATTTTTCATCAAGAATTATATGACACAATAAGATTTACACGGTATCATAGGTATAACACACTTCCAATTGAAGGGAAAAGCCATAATATATAACAAGAATTAATTTAAAGGAGTAATATAAATGGACCAACGTACTTTTCAAATGGACGGACAGTGGAGTATTGTTTATTATCCATTTAGACCAAGTGGGTTTTCCATTCTTCTTATTGGTGACAGTGGTCACTTCGTTTGTGAAGGGGATAGTTATTGGCTTCAACACCCGAGCAGACGTGGTATTCTGAATCATTTAAAAGATTCTGGCTACACACTCTTTTCCTCACATCTATATGGAGCAAATTGGGGGAGCAAGAAGGCAGTTGAATTAGCGGAAAAACTTTATTTCATGATGATGAAAAGTGAAATCCTAAATGATAAGATCCATATACTAGCAGAAGGGGCAGGTAGTTTAGTAGCATTAAAGCTTCTTGAGTTAATGGATGACAAAATTCGTTCTGTCGTTTTAATTGATCCTTGGTTATCGATAAAGTCACCATTACTGAAAGAAAGGGAAAATAAGCTGTACTTTAAAAAGTGGCTTCGAGAGGTAGCATTCGCCTATGACAGAAGCGTAAACGAGATTGAAGAATATATTGAATCTATGCCAGATCATCCAATTCCATCACATACACCTCTGAAAATTATTCGAGTTTTGGGTAACAATGATACAGCTCAGACAAACCATTATAAACAACTCAATGAACAAAAAAGAAAAAATCTAGAGATGATTTATTTACTTCCTGAAAAAAGATATAAAATACCTTATCAAATACAACAGTTTTTTAAGAAAAATGAAGATACAATTTGAATTTAGAACCATTTACAATAGATTAGGCATACGATACAGCGTGTAAAGGGAAGGTTCTAGTCATAACCTAGTCCTAGATTAGGGGGGACATGATGGATCAAACGATAATTATAGGCATGTATCAATTTGTCGGTTTTCATTTAACAAAACATCTGTTAGAACTTGGTCATGATGTGATAGGTATAGATTGGGAATTAAATGACGAGAAAGAGCTCGAAATCGGTAGAAACGCAAATTTTACTTTCGTGAAGCCTAGCAGTTTATCGGGCATAAATGTATCAAATGAGACGACGATTTATATTTCTTTGTATGATTTTAACAAACGACAAGTAGGTTTATCAATGGAAGCGACAGAAGAAATTCTTCTTGCTTTTCAAAATTGGGGGATGATCCCGAACGAAAAACAACCAACGGTAGTTCTCCTCTATCCATTGGGAGCAGAAAAGGAGAAGATCCATACTATCGTTGAACAATCCGATTGGATGAAGGTAATTTATTTACCAACGATTTATGGACCAGGTCAGCAAGAAGAATCAGTGTTTGAGGTAAGTATTCAGAAAAAAAATCGTTTGGAAATTGAAAAAGCGTTAGAATGTGAATACAAAAAGGATGCCATCTTCATTGATGATTTATTAGCAAGTTTTCCTGAAATTACAATCTTGAACGAAAAAAAGATTACTGTAAGAAGTAAACTAAAAAATCAATGGTCACAATGTGCTAAGCTACTATTTCATCCTGAACTGCTTGAAGAACGTAAAGCAGATGCGGAAGTTGTTTCAGCACATCAAACCTATGTGTTTGAAATAGACAATAATATTACACCAGAAGAAGGCATTGCATTACAGATACTGCATCATAATCGTTGACTCGTGATTAAATTTTGACTAAATCATAAATAGAATAGGTAAATTCCTTTTCATTTCTCTTATGTATGGGTATTATAATCAATATGAATATCTAATACATGAAGTAAGAATGCAAGCTACCCTTTGTAAAAACTCTCTTTATACAATTTTGCCATAATGATTGTTAGTTGGATTGTCAGTCGTGATAATTGGTGAAAGGTACGAAGACAGTCAAGGGTCTTGTGTTTTTTGAGGAGGATTAGTCATGCAGAATGATAAAACAATGGAATTTATGGCAATTGCGATGAAATACTTCCCAGAAGCTAAAGCGAAGCTTGAAGAATCTGGTGTAGAACTGTCTATGGAAATGGCAATGCCTTTTCTTGATATTTTCAAAAATGTCATGAATGAAGCATATGAACTCGGAAAAAAAGATGCAGCAAATCAGCAATAATAAAACAGGGTGGAATTTTTGTATTCCACCCTGTTTTATTATTTATCTTTATTTTTGAAAAAATGAGCGATAAGCGGATTGAATTTTTGAAGGGAAGGCTTAGATTTCTCATAGAGCGATATTAAAGTATCCACGTTTTCCATCAATTGAATGTAATCCATATTAGTAGTAGCTTCATCCGCAGTAGATTCTTTTTCAGTTTCAGGTTCTTTTCTCTTTGAAAACATCATCTTTGAGAAAAAATCTGTATCACGGGACTGATTACGATCCGTCATGTTTGAATTCCTCCTTTCATCTCAATGTTATTGTATGGGGATGGTTGGCTCACTGCTTAGGCTCTTGTCCAAAACTTTTTCTAATCTTAATCTTGTACTCTTTTTATTCATTCTCTTGCAACATGAGCATCTTTATTATAAAATTAGCACCAGGTAATAATAATTGATGATAATAACAATGCATTAATAATAGATAGGGGATGGCAGAATGAATGCAGGGATAATCGGAATTGGACGCTATTTGCCCGATAAAGTGTTAACGAATGTAGATTTGGAAAAAATGGTAGAAACGTCAGATGAATGGATTAAGACTAGGACAGGGATTGAGGAAAGAAGAATCGCTCCTGATGATATGGATACATCAGATATGGCATATGAGGCAGCTTTACAAGCAATCAAAGATGCGGAAATAGACGCTAAAGATATTGATTTGATTTTAGTTGCAACTGTTACGCCAGATCGACCGTTCCCTACTGTAGCATGTATGTTACAAGATAAGCTTGGCGCATCGAATGCTGCTGCAATGGATATCAGTGCGGCTTGTGCTGGATTCATGTATGGTATGGTAACTGGTGAGCAATTCGTTAAAACAGGAACATATAAACATGTGTTAGTTGTCGGTGTTGAAAAGTTATCTAAAATTACTGACTGGGAAGATCGCAATACGGCCGTTTTATTTGGTGATGGCGCAGGTGCAGCAGTAATTGGTCAAGTATCTGACAATCGAGGTATTCTTTCATTCGAACTCGGTGCAAATGGAGCAGGCGGAGATCATTTGTATCAAGATACTGGCAGTACTATTATCATGAATGGTCGTGAAGTATTTAAGTTCGCGGTTCGTCAAATGGGAGAATCATGTATAACAGTTCTTGATAAAGCTGGATTATCAAAAGAAGAGGTAGATTTCCTAATCCCTCATCAAGCAAATATTCGAATTATGGAAGCGGCTAGAGAAAGACTTGGTCTTCCAATTGAGAAAATGTCTACTACAATTAGAAAATATGGAAATACTTCCTCCGCCTCAATTCCAGTTGCGCTGTTTGAGGAACTTGAAGCTGGAAAAATCAAAGACGGCGATCTAGTTGTCATGGTCGGCTTTGGCGGCGGATTAACTTGGGGAGCCATAGCTATGCGCTGGGGAAAATAATATAGGACTGGCGAGAGTAATTTTTAAACAATGAAGGGAGTATACTGAATGACGAAAAGAAGAGTTGTTGTAACGGGAATTGGTGCTGTTACCCCACTAGGGAATACTGCAAAAACAACATGGGAAAATATAATTGAAGGTAAATCAGGTATCGGTCCATTAACGCGATTGAATGCAGATGAATATCCTGCAAAAGTAGCGGCAGAATTAAAAGAATTTAACGTTGAAGAATATGTTGATCGTAAAGAAGCTCGAAAGATGGATCGTTTCACGCATTATGCTGTAGCGGCTGCCACAATGGCTGTCCAAGATGCTAATTTAGAAATTAATGATACAAACGCTGATCGAATTGGTGTATGGATTGGTTCAGGAATTGGTGGAATGGAAACGTTCGAAAACCAACACGAGACCTTTTTAAATCGGGGCTATAAGAGGGTAAGTCCGTTCTTCGTTCCTATGATGATTCCAGATATGGCATCAGGTCAAGTATCGATTGCTCTAGGTGCTAAAGGGATCAACTCATGTACAGTAACGGCATGTGCATCTGGAACAAACTCAATCGGTGATGCATTCAAGGCGATTCAACGAGGTGACGCTGATGCTATGATTACGGGTGGAGCAGAAGCCCCGATCACGAAGATGGCAGTTGCTGGCTTTTGCGCGAATACTGCCTTATCTACAAATCCTGATCCAAGTACTGCGAGCCGTCCTTTCGATGCAAATCGTGATGGCTTTGTAATTGGAGAAGGTGCCGGTATTATCATTTTGGAAGATTTAGAGTTTGCACAAAAACGCGGCGCCACTATTTACTGTGAAATTGTCGGATACGGATCAACTGGAGATGCATACCATATAACTGCTCCAGCTCCTGGCGGTGAGGGTGGAGCAAGAGCAATGAAACAAGCGATTTCTGATGCGGGCCTTTCACCGGAAGAGATTCAGTATATTAATGCGCATGGCACGAGTACAGCTTATAATGATAAATACGAAACAATGGCAATAAAAGAAGTTTTTGGCCAACATGCAAATAACTTGGCGATAAGCTCGACTAAATCGATGACTGGTCATTTGTTAGGAGCAGCAGGCGGTGTTGAAGCAATTTTTACCGCTCTGGCTATTCGTGATTGCATCTTGCCACCGACGATTAACTTGGAAAATCCAGACCCAGACTGTGACTTAGATTATGTTGCTAATACAGCTCGTAAAGCTGAGGTTACGGCGGCGCTAAGCAACTCATTGGGCTTCGGTGGTCATAATGCAACAATTGTTTTAAAGAAATATGAAGAATAATAAGTGAAACTTCAATCAGTGGGGGCTTTAACCCCACTGATTTTTAGTCCAGTTTGACAGTCGCTAAGATCTTTGCTTTCGCTTCGATCAACCGACAGTCAAACCATTTCAATGAGCTCAGACTAAGTAGCAAGTGTCCTATAGTCTTTCGTCTGAGTGACTCACATCCTGTGGCCTCAACTAAACGGCTGAAGTTCACAGCGTTAAGTCTTGACTTTTCCGTTAATACGGGATAAATAATCGATAGATTCTCTGATACATTTTAGGATGTCCGAAGGCTAAAGGCTGCACATTACTTCTAGATCATAGTGTTATATACACTTCATTTGAACGATTTAGTAGTTATGTTGTCTTATCCTTTGATTTCGGCATCCAAATGTGAAGAGAATCTTTTTTGCGTGTAGGACATGGGAACGGGATTTCGCAGCTTTCCCTAAAGCCAATTTTCTTAGGAGATATACTTATTTTTTTTAGTGAATATCTCAAAATCCGGTCCGTATCACCGCTATTGTGTATGAAGAAACGAAAAGAAGTTCGCAGCAATAAATCTAAAACTTCGATAACCACTACTCTTAATCATTCCTATGTATAGATGTTTGGAAAATCTATAAAACTATTTAGTGGAAATATCATACTTCGTCTGTCTCATCATATGCTTCCTAGCATATGATGGAAAAAACAGGGGCGAGGTGAGGATGATGGGAATTGTTGAGACGAATAGATGGCTGATGGATAATAATAACCCAATCGAAATATGTAAACAGTTAGCAAAAGAGTTCCCTAAAATGAGTCCTAATCACATTTACCAAATGTTATTGCAACATGGGATGTATAGAGATCCTTCGCAAGCTAAAAAAGATGCAGAAGTTCTAGTTTCAGATGATATTTGGCGGGAAATGAAGGTTATTTATCAGCGCTTTCAAAGATTATGGCAAGGTCCAGATATTCCGATATATATTTTTCCAATGAATGCTGGAGGATTATTTAATCGTGTGACCGATAAGAAATCTGGTTTAGCCTTTCGAAATCATATATTCCTCTTTGTCCGACCAGATATTAGTTTGAAGGAACTTACTGCAGTGTTTATTCATGAATATCATCATGTATGCAGGATAGCTGCAGTTAAGAAACATGAAAATGATTTCACTTTGCTTGATCGAATGGTAATGGAGGGTTTAGCGGAACATGCTGTCATGACCTATCTAGGAAAAGATTACTTAGCGAATTGGACCGACTTATATTCGGATGAGCAGCTTCAGCATTTTTGGAAGAAATATCTTAAAGAAAATATTCATCTGAAACGTATTGAGAGAAAACATGACCAACTTTTGCTTGGGAAATCACCATATCCGAAAATGCTTGGGTACACTGCGGGTTATTTTTTAGTAAGACAGAAAAAAGACCTTACAGTAAAAAAAACATTCGCGATATCATCTGAAGATTTTAGGTTGAAGGAATAGGAACGGGCTTTGGAGAAAGAGGGGGCAAAACTCTATAAACCAATGATTTGTATGAGGGGAAAACCTGTAAAGTAATGTAATTCAAGTTACCTTTGTTACTTAAAAAAGAAAAATAATCAACTACCTAAATAAGGAATAATATCTCTCAAATCTGCCTATACTGATGGACAAATAGAACTAAGTAAGCGAGGGGGCAAATGATGTTATATCTTCATGATGTTTGGGTGAATTGGTTTGAAGGAGAAGAAAACGGCTACAATATTTGCCATTTTCATGAATGGAGAAAAGATGACGGAATTGAACTACTCGATCAAGTTCCGCTTTTGAAAATTTCGTCTACACTTTTTCATTACATAGAAAATGATCTGTCTGAATTACCGAAAGCGCTTCTCAATGATATTTATCAAAAAGCCTATGCAAGAAAGAATCATGAAAGAATCCAATTGGATTATTGTTTTGTCATTACAGACGGAAGTGGAATACTGGCTATTGATACTATTGGGTATCACATTCCCATTCGGAAAAGTAGGCTAATTCCACGCCAAGAACAAATTGTATATGACATGATTGAAAACCATCCTGCTTTAGAATACACATTTAATGAAAATGAGCCATCTGAAAAAGAATATCATATTTTATCTCCATCACCGAATTATATGAAAGGTCTCACTCGCAAAGAACGCCAATTAAAGCAACTTTTATTTATGGCTATGGATCAACTATTTACTGCGAAACATACAGCTGAAATTCGCTACTGGTTTACAGAGTGGTCACCAGAAAAATATGAAAGTATACAGGAGATGAACTTCGAAGAAGCCTGGCTTGGGTTATATGAAGAAATGAAAACAGGCTGGTCGGATCAACATCTACACATGTGTGAGCATCTAGTAAAAGGCCAACCATTCTTTGAAAAGTTATGGGAAATGGAAGTCGGCGATAGTCAGTCAATGTTATAAAGTGACACTCAATTAGAATGGGGCCTCCCTAAATAATTGTTAGTTCTGTTCTAACACCTACGTTTCTTCGATTGGCCATAGTCTAGAAATGGAAGATAAAGACGTCGCAAGTGAGGGCGTCTTTATTTGTGTGTACAAACAAAGATATAAAGTTGCACCACAAATAAATGATTGCCACTGTAATTAAAAAAGACAGTTTACATGATATGCAAACTGTCATTGCGCCTTTATTTTTTTTTACGTCCTAACCCTATGCCATTTTCCATTTTGCGGAGCATTTTATTGGCCTCGCGATTTGCTTTTTCAGCACCACGATCTAGAATTTCATCTAACTCTGTAGAATCAAGTAGGTTATAGTATCGATCTTGAATCGGTTTGATTTCTGCAAGAACGACTTCCACTAATCCAGACTTAAAGTCTCCATATCCTTTACCCTCATACATCGCTTCGATTTCAGCGATAGATTTACCACTAAAGATACTATAAATGGAAAGAAGGTTAGATACACCAGGCTTATTTTCTTTGTCGTATTTGACAATACCTTCTGAATCGGTAACTGCACTTTTAATTTTCTTTTCAATTTGCTTGGGATCATCTAATAAGGAAATCGTCGCTTTTTTGTTTGGATCAGATTTACTCATTTTCTTTTCAGGTTCTTGTAGAGACATAATTCTAGCGCCAGCTTTTGGCAGGCTGATTTCAGGAATCGTAAAGATCTCCCCATATTTTCGATTGAAACGTTCAGCTAAATCACGTGTTAATTCAATATGTTGCTTTTGATCCTCGCCTACTGGTACGAGATCAGTATTATATAGAAGGATGTCTGCGACCATCAATGGTGGATATGTTAGTAAACCTGCTGATACGCCATCCTTTCCAGCAGATTTGTCTTTAAATTGAGTCATTCTTTCTAGCTCGCCAATATAGACATTGCATGTCATCATCCAGCCTGCTTGGGCATGTGCAGGTACTTCAGATTGGATAAAGATCGTATTCTTTTCTGGATCTAAACCAATTGCCAGATATAATGCTGCAAGATTTCGGATGTTTTTTCTTAATTCTAATCGATCTTGTGGCACGGTAATTGCGTGCTGATCAACGATGCAGAAGTAGCAGTCATATTCATGTTGAAGTTCGATGAATTGCTTCATCGCACCAATATAATTTCCTAATGTTATGGAACCGGTAGGCTGTATGCCTGAGAAAATCCTTTTCACCTATTGTCACTCCCTGTATAAACTTAAAAAATAATAGTTTGTTTACTTCTTTCATTGTAGAGATATTTACTGTTGAAATCTACATATTTTCCTTACAGCATCGCCATTTTTACAAAATATCATAAGTAATAAACATATAAACCAATAATTAAAATGAGTAAAAGAGTGAATCCAGTTGAGAATGGGACACTAAGGTTAAATGTTATTAATTCAGAAAGCTTGCGGATTTCACTTTTTTCTTCTGTTTCTGTACTCTTACTAGGCAGTACTTTGCGAAAGCTGTAATGGATTACGTCAAAAAAACCTTTTTGTAGTACAAACGTAAATAAGGAGAAAGTTAATAACAAGCCAGCTATATAAAAGATCATATCAAGAAATGAACGTAACGTGATCTCATGATAAAAGACTAGCGATAAAATTAAAGAAAGCAAAACCATTGCGCCTGTCCAAATCATCGTTTTTTTCATATTCCAAAATCCTTTCTAAATGTTACTAAAAAAAGTATACCAAAACATAAAGAGGTGCATGCAATAAGTTACTATTATTTAAATATAATAATTAATTGTTTAAAAAAGATGATTAAAAAATGTTGAGAAAAATACTTATGTAAAAATTTAACAATGAAAAGGCTTAATTTTACGAAAATTGCAATTAATGTTATAATTCTTTGGCGAAAAAACTAAATATACATATTTATTAAATAATGACTACTAGATATTAAATTATTTTTAAATATTTATATACAAATTCTAAATTATTTGTATAATAGTAAATGTTACACAAAAAATAGGGAAGGGTGTCGAAATTTTGAAAAAATCTAAATATTCACTGCTTTTGATCTTGACATTAGTTCTCAGTGTTTTCTTGGCAGCATGTGGTGGCGGGAACAGTGCAGACAAAGGCGATAAAAAGTCTGACGGTGCAAAAACATCTAATGTAGCACAAGAAATTAAAGTCCTAAGTAGATCTGAAATTCCAACATTGGATTCTGTTAAGACGACAGACGAAATTGGTTTTAACGTATTAAATAGTATTAACGAAGGTCTTTACACAGCAGACAAAGATGGTAGTTCTGTTCCGGCTTTAGTAGACGGAGAGCCAAAAGTAAGTGAAGACGGGAAGACTGTAACATTTAAGCTTGTAGACGCAAAATGGTCTAATGGAGACCCAGTGACAGCAAATGATTTCGTATACGCTTGGCAGCGTGCGATTGATCCTGCTACTGCTTCAGAGTATGGCCCATATATGATGAATGGAAAAATTGCAGGCGCTCAAGAAATTACTGATGCTGCAGTTGCCAAAAAAGAATTTGATTTAAATACTTTAGGTATTAAAGCTTTAGATGAAAAAACTTTAGAAGTTAAATTTGAGAAAGTTCTTCCTTACTGGAAAGACTTAATGGCATTCCCAACATTCTATCCACAAAATGAAAAGTTTGTTAAAGAAAAAGGCGATGCTTATGCAAGTAATGCAGAAAACCTATTATCAAATGGTGCTTTCAAAATAACTTCTTGGAACGGTCCTACAGCTACTGAATGGACTCTTGAAAAGAACGATAATTACCGAGAAGCAAAGGCGGTTACCCTTAAGAAAATTACCTTTAACGTAGTTAAAGATAATAATGCACAAGTGAATGCATTTGAAGGTGGAGAAGCAGATATCACAGATATTTTAGCATCTGATCTTGTTCCACAATATCAAGGTGATGAAAGAATGGTTAGTTCACTTCAACCATCTGTATTTTGGGTGAAAATGAACTATAAAAATGCAGCACTTGCGAATGTTCACATCCGTGAAGCAATCGCGAAAGCTTTCAATAAAGAAGATATCGCAGCAAGCATTTTGAACAACGGTTCAATTGCAGCGAATTATTTTGTACCAAAACAATTTGTTTCGACTCCAGACGGTAAAGATTTCCGTGAGAAAAATGGCGATTTGATTGTGTTCAATGCTAAAGAAGCAAAAGCAGCATGGGAAAAAGGGTTGGCTGATCTTGGAATTGACAAACTTGAGCTTAGATATCTCGGCGGAGACACTGATTCAGCAAAAAAAGTGGACGAGTATATTAAGAACCAATTAGAAACGAACTTACCTGGTTTAAAAGTGAATCTTGAGAGTGTTCCATTTGCAATTCGTCTTGATCGTGCAAAAGCTGGAAACTATGATTTGCTTCACTCTGGATGGGGTCCTGACTATCCAGATGCAATGACATTTGCGGATCTTTGGTTAACAGATGGCCCGAATAATGAAATGTCCTATTCAAGCGCTAAATATGACGGGTTAATTAAAAAGGCAGAAGAAGTTGCAGCGAATCAAGAAGAGTACGTTTCAACACTTCAAGAAGCAGAACGTGTATTCTTAGCTGAAGATTACGGCGTGGCACCAACTTATCAAAAAGCAGATAACATTCTTATTAACACTAAAGTTAAAGGATTAGTTGCTTTACCATTTGGTCCTAACTATTCTTATAAATGGATCACAGTTGAAGAATAGAATACTATAATAAAACGATTTAAAAGCTGAAGAGAGGCTGTCTCAAAGCCAGGGTCAAACCCCGCAACTTCTATTATCTTGTATGTAAGGATATTTCTTTTCCTTTCAACAGTATGAAAAATGCGAG
The DNA here is from genome assembly GCF_000504145.1 of Bacillus cihuensis. Lineage (NCBI taxonomy): Bacteria > Bacillati > Bacillota > Bacilli > Caryophanales > Bacillaceae > Bacillus > Bacillus cihuensis. The sequence continues at coordinate 486,613 of NZ_KI632497.1, read as the reverse complement.
GTAAGACCCTTCTGGGACATCCTCTTTTCCCTATTAAAAAAATTGTCGAATTATAGAGAAAATTTGAATATGCAGGAGGTGTGCAAATGGCTAGATATATTACAAAAAGGTTTATCTATATGTTAATAACCTTATTTGTTATTGCAAGCCTTACCTTCTTCTTGATGAAATTGATACCAGGAACACCTTTTTCCGCTGCGGGAAAATTATCACCTGATCAGTTACAAATCATGAAGGATAAATATGGATTAGATCAGCCTGTAGCTGTACAGTACGCACAATATATAGGTGGTTTATTCAAAGGTGATTTAGGAATTTCGTTCCAGTTTAATAATGTTCCAGTAACACAATTATTGATTGAACGCATTCAGCCATCCCTACAATTAGGATTTCAAGCCATCTTTTTCGGTACGATTATCGGGATTGTACTTGGTGTAATCAGCGCTTTAAGACAAAATACTTGGGTCGATTATGGAGCAACATTCATAGCTGTTCTTGGTAAATCGATTCCTAACTTTGTCTTTGCAGGAGTCATGCAATATTATATCGGTGTTAAACTAGGCTGGTTACCAGTTTTGTTCTGGAAGGGCTGGGACTATACCATTATGCCTACGATAGCTCTAGCAATGTTCCCTATCGCCATTACGGCTCGATTTATGAGAACAGAAATGATTGATGTATTAGGTTCGGATTATATTACCCTTGCGAAAGCGAAGGGGGCAAGTAGTTTAGAAGTGGCCTTTAAACATGGATTACGAAATGCGTTAATCCCAGTAATAACAGTGCTAGGACCTCTAGCGGTGTCCCTAATGACGGGTTCTCTCGTTATTGAGCAGATATTTGCCATCCCGGGAATCGGGGAACAATTTGTTAAGTCTATAACGGTAAATGATTATTCCGTTATTATGGGAACGACTCTGTTATTCTCATTTATGTTTGTTGTCATTATCCTTGTAGTGGATATTCTTTATGGTGTTATTGATCCGCGTATTAGGTTGTCAGGGGGTAAAAAGTAATGGCAAAAGAAGATATGAAAATAAGTAAAGATAAGTTTGCTCCTGCCATTCTAGATGCTTCCTTAAGTGAGGCACTGGGTAAGCCTAGCTTAAATTTCTGGCAAGATTCATGGCTGAGAATAAGAAAAAATAAAGCAGCTCTTGTTAGTATCGTAGTCATGTTATTAGTCATTATTCTTGCCTTTGTAGGTCCTTTAATTAGCGGTCATGGAACAAATGACCAAAATTTAAAACGTACAAATCTGCCTGCCAAAATCCCAGTATTGGAAAATGTAAGCTGGTTACCCTTTGATGGGACTACTGTTCGAAATGATGGAACGGTTGTTGATGTTTATGAACAGAAGAATATTGACGAATACTTCTGGTTCGGGACAGATTCTTTAGGCCGTGATTTATTTACTCGTGTGGCAAAAGGAATTCAAATTTCCTTATATATCGCTTTCTTGGCTGCATTGCTTGATATGGTAATTGGCGTAACCTATGGAGCAATATCAGGTTACTTTGGTGGCAGACTGGATAGTATGATGCAGCGTGTAATTGAAGTCATTTCTGGAATACCAAACCTTGTTGTCGTGATTTTAATGATCCTCGTTTTCAAACCAGGGATTATGTCGATTACAATTGCACTAGCTATTACAGGCTGGACAACAATGGCGCGGGTTGTTCGAGCTCAAGTACTTAAGTTGAAAGAACAAGAGTATGTACTTGCTTCAAGAACACTTGGAAACTCTCATAGTAAAATCATTTTCAAACATTTATTGCCAAACTTAGCTGGTGTTATCATTATTAACACAATGTTTACGATTCCGAATGCGATATTCTTTGAAGCATTCTTAAGTTTCATCGGATTAGGGCTTCAATCTCCACTAGCTTCATTAGGTACATTAATTGATGATGGATTTAAAACATTGAGATTGTATCCACACTTAATGATTTTCCCAGCAGTATTTATCAGTATCATCATGATTTGCTTTAACATGATTGCAGACGGAATCCGTGATGCATTGGATCCGAAAATGCGCGATTAATAGGTAGGTGAAAAAGATGGATAACATATTAGAAGTTAAGGATTTGAATATATCGTTTCATACCTTCTCAGGAGAAGTTCAAGCGATTCGTGGCGTGAATTTTGAGTTGAAAAAAGGTGAAACACTTGCAATAGTAGGAGAATCGGGATCAGGTAAATCGGTAACAACAAAAGCGATTATGCGCCTTTTGCCACCGCAAAACTCGGAAATAAAGAGTGGGGAAATTCTTTTCGATGGGAATGATTTAGCTCATTTAAGTGAAAAAAAGATGCAAAAAGTTCGTGGGAAAGACATTTCATTGATCTTCCAAGATCCAATGACATCTTTAAACCCGACAATTAAAGTTGGTAAGCAAATCATGGAACCGATTATTAAGCATCAGAATGCTAGTAAGAGTGAAGCAAAAAAACGGGCTCTTGAATTGCTGAGCATGGTTGGGATTCCGAATCCTGAGCAACGCTTTGATCAATATCCACATCAATTTTCTGGTGGGATGAGACAGCGTGTCGTTATTGCAATTGCTCTTGCATGTAATCCAAAGGTTTTGATTGCAGACGAGCCAACAACAGCGCTTGATGTAACGATTCAAGCCCAAATTCTTGAATTAATGAAAGAATTGCAGAAGAAAATTGATACTTCAATTATCTTCATTACGCATGACCTTGGTGTTGTTGCCAATGTTGCTGATCGGGTAGCGGTTATGTATGCCGGTAAAATTGTTGAAATTGGAACGGTAGACGAAATTTTCTATAATCCTAAACATCCATATACATGGGGATTAATTAGCTCAATGCCGAGCTTGGATTCGACAGAGGAAGCCTTATATGCGATTCCAGGAACTCCGCCAAATCTTTTGCATCCGCCAGTAGGTGACGCATTTGCTCCACGTAATGAATATGCAATGCAAATAGATTTAGAAGAACAACCGCCTATGTTTAAAGTCTCTGACACACATTATGCGGCAACTTGGTTATTGCACCCTGATGCACCGAAAGTCGATCCGCCAGCAGCTGTAGTCAAACGGATGAAACAATTCCAAGCTGGACAGGAGGGGCAATGATGGCTGAACGTGAGAAATTACTGGAAATAAAAAATCTAAAGCAATACTTCAATGTTGGAAAGCCAAATATGGTTAAAGCTATTGATGGTATTTCTTTCGATATTTACAAAGGTGAAACATTAGGACTTGTCGGTGAATCAGGTTGCGGCAAATCAACGACTGGTCGAACAATCATTCGCCTATACGATGCAACCGATGGCGAAGTTATTTTTGATGGCGAAAATGTTCATGGGTCTAAAAATAAAAATCAATTAAAGGATTTTAACCGGAAAATGCAAATGATTTTCCAAGATCCATACGCATCTTTAAACCCGCGGATGAAGGTCATTGATATTATCGCTGAAGGAATTGATATTCATGGTTTGGCGAAATCATCAAAAGAGAGAGCTGAACGAGTATACAGTTTGCTTGAAACAGTAGGGTTAAACCGGGAACACGCCAATCGATACCCACATGAATTCTCCGGTGGACAACGTCAACGTATCGGAATAGCCCGTGCATTAGCTGTGAAACCGGAATTCATCATTGCGGATGAACCGATTTCAGCATTGGATGTATCCATTCAGGCACAAGTCGTGAATCTATTAAAAAAATTACAAATTGAACATGGTTTAACATACCTCTTTATCGCACACGATCTCTCCATGGTTAAATACATCAGTGATCGAATCGGAGTTATGTATTTTGGGAAATTAGTTGAACTTGCACCAAGTGATGATTTGTATAACAATCCAATTCACCCATATACTCAATCTCTGCTTTCGGCAATCCCACTTCCAGATCCTGAAAGTGAACGTCTGAGACAACGTATAGTTTACAACCCGAATATTCACAATTATAGTGAAACCGATGATGTGAAAATGCGTGAAGTAAGGCCAGGGCACTTTGTGAATTGCTCGGAAAAGGAATTTAAACAATATCAACAAATGTATAAGCAATAACCAAAAAACGATCTCAAAAAATGAGATCGTTTTTTAGTCATAATAGGAACAAGAATGGAAATACAAAAGTGAGAGATCCTAACTAATATGTTTATAAGCAAGTAAACTGGGTATTTTATATAGTATATGAAAAAAAGTAATTGAGAATGGCTTGTGAAAATTTTCAATTAAAAGAAGAATGATTAGATTGTAAAATTAATGTTGGACTTTGAAAGCGGATCAATCTTTGTGAAAAGAGTATGATTTTTGCTAATTCTAGTGTATAATATTAATATGAATTACTATTTTATAGTTATTTCAATCTAGACTTGAAACTGTTGTGAATAATAAGTTTCCCATCATAGATCGTCGATTCTATACTTAGGGAGTGTGAGTGTTAACATGGTAACTTTATATACATCACCTAGCTGTACTTCTTGTCGCAAAGCAAAAGCATGGCTTGAGGAGCATGATATTGCTTTTTCAGAAAGAAATATTTTTTCTGAACCACTTACAATTGAAGAGATTAAAGAAATCCTTCGTATGACAGAAGATGGTACAGATGAAATTATTTCGACAAGATCGAAGACGTTCCAGAAACTTAACGTAAATGTGGAGTCTCTTCCACTTCAAGAATTGTATACAATAATCAAAGATAATCCAGGACTATTAAGAAGGCCAATTATCCTTGATGAAAAAAGATTACAGGTTGGATATAACGAAGATGAGATTCGCAGATTCCTACCACGTAAAGTCCGATCGTTCCAACTACGTGAAGCTCAGCGAATGGTCAACTAATTTATAGCATCGACCCTGTCTAAGCACTGACAGGGTTTTTCATGCATCTATTTTGTGAATAAAGTTAAAATATATGTCTAAGTAGAAGCTGACCAGTGAGAGTGTTTTGTTTCTTTATTCCAAAAATATTTCCTATTTAACAGTTGCATATCCTGTAAGGATTTTGTAAAATATATGGAACATTAGGCAATAGTTTGTTTTTAATTGATTAAGCGATTTTATTTCCATTATGAAGAGTTTTATCATAAAATAAATTATGACAACATATTTCCTGATCTACCTGATGTTTAAAAGGGTATGGTGGGTAGAGATTAAAGAAAGAGCATTAATTGCTCGGGGGTAAATCCCTTCAAAACATGTACAGAAGGGAGAGGATTTTTGTGGAGATCGAACGTATTAATGAAGATACAGTGAAGTTTTACATTTCTTATATAGATATTGAAGATCGCGGCTTTAATAGGGAAGATATTTGGTATAGTCGAGAACGAAGTGAGGAACTTTTCTGGGAGATGATGGATGAAGTACATCAAGAAGAAGAGTTTATGATTGAAGGTCCATTATGGATTCAAGTTCAAGCGTTGGAAAAGGGTCTTGAGATATTAGTCACGAAGGCACAATTGACGAAAGATGGTCAAAAGCTAGAACTGCCGATTACCGATGAAAGATTTAGTGAGCTTCATGTCGATGATAAGCTTGAATCCTTGTTAGATGAACAATATCAAGGCAGAAACGATGGCCATGAACCAATTCAGTTTGAGGATGGTATCATTGAGTTTATTACGGAGTTCAAAGACTTTGAAGATGTCATTTCACTCAGTAAGCGCAGTGGTCTTGATCACTTCAAGACACAATTATATGCCTATGAGAATAGATATTTTCTCTATATTGAATTTGAGGAAGAGGAAATTGAAGAAGACGAAATTGATGATGTTTTAAGTCTTTTACTTGAATATAGTCAAGAATCTTCAATTACGATCCATATGCTTGAAGAGTATGGAAGACTGGTAATGGATGAACATGTTTTTGAAACAGTCCACAAATATTTCTCATAACTAATTCGCCGATTTCATGAAAGATTATGAAATCGGCGTTTTTGTATTCAGGACATGGGGACGGGGCTTAGCGGCATACTAATTTAGCCAATTTACTTTGCAGATATACATACCTTATTAAGAAAGTACTTCAAAATCCGGCTCCGCACATCCACCATTGTGATTAGGCGAGTGTAGCGTGCTACAGGACGGATTCTTCATGGTAAATGGTGCCGTTTTACACCATAAGAGTTTTGTATGATAATATGTCTAAGAATTTTAGAAAATACCTCCCCAAAAAGAGGATTTAGTGAATTAATGAAGAATAATCTTGAAAAGAAGGGGGAAATTAGATGTTAACTGCACGAGATGTTAATGGGAATATCATTACAATTCCTGAAAATATCCCGAAAGAACGGCTAGTTGAATGGCAAGCGAATAATTATTATTGTCCTTGCTGTGCAGAAGAATTAATCCTAAAGGCTGGTCAAATCAAGATTCCGCATTTTGCCCACAAAAAAACATCCGCGTGTACAGGCTTTTCTGAACCAGAAACGGAATATCATCTTTTAGGAAAGCGGCAACTATTCCAATGGTTTGTTGACAATCGTATGGAAGCAGAGATGGAACCATATCTTTCTAAAATAAATAAGCGACCTGATATCCTCATCCACTATAAGCAACAATCCTATGCGATTGAATTTCAATGCTCTCCCATTTCAGAGGAGTTATTTCTATCCCGTACAAAATCTTATCAAGATTTTGGAATTAATCCAATTTGGATATTGGCAGAGAAGCGAATTAAGCGTAAAAAGACTCGTCAGTATTCATTATCAGCTTTTCAATGGCTATTTACCGTGAATACGATTCACTCCCCGATGATCCTAACGTTTTCTCCTGATCAACATAAGCTTTACATATTAGAGCCCTTAACTCCATTCTCCTCACGTACAACCTTTTCACAGTTTACTGTTGTACCTCTTAGCAACACCCATCCAAACATCCTTTTTTCCGTTAATAAAACTTGGGAATTTCACTTTATTGAAGAATGGCGAATAAAAAGAAAGGCTTGGGCTGTTCATAGTGTAAAAACAGCAAATCATACGAATCCTTTTTTTAATGAATTGTATAAAAGTGGTTGGTCACCTGCATGGTTACCGAGCGAAATAGGGCTTCCTGTGGAAGGGATGGTAATCATTGAAACATCTGCAGTTGAATGGCAAGGATGGATCTTCATGGATTGTTTGCAGCATAAGAAAATAGGCAGTCGTATTTATCTTAGTCAAATTTATCAAGCTTTTCAAAAGAGGATGGCTAACGGGCAGATTCGACTAAGAACACTGCCTTTGCTTCCTGGGGAAAATCCTTTTTTCCCAGTGGATGCCTATTTAACTTTATTGACTAAACTTAAGATTTTGGAATTTGGAGGAAAAGGGATATATATCATTAAAAATAAGCTTGTTCCACCTACTAGTAGTGTTGAATATATGCAATTAGAAAATGATCTCTATTCCAAGCTTTCGGAAATGATTTTATGATAAAAGGTAAAGTACAATAGAATAAAGTGAGACTTCCGGGACTGACTTTTCGCAAACGGTTAGTCGTACACCACATCCTGTGGGTGCAAACTTACCTTAGATAACCACAAAGGTAAGTTTCACTGTATCTCACCAATCGGGCTTTTATGGACAGTTTACATTGTTCAACTTCTTCATATTTCTTCAATAATATCTTATCATGGAGTTGTTAGTGTCCGTTAATGCTGGATACTATGTTTGAGCGATTGTTTCTTAATTTGTATCGAAGTAGAAGGATTTTTTCGAGCAATAGAGAAATAATATGGTAACGAGAAACTTCTATTAATAGAGGTTGGACCATATGACTTAGAATCATATATTGTTACCACGTAGTTTTTTTAGTTGGGTTAATAAATCGGGATTACGTTGTATTTAGAATGGAGGAATAGATGTATGGGACAAGAAAATGCAGTAAAAGCATTACCTGCTAGAAGTGAATCGGCAGTTGAGGATACATGGAAATTGGAGGATATCTACGCTACTGAAGAGGATTGGGAAACTGCTTTTCAAGAAGTGAAAGAAGACTTATTAAAGGCAGAGGCATATAAAGGCACCCTTGGCGAAAGTGCTGAAAAGCTTTTTGCCGTATTACAATATCAAAATCAAGTATGGGAAAAGTTAGGGAAAGCCTATACATATGCACATATGCGTTATGATCAAGATACAACCAATTCATTTTACCAAGGGATGGATTCACGGATAAAAAGTTTAGTTGCTGAAGCAAGCAGTGCACTTTCTTATATTGTTCCAGAAATTCTTAGTATTGAAGAAAGCAAAATTAGCGATTTTCTTCAGGAAAAAGAAGAACTTAAATTATATGCTCATGCTCTTGAACAAATTAACCTACAAAGACCACATATTTTATCAGCAGAGAAGGAAGCATTACTTGCACAAGCTTCGGAGATTTTTGATGCTTCAAGTAATACATTCGGGATGCTAAACAATGCGGATCTCACTTTTCCAACGATTAAAGATGAAAACGGGGAAGATGTAGAAATTACTCATGGCCGTTATATTCGTTTTCTTGAAAGTGAAGATCGGCGTGTGCGCGAGGAAGCATTTAAAGGTGTTTATGAGACATATGGAACGTTCCGTAATACATTTGCTAGTACGCTTGCAGGTCAAGTTAAGAGCGATAATTTCAATGCTTCTGTGCACAACTATGAATCTGCTCGCCATGCAGCATTAAGCGAGAATAATATTCCTGAAACTGTATATGACAATCTTGTTCAGACTGTAAATGAGAATCTGCATTTGATTCACCGTTATATTGATTTGCGTAAAAAAGTACTTGGCCTAGACGAACTTCATATGTACGACCTTTTCACACCGCTTGTTAAAGAAGTAAAAATGGATGTAACATATGCTGAAGCGAAAGAATATATTCTAAAAGGTCTCGCTCCACTAGGAGAAGACTATCTTAACGTATTAAAAGAAGGCTTTGAAAATCGCTGGGTGGATGTTCATGAAAATAAAGGGAAACGTAGCGGCGCATACTCATCTGGAGCATATGGAACGAACCCCTATATACTAATGAATTGGCAGGATAATGTTAATAATTTATTTACCCTTGCCCATGAATTTGGTCATTCTGTTCATAGTTATTACACAAGAAAGCATCAACCATATCCATATGGAAATTATTCGATATTCGTTGCGGAAGTTGCTTCAACTTGTAATGAAAACTTATTGAATGAATATCTTCTTCATACAATTGAAGATGAGAAAAAGCGGATCTATTTATTAAATCATCAATTGGAAGGATTCCGGGGCACCCTTTTCCGCCAGACAATGTTTGCTGAATTCGAGCATACGATCCATAAAAAAGCACAAGATGGGGAAGCGTTAACGGCTGAAGTATTAACAAAAGAGTATTATGAGTTGAATAAAAAATACTTTGGTTCAAACATTATTATCGATGAGGAAATTGGTCTTGAATGGGCCAGAATACCACATTTCTATTATAATTATTATGTGTATCAGTATGCTACTGGAATCAGTGCGGCAACAGCTCTAAGTAAACAAATCCTTACCGAAGGAGAGCCAGCCGTCTGTCGCTACCTAGAATTCCTGAAATCAGGAAGCTCGGATTACCCGATTGAGGTTTTGAAAAAAGCAGGCGTCGATATGACAAAAGCAGAACCTATTCAAGAAGCATTAAAAGTGTTTGAAGAAAAACTAATTGAACTGGAATCTTTATTAGCTTAAAGATAGAGAGGATGACTTAAGGCGTATTCCGCTTACGAGTCATCCTTTTAGGACATGGGGCGGGTCTTCGCCACTTATTCAAATAGCCAAACTATAGAAGGTATCCTTCTTTTATTTAGGCTATGTTAAAGCTTGTTGTTATTGACACTATGTTGATTGAGCGGTAGGCGTGAGACCCCTGCGGAAAGCGAATGCCTTACGTTCCAATCAACAGGCAAGTTTAACAGAAAGAACTCCAAAATGTGGCTTCCGCACCTCCACCATTGGATGAGATGAGAGTAGCGTGCTATAGGATTGATTCTTCATGGTAAATGGTGGCGTTATTTACGATATACAGGTTTTTGTATTATGAAAACGTAATAGTACTTCTAATAACCTTTGAATCGATTTTTCTGACTGATGGTAAAGACAATAATAAAGAGGGAAAGAAAAAGAATCGAAGAACTGATGTATAAAGGGAAGAGGTCTAGAAAAGCTAATAAATGCAGAAAAAGTGATATTAGAATTAATAACAAAAACAAAATAATTTTCACGTTATTTACCTCCAGGAGTATTCTTACTTTAAACTATATATCAGAATTCTAAAAATATGACAATTTTGTGAAGAGGGTCATAATATGTTGAAAAATGTCGTAAAACTTGTTATATTATAGTTGTGAAATAAATCACAAACAAACTTATACCCCTTTGTTTGACCGTGAAGAATTTCTCCCATCCCCTTTGTTCGTATATTATAGATAGAAAATCCCAACAAATTCGCGATTTGTTGGGATTTTCTTATTTTATCCCGCATTAACGGGCAGTAAAACTCTCACCAAGGCTTAGAATAATCGAAGAAGCGTAGGTGGGGGATAACTGCCTAATCTAGTTGCGGCTCCTAGCCCCTCGAGGTCATAAGCTGTAATACTCTGTGGCAAACTACGCCACGCCGTATTCCATCTTATGCTTGTCGGGGCTGGGCAGTCGCCTCACTTTTTGAAGTAAAAGCCCGATTGGTGAGATACAGTGAAACTTACCGATGCGTGAGTCGAAGTGGAGCGGAGATATTAGCGACTCTAGAACGGGACTAACAATCAGTAGGGGATGGAGAAAACCTCTACAGATTGAAGTTTCACTTTATGACGGTTACCAAATATTACTTGTGAATTTAATCACATAGTTATTGCTTAGAAGTTTAAATCGTGTTATATTATAGTTGTGAAGTTAATCACAAACAAACTTATACCCCTTTGTTTGATCGTGAAAAATTTCTCCCATCCCCTTTGTTCGTATAAATAGATAAAAAACCTAGCAAATTCGCGATTTGCTAGGTTTTTTGTATAATAGGAGCCTGTCAAGACAGGCTCTCGTTTAAAGATAAATTTTTTTAGGGATTTTGATATTTAGCTTCACATCTATTTACTTTCAAAAGGTTTCGTTTTTTGTATTAATGAGATATTAGAGTTTTTCTACTCAAATGTTTCATTTTCATTTTCGATATATCTCCAAAAGGTTCCGTATTTAGCAGGGATTTTTTCTACAAATTGCTTGAGGATAAGTTTTTTCATTTCTTTTTCGACTTCTTGTTTATTCATATTATAAACTACTTCAATTTCTTTCGTTGCAACAAATTTATAACAACGTATAAATGCTTCAAGGGACGGTGGAGTAGAGGGAGTAGGAAGTTTTTCAAGCATTTCTTCAAGAATATTTACATACACCTCATATGCATACAAGCCCGATACTTTGATTCCTTCTTCTTCGATATTTTCATTGAAGAAAACGAGGGAAGGAATTTCATTTACTTCCATCTCAGATGTAATCTTTAAATCACATTGAAAACCCTTTGCTGCGCTTGTAGAAGTGATATCATTAAGGAATTCATCTACATCTAATCCAACTTCTTGTGCACATTGGGTGAGGACTTCAAGTCTGGAAATGTCCTGTTTGTCAAGAAACAGCAGCTCTTGCAATCTCCTAATGAAACGAGCTGATAGCTTTCTGCTTTGTAATTCAGCTGCTTTAATAGCAATTGAAGCAGCATAAGGAGAAGAAATTGGATTCTCAAGCCACAAATTTCCGTCACACGACATGCCAGAGCGGCTGGCTGTCCTTTCCCAAGTTTGCGCTATATTTTCATAATTCTTGGTTTTGGTATTATGAAGGGAAGATAGCTTTCCACTTACAACATGCTTGATACTGAATAATTGCCCATACTCAATATGGAGTTTTTTAATAATCGGCTCAAGTGCCCAACATTCAGGACATATTGGGTCAATAAACACATAGATTTCAATCGGCTTTTTTCCGATTCCATAGCAATGCTGCGATTTAATCCAATTAGAGATATTGAAAATCGGTTTCTGAGCGCTCAATTTTCTTCTCCTTTCTCGTCTTGATCTGTAGTATTTATCATATGTTGTGCGGTCAACCGAAGACGATGGTAGTAAAACTCTCTAATATCTCCAGCGAGGCCGACAGTATCCATAGCTTGCCTCATACAGGATAGCCATGCTTCGGCACGACTTGGTGTGATTTCAAACGGAAGATGCCGGGCCCTTAGCATAGGATGACCATGCTCCTCTGTGTAAAGAGAAGGGCCTCCTAGATATTGAGTCATGAATTGTTTTTGCCGACGGACTGTTTCAGTTAAATCTTCAGGGAAAATCGGCTTTAACTCTGGATGGTGACTCACATTTTCATAGAAGACATCAATTAATTTATATAAAAGCGCCTCTCCAATTACATCGTATGGTGTAGGGTTCGCTTGTGTCATGATGATTACTCCCTTTAAAAGAATAAGTATATTTACATTTTAACAACGCCATTGCAATATAACAAATATCTAGCTTAAGGAAATTAGATATTCTGTACTACTACACATTGTAATAGAACATATTATATTGTTAAGACTTCCTAGACCAATTAAAAAGCACCTAAAAAGATTTATCATCTTTTAGGTGCTTCTAATATTCATCATAAAATACTGATATTAGGATCGTTATTAGCTTAAATATGATTTCATGACTTTTTGAACGTAGTTTTGTGTTTCTTTAAATGGTGGGATACCATTATGTTTGTCTACATTTCCGGGGCCAGCATTATAGGCAGCGAGTGCGAGTTTTGTATCTCCGTTATAACGGTTTAGCATATTACTTAAGTATTTACTTCCAGCCATAATGTTTTGAATAGGGTCGAAAATATTTGTCACGCCAAGATCTTTTGCTGTTGTGGGCATAAGTTGCATAAGTCCGGATGCCCCTGCATGGCTCTTAGCTAAAGTGTTAAAATTAGACTCTTGCAAAATGACGGACTTAATCAGCTTTTCTGGGATATTATATCGCAAAGCTGCTTCACGTATTATATGATCATAATCTGTTTTTTCTATAGCGCCAGTGTTAAAGGTCGTCGGTAAACTTGGTGAAATGTTGATCGGCAGCTGATTTGATAAGCCATTTAATGAAGATCCTTCGCTAATTTTGTCATACACAGTTCCTAGTGTTTGCATATCAGATTGTACACTAGGGTCCTTTGTTATGAATTCCGATAAAAGCTGTTGAAACATGCCATTTGAAGTTGATTCTTCTGTACTAGTCTTTGCATTTAATCCTTGAAGAGCTTGAAGTTCTATTAAAGTTTTAAAATCTTCTATTTTCAATATATACACCTCTGAATACGGTAGTGATTAATTTTGCTTCTGCTTAGCATTGTAAAATCGTCTAACCTTATTTTCGTTTTTTCGGATAGGAATTTGAAGGGATTTTAGTAATTTTTCAAAAATTTCTTTGCCTTCCAATGTATTCGTCACTTCAAATTCTACTTCAAAATCCTCGGTATTTAAATAAAGGCTATGATCAAGGACAAGCAGACCGCCTTGATAAGGAAACTCAGCACGATTCGTCGCGAGCGTGCCGAAAAATTGTACGTCCGAATGAATTCCCATTTCACCAATTAAAGTGGCAATATCCCCATTGGGAATGCGACTTCCTTGAAGTAGTGAATGAGCTTCTTCTTTTGACAGGAGCTGATTTGTTTCAAGTAAACCTTCTTTCGCTGGCTGTTTTAATGTTAGCTCATAATTTCCTTTTTTATGGCGAATTCTGAGTGCTGATTCGTTTTCTTTTAGTGAAAATTGTGGAGTGTCAAAATAGTGATTTTCCTGATAGGTAAAATCTGTTTTTTTAACAGAAAAATTTTGTACCAATAGTTGAAATTCTTCTTTAGTTAGTATGTTTTTGAATTCAATTTCAAGATGCTGGTTCATTAGGTACTTCCTTTCTAGGCAATCTTTTTTTAAAAAGGTTAATAGGCAGTAAAACCTACCTTTAGATTTGTAAATCGAATAAGAAAAAAATAGATAGGGAGGTGGATAAAGACTCCTGATGAAAGTAATACTTTATCCCGGACTAACGGGCAGTATGAACTCCGCCTTATGGATTTGAAGGAATTGAAGAAGCGGAGGCGGAGTATATGCTCGAAATAGCCCGATTGGATTATCTAATTATCAGAGGGAACTACACCCCACTGTAGAAAGTTTCACTTTATCCGTATCATATACGTTTTTGTAATAATTCATCAACAAGAACTTGTAATAAAATGTGATCTTTTTGAAAATTTGCTATTACAACCCTGAATATTTAGGAATACCTTGTAGGATGTGATAAAATATAATCGTTAAAATGGGAGGTTGAGGGGTTCATGAGAGAGAATATACAAATTAAAGAAGCGGTTATTGAAGTTGGAAATCTGGTTTTGATTCCTGAGAAAGTAATAGAGATTGCTCATCTATTACCGAAAGAGCAAGTAATCGTAGATTCAGATAACGCTTCATTCATTTATTTAGCAGAAAATGCTGAAAGTTATACATATATTTTCTTGCCTGAAGCAATATGGGCATCTTTGAAACAAGCCATGGCAGAAAGATTGCCAGTCATCCTGAAGTCTGGGGATAAAACGCTAGAATTATCGGGTATTTATGAAGAACTTACTTATTTAATTGACAATATTGAGGGAAATGGAAATTACGGGGAAGAGTTTGTAGCAAAAGTGGAACGCATGTTTATTTCTTAATCCTCTATTTGCACTGAATATATGTAAAGTTTGAACGTTGCTACTCATTGGTTATTTTAACCAATGAGTAGCAGCAGTTTTTTTAGGGTATGCGAATTTAATAAATTTTGGCGCTAGCGTAAGAAGCCTAAAGACTTTATTTGTCTGTCTAGTTAAAGCGCCTTGATTGCGGACTTGTACAGAATGTAATAACTTGATTCAAAAACAGGCTTAGCAGACCATAATTGAAGTTCTTTAATAGGCGCTTGCGCTTTTCTATGAACAGGTGGTGTGGCAATGGAACATTGGGATGACTTTTTGGCTCCATACAAACAAGCGGTTGAAGAACTAAAGGTAAAGTTAAAAGGATTACGAAATGAATTCGAACGCGACCATGTACATTCACCAATCGAATTTGTGACTGGTCGAGTAAAGCCGATTGTAAGTATTTTGGATAAAGCAGCACAGAAGAATATCCCGCTAGATAAATTGGCAACCGAAATGCAAGATATTGCAGGATTACGGATGATGTGTCAATTTGTGGATGATATAACAAAAGTAGTGGAATTACTAAGGGCCCGAAATGATTTTGAAATCGTTGAGGAACGAAATTATATCTCTCATAAAAAAGTGAGTGGTTATCGTTCCTATCATGTCGTTCTTCGATACCCAGTCCAAACGATCCATGGTGAAAAAAAGATTCTCATTGAAATTCAGATCCGGACACTCGCTATGAATTTTTGGGCAACGATTGAGCATTCTCTAAATTATAAATATCGCGGGGATTTTCCGGAAGATATACGTGTACGCCTGCAGCGAGCAGCTGAAGCTGCTTTCTTGTTGGACGAGGAAATGTCGCAGATACGACTCGAGATACAGGAAGCTCAGCGTGTTTTTTCACGAAAAAAAGATAAATCAAAAGATTGAGCAGTAGAAAACATGAGGTGGAATTGTATGAAATTTGCCATAACTTCAAAGGGAGATTCGAAGTCAAATAATTTAAAGCAACGTATGAGGACGTATCTCCAAGATTTTAATTTAGAGTATGACGAAGACCAGCCAGATATAGTCATTTCAGTTGGGGGAGACGGTACGTTACTATATGCTTTTCATCGCTATAAAAACCGCCTTGATAAAACCGCATTTGTTGGCGTTCATACAGGCCACCTTGGTTTTTATGCAGATTGGACTCCTGAAGAAATCGAAAAGCTAGTGATTGCTTTGGCGAAAACGCCATTTCAAGTCGTTGAATACCCCCTTCTCGAAGTGATCATCAGGTATCAGCATGGCGGGAGGGAGTCTCGTTTTTTAGCACTGAATGAATCAACTGTTAAAAGTGTGGAAGGTACTCTCGTAATGGATGTGGAAATGCGCGGTGAGCATTTTGAAACATTTAGGGGAGATGGACTTTGTGTATCAACACCTTCAGGTAGTACGGCATACAATAAGGCACTCGGTGGAGCGCTAATTCATCCGTCCATTCCGTCTATTCAACTTGCAGAAATGGCTTCGATTAATAACCGTGTGTTTCGGACGGTAGGATCACCACTAGTCTTGCCTGCTCATCATACATGCATGTTAAAGCCAGTTAACAATGTTGATTTTCAAATTACCATTGATCACCTTTCATTGCTTCATGAAGATGTAAAATCGATACAATTTAGAGTTGCAGATGAGAAAATTCGGTTTGCTCGATTTAGACCGTTTCCGTTCTGGAAGCGAGTGCATGATTCGTTCATTGCGAATTAAGGAGTTATGGGTGTTATGTCAAACAAAATTGGAACGCCATTTCGATTAAATTGGAATGTCGGAAAGAGTGATGCGGGAAAGTTATTAAGAATTTTTCTTGAGGAACAAGGTATTTCAAAACGCGCGTTAACCGCTATTAAATTTGACGGTGGAAAGTTGAGTGTCAATAAAGAAGAAGTGACGGTCCGTTACGTACTTAAAATGGGAGATCGTGTGACGGCAGAATTTCCGCTTGAAGCTGGAAGTAAAGGATTGCTTCCAGAAAAAATGCCCCTTCAGATTATTTTTGAAGATGAATATGTAATGGTTTTAGTTAAATCTGCTAATATGAATACTATTCCATCAAGAGAACATCCAACAGGGAGCCTTGCTAATGGCTTACTATCGTATTATCAGAAACATAAGATTGCTGCGACTGTTCATGTCGTTACGAGATTGGATCGTGATACTTCGGGGTTGATTTTAGTAGCGAAACATCGTCATATCCATCATCTCCTAAGTGAACAGCAGAAAGCAGGAAGAGTCTGTCGATCGTATGAAGCGATTGTTGAAGGAGATTTTCAAGAAAAGCAAGGAAATATAGAAGCTCCAATTGGGAGGAAAGAAACGAGTATTATCGAACGCGAGGTAAGAGAAGACGGTCAATATGCCTGTACGAAATTCAAGGTATTGCAGTCGGGAGAGAATTATACTCATTTATCATTACAACTGTTAACGGGTAGAACACATCAAATCCGTGTTCACATGGCCTATATCGGTCATCCTCTTTGTGGAGATGATTTATATGGCGGACAGCTTGATAGAATATCAAGACAAGCGTTGCATTGCTGCCATTTAACGTTTATTCATCCAGTTACTGGAATAACTCTCACGTTTCATGAGAAACCGCCTGCGGATTTTCAACAACTTTTAACGCATATTTATTAGATGAAATAGAGGCTGTTAAGGGTCAGACCGAGATTACTCTACATACAGTTTAAAGTATTACATTTACGTGTAAATGACTGTATATAGTGTTTGTGAGGTCTGACCCTTTGTCATATAAATAGACTTAATAAAGTAACTTCATGATTCATCAAATCTTGTCTTGAATTTTTCTGCAAAAAAAGGCAGAGTAGATGGTACAGAAATCATTTTTAACTCAGGGTAACGCAGTGCAGTTAGTTTTCCTCCAAATACACATCCTGTATCGATATTATAGGTTCTGTTTACATTTCTTGGTTCTAAAACTGGGGTATGGCCATAAACGATTATAGCCTGACCTTGATAATATGGAGCCCAATCTCGTCGAATAGGAGAACCATCAGGATGTTTTGCACCCGAAACATCGCCATATAGGACAAATGACTTCACTTTATCATTCATTTTTCCAATATAATCAGACCGTATACCTGCGTGAGCTATTACTAGCTTTTCATT
Source organism: Bacillus cihuensis (assembly GCF_000504145.1). Classification (NCBI taxonomy): domain Bacteria; kingdom Bacillati; phylum Bacillota; class Bacilli; order Caryophanales; family Bacillaceae; genus Bacillus; species Bacillus cihuensis. The sequence continues at coordinate 468,779 of NZ_KI632497.1, read as the reverse complement.
GTCAGTTACTTGGTAGAGCGGAGATTGCTCGTATAAGTCCATGAATTTCTTACGAATTATTTTTTGATGGCGCTCAGGCAGCTGTTTATACTCAGCTACTGTCGTTTCAAGTCCATGCGTAATCTGTACTTTGTTTCCAGAAAAATAACGATACAGTTTATTGCAATGATTTCCAGGAGCATATAGAGCTAATTTATGAACAATAGCAAGTTCATACACGATTTCAATGACTTTTAATGATTGTGGACCTCTATCCGTAAGATCACCTACAAAACCTAGGATTCGACCATCGTGATGAACTGGATACCCTTTTTCCCATGAATAGCCTAATACTTCGGTTAATTGGGTAAATTCTTCATAACAGCCATGGATATCACCAATAATGTCAATTTTCATTCTTTCACCTGCAAACTTGTTAGAATAATAATAATGTATATCTACTTGTATGTTATCACTAAGATGTACGATTACTAATAAGAATATGTATGACATATCTGATCATGAAGTATTAAAGAAAGGAGGAGGTATAAAATGGGAACTGTTGATTCTCAAAAAAAGCAAAATAATCAAATAAATGAACAATTGCTTATTCAAGCATTAATAGATGACCAAATTGATGTATTTAGGACTGAATTCATAGAGTCTCACCCGTACGATCAAGCGAATTTTTTTACAAGTCTGAATGAAGAACTACGTCCCAAAGTCTACCACTATTTATCTCCAGAAGAAATGGCTACATTGTTTGAAATCATGGAAATTGACGAAACGGAATATGAAGGACTATTAGCTGAAATGTCTCCTATTTATGCGGCTGATATGCTATCGCTTATGTACGCAGATGATGCCGCTGATGTTCTCAATGAAATTGATAAAGAACAAGCAGGTAGTTATTTAACGATCATGAATGATGAATCGGCTAGAGAGATTAAAGAGCTATTAAGCTATGAGGAATATACAGCAGGTAGTATTATGACGACTGAATTCGTAGCGATTGAAGCAAACCAAACCGTTCGATCCGCCATGTATATTTTGAAAAAAGTAGCTCCAAAAGCTGAAACGATTTACTATATATTTGTTGTGGACGATAATAAAAAACTAGCAGGTGTTCTTTCATTACGGACATTAATTGTTAGTGACGATGATACGATGATTTCTGAAATTATGGATGATCGGGTAGTCTCTGTTTCTGTCACAGAAGATCAGGAGGAAGTAGCCCGACAAATACGTGATTATAATTTTCTTGCGATGCCGGTTGTTGATTTTCAGAATCGATTACTAGGTATTATTACAGTCGATGATATTATTGATGTCATTGATGAAGAAGCATCCGATGATTATTCTAAACTTGCTGGTGTATCCAATCTGGATACTGTTGATAAGAGCCCAATATCTGCGGCAAGGAAGCGCCTGCCTTGGCTTGTTATACTATTATTTCTCGGGATGATGACAGCGAGCTTAATTGGCCAATTCGAGGAGACATTAAGCCAAAAGGCAATTCTAGCTGTCTTTATTCCACTAATTGGCGGGATGGCAGGAAACACGGGGACACAAGCACTTGCCGTGGCAGTTCGGGGGATTGCAACAGGTGATTTAGAACATGAGAGTAAATGGAAACTTATTATCAGAGAAGCAGGAACGGGGCTTATTACAGGTTTTGTATGTGGTGTCGTTGTTACTATTGTTGTTTTTATTTGGCAGCGTGATCTACTCCTTGGAGGCTTAGTTGGAATTTCTATTTTTACAACATTAATTTTCGCTACTCTTGCAGGATCACTCGTACCACTTATTATGCATAAAATGAAAATTGACCCTGCGGTAGCTTCAGGGCCATTTATTACAACGATCAATGACATTATCAGTATTTTAGTTTATTTCGGAATGGCTACCGTATTCATGAAATATTTAATTTAAAGGCTATATTAAAGCTCATTGTTGATTGGTGCGGAAGGCGTGAGACCCCTGAGGGAAAAGCGAATCAAAGGGAGACCCCACAGGCGCACAGCGCCGAGGAGACTCCCGGACCGCCCGCGGAAAGCGAACGCCTTAAGTTCCAATCAACAGGCAAGAGCCAATTTAAAAAAGACGGGAATTACTCCGTCTTTTTTTTTGATTTAATTTTGTCTAGATCATTACTATTCGGGAAAATATGGATTCAGGTGTATCAGAACTTCTTGAACATTGTCAAATTTTTTCATTATCGCATATTTAATTTCTCTAGACAGGTCGTGTCCTTCTTTAATGCTTTTAGTATAATCTATTGAAATTCTTAAATCGACAATAATATAATGTCCCAGTTCTCTAGCTCGAATTTTATCGATTCTTTTTACTTCTTGGAAATTAGAAATGATTGAAATATAAGCATTTATAGTATCCGTATCTACACTACGTTCTAGAAGAATATCGAAGGCTTCAGTAAGCATTTCCTTAGCTATTTTGAAAATTAAATAAGCAACAAACAAACTTGCTACTTTATCGCCATACATTAAATAAATAATTTGCAGATGCTCTCCAATAATCGATAGTAAGACACCAACTGCAGCAGCAATTGATGCGACTATGTCAGCTTTGTGATCTAAGGCGATTGCTTCGATGGCTTTACTGTTTTGCTGTTTTGCAATCTTTAATGAATACCTATATAAATATTCTTTTAGTCCATATGAAAGAAGGGCAATCCATAAAGCAAGAATATTCGGAGCCTCGATTGGGTGGAAAAACCCACTAATCGATTCGAAGACTATGTAAATTGAAACGAGAGTTAATAAGATCCCGATGATTCCTGATACGATAATTTCCGCTTTTCCATGACCATATGGATGTTCTTTATCTGCTGGTTTATTAGAAATTTTAAGGACTAGTAGTACAATAATAGATGCGAAAACATCTGCAGCTGAATGAATCCCATCTGCAAATACAGCATCACTATTTGCTGTCCAGCCGATAAACATTTTTCCTAAGGTTAATGTAATATTACTCCATAAACTTATCCAAGCAACTTTTTTGGCAATGGTTTCTCTTTTTCCCAAAATCTATCCACCTCAATTCTCAAAAGCCTCTTGAAATAGTAACAAACCTAAAGCGGGTGGGTCTATAGCAATCTTCTTTTACTCATTCATGTTAATGGTAGCTAACAAAGAATGTTGGTTAAGGGAAAATACAACGTCCATTTAGTATTGCGCAAATAATGAGCAGGAATACTAAAAAGTATGATAGCAAGTTCGGAGAAATTTGAGTTATTGTTAACTATTTGCTATACTATTTTATTATCTGGTACTAATAACTTGTATCAATTCAGGGGGACTTTATTATGACTTTTTCTTTAAAAGGAAAAACATTTATTATTATGGGTGTAGCAAATAAGCGAAGTATCGCTTGGGGAGTGGCTAGATCTCTCCATGGAGCTGGCGCAAAGTTAATCTTTACATATGGACAAGACCGAACGGAAAGAAGTGTTAGAGAGCTTGCGGGTACGTTAGAAGGTGAACCATCACTCATACTTCAATGTGATGTAACCAATGATGAACAGATTACAGCATGCTTTGCCAAAATTAAAGAAGAAGTTGGTATGATACATGGGATTGCTCATTGTATTGCCTTTGCGAACAAAGAGGAATTGGGTGGAGAGTTTGTGGAAACGTCGCGTGATGGATTCTTACTTGCGCATAATATTAGTTCCTTCTCTTTAACAGCCGTTGCAAAAGCAGCTAAAGATTTAATGGCTGAGGGTGGAAGCATTGTTGCAATGTCATATCTAGGCGGGGAAAGGGTTATGCCGAATTATAACATTATGGGTGTAGCAAAAGCGTCACTAGAAGCAAATGTACGCTATCTCGCTTATGATCTTGGTAAATACGGCATACGAGTGAATAGTATTTCAGCAGGTCCGATTCGTACACTTTCTGCAAAAGGAGTTAGTGACTTTAACTCAATTTTGAGAAAAATTGAGGAAGAATCACCATTGAAGAGAACGACAACTCCTGAAGAAGTTGGCGATACAGCAGCCTTCTTATTTAGTGACATGTCACGAGGAATTACAGGAGAAAACATTCATGTTGATTCTGGCTATCATATAATGGGATAAAATTTGCGTTTACTTCTTTGGTTTGTCATAAAGACAAAAAGAAGCAGGGTTTATTGGACTAAGTAGTTCCGTTCTTGTGAACAAACATCCTTAATAGCATATTACTTAGCAGACCAAATCACATAGAGATTTGGTCTGTTCCAGCCCTTATTGCTACGATGCATAGCCAATAACAGTGTGACAATAACTATTGTCACACTGTTATTTTTGTTGTTATTGGCATTGTTTTATATTTTATATATAAACGCTTGGATACAAATTCAAGCGTTTTTTTATGTTAAAGATAACTGTTAAATAATATTCCGGGCACCCACTTCTTTTTGTTTAAGAGGAAGTATTGTGAAAAATCAAATGTCATAAATAGAAAAAGAAACCGTATAAATGATACATAGACGGAAAAATTTCTTGATTATGATCAGTAAGAGTTTCGATATACCTGTTTTCACGTATACGAGGAGGTTCTTTATGAATGGAAAATTAAAGAGTAAAGAGGCAACTTTGTCTGTGAAACAGATTCGGATAAAAACGCAGAATCGTCGATATAAAGAAGCGATCGTACAGCTTGAAATACTAGCTAGACTTCCTATTTACGGTCCGAAGCCACTTTGCCGTTTTACACATAATGGAATGACTTTCATTGGCAGGTTTGAAAGTACGAAAAATGATTTTGTTTATATCAGGCATAAGTATGGAAAGAGGATAGTCCGATATACGATTAAAGAACTAGAATCATTTGCGGTCATTTCAATTTAAAGGAGGTATTCGAAATGTCAGAAGAAAATAATTCTAAACCACTATTCTATATTGTACAACCGAAAATTACTGAACCAAAAAAACCTGAGATGCAAGAAATATACCGCACCAAAACGAAGAAAAACAAGGAGAAAGATCATGTTCAAGCACCAGAAGACAGTTTAACCACAGAAACAGAAAATGAAGAAGAGCGCATAATACAGGAAGCCAAAGAAGCTAAATTCGATCAAATTAAACGCGAATTTGGTGTATATGATGCACTAGGTGAAATTGAAACGGAACTGAACTCCATTCAAAAGATAAAGAACGAACTTCATGAACCCGGTGGATCTGTTCGTGTTATTTCGGATGTAAATCAAGAGAATCAAGAGAATCAGGTAAAAGAACAAAAAAAAGATTCACCAGAAGTAGAAAAGATGAGACGTGTTCTTACAGGGTTAATTCGCCAGGATCCGAAGCCATTTTGTGAAGCTTCGATAGGCGGCCAAACCGTACGTTTTCAAGTGATAGGTAAACGAAATGATATGATTAAAATTAAAGTAGGTAGCCATACCCAAAGTATCTCCATTCATGAACTTTCTGATTTAACGATTCTCAATTCGATGGAGGAATAAAATGATAGTGCAAGAAATACCATTTGCAACGATTCTTATTCTAGGTCTTGCATCATTTAGATTGACGAGGCTGATTGTATACGACAAAATTACTGAATTTCTTAGAAGCCCTTTTTTTAATGAGGTAGAAGAAACAAATGAGGATGGTACGAAAGATATTTTCCTGTTACCAAAAGAAAAAGGGTTGAGAAAATGGGTTGGTGAATTATTAAGCTGTTTTTGGTGCACTGGGATTTGGGTTAGTATGGGGATTACTTTGTTATTTCTTACAGGTGTTAAGACAGGGGACTTTATCATTCTTATATTAGCTGTAGCTGCAATTGGTTCCATTATTGAGGTATTAATTAGCAAATGGATAGGCAACTAATATATACAATTTTAAAATAATATCATATATTACCATATATCACTTTAAATGGAAGAAGGTGTATTATGAATAAAAAAATTAGTGTACCCTATACAAAGCCAATAAAAAAAAGTTCATATAATAAGCTAAAAAAAGGTTGTGGCTGTAATAAAAATAATTGATAGGAATTCGCGAGTGTAGTGCCTGATCCACGAATTTAGGGTCAGGTTATTTTTTGTTAGCTAAGTATTACATAGGAAGTAGGACAGTGCTTATATGTAATCGATTTCCTTATCCTACCATTCATAAAAAGGTTGGTGATTAAAGACAATAATAGATAAAGATACGACCTAAAGGTAGGAAGTGAAATTATGATGATACGTATATGCTTACAACTCCTTTTTATTTTTACTCTTTTTCTAAGTGGCTGTGCATCGAAGGATGATGGTAAAACAGAAAGGCTTGCTCTGTTAAAGCAAACGGATCCAAAGCCGATTGATATTATTGATACAACAGATCGTAATATTGGTGATGAAGAAGCTGTAAAAAAGGAAGTTAAGAAGAATGACCATATTTATGATGTTGTCATTGTAAAGAATGGAAAAGATATGCTTGTTGCTTATAAAATAAAACATCTGCACAGATTTAAAATGAAGCAGGTGGAGAAAAAACTAACGAAAGATCTTAATAAAAAATTTGAAGGAATACACTTCATTGTTTCAAGTGATTATAAAATTTTTCTTGAAGCGGTCAGATTAAATAAACTACTGCGTGAGAATGAAATTCCTAGGGAAAAAGCCAAAAAGGAATTTAAACAACTTGTTGAATTGAAGGAAGAAAAAACATAAGAAAGAGGGGCCATGGATGCCGAAACAACAAGAGAAAAACAAAACCATTGAACAAAAGAATTACGAAAAACTACAAGCAAAACATGAATTAAAGCGACCAATTGCAAAAAATTGTGTTAAAGCATTTTTAGTAGGCGGCCTTTTTTGTACGGTAGGACAAGCGATTTCATACATCTATATTTATTTTTTTAATTTTACTGAACAAACGGTTGGGAATCCTACAAGTGCAACAATGGTCTTTATTGCTTTACTACTCACAGGTTTTGGTATTTATGATCGAATCGGGCAATTTGCAGGTGCAGGCAGTGCTGTTCCGGTTACTGGATTTGGAAATGCAATTATTTCAGCTGCAATCGAGCATAGAACAGAAGGATTTGTACTTGGGGTTGGAAGCAATATGTTTAAGCTTGCAGGATCAGTGATTGTATTCGGTGTTTTTTCAGCATTCGTTGTCGCCATTATAAAAACACTCTTTGGCATGGTAGGAGGGTAAATATGCTAATTGGAAAGCAATCATGGATATTTGCCAACCAACCTGTCATAACTTCTACAGGTGTAACTGGGGGGCCTTTTGAAGCGAGCGGTCATTTGGCTGCCGATTTTGATCTTCTTCATGAAGATTTATGGATGGGACAAGATTCCTATGAAAAGGCGCATAGGCTTTTGATTGAAGAAGCAGTACAGATTGCACTTGAAAAAGGAACGGTAAAAAAAGAGGATGTACAATTTTTTCTGGCTGGTGATTTAGTTAACCAAATTACACCGACGAGCTTCGCGGCTAGAACGAATGCTATTCCTTACTTTGGCTTGTTTGGTGCATGCTCGACATCGATGGAGGGGCTCGCCCTTGCAGCTTTTATTGTAAATTATTCGGGTGCATACCATGTATTGACAGGAGCTTCTAGTCATAATGCAGCAATTGAAAAGCAATTTCGATACCCGACTGAATATGGAGGTCAGAAGCCGCCAACTGCACAATGGACCATTACAGGAGCAGGGGTTGCGCTTGTCTCACAAGCTAAAAGCGGGGCAGGTCCAGCTCCACATATTCAGTCTGCTACAATTGGAAAGGTTATTGATATGGGGATCAATGATCCATTCAATATGGGCGGGGCGATGGCCCCAGCTGCAGTTGATACGATATTGGCCCACTTCCGAGATTTTAAACTAACAAGCGATGCATATGATGCAATTATTACAGGAGACCTTGGCTATGTCGGCAGGGAAACAGCTTATGATTTATTAAGTCAAAAAGGGTTTGATTTGGCGAAAGACAAGTTTCGGGATTGTGGTTTAATGATATACAAAAGCAATCAACCAGTTCTATCAGGAGGTAGTGGAGCGGGCTGTTCAGCGACCGTTCTCTATGGTCATATACTAAATCAAATGAAGATAGGAAAATTGAAACGGATTTTGTTTGTTGCAACGGGGGCCTTACTGTCACCACTTTCTGTACAACAAAATGAAAGTATTCCATGTATAGCACATGCAGTAGCGATTGAATATGGAACAGTACAATTTAATAAAATTTAATGAAGGTAGGGAAGCTTCATGCTACCAATGTTTTTTTGGGCATTTGTTATAGGAGGGCTGATTTGTGTAATCGGCCAACTATTATTTGATGTTGCAAAGTTAACACCTGGTCATACCTTAAGCATACTCGTAGTAGCAGGTGCAATATTAAGCGGATTTGGCTTATATGATTACTTAATTGATTTTGCTGGAGCCGGTGCAAGCATACCGATCACATCTTTTGGGAATTCTCTCGTTCATGGAGCTATGCAAGAAGCCGAACAACATGGAATCATTGGTGTATTAACAGGAATGTTTGAAATTACAAGTTCAGGTATTTCAGCCGCAATTATCTTTGGCTTTATCGGAGCACTCGTGTTCAAACCAAAAGGATGACCATGCATCTTACTTTTTCGAATTAGGCGTCACTATTAGGAAAAGACCTATACACACTTGTCATTTTCTACATATGTTAAAAGTGAGCTAGTCGAAAAGTGAGGTGAAGCATAATGTTCGGTTTCGGTTATGGAGGAGGCTGTTGTGGTGGTGGCTACGGCTACGGCGGTTTTTCTGGCGGTTCTGGGTTTGTATTAATCGTCGTATTGTTCATTTTATTAATTATTGTCGGAGCTTCTTTCTGCTAATCAATATACTAAAAATGGAATAGGCAACATTGGCCTGTTCCGTTTTTTCTGACTTGATAAATTTACAACGAAGAAAATAGAAGCGGTATTTATTTATTTTTCTACCATGAGATCAAACTAAATGTCATTATCACTGTAATACTGTTACATAAATGTTTACCGGAACGGAGCCAATTATTATCACTTATTCGCTGTATTCAATCCAATTAGGCACATAACTCTCAGAACTGCATAATATAGTTGCAGAGAAGGAGGGCTTTTTATGGAAAACCAATTTTTTAAAAACATTGAAAGCAAAACGGGTGTAAGTATGAAGGATGTATTTGAATTGGCAAACTCCCTACAAGGTGCGAATTTTAAGGATGAAGCGACAGTACGCAATGTGATAAAACGGGTTTCTCAAATTGCTAATAAGCAAGTAAATCAAGAAACGGAAGATAAAATTGTAGAATCCATCATTAAAGATGGCAAAAATCTTGATTTTAGTACATTAGCGAATATGTTAAATGGAAAAAAATAATGAATAATGAAAAGGACAGTGGTGTAATACCCACTGTCCTTTATTATTCGTACGATAAGTTCCAAAACTATTTTAAATAGCCGTTGATATAAGATCCTCTTCACTTTAACTTTTCTTGTCATTTAATGATGATAAAGAAATCGCCAATTAGCGGGTTCAAAATCTTAAGAATCTGGAAGGATATGCGGTTTTACCTCTTCGTGTTTGAGGTATAGATAGGAATAGACCGTCTTTTGCTCTTGTCATTGCAACATACAGTAATCTGCGTTCCTCTTCCAGTGGTTCAGTGTCACCTTGACGATGTGACTCCAGTGCGAAGTCATGGGGAAGACTGCCATCTACAGCACCTAGTACATACACATATTTATACTCAAGACCTTTAGAGCGATGTATCGTTGTTAACTGGACTGCATCATGGAAATGCTTTGCTAGTTGTTTCACTTCATGAACCATAGCGGTCATATGGTCTACATGTTCAAGAAACTCAGGCACAGAATGGAAACGTTTAGCTGCTACTTTTAGATCACGAATATCATCAGAGCCTTTCTCAATATTGCCTTCATTACCTCGTTTTTTCACAAAGTCTGCGAACCCTATTTCCTTTTCAATGACTAAAAGAGCGGCAGCAGGTGTCATCCCTTTCAAACTACGGATTATTTTAGGTAATGATTTAAGTTTACGTTCTTGAAAAGGATGCGCAGTTTTTACGAAAGCAAGAGCTTCAATAAAATCACAATCCTGTAGAATCGTTTGAGCTTTCATGTCTTGTAGAACGCTTTGTTTTAAAAATAAAGATGATAAGACGTCTCCAACTGGGTTAGCTTCTTCAGGGTGGCTGCTTAATCGTAAATAAGCAAGCATGCTTTTAACAATTCTTCGTTCATAAAAACTATCCGCATCTTTTTCAATAATAAAAGGGAGATTGGACGTGGCTAATCTTTCGAAAATGGCTCGTGACATCGCATGAGTTCGATAAAGAATCGCAAAATCACTTGGATTCGCACCTTCTGTAATTCTCTCCTGGATGTCATGAACAATCATCGTTGCTTCAGTTTCCTCGTCATATGGATAAAAGAATAGGGTGGGGTTGCCATTATTATATTGAGCTTTCATCGTTTTCGGGTGCCTGTTCTGATTTTTTTTGATCATCCGATTGGCGCTGGCAACAATTTCATGCGACGATCGATAATTTTCTGTCAGTTTTATAACTGTGGCTCCTGGAAAATCTCGTTCAAAATGTAAAATAAATGACGGATCACTGCCGCGAAATGCGTAGATTGCCTGATCGTCATCACCGACAACACAAACATTTTTTGTTCGTGCGGACAGGAATTGGATTAATTCGTATTGAACTTTATTAATATCCTGAAACTCATCAATGAGAAAATAGTCAAAACGTTTCTGATATTTTGCTAGTACATCTGGATTATTTTTAAAAAATGAATAACAGCCTATCAACATATCATCAAAATCATAGCTTCCTGTCTGTAATTTATACTCTTCATAGCTTTTATAAAGAGACAAACAAGATGTTTCCCATTCGTCTTTGGCTTTAATTTCATTAGGGAATAATAAGGAATTTTTCCATAGACCAATTTGTTGGAGTGCTTGATCATATGCAAAATCCTTTTCATCAAGCCCAATTTCTTTGCCTGCTATTTTAAGAATTCTTGTGCGTTCCCATTCCCATTTCATTAACAAATCACGTCGCCACTTATCTGGTTCATGGAAGAGAAGGATTTTATAAAAAATACTATGAAAAGTACCAGTTACTAATTGATTGACAAGCATGGGCGTCATTTCAGGATAAGAGAGCAGTCTTTCCTTCATTTCTTTTGCCGCCTTGGCTGTAAATGTAACGAGCATTATCGATTTTGGATTGATATTTTTTGCAGTGAGCATATAGGCTGTTCGGACAGTTAATACTCTTGTTTTGCCGCTACCAGCACCCGAAAGAACAAGGAGGGGACCATCAATTGTGGTTGCTGCTGCTGTTTGTTCCTTGTCCAAACTCACTCCATGATTGTACAGTTTATCAAAGTACGGATCTTCAATCAGAAGGGGACTTTGCTTTACTTTTGTGAATTCGGGATTTCCTGTTATAGATGTACTTCTTTTAAACGGTACATGTGTAGGCTGTTCTTTTGTAATGGTTCGACTCTTAGGAATCTTAAATCCATTTTCTTCTTTATAGTCTATTAAAATAGGATTATATTGTTCTATTGTCACATCAAGGGCGGGGACCGAACAATCCGCGATTCCAGGTGAAACATGACTGAAATGAGGTGGATGACTAATACCTAACAATAACTTCACGGGAAGGCCACATGATGGACAAGATAGTTCTCCGCGCTTGCCTTGATCATATAATTCCTGCAACTGTTCAGCAGAGATATTTGTTAAATTGATTATTTCATTTTTTATTTTTGCAGCTTGCATACTAAAAAACCTCAAATCTCATTCAATAGTTGTTATCTGAATGCTTTATGGTAAATGGTGGCGTTTTGATTGCCATATTTGTTTGTATGATTCATGATACCAGAACATAGGCTAAAGTGAAACTAACATAATATAGTCTTTAATAGTAGAAAATAAGTGATATGCACTTCTTTAAACGATGGAAGTGTGGAGTGGGGCATGAAAGAAATCGAATAATAAAAAAGATAAGAGGTGAGTAGGATGGGGTACATCATGCCAATTACACAATTTGAATATATTCAATATACAAATAGAATGGTTACAGCGAAAAAAGAAGCGGTAAAATCCGTTGGGGGAATTAGTCCAATCTTGCCCCTCTCTTTATTTCAGCAGCTTGATCAAGAGGAAGTAAAGCAGATTGAAAACATTAATCCGACTAAATATTCCTCCTCTTATAAAATACAAGTACCTCAATATATAGTAGAGCAAATAACAGCTGATTTAACAGGTAGAGGAGGACTATTTAATCAAAGAATCTAGGGAACAAAAAAAAGGACACGACTGTGTCCTTTTTTGTATTTCGATTATTTGATTCTTATAATACGTCTACTTCAACGATTAGAGCAAGCAATAATTGAAGCAATAGCTGAATGTTAACGGCAACTTGAGCATCAGTCGTTACAACTTCAACGTCACGAGAGTTCTCAATAATCGTTTTTTGGCGTGAAATTTGGCTGATTTTAGAAGATTGAAGCAATTCTTGTGTAATTCTTTCGGCACTTTCGCTGCTGCCAACAGTGATGCTAACAATTACAGCAATAGCAGCTTGTAAGGCGGCTTGGAGAGATAGAGCTGCTTTTACATCAGTTGAAGTTACTCGAACATCACATGAGTCCTTGATATATACAAGCTCTTCGGACAGTTGGTACTCCACATTCTCTTGTCTTCCTTCTTGCTCTTCGCCTCCGCGACGAAGCCCGCAAAACTCTGCCAATGGATGATCAGAACGAGAATCTAAAGCTGACCATCTGTTTTCGCTATGTTCGCAAGAATTGCTTGTGCGAAATTCATTTTGATTCATTTCTTTATCCTCCTTTTATTTGGGTCCCTATTAAAATATGCGGTTCGAGAAACGATGTTTGGACGAATATATCAATGCAAACGTCTATTTTTGAGAATTTTTTGTTTGTGAAATTTGCAAGAACTTAAGGGAGGCTGCTCACTTTTCCCCATCATATACATTCGTGATTGGATTAACGTCTTCTTCGGTAATCTGATTCTGGTTGTTAATAAAAGTCTGCGATTGTTTCTGAAGCAATTCGACGGTTTCCTTTAGATTTTTCTTCTCTTTTTCAGAAAGATCGATGGAATCTTTTTTGAAACCGTATTTACGTAAAGTCCTTGATACTAATAATTCCATTAATTTTTTATGGGAATCGTCCAAATTCAGTTCTTTTTCACTCACAAAAATTCCTCCTTTTCGTTTCATACAATACATTATGAAAAAAAGGGCGAAATGGCAGTGTTAAATGTGGAATTTTTTAAAAAAGTTTTTGGGGGATGTGGAGGAAGATTTTGACATATTAAGAAAACCCCGGAATGTCAGTATCCGGGGGGAGGTTTATATATCTTTGATCATAGTTCGGTGAGGAATGCCTGCATCCATAAATTCCTCAGATGCTACATGGTATCCCAAACGTTCATAAAAAGGAATGGCTTGCGTCTGAGCGTCCAGTTTTAATTTTGAAAGATCTTGCATTTTTGCATAGTCTTCAATCGCATTCATAATCGTTTGTCCAGCGCCGTTCCCTCTGAACTCAGAGAGAACACAGATCCTCTGTACCTTCCCAATACCGTCTATAATACGGAAACGGCCGTTGCCGATAGGTGTATCCCCTTCATTAAAGAGGAGAAAATGGGCACATTCATCTTCATATTGATCAATTTCCTCTTCAAGTGGAACATTTTGTTCCTCTACAAATACTTTTTTACGTATAGAATAAGCAAGTTCTCTCTCTTCGGTGTTAGTAACCATTTTTACATTCATTATTATTTTTCCTCTTCTCCAAGCCTAAAAGTTTCATATACAGTCCATGAACCATTCTCTAACTGATAAAGAAGATGGAATCTGTCTACTTCTTCCTCGTGTGTAACGTCAAGCATTCTAATCTGACCTAATACATCGGAATGTTCATCATCTGAAAGTTTTTGGCCAATTGTAATATGTGGAACAAAAGCATATGGAGATGGACCTCCGAAGAAATCAGCATGGTTCATTTCATTATGCAAACTTTCAAGTTCAGTGTTTAATTCAACTTTAAAAAAAATCGTGTTGTTGACGGGTTGAAAGGTACTTGGTTTCACTACATTTAATTTAAATGGCTTATGGGATTTGGCGATGTTTTTTAATTGATCTGCTATTGTTTCAATTTCTGCTTCAGTTGCTTCAAAATTGTACTTAAGCGTAATGTGAGGTGGAATTAGCGCATAGTTTGGGTCGTAGCGTTTACGGTACGAGTTTACTTTATCTTGAAGTTGTTTAGATGGAAAAATAGCGACGCCATAGTTCATAAAGATACCTCCCAGATTGACACTGAATTTTTTAAAAAATCACGTTATGAAATCATTATAACAAATATTTATAAACTTCGTCATCTTCAAAAAAGGTTGATTAAGTTTAGAGCATTTCCATTAAAGCTCGTTTTAAATCAACTTGCCAATACTTCCACGTATGTTTACCATCAAATTCGTCGTAGAAGAAAGTAAATCCTTTATTCTTGATAAGAGTATTTAACTCACGGTTCGGTTCAATGAAGTTGGTTATGTTTCCGTCAGTAGTTGGAACTTCTGTTTCTCCTTTGCCGATTACGTGGTAAAGCTCAACTAATTGCGGCTCTTTAAACTCTCTAACAGCATTCATCACATCATCATTTACAAAAGGTGATTGGAGAATACACTTTCCAAAAGTGTGAGGATACTTTAATGCTGTTAGCAAAGAAATAGTTGCTCCAAGTGAATCGCCAATCAAAACTCTCCCTGAACCAATTTGATATGTAGGGAACTCTTCATCTAAATACGGAGCTAACTCATGTGCGAGAAACCGTATATAAGCTGCATGCAGTTCGCCATCAGGGTGATATTTTTTTCTTCGGTCTTGTACATCGCGATACGGGATCCCTACAATAATGAGATTTTCGATGTCGCCGTTATGAAGTAATTCATCTGCTATTCGTCCAATTCGCCCCATTTGAAAATAGTCCCGGCCATCTTGGGCGATGACAATTGTATATTTATTTAACGGAGAATAGTTGGACGGGAAATAAATGAGCAGATCAAGCTCTTCATCCAATGCCTTGCTTGTAAACTTCCAATCCTTAATCGTTCCTTTTGGCTGATTGACCAAAATAACACCCCCTGAATAAAATAATTGAAAGGGTTTACCGAAATATTTTATCACAATTATCAATTAATATCTTCTTTAATGGTATGAAAATGAGATACAACGGTATTGGACATAGTTAATTAAAGGAAATCAGGAAGAGGCGTGATCATCATCTACATAATAGTTTATGGGAATAAACGTTTATTATGTCAGAAAAGCAACAATAATGAGTTGTTTATTAAAAGGCTCTGTTAAACTTACCTGTTGATTGAAACGGAAGGCGTTTATTTTCTGCGGGCAGTCTGTGCGCGAGTGAGGTCTTCCTTTGCCTCGCTTTTCCCGCAAGAGTCTCACGCCTTTCGCTCCAATCAACATAGTGCCAAAATCAACAATGACCTTTAACATAGATTATTAAAAAAAAACGATTGACTTATTCCCATAGAAACGTATAATAGAATATATACTTAATAATTAGTTTTTTATATAATCTTATCATTCTTACGATCTGATAGTTCAGCGGGAGAATACGTCCTTGACAGGGACGGGGTCGGGGGTTCGAATCCCTCTCAGGTCATCAAAATGGCGGGAGTGTTGCTTTGACAACGCTCCTGCCGTTTTTTTGTTTAATAAATTGATGATTGAAAAAAATAAGGGCTGTCCCCAATAGGGGCAGACCCGCAACTATAGGATAAACAAAATGAATAATACACTACATTTTGTTTTAGAGTGCGAGGTCTGATTCTGAAACTCACTACTTATTGAAAAGAATATCAGCGTCTATTAATTGTACAAGTGAATTTATACCGATCTGCTCGATAAGACGATTTTACGAATTCAAGCGGTCTGCCATCTTCTAAATAAGTCGTTCGTTCAATTAGTAAAATTGGCGAATGTTTAGCTATCGATAAAGATGCTATTTCTACATCTGTTGCAATAGTAGATTCTAACGATTGCGTTGCATAGCCGATTTTAAGTCCAAGATGGTTCTCGACATATTGATAGATGGAATGGTTGATAATCTCAGCTGTTAATCCTTTTATTAAATCGGCAGACATATAGGCAGTTTCAAGAGCCATGGGTACATTGTCCGCCAAACGAATTCGGATAATCTCATAAATTGGTGCATTCGTTGTTACGTGTAATTGACTTGCAATCTTCTCACTTGAGGGAATCGTATTGAGACTAAGCAGTTTGCTGCTTGGTGTCATGCCACGAGCTTTCATCTCTTCTGTAAAACCGGTTAAGCCTAAGAGTTGTTGTTCTAGCTTTTTTTCTGCGACAAATGTTCCGCGTCCCTTTTGGCGATATAAATATCCAGTATTAACCAAATTATTAATAGCCTGACGAACCGTCATTCTACTAATTTCCAATTGCTCTGCAAATTCACGTTCAGATGGAAGTACATTGTGCGGGAGTAAATCACCTGCATCTATTTGCCGTTTAATGCTTTCTTCAATTTGGTAATAAATTGGAATTGGAGAGCTTTTATCAATCACGAGAAGCTGATCCTCTTTGGACGTGTATTTTAGATAATGCATCTTGATCAGCAATAATCGTAACATTTTGATGATTTTTCAGGATAGAAGCTGGAAACTCCTCTGTTATATCTCCATCTATTAGTTGTTTAAGGGCCTCTGATTTTGCTACTCCAGATACTAGGAGGATAATTTCCTTACTTTTCATTATTGAGGCAATTCCCATTGTTACAGCCTGTGTTGGCACTTCATCAATTGAGTTGAAATAGCGAGCATTTGCTTCAATTGTCGATTGTGCAAGGTCAACAACTTGGGTTTTTGATGCAAAGGATGTACCAGGTTCATTGAAGCCGATATGCCCGTTTTGTCCGATGCCAAGGATTTGTAAATCGATTCCGCCCATTTTATCAATCATTTCATCATAACGACCACATTCTTCTTGAATGTTTTCTGCAGTACCATTTGGAAGGTTCGTGTCTTCTTGATTAATATCAATATGATTAAATAAAGTGTGAGCCATGTAGTAATGATAGCTATTCGGATTAGTAGAGCTTAAACCGATATATTCATCTAAATTAAATGATTTTACTTGTTCATACGATGTATGATTTTCTTTATGATCGGCAATCAATCGATCGTATAGCCCTTCAGGCGTCCCACCAGTTGCAAGGCCAAGCTGGATTTGGGGATTCGTTTTTACTTTTTCGATTACAATATCTGCTGCTTTTTGACTCATTTCTTGATAATCTTTTACTTGTATAAGTTTCATTGTGCATTCTCCTTTGTGTAAGCTAATTTTCCTCTGCAAAAAGTCATTTCTACATCTAAATCTTCGTTCAAAATAACTAAATCTGCATCTTTACCAACAGTAATACTCCCTTTTCTATTGAAGAGGTTAAGTTGTTTTGCCGGATTTGCAGCCGTCATTTTTATGATATCCTCCATTGTACAATTCGTGTACATCATCATATTTTTGATAGCATCATTCATTTTTAAAATACTACCTGCCAGCGTCCCGTCTGCAAGGGTTGCAGTTGTTTCGTTCACGTTCACTGGTTGACCACCTAAATCATAGGTTCCTTCTTTAAGCCATTTGGCACGAAGTGAATCAGTAATTAAAATCATGCGATCACTGGTAATTTGATTATAAGCGAGTTTTACCATTTCAGGGCGACTATGAATACCATCTACAATAATCTCAACAAATAGTTCATCCCGTAAATAGGCAGCACCTAACACACCTGGCTCGCGATGATGCAAACCACGCATCCCATTATAAAGATGAGTAATATGAGATGAACCAGCTTGAATGGCTTGGTCAACTTGTTCGTAAGTGGCATCTGAATGTCCAATTGAAGCTACTACTCCTGATTCTTTTAAAGCAGCCGTTAGTTCTAAGCCGTTTGGCTGTTCAGGTGCCAATGTGACAAGTTTAATTTGATTTTGTGCGATGTCTTGCCATTTTTCAAATAAGGATACGTCAGGATCAATAATATGAGAAAGCGGCTGTGCCCCTTTTCGAATCGGAGCAATAAAAGGACCCTCTAAGTGAATTCCTACCACTTCAGCTAAAAGATCCTCTTGATTTACTATATACTTGCCAGCATTACACAACGCTTGTTCGATGGCTTCTGTTGATTGCGTCATCGTTGTTGCTAGGAAACTGGTTGTTCCCTCTTTTGGAAGTGTCTGCGCCATGGTTGTCAAAGCAGTGCTCGTTGCATCCATTGCATCTGCATTAGCAGCACCGTGAATATGTAGATCAATAGCTCCGGGAATAACTTGATAAGAGGGAGAAAGCTTGATCACTTTGGTGCTGCCATCTTGTTTGTATTGGCTGAAAGGACCTACTTCTGCAATTTTTCCATCAACCACTCTGATATAACCATTTTTATACGTTTCGTTTTCACTATAAACGGTTAAGTTTACAATGGTGAATGTTGAATTTTCCATCATTCCAAATCTCCTCTGCGAAAGTCATTTAAATTTGTGTGGATTTTAAATCTTTCCGTCTTAGTGTACCGCTAATTAATATAGTTGTCTATACCAATTAAATGGAGTTATCTAAAAAAAATAAAACTTATGATTCGGTTATTCAAATTCATGATAAATAGCAAGGATAAACTTGAAAGTAGAAAAAGTAGCCATACTACGATAAGTATTAGGATAAAAAGATGGATAAATGAAAAGAGATGTGTTTAAAATGGCTAAAAAAACTGCCCGTTTCTAAGAGAAACGGGCAGCACGAAGAACCGTAGATTTATTAGATTTAGTGAATTAGAAGAAGAAAGGACAACATCTGCGTCTATTAAAACATCCAAATCTGTTGAAATCGCAATCGCGATCAAATCTGTTGAAATCGCAATCGCGCTCGCGATGGTGCTCGCGCTCGCGTTCGCGCTCGCGCTCGCGCTCGCGCTCTTGACGGTTATTATTAGTGTTTGTATTGTGAATATTAATATTTATATTCCCATTTTGTTTACGATGACGATTATTATGGGAAACCTCATTACCATAGCCATCGTCAGAATGTGAACGTTTGCCACCATTGTTATTAGTGTTTGTATTGCGAATGTTTATATCCACATTTCGATTACGTTGACGATTACGATTATTATGGGAACCCTCATAATCCGAACCGTAGCCACCATAGTTATTATTGTAACTCATTAAATTTCACTCCTTTGTTTTTTAGTACATGGTATCTTATGAATACTACGGACAAGATGTTTGGGTTATTCCCTATTATTACAGAAAAATATATTTTTAAAGGTACTGAATGGATCCTAATGTATTCGCTTCATTTTTTTGTGTTATTGTACAGTTAAAAAATATTTTGATCTCCTATGTTGCACTTTTTTAATATATTTTATATAATTGCATCATAAAGTTTGTGAAATATTTCACAAATAGGCTCATATTTCTGGGAGGCGTTAAATATGAAAGTAGCAGTAGTTGGATGTACTCATGCTGGAACAGCAGCAATTAAAAATATAGCAGCATTATATCCTGAAGTGGAAATTACAGTGTATGAGAAAAATGATAATGTATCATTTTTATCTTGCGGTATTGCTCTTTATGTCGGCGGAGTAGCGAAAGATCCAAATGGCTTATTCTATTCTTCTCCAAATGAACTCGCCAAGCTCGGAGCCAATATGAAGATGAAACATGAAGTATTGACTATTGATACAGATAAAAATATTTTAATCGCTAAAAATCTAGACACAGAAGAAATATTTGAAGACTCGTTTGATAAATTAGTTATGACTACAGGTTCTTGGCCGGTTATTCCGAACATTCCTGGAATTAATCAAGACAATATTGTATTATGTAAAAATTTTCATCATGCTAATCAAATCATTGAAAAAGCTAAACGAGCAGAGAAAATCGCTGTAATTGGCGCTGGGTATATCGGTGTTGAACTAGTCGAAGCATTTGAAGTATACGGGAAAGAAGTAACCTTTATCGACGGCGAGGATCGCATATTAAGCAAGTATTTAGACGCAGAATATACAGATATGATTGAAGCGGAATTAATCAATCACGGTGTGAACATGGCATTGAATCAAACTGTCACACATTTCGAAGGAAAAAGTGGAAAAGTAGCAAAAGTAGTCACTACAAAAGGAGAATACGAGGCAGACCTTGTGATTCTTTGCGTAGGTTTCCGACCGAATACTGATCTTTTAAAAGGGCAAGTGGATATGCTGCCAAACGGTGCGATAAAAGTTAATGAATACATGCAAGCAAGTAAAGAACAAGTGTTTGCAGCAGGAGATAGCTGTGCGATCATGTACAATCCGACTAAACAGCATGCTTATATCCCCCTCGCAACAAATGCTGTCCGTATGGGGGCTTTAGTGGCGAAAAATTTATTAAAACCAACAATTAAATATATGGGAACACAAGGAACTTCAGGCTTGCATATTTATGACTATAATATGGCTTCAACAGGGCTTACTGAAAGTGCTGCAAAACTTGTAAATATGAATGTGAAAAGTATCACAATTAAAGAAAACAATAGACCAGAATTTATGCCGACTTACGAAGAGGTCATGTTAAAAGTAGTTTATGAAGTAGGAACTAACCGTATCATCGGTGCCCAAGTCATTTCTAAAGCGGATATGACACAATCGATTAATACGATATCTGTTTGTATTCAAAATGAAATGACGATTGAAGAACTGGCCTATGTGGATTTCTTTTTCCAACCGCATTTCAATAAACCGGTGAACATTCTGAATCAAGCAGGCTTACAAGCCATGTCAAAGTAATAGAAAATTCAAGTTTGTATGCTTGTAGTAATAAGGAGCTTATGGAGAAATCAATTTCTCTATAGGCTTTTTTTCTTTTGTGGATAATTAAATAGGCTACCAGCATGTAGTATAGGAATTTGGTGTAATCCTTTATGAGTAGACAATGTAAAGTATTTTTAAGGTGTTTGCAACGATTAGTAGGATATTAGTTGTTGTTTTTCAAAAAGTTAGCAGTGAAAGTGAAATTTTAGAATTTTTTGATCTATGATTATTGTATGCTGGGTATGATTAGAATGAACAAATGCTTTTTTGAAAAAAGATAATTATAGGATCAATTTAAAGAAGTTGTAGGGAGAAATAAAGGGGGCGATCGTACATGGATAAGTTTATTTTATCTATAGACCAAGGTACAACAAGTTCAAGAGCGATGATATTTAATAAAAAAGGGGAGATCATTCATATTGCACAACAGGAATTTAAACAATATTTCCCGAAACCAGGTTGGGTTGAACATGATGCGAATGAAATTTGGGGATCCGTTCTTGCGGTCATTGCGAGTGTTTTATCTGAATCCGGCGTAAAACCAGAACAAATAGCTGGGATTGGGATTACGAACCAAAGAGAAACAACTGTAGTATGGGATAAAGAAACAGGAAAACCTATCTACCATGCAATAGTATGGCAGTCACGCCAAACAAGCGATATTTGCGATGAATTAAAAGTATTGGGACATGACGATTTAATTAGAGAAAAAACAGGTTTATTAATTGATGCTTATTTCTCCGGCACGAAAGTAAAGTGGATACTCGATCATGTCGAGGGGGCAAGAGAGAAAGCGCTAGCAGGAAATCTGTTATTTGGAACAATCGACACATGGCTGATTTGGAAATTGTCTGGTGGTAAGGCCCATGTGACAGATTATACGAATGCTTCACGTACTTTACTGTTCAATATATATGATTTGCAGTGGGATGATGAACTTCTTGAAATTTTAACGGTTCCTAAATCTATGCTTCCGGAAGTGAAGTCTTCGTCTGAAGTGTATGCCAATACATTGGATCATCATTTCTTCGGTCAGGAAATTCCGATTTCAGGTGTGGCAGGAGATCAGCAGGCAGCTTTATTCGGTCAGGCTTGTTTTGACAAGGGAATGGCGAAGAACACTTATGGAACTGGATGTTTTATGTTGATGAATACGGGAGAAAAGGCGGTTCGATCAGAAAACGGGCTCCTTACAACTATTGCATGGGGACTAGATGGAAAAATTAACTATGCCCTAGAAGGCAGTATATTTGTAGCAGGGTCTGCCATTCAATGGTTACGGGATGGTATGAGAATGTTAAAAAATGCTCAGGACAGTGAGTGTTATGCAAAACGAGTAGATAGTACAGATGGAGTATATATAGTCCCAGCATTTGTCGGTTTAGGAACACCCTATTGGGACAGTGATGTACGTGGAGCTGCATTTGGGATTACCCGAGGAACTCGAAAGGAGCATTTTATAAGAGCTACTTTAGAATCATTGGCCTATCAAACGAAGGATGTCCTTGAAGCGATGAAAGAAGATTCAGGCATTGAATTAAAGACACTGCGCGTCGATGGCGGTGTTGTGAAAAATAACTTCCTCATGGAGTTTCAAAGCGACTTGTTAAATGTTCCGGTTGAACGATCTATCATTAATGAAACAACCGCACTCGGAGCTGCATATTTGGCTGGTTTAGCAGTTGGGTATTGGGAAAATCAAGATGAAATTGCTAGACAGTGGGGGATAGATCAAGCATTTGAGCCATCAATGGATCATAAAAAAAGGGAAGAATTATACGAAGGCTGGAAAAAGGCAGTTCATGCTGCAATAGCGTTTAAATAATTTTCACAAAAAGCATCTATGATCGTCTGATCTAAAACTAAAGTATAAAATTCAGGGCCCTTAACTAGAATTGAAACTTGTCATTCTAGTAAGGGGCTCTTTTCTGAATGGAAATGAAAAGCCAATATAATATATATTAATGAATCATGCTATCGTTAATATTGACTGGCTTTGTGTCTTTTTTAGAATGAGAAGCAAAGCTATGAAGGACCATACCAACTACGACTATAATAATACCAATCCAAGACAAGTTGGAAGGTAGTGCAATGGATAAGAAAATTACTTCTCCAAGAAGTGTGAAAAGTACCTCCATTGATTGTGTTGCTTCAACAGCTGCTAACTTCTGCATATTGCCTCTAACTAAATCGGTTGCTTGAAAAAAGAGTACGGTTGCGATTACTCCAGATGTAACGGCAACTAAGACAGATTGAGTGGTCTGTGCTTTGCTAGGAACTCCGACAGTTATTAATCCGTAAATAGAAAGTAGTAGCCAAAATGGGAGACTGGCTAACGTCATACCTAAAACTCGCTGATAGGCATCGAGACGATTTTGACAGACATCCATCATTTTTCGGTTTCCGAGCGGATAGGCAAATGAAGCAACTAATACCGGAATGATACCTAGAATAAGTGTCGGTGTAGAAATTGTACTCGCTTGTTCCAGTTGAATAAGAATGATTCCTAGTAAAATAATGAATGAAAGCATCAACCCTTTTAAAGGGATTTTTCCCCGTGTTTGTACCATTCCATTCTTTGTTTGAAGCGTTTCTAAGAATAGGGGGCCAAGCAGCATTCCGGAAATGATGGTAATTTGCCAGGTTGCTGCGATTAACCAGCCTGGAGAATAGGCAGAAGCAAAGCATAGTGGCGCATAAAATAATCCAAAGCCGACGAAGCTCCACAACAGCCATGTTTTAGGCTGTTCTTTCATTGCCTTAAGAAGTGGTCGAAGATTTTTTCTAGAGATCACTATGATTAGGAGAAAGGGAACCATAAAGATGTAGCGTAGCGATGCACTCCAAATCCAGCTCCCACCAGACAATTCCATCGCATGATTTAGGACAAAAGTAAAGGCAAAAAAGAAAGCTGCAAAAATACCTAATAAAATCGGCTTCATGGTATTCACCTCATTTCAACGGTTTACTTGGCGGTTATCTTCTATTAAAAAGATAAGTGTTTGATAGATTATGTGGTATTTTTTATCTTAACATAAATATATTGAAGATTGAGGTGGTTTGCAATGCAATATTTCGTAGAGTAAAACGGATAAATAATAGTAAATTTTCGGTTTTACCCGTCATACATAACACCTATGGCGTTAAAACTCCACCCATTTACCATGAAGGATAAATCCTATTGCACGCTACACTCCGCTAAATACAATGGTGGCGGTGCGGAGCCAGGATTTGGATGCTTTCTCGATTAATTGAGTATACCCGATAAATAGTCTGGTTGTATTAGTAAGTCACGAAGCCCCGCCCCAAACCTTCATACGAAAAAAAGCAACACTTCTCTTTTGAAACATAAGAGTTGTTGCTTTAGAGGATTCGATTACATTAATCTTTATGATTTATTGCCTGATCAAAGTATTCTCTAAGGACTGGCTTATTCATGACCATGTCTGAAAGAGTATACTGATCAAGCACAGAAAAGAATGCTTGCAGGGCCTCATTAAGCATGTGTTTAAGTGAACAAACAGGTGAGATTACACAGTTATTTCCCTCACCATTAAAACATTCTACGAGATAAAAATCTTCCTCTGTTTTTCGTACAAGTGCCCCGATATTAATTTCTTCGGGGTTTTTGTCGAGCCGAATGCCCCCGTTCCGTCCTCGTACGGTTTCGACATACCCCATTTTCCCGAGATTATAAATAATTTTCATTAAATGGTTACTGGAAATCGAATAAGCTTCCGAAATTTCTTTAATGGTAACTAGTTGATCCGGTTTGTTTATTGCCAAATATAATAATACCCGTAACGAATAGTCAGAATAACTGGTTAATCGCATCTTGGTAATCCCTCACTAAAATATGATGTCTACATCTTAGCATAATTGTGACAAATTAATAAACATTTGAACTTTGGATGTGAAAAGAAGTATTTAAAGTATTGCTTTAGAAAGGTGCGCAATTTATTATAAAGATGTATTTATAATATTAGTTTTGAGAGGGGAACAAAATATGTTAACTCAACAGACAAAAGATATCGTAAAAGCAACAATCCCTGCATTAGAAATGAAAGGTGTCGAGATTACGACAATTTTTTATAAACATTTATTTGAAGATTATCCACAATTACTAAATATTTTTAATCAAACGAATCAAAAGAAAGGTCGCCAACAAACCGCATTAGCGAACACCGTGCTTGCAGCAGCCAAACATATTGACAATCTAGGAGCGATTATCCCGGTTGTAAAACAAATAGCTCACAAACATCGCAGCTTAACTGTAAAGCCTGAACATTATCCAATTGTAGGAAAATACTTATTAGCAGCAATTAAAGAAGTATTAGGCGATGCTGCAACTGACGAAATCTTACAAGCGTGGGGAGAAGCATATGGCGTTATTGCTCAAGTCTTTATCGACATAGAAAAAGAAATGTATGAAAACGCGACAAACCAAGAAGGTGGTTGGCTTGATTTTAAAGATTTTATTATTGTTGATAAAGTGAAAGAAAGTTCGGTTATTACTTCATTTTATTTGAAAGCTAGTGATGGTAAAGTTCTGCCGGAGTTTCAACCAGGACAGTATGTGACCATTCGAATCAAAATTGCTGGAGATGAATATTTAGTGAATCGTCAATACAGCTTATCTGCCGCACCTGGAAAAGATAGCTATCGAATTTCTGTCAAAAGAGAGTCTATGCCAAACACTCCAGAAGGAAGAACATCAAACTTCTTGCATGACCACATGAATGTTGGCGATCTAATTGAACTTACAGCACCAGCTGGAGGATTCACCCTTAATCTGGAACAAAATACACCAGTTGTTTTCTTAAGCGCAGGTGTTGGAATCACACCTTTTATGAGTATGGTACATGCGATTAGTGATAAACAGCCTGAGCGAAATGTAACATTTGTCCATGCCTCACAAAATGGAACAGCACAAGCATTTAAGGAAGAATTAAAAGCAATAAAAGAGTCTATTATCGACTACCGCTTATCTTTCGCTTATTCTGATCCAAGTGAAGAAGATATGAACGAAGAGTATTTTGAAAAAGCGGGCTATGTTGATGCTGAAATGTTAAACCGTCTTGAAGTGGACGATAAAGCCAATTATTATATTTGCGGACCAGTTCCGTTTTTACAAGCGATGTTAGGGTTATTGAAGGATCGTGGTATAGCAGAAGAACAATTCCATTTTGAATTTTTTGGACCAGCTATTCAGTTGGGATAATATATGAAGGATCAAGCCTCGAATTACTATGTAATAGTGACGAGGTTTGGCCTTTTTTTCACATATTATTTCACCACTTAACTTGTCTCTGATCGCTTTTTTTAGAGTTATTAAAGAGATAACAAGTTATCCAGTAGTAGGAATGAAATAAAGTAGCGATGTTTCGTCCTTTTGGATCTGTTTATAATGAAAAGTGAAAAGATAATGTAAACTGAAGTTGGATGAAGGAACTGTTAAGTGGTATAGAAGTTACACCACAAAAAGCAGATTAATCGAAAGGCAAGTTTAATAGAGTCAATTGAAAAAGAGTAAATTACTAATCATTGTTTAGAGTATAAAATTCTACATATTTTGATGTTGACAAACATTTTGCAAAAATATAATATTAATAGTCCTGCCAACTAAAAGTTGGCGTTAAGGGAACTGTGAAAAGTTCATTCTTATTTGAAAGAGGATGGATAATATGAATAAAGAGCTATTAATGGAAAGTGCACGTAAGATGAAAGCAGTAGCATATGTACCTTATTCCAAATTCCCAGTTGGAGTAGCATTATTACTAAAAGATGGTACTGTCATTAATGGAGTGAACGTGGAAAATGTTTCATTAGGTGCAACTAATTGTGCTGAGAGAACGGCCATTTTTACGGCAATAGCCAAAGGTTATAAAAAAGGTGATTTCCAGGCTATAGCTGTCGCAGGTGATACGGTAGATTTTCTTCCGCCTTGTAGCATTTGCAGACAAGTTTTAGCAGAATTCTGTTTACCTGAAATGCCAGTTTATTTAACTAACGAGAAGAAAGATATATTAGAATTGACCTTAAGGGAATTATTACCTTACGCATTCACAGATTTAGAAATGTAAAAATATTTTTTATTGAATTATAGGAATATTGTTAATTGATGGTTATTAGAGGATAATTAGTTCAATAGATGAGCTAATATCCTCTTTTTTTATGCTTAAGTTGAAGGGCAGGTTTCTGCCATAAGTGGAGCAATTCATAATAACTAGGAGGTTATCGTGAAAATTGAGATTACAAAAATAGATAAGGAAAAAGCATGGAAATTGAGGCATAAAGTCATGTGGCCGGATAAGTCCTTTGACTTTATAAAATTAGAAGATGATGATTTAGGTATCCATTTTGGTCTTTTTAAAGAAAACATATTAATTTCTGTCATCTCACTTTTTATAAATAATGAAGAAGGTCA
The DNA here is from genome assembly GCF_000504145.1 of Bacillus cihuensis. Taxonomy (NCBI): domain Bacteria; kingdom Bacillati; phylum Bacillota; class Bacilli; order Caryophanales; family Bacillaceae; genus Bacillus; species Bacillus cihuensis. Next base: position 441,464 of record NZ_KI632497.1, on the reverse strand, counting down.
ATTTCGAAAATTTGCAACTCTTCAACAAGAACAAGGTAAGGGATACGGAAGTGCATTGTTAGATTTTGTCATAACGGAAGCAAAGTACCGTGGGTTAAAGAGAATCTGGTGTAATGCTAGAAAGAATAAGGTGGATTTTTATAAAAAATTTGGATTACAAGTTACCAACTCCAATTTTATAAAAGGAGGTAAATCCTACGTTATTATGGAAAAAGATTTGTAGTACAATATCGAGGCCATTTTTTCCCGCATTAACGGGCAGTAAAACTCCACCTCAAGAATTAGAGGAATCGAAGAAGCATAGGTGGGGTTACTGTCCGTAAAATCCCGATTGGTTCAACAAACAATCAGTAGTGGGAGATACCCCTACTGATTGAAGTTTCACTTAATAGAATGATCTTTGATGATAATAAGAGCATGTTTTGATTAATCATTTTCGAAACATGCTCTTTCTATTTGTTCATTTATAAAGGTTCCATGTACTAATTTAATCAATCCTTGTTTTCAAAGTTAAACGACTGAATGAATTGTATTTGGATCATATCTATATTTTATACATTTTTATAGCCAGTCCATCGTACATATATTAGTAGGGAAAGTAATCAAATGAATGATTAGTGCTGATTTTCCTGACATGACGAAGTTAGTGTGGAACGAAAAAGAGAATATAGAAGATTGATAATACAAGGAGGGAATTAGCTGTGTCAGCCAATTATAAGCATGAACCATTTACAGATTTCTCGATTGAAAAAAATAAGAAAGATTTTGAACAAGCATTAGCATTTGTCCAAACAGAACTAGGAAAGGAATACCCGGTAATTATTGGGGGGGAAAGGATTAAGACAGAAGAACAAATTATCTCATATAATCCTGCGGTTATCGATGAAGTAATTGGTACTGTTTCAAAAGCAAATCAAGCACTGGCTGAAAAAGCTATGCAGACTGCGCTCTCCTCTTTTAAATCATGGAGCAATCAAAATCCAAACGAACGTGCTACCATATTATTTCGTGCAGCCGCGATTATTCGCCGTCGCAAGCATGAATTTTCTAGCTATCTCGTAAAAGAAGCAGGAAAACCTTGGAGTGAGGCGGATGGAGATACTTCAGAAGCAATTGATTTCCTCGAATATTATGCACGGCAAATGATTGAACTTTGCAGCGGCAAAGAAGTACAGAGCCGAACGGGAGAAATCAATCAATATACCTATATTCCTTTAGGCGTCGGTGTGATTATTTCACCATTTAATTTCCCATTAGCCATCATGGCTGGAACGGCAGCCGCTGCAATTGTTTCTGGAAATACAATTTTATTAAAACCAGCGAATACAACGCCTGTGATTGCCGCGAAATTTGTAGAAGTGCTCGAAGAGGCTGGTTTGCCAACTGGTGTCATTAATTATATACCTGGAAACGGAAGTGAAATTGGTGATTATCTAATCGATCATCCTAAAACACGCTTCGTAAGCTTTACTGGCTCTCGTGAAATAGGTTGTCGGATTTATGAGCGTGCAGCAAAGGTTCAACCGGGACAAATTTGGTTGAAACGTGTAATCGCTGAAATGGGCGGGAAAGACACAGTTGTAGTAGATCGTGATGCAGATTTAGATCTTGCAGCTGATTCCATTGTCAAATCTGCATTCGGTTACTCTGGACAAAAATGTTCAGCAGGCTCACGGGCAGTCGTTCATCAAGATGTATATGATGAAGTGTTAGAAAAAGCAGTGGCATTAACAAAAGAAATAACAGTGGGCAATCCAGAAAAATTGAGTCATTATATGGGGCCAGTTATTGACCAAGCTTCATATAATAAAATTATGAAATATATCGAAATTGGTAAGCAAGAAGGGAAGCTAAGAGTTGGCGGTGAAGGAGACGATTCAAAGGGATACTTCATTCAACCTACCATTTTTTCTGATTTAGATGAAAAATCACGTTTAATGCAGGAAGAAATCTTCGGGCCTGTAGTTGGTTTTTGCAAAGCACGTGATTTCGATCATATGATGGAGATTGCGAATAATACAGATTATGGTTTAACAGGTGCATTGATCTCTAATAACCGTCACCATATCCAAAGAGCCAAAAAAGAATTTCATGTTGGAAATCTGTATTTTAATCGAGTTTGTACCGGTGCTATTGTTGGATATCAGCCATTTGGCGGTTTCAACATGTCAGGGACAGATTCAAAGGCTGGAGGTCCAGATTATTTGATTTTGCATATGCAAGCAAAAACAATGAGCGAAACGTTATAAAGTGAACCTTCCGTTAGTGACGGGTTTTTCGCTAACGGTTAGTTGAACCAATCGGGCATGTACGGCCAGTTTTCTCTAATCAAATTGCGCAAATATATCTACATAAAATCGTAGACTGGAGAAGTTACTGTCCGTTAATGCGGGATAAAGTGAAACTTCCGTTAGCGATGAGCTTTTCGCTAACGGTTAGTTGAACCAATCGGGCATGTACGGCCAGTTTTCTCTAATCAAATTGCGCAAATATATCTACATAAAATCGTAGAATGGAGAAGTTACTGGCCGTTAATGCGGGAAAAAATCGTCTATAAAGCAAATGGGTGGCACCGGGGCAAATTTGTTACCCATCTAGAACTTCTCAGTAACATAATGATTCAAGGAGGGGCGATATGCTGGCTAATTTTTCGAAAAATTTCTTCTTAGGGGTTTCTCGAAATGTATCCTTAAACAAGGCGGCGAAGAAATGGGGGCTCAGGTTCGGTGCATCACAAGTAGTCGCAGGTGTAACAATTGAGAGTGCCATTAAAAAAGTTCAAGAACTAAATGAAAAAGGTTTGGTATGTACTCTTGATCATTTAGGTGAATTTGTTTCAGATAGACAAGAGGCTATTCATGCAACAGAGAATAATGTGAAAACATTGGAAGCTATCTGTGCCACTGGAGTGAATAGCCATTTATCCGTAAAACTGACACAGTTGGGGTTGGAGATTGATCGAGAATTTTGTGTCCAAAATATGAAACGAATTTTGGATACTGCTAAGGCAACCAATAATTTTGTTCGAATCGACATGGAAGATTATACGCATTGCCAAATGACATTGGATATTTTGAAGGAACTTCGTGAACTATACGATAATGTTGGAACCGTAATCCAAGCTTATTTATATCGTGCTAATCAGGATGTAATGGATTTAAAAAGTGTCAATCTTAGGCTTGTAAAAGGAGCTTATAAAGAATCTCCTGAAGTAGCTTTCCAAAATAAGGGGGAAATAGATGCTAATTATTTGCAGATTATTAAAACCCATTTATTAAGTGGAAGTTATACGGCAATTGCTTCTCATGATCACGAGATTATTGCGAAAGTAAAACAATTTACCAATGAAAATAATATCCCGAAAGATCAATTTGAATTTCAAATGCTTTTTGGATTCAGAAAAGATATGCAATTGAGTTTGGCGCAGGAAGGATACACAATGCGTGTTTATATTCCGTTTGGCGATGACTGGTTTGCTTACTTTATGCGGAGAATGGCTGAGAGACCGCAGAATGTACTATTTGGCATTAAAGGTTTATTTTCGAAATAACGAAACAAAGCCTGTTAAAATCTATCTATTATAAACAGGCCTAATAGGAATCAATAATTATCGTGAAGTCGTAATTTCGGCGATTACAATAATGATTCTGCGCCGTCAATATAAATCTCTGTTCCGGTAATATGTGAAGATAGATCAGATGCCAAGAAAAGAACTAGTTCGCCAACTTGTTCTGGAGTCCCTGATTTTTGTTCTAAGGGTTGAGCCCCTTCTGGATACTCGATAGGAATTATGATATTTTTCAAGTTTTTCTCATCTGGATACGTATTGTCATCGATGTTTGTGTCAATGGCACCAGGGCAGATTATGTTAACTCGAATTTTATATTGTGCAAGCTCTAGTGCCGCCATTTTTCCGAACGCTACTTGTCCGGCTTTTGTTGTACTATATACTGAGAAGCCAAAATTTTTGAATGTCCGATTCCCATTAATTGAGCTTGTAATAATTATGCTACCGCCATTTTCTTTAAGATAAGGAATAGCGTATTTCACCGTCAAGAATGTTCCACGCAAATTCGTCTGAATTGTTTCATTCCAATCTTCTGGAGTAATATTTTCGATTGGTGCCTTCACACCATTAATGCCTGCATTCGCAAAAACAATATTAATTTTCCCCCAATTATCCATCACCTCTTTGAATGCAAGTTCCACTTGTTCAGGTTGAGATACATCTGTTTTGACAATGATCACCTCGTTGCCTTTTGATTCTATCTCTTTTTTTGCTTGAAGAGCATTTTCATACGTTCGGTCAAGCAGAGCAATTTTTGCACCTTGTTCTGCTAATCTTAAGGCTGCCCCTTTGCCGATTCCAGAGCTACCGCCTGTAATAACGGCTACTTGATTGTGCAAAATCTTTTCCATTATCATTTCACTCCTTTGATTATTTAAGAATATTGAATCGGTTGAAAAGTCGCGAGTTACACTATATTATTTTCCATTATGTTGATAGGAGAAACATTCTAAATTACATTTGCTGTAATGTTTTTCTTACGATTTATCTTAATAAATAGCTTCATTAGCAGTTTGAAGGTACTATAAAGTAGAGAGAAGCATATGAAATTAAAGGAGTGGGAATATGATTAGATTTGGAATTGTTGGTACAAACTGGATTACCGAACGATTGTTAGAAGCTGCAGGTAAACATGACGATTTTGTGTTAAAGGCTGTATTTTCACGTACGGAAGATCGTGCACGTGAATTTGCCGCTAAATACGATGCAGATTTAACGTTTACGGATTTAAATGAAATGGCAGCAAGTGAGGAGATTGATGCAGTTTATATTGCAACCCCAAACTCATACCATTCAGAGCAGTCCATCCTGTTTATGAAACATGGCAAGCATGTTCTGTGTGAAAAACCACTTGCAGCAAATGCTAAGGAAGTAAAAGCGATGATAGAGTCGGCGAAATTTAATAATGTCGTATTAATGGAAGCGATGAAGTCGACAGTCATGCCTAACTTCCAAGTGATTCAAGATAATTTGGACAAGCTTGGAAAGATTCGCACATTTTTTGCGAATTATTGCCAGTATTCATCGCGATATGATGCTTATAAAAATGGAACAGTCTTGAACGCATTTAACCCTGAATTTTCAACAGGTGCCTTGATGGATCTAGGTGTATATACAATCTATCCGCTTGTAGCGTTATTTGGAAAACCTAATACAATCAAGGCTCAAGGATATTTACTGGGCACAGGAACTGACGCACAAGGTAGTATTTTACTAGATTATGATGGGATGCAGGCAAACGTCATGTATTCCAAAATTACCGATACTACTCTTCCTTCAGAAATTCATGGGGAAGATGCTACGATGGTGATCCAGCATATCTCAAGCCCTGAGAAGATTGAAATTCGCTATCGGGACGGTTCTATCGAAGATGTCAGTATCCAACAAGAAATGGAACCGATGTATTACGAAGTTGCTGAATTTATTCAGTTGATTCAATCTAGGGAAAACGAATCAACCTTGAACGCATGGGATACTTCCTTACACGTGATGGAGATTATGGATGAGGCACGTAAACAAATTGGAGTGAGATTTCCAAACGATTAACAGGTGATCTAATAAAGAGACTTCTAATACTTAATTATAAACCCTGCAAAATACCACGCACAAATTTTAAGCTGGTAATCCTGAAAACAGGATGCTAGCTTTTTTATTTGGCTCTTTTTGTAAGGGGTGTTGTTTTTAGCAAATAACAAATTCGAGTAGATGTTGATAGTAGTGTAAAAATATTTTATAAGCAATAAAGTATACGAAAACAGCCGTTTATTTAATTCTTCCACATTAGCGAGAAAAGAAATACCTCAACGAATCAAAGTCTCCTAAACTTTTATGTGAATTGTACTAGGTAAATAGTTTTGTTAATCAATCTTTAAGTCACTTACAATAGCATTATTTCCCAAAAAAACTACAATATTTTTGAAAAAACGCAAAAAATGAGGTTTTTTGTAACAATTGAAATATAAATGTAATGATTTTATTACCATACTGTCAAATTATGATGCTATACTCACTATAGGTAAAAAAGACGAGACACTATATTTAGCTTTTATAAAAATAACTTTTAGTGAAAAAATAATACATAGATTTCTAGTTTCATATATATTCTCCATAATCATAGAAAGAAAGATTAATTGGCGAATTTGGCTAGAGAAGAAAGCAGGGAAAAATGATTTTGAGAAAGAAATTACTTGTATTAAGTACTACTGCAATGCTTGGTTTGGGAAGCATCGTTGCTGTACCAGCTGTTAAAGCGGAATCAATTAGTGACTTGCAAAATCAACAACAAGTTATTCAAGGACAACGTAGTGGTGTTCAATCTGAAATAAATTCAGCACTTACAAAGATAAAAACACTTCAAATAGAACAGGCTAAAATTACAGAGCAAATTTTGCGTATTGAACAAGCGATTAAAGACAATAACGCGAAAATTGACGAAACAAAGGTTCAAATTAACGAAACAAATGCAGAAATCAACCAGCTTAAAGAAGATATTGTTGCTCTTCAAGTACGCATCGAACAGCGCAATGAGGTATTGAAAGAACGTGCAGTTTCTTATCAAGAGAGCGGCGGGAATGCAAGTTATATCGAAGTGTTACTTGGTGCTACTAGCTTCGGTAACTTCATTGATCGTGTAGGCGCAGTTGCTACAATGGTAGAAGCTGACCAAGATATTTTAAAGCAGCACGAAGCGGATAAGAAAGAGTTGGAAGAAAAGAGAACGGCAGTTGAAACTAAACTAGCTGACCTTACTTCTATGAAATTAGAGCTAGAAGGTATGCTTGCTCAAATTGAAGAGCAAAAGTCTCAGAGCTTACAACTTAGTGCAAGTTTGAAAGGAAAAGAACAAGAAACAGCATCCCTAGTTGCTGACTTAAAAGAACGTGATGCAAACTTAGCAGCACAAGTAGTAAAAATCCAAAGCGATATTACTGCAGAACTAAATCGTCAAGCGGAAATTGCAGCTGCGAACAAACGTGCCGAAGAAGCAGCAGAAAAAGCAGCAGAAAAAGCAGCTCGTGAAGCATCTAAATATGTACCGAATGAATCAACTAAGAAAAATTATAGCTCAGAATCAACTGCAACAAAAACAACTGCAACAAAAACTACTTCAAATAATTCAGCGACAAAGAATCCTAGTAAAGATACTGTCAAAGATGATGAACCAAAAGAAAGTGTGAGCATTCCACCAAGCCGAAACCTTAGTGCGGCAATTACTGCTGGTAATAAATATATAGGTAACTCTGTTTATGTATTTGGCGGTGGTAGATCGCAATCTGATATTAACAATGGCAGATTTGACTGTTCTGCATTTGTTTACTGGGCATATGCTCAAGCTGGAATCAACCTTGGTTCGGTTGGGAACACAGATACATTGTTAAATTATGGAACTCGCGTACCTGCAAGTGATATGCAACCTGGTGATATGGTATTCTTTGATACTTATAAGAAAAATGGACATGTCGGAATTTATGTTGGCGGCGGTAAATTTATCGGTTCTCAAAGTTCAACGGGTGTTGCAATTGCAAATATGTCAAGTGGGTATTGGGCAAACCATTTCAACGGACGAGTACATCGTTTTTAATAGAATATAAAAATAGGAGACAGGGATATCCTTGTCTCCTATTAATTTATCCGCATTATTAGATTTTTAAACATGAAACTATTAATATTCCAATTAAATTGTTTGAATTACTATTTTAATAAAGTGAAACCTTTTATTTTTTTAATCGTATATAGTATTGTATAGAAAATTGAGGAGTGAAACCTCTTCATACCAATTTTGAATGGAGGACCATATATGTTAAAGAAAGTAATAACTGCAATTTTGACACTCACTCTGATTTTTGCTCCAGTGGGAGGCCAGTTTCATCTGGGACAAGATGATACTGTAAGCGCTAAGTCATATAAATCTGGAAAAAGATCGTTCAATACGAATCAGGGTACAACCAACAAGAATTCCAACATCCAGAGCAACAAGAAATCTGACGCTACAAAATCAAATACAAATACGAAGGCTAATCCTGTGGCTAAAGGAGGATTAATGAAAGGGATTCTTTATGGTGGAATGGCCGGCCTCTTATTTGGAAGCTTATTTGCTAACATGGGAGGGCTTGGTGCGGTATTAGGTTTTATAGTGAACTTGATTGCTATTATCATTCTCATCTCAATTATCCGACGCATTTATACCTTCTTTAAAAATAAAAAGAAAGAAAACTCTAATCCATGGAGAGGCTAAAAATTTCTGAACAAGATATTATTAATGCTATTTGCATTTATATCGCGGATAAGAAACAAGTAAGACCGGTGGAAGTAGAAGTGGAATTAATGTATGACGATGATTATGGATTTTCTGCAGAAGTTTATGTGAATGGTAGGCAGCAAATCTTAATCATGCTAAATATTATTGAAGCGTTAAGACTTTGGCTTGATCATATGCTTAATCGTGATCCATATGCAGGTATTGAACTTGTACTAGATGATAACGAAGGCATCATCGCCTATGTAAAAGAATAAGGCTGGAGGTTGTTCCAAAAGGATCTGATTCTTTTGGGACAACCTCTTTTTTATAGGTTCTTTTCATAAAGTTTGTATTTTTTAGCAAGTAACAAATTTGAGAAACGAGGCTCCTGAAACCGCCTGCGGAAAGCGAATACTTGTAACAGAAATCAATCAAGGATAGTAGTCTAAATATAAAATAAAAACAACAAAGCATACGAAAACAGTCTTATAATAAGATTTTTTATAATTTATCTTAAATTAGAATTATTATTATTTATTTTTTTGAATGTCTATGATAATATATAAATAATCCTAATGATTTTCACAAAAAAATACGTAATTTTACTGTTTATGAAGAAAAAATAACAATTTTGATTAATTATAAGTCAAATGATGCTGATTATCTTTCTCAATTGAATAGTGTGTAAATGAGAATTGGTATCATTGAGAATTATGACATTTAAAGGAGGAAAAAAGATGCTTGCTGAAACGAAGCACTTACAAAAACCTGCACAATATCAAACATCATGGTATGAAAAAGTACTACCACATATCGAATTAATTGCTGCTTTATTTAGCGGGGTTCTTATATTATTAGGATGGATTTTTTCGTCTGTTGGCATGTCAACTGCTTCAGTCGTTACTTATTTAGCGGCATTTGTTATTGGAGGATATGCGAAGGCAAAGGAAGGCATTGAAGATACCATTGCCGATAAAGAATTGAATGTAGAAATGTTAATGATCCTTGCTGCAATTGGTTCTGCAATCATTGGCTATTGGACGGAAGGGGCTATCTTAATTTTTATCTTTGCATTAAGTGGTGCATTGGAAACTTATACGATGAATAAAAGCCATAAAGAAATTTCCGCACTCATGGATTTACAGCCAGAAGAAGCATTGAGAATTACGGACGGAATTGAAACGAAAGTAGCTGTATCACAGCTTCGTGTCGGTGATCTAATCTTAATTAAGCCAGGTGAAAGGGTACCATCTGATGGAAAAATTAATGATGGAAAGACGAATTTGGATGAAGCTGCAATCACGGGTGAGTCCTTTCCTGTCAGTAAAACAGTAAATGATGAGGTTTTTGCAGGGACGGTTAATCTTCGCGGGACGATAACTGTTGAGATTACAAAGCCAAGTAGTGAAACACTTTTTCAAAAAATCATTACACTTGTACAATCAGCACAAAGTGAAAAATCACCTTCTCAGTTATTTATTGAGCGATTTGAAGGCACGTATGTGAAAGTAGTTTTGTCTGTTGTTGCATTGATGATGTTTGCTCCTCATTTCCTGCTGGGATGGAGTTGGACGGAGACATTTTATCGAGCGATGATTTTATTAGTAGTTGCTTCCCCATGTGCACTAGTTGCATCGATCATGCCAGCTACATTATCGGCAATTTCAAACGGTGCTCGTCATGGAATCCTGTTTAAAGGCGGTGTTCATTTAGAGAACTTAGGTAACTTACAAGCGATTGCTCTTGATAAAACAGGTACTTTGACAAAAGGAAAGCCTGAAGTAACCGATCTCGTACTTCGTAAAGATGTAAATGAAGCCGATTTTTTACAATATGTAGCGTCGATTGAAAATTACTCTAATCACCCGTTAGCATCGGCCATTGTTCGCTATACAAAAAACAAGTACTCTACAGAATTATTGAAGCCAGAGAACATGGAAGATATCTCAGGATATGGTGTGCAAGCATATCTTGATGGTGTGCAATGGAAAGTAGGTAAAGCGGAATTTGTTGGTCGTGAAGAAGTGGAACAATTCCAAAATGGCATTGCATTAGATTTTGCCAAACAAGGTAAAACCATCGTTTTTGCAAAAGATAATAAAGGAATCGCAGGAATTATTACATTGAAAGATGTTGTTCGATCAGAAACAATTACTGCGATCGAAGCACTTAAACAAGAAGGAATTTATACGATTATGCTTACTGGAGACGGCGAGAAAACAGCAAATGCAATTGCATCGGAAAGTCATGTGGATGCCTATATTGCCGATTGTCTTCCTGAAACGAAAGTGGATGAAGTAAAACGGCTGAAAGAACAATATGGTACAGTTGCGATGGTCGGTGATGGAATTAATGATGCGCCAGCGCTTGCCACGGCATCAGTCGGAATCGCAATGGGTGAAGGAACAGATGTCGCATTAGAAACAGCGGATGTTGTTCTGATGAAAAATGATCTTCCGAGGATTGCTGAAGCGGTCAAATTATCGAAAAAAATGAACCGAATCATTAAGCAAAATGTAATTTTCTCTATTACAGTTATTATGATATTAATTGCATCTAACTTCTTGCAGTTTCTTGATCTCCCGTTTGGCGTTATTGGTCACGAAGGAAGTACAATTTTAGTAATATTAAATAGTTTACGATTACTGAAGAATTAATCATACCAAGGCGGTTGCCCCAAAGGAATAACCCACACAATTTCTATATCGTTGGTACGTGTAAATGACACAATAACCGATGTATGGAGTGTGAGGTTAGAAACTTTCGGGGCAACTGCTTTTTTTTTAGGCTGTTTTCACATACTTTGTTGCTTTTCAATCATTTTTACACTAATAACCCGGGTTGATTTCCGTTGTAGAGGCGGTCTCAGAAGCCTCCTTAGTGCTTTGCACTTGCGGGGTCTCCCTCAACACGCTTTTCCCGCAGGAGTCTCGCACCTGTAACGAAGATCAACATCTGTTCGAATTGGTTTCTTGCTAAAAACAACAATCTTTACGAAAAGAGCCTTTTTTTATAAAAGGATAAATAAAAATGATTCGTAAAACGCAGGCTATTTTGATATAGATCCAAAAGACCAAATTTATTTATCCCGCATTAACGGAAAGTCATCCCCATCTCAAGGCTTAGAGGAATCGAGGAAGTTTAAGTGGGGGTATCTGCATGATCTAGTTGCGACTCTTAGCCTTACTTAAGGTCATAAGTCGTAATACTCTGTGGCAAACTTCGCCACTCCTTATTCATTCTTATGATCTTCGGACTTTCACAGGATGTGGGTCACGCAGATGAAGAATCCCCACTGATTGAAGATTCACTTTATAGTTTACTCTGTATTAATTTAAGGGTATGAATTGGATGTTACAACAATATCTCTCGAAGCTAAGATGTTAAATTAGTCATTTTGAATGTGGAAGTGGGGATGAAGCATATGATATATAACATGTTTAAAAAAGTACTTGTCCTATTGGTTCTTCTATTTGCGTTAAGAAGTACACCAGCTATTTCATCAACCATTCATAAGGAAAACCTCGATGTTAGAAAACAGACTGAAGATAATCAGCCTCAGAAAAGTAAATATCCTACACTTTCTACAATAAAAATACCTGAAGATGTAGGATTTTCTACGAAAAAATTGTCTGAAGTTGATTCATATATCGAAAATGAAATTAGGAAGGGCTTCCCTGGAGCAGCACTTATAATCATTAAAAATGGAAAAATAGTGAGAAACACGTCATATGGATACGCAAAGAAATACAACGGTCTTACTTTTCTTAAACGACCGCAAAAAATGAAAGAGGATACGATGTTTGACTTGGCCTCTAATACGAAGATGTACGCGGTTAATTATGCTCTTCAAAAACTAGTCAGCGAGGGGAAAATCAATCTAAACGATCCTATTCAGTATTATATCCCTGAGTTTAAGGATTTGCCGAATGATGTGATTAAAGAAAAGAGCACACTTCGTATTGTCGATCTACTTCATCATATTGCAGGTTTCCCTTCAAGCGTTCATTACTATAATCCTGACCAGGCAGGGGAATTATACACACAAGACCGTAAAGAGATGTTAGATAAGATAAGTAAAACACCTTTACAATCTATCCCTGGTACATCTCAAATATATAGTGACATCGATTATATGCTCCTAGGATTTATTATAGAAAGAGTGACTGGTCAAAAACTAGACCGATATGTGGAAAACACGATATATAAGCCACTTGGATTAAAACATACAGTTTTTACGCCGTTAAAAAAAGGCTTCAAAGAAAATGATTTTGCAGCGACCGAGCTAATCGGCAATACTCGCGATGGCCTTCGAACGTTTCCTAATATGAGAACGCACACCCTGCAGGGAGAAGTACATGATGAAAATGCCTATTATTCAATGGATGGAGTTTCGGGACATGCAGGACTGTTTAGTAATACGCACGATCTTGCAATACTGCTTCAAGTTATGCTGAATAATGGGGGATATGGAGATACAAAGTTGTTCGATAAAGAAACGATTGACATATTTACAACTCCATCAGAACGGAATCCGACATTTGGTCTTGGGTGGAGGATTAATGGAGATGAAAGTATGAATTGGATGTTTGGTGAGTACGCAAGTGATAAGGTAATAGGTCATACTGGATGGACAGGTACAATAACCGTCATTGATCGGGAAAATAATCTGGCAATTGCTCTTTTAACTAACAAGAAGCATTCGCCTGTTATTGATCATCTTTTTGATTCAAATTGGTTTTATGGGGATATGTATAACATAAGTACGTATGGCAGTGTTATCAGCAAGATTTATGAAGCATTAAATTGATGGAGAAGCTTCTTTATTCGGACATGAACTTCTAGAAACAAAAACTAAATGTAACTAGATATAAAAGGACATCGATATTCTTGTATTGAATATGTAAGAAGTGGACCACAATAGGGGAAGGAACTAAAAAGCTGGAGGAAAGATAAAATGAAAAAACACTATAATGATGATGGTTTAGCGTTACATACTGATTTATATCAGATTAATATGATTCAAACGTATTGGCAGGATCAGATTCATAATCGAAGATCAGTGTTTGAATTATTTTTTCGGAAATTGCCATTTGGAAATGGCTATGCTGTATTTGCTGGGTTGGAAAAGGCTCTTTCTTATTTACAAAACTTTGCATTTACATCGAGTGATATCGAGTACTTACGTCATGAAATGAGCTATCCAGAAGAGTTCCTATCCTATTTAGAAAGCTTGAAATTTACTGGCACAGTAAAGTCGATGGAAGAGGGAGAATTAGTTTTTGGTAATGAACCGTTCATCCGCATAGAAGCTCCTTTAGCTGAAGCACAGCTCGTGGAAACCGCATTGCTAAACATCGTTAATTACCAAACGTTGATTGCGACAAAGGCATCAAGAATTAAGCAAGTGATCGGTGATGAACAGGCTTTGGAGTTCGGTTCCCGCAGAGCCCAAGAAATGGATGCCGCCCTCTGGGGAACACGTGCCGCCTTCATTGGTGGTTTTGATGCAACGAGTAATGTAAGAGCAGGTAAAAAATTTGGAATTCCAGTAGCTGGCACTCATGCACATGCGATGGTTCAAGCTTATAAAGATGAATATATCGCCTTTCATAAATATGCACAGAGTCATAAAGACTGTGTTTTTCTTGTTGATACGTACGATACACTTAAATCTGGTGTACCAAACGCGATACGAGTAGCTAAGGAACTTGGAGATGAAATAAACTTTAAGGGGATTCGTCTAGATAGTGGCGATCTCGCTTATTTATCGAAGGAAGCGAGAAGAATGTTGGATGATGCTGGGTTCACTGAGGCGAAAATAACAGCATCTAGCGATTTAGACGAATATACAATTATGAACTTAAAAGCACAGGGGGCGCGGATTGATACGTGGGGAATTGGAACTAAATTAATCACGGCATACGAACAACCAGCTTTAGGTGCAGTTTATAAACTTGTCGCAATCGAAAACGAATCAGGAGAGTTAACTAATACAATAAAAATATCTGCAAACCCTGAGAAAGTCACAACACCAGGCTTAAAAAGAGTATATCGAATCATCAATACAATGAATGGAAAAGCAGAAGGGGAATACATCGCAATGGATGATGAAAATCCAGGAGCAGAGGAACGCCTAAAGATGTTTGATCCGGTTCACACATACATTAGTAAATTTATAACGAGTTTCGAAGCAAGAGAACTGCAAATTCCGGTCATGGTGAATGGGAAAGTGGTATATGAAATTCCGGAACTACAAGCTATTCAAAAAAAGTTGGCGCGAAATTTAGATGAATTATGGTCTGAGTATAAGCGTTCTCTGCATCCAGAAAAATATCCAGTTGATTTAAGTCAAGAATGCTGGGATACAAAGATGCGTTGCATTGAAGAAGTCAAAACAAAAGTGACAGAAGGATTCAAAGATATATAAGAAGAACTTTGTATGATTTCAAGAGAAGTGACAAATACTTTAAAGGATATTCTCGTAATATCACGCATCTTCAGAACAACCTATACTAATGATGAGGTGATTCAGAATGAGTTATAAAGAGCATCTTGATGCCCATTCAAAACAGTTTCACCATAATTGGACAAGACCTAAGCGTACGAAATCTCAAGTTAATGGACATACCGAAATGACACAAAACACCTTTATCTTAAGAACTAATGCAAAGGCTCACAGATGGTAAAGGAATTCTGAAGAATGAGTAAGGGCAGTCCCATAACAAAAGGGTCAGCCCCCGCCACTACTATATCCTGTGTAGTGCGAGGTCAGACCCTTTTGGGGACACCCTCTTTTTTGTTTGGTCAATTTTTTGCGTAAGCAACCTTCTTAGTTAGTCATATGTTGTTAGTGGAGTCATCGTGCTTTCGTTTTTTTTACATGGACGTTGGATATTTATTGTTTTTGCAAAAATTTTTAAGATATTTGTTTCGTCTCGAAAATCTTTTACATGCTTGTGTGAGGCCATTTTTGTATAATTCAAGTAAAAATTGTTGGGCAATTCCTGCTAATCCTAAGGCGGTCAATATGGCTATTAGTTCACTTAAGTCAATAGGGATGAGCGGTATATCAACTGGTTTAGCTGAGATTTGTTCGTTTATATAGGCAACTTCTTCCGGTGTAAATGATTCGAATACTTCAGTTAATTGGTTGACTTGATCCTCAGTATAGCCAAGTAATGAGGCTTGTTCATGATTGAGTGTATAAGTCGCATTTTCATTCATAGTCAAAGCTTTTGCGACTAGAGCTTTTGCTTGTTCGATATCTGAGTGGCTGGCCAGTTCTAAGGCGGATTCGATCGGTTCGGAAGTTATGAAATCATTTGAGTAAACAGCGGATGAAGGAAAGTTCAATACGACTAACAAGACAATGGACGACGAGAGAATGACAAGGTTTTTATTATCCTTTTGCATTTGCCATCATACTCCTCTTCTATTCGTAGCCTGAAATGAACTACCTTTAAGTGAAAGGAAACTGCTCTTTTTTTATAATTCCCTTTAAAATACCTCCTTGCTTCTATTATAATGCAAAAATAAGTTAATTTACATAATATTCCTAATTATATGTAAAAATGAGGAAATTTTACTGTGCTACTTTATTGGCTTAGCGCTAAGGGCGGATAGTATGAAAGGGGATTACTAGTTAAATAGTAATTATTTTAGTTATATTTAAATAATATATAGAATGGATTTTTTTGATAATGAATGGATTTGCCAATCCAGAATTTTGAAAAAAATGGCTGTTTATTCGTATTTGACTGGGTATATATAAAAAAATAGTGTGGATTAAAAAAAAATGATAAATAATACGAACATTATATTGAAAATAGGATTAATAGTATGTATAATCATCATTAACGAAGAACTGCAGGGGTGATAAATATTTTCCCAAGCAACAATAACGAAACAAAGAAATTACTTTCCCATGCTTATAATGAAGTTTCAAAGGAATTATTCGGCATTGGTACGCTTTCCATGAAGGTATCAATTGAAGCGAATGTGCTTACATTGCAGGCTAAACATCGTAGAGCACCACGATCGATTGTGCTGGAAGGGGAAGTACCTAGCCTAAAGCAAGAAGTCGACTTTCATTTATCTCTTCTCTATAAGAAGAAATTAAGGCAGAAATTAGAAGAAAGAACGAAATGGGATATTGAAGCTGTCTTAAGAGATTATGATGCAGCCACCCAAAAGTCTTTTACAAATATTGTTTTACGAGAAACATGATAATATAGGATTTTCAACCGGATTTATCTGGGAGAAAGGCCAAAATAATAAACCAAATGATTATTTATTTCTTTGTTTACGAAGAAAAGGCAATCTTGGGTAGAATAACATTATTCTATTTAAGATTGCCTTTTTTCTTGCTTTAAAAAATATAAAAAATGATAGGAGTTTTTATTTTGAAGAAAATTATCAAAAATCTAACTTTAGTATCTGCATTAGCTTTAACATTAAGTGCTTGTTCCTCATCAGATTCATCTTCGAAAAAAGAAAAATTAGTTATTTCTACTTGGGGATTTTCGGAAGATTTCTTTCGAGAAGAAGTGTATAAACCATTTGAGAAAGAACATAATGTTGAAATTGTTTTGGACACTGGGAATAATGCGGATCGTTTAAACAAAATCCGCCAAGGAAATTCGGATGTCGATGTCATTTATCTATCTGACTATTATGCTGAGCAAGGCATTCAAGACGGATTGTTCGAGAAACTTGATCATAGCGTCATTCCAAATGTTGAAAATATCTATGAGATGGCAAAAGCTCCATTAGGTAAAGATTATGGACCAGCTTACACAATCGCTCAATTCGGCATTGCGTATAATCCTGACGAGGTAAAGAAACCAATTACTTCATGGGCTGATTTATGGAATAAAGATCTTGGTGGAGTAATAACGATTCCTGGAATTACATCGACGACAGGACCGATGTTTTTAGATGCTGCTTCTAAAGTAAGTGGAAATACAGAGTTTAATGAAGATGGTGCTTTTACAAAATTAAAAGAGCTTATGCCAAATGTTCTTAAGGAATATGGCCAAACTTCTGAATTCGTAAACATGTTTGCACAAGGTGAAATCGCAGGTGGACCAATCATGGAAATGTACTTTGCGCAATTACAAGAAGCTGTTCCAAATGCTAAATTTGTTTCACCTAAAGAAGGCGGATATGCGGTCATGAATACAGTGAATATTGTCAAAGATAGCGATCAAAAAGAACTATCAGAAGAATTTATTAATTATCTTTTAAGTAAAGAAGTTCAAGAAAAATCAGCAAAAGCAAAAATCGATTCACCAGTTAATACGAAAGTTCAATTATCAGAAGAAGATGCTAAAGGACTAACGTATGGTGAAGATGTTATTAATAGCTTGAATATCCTTGATATGAAATATGTGAATAAAAACTCAAAACAATGGATTGATCGTTGGAATAAAGAATTAGCTCAATAAGAATTTGAGGTGCTTACTATGTCTAAAAAAGTCATTCTTGATGTTGATACAGGAGTGGACGATGCCATTGGAATCTTGCTTGCGTTAAAGAGCAGGCAGATGGATGTGCTTGGTATTACGACTGTTAATGGAAATGTATCGTTAGAAGCAGCAACTGTTAATACATGTAAAATTGTAGAATTAGTAGGAGTGGATGTCCCTGTGATTATGGGGGCTTCTTCTCCACTAATAAGAACCCCTTATTTTGAACATCGCATCCATGGAGAAGATGGAATTGGTGGAGCATTGAAGGATATGAATCCTCAAAAAAAGCCTGATGAAGGGTTTGGTCCTGATTTTATTATTAACTCGATTTTGAGCTTTCCAGGGGAGGTAACTCTGGTAATGACAGCGCCTCTTACTAATTTAGCTCTTGCTGTGAAGAAGTGTCCAGAGATCACGAGATTTGTAAAAGAGGTCATCTTCATGGGCGGTGTTGTAAAGGACTTTGGCAATGTCACACCGACAGCTGAGTATAATATGTATACTGATCCAGAAGCGGCCAAAATTGTGTTTCATGCTGGTTTTCCTTCTTTGACTTTAGTTGGTTTAGATGTGACCAGAAAAGTGCTCCTAACTGAAGAGCATATGGATGCCATTCAAAATCCGGTTCTTGCTTCCTATATTAAAGAAAGCACGAAAGATTATCGGCAAAGATATTTTGAACGGAATCATATTCATGGTGCTGTTATGCATGATCCTCTTGCAGTCGCCGTTGCTATAGACACTAATATTGTGTCAAAAAAGAAATATTATGTAGATGTAGAAACAAGCAGTGAATTATGTGATGGACAAACGGTTTGTGATTTTCAAAATAGGTTAGGAAAACCAGCTAATCTTGATGTTTGTTTAGAAGTAGATGATAAAGCTTTTATTACGCTATTTCATGAAGTGATAAATTCTTAATGTTCGTTGCCGGGAGGATAAAATGAAAAACCGTAATATTTACCTGTTATTATTACCAGGAGTAATATTTTTAACAATTTTTATGGTGATACCAATCTTATTAACGATTGGATCAACATTTATTAATGAAGGCAGCTTCAGCTTTGATGGATATTTGCACTACTTCCAAGATAAGTATTTCATTGGTATTTTACTTACAACGCTTAAAGTTAGCCTTATAACAACGTTTATTTGTATCTTGTTAGGCTTTCCAGTTGCTTACTATATTTCTAAAGTTGGAACAAGGACGAAGGTACTCTTATTATTACTTTCTATTTTCCCGCTTCTTACTAGCTCGGTGGTCCGCTCATTCAGCTGGATGATTATAATTGGGAAGAATGGTGTACTTAACAAGCTTTTACTAAATATCGGTCTTATAAATGAACCATTAAATATTTTATACACCCCTACTGCGATCATTATTGGTCTTGTTCATTTATTTCTGCCATTAATTATCATCACGTTAGTCGGTGTGATGGAAAATATGGACGAAGATTTATTAAAGGCAGCAGAAAGCTTAGGTGCATCTAGACTAGGCGTTTTTGCGAAAGTTGTTCTGCCGCTGTCCATGCCCGGACTTGTAATCGGAAGTATTCTCGTTTTTGTCGGCAGCTTTACTGCGTATACTACTCCAGCTTTATTGGGAGGGAAACAACGAGTTATTTCCACATTTCTTTATCAAAATGCAACGACATTAAATGACTGGCATACAGCTGCAATCGTTGCGACAATTATGATCGTTGTCACTTTATTGGTCACCATAACGATGAACCAAATCGCATATAAAATAAATCCAAAGGGGTAAAGTTGTATGAAGGAAAAAAACCGAGGACTGGCTGTTTTTACGTTCCTTGTATTTGTTTTTTTACTAGGGCCTTTGCTCATCATTTCCGTTACATCTTTTGAAGGCGGAAGTGTTCTGAAATTTCCTATCGAGACTTTTTCGTTTAAATGGTATGAAAATATTTTTAAAGTAAGTATGTTCTTAACAACTTTTAAGACATCCATTATTGTCTCATTAGCAGGAAATCTTCTAGCGTTAGTACTTGGAGTTCCAGCTGCTTATGCATTATCCAGATTTGATTTTAAAGGTAAAGCCGTCTTGAATGCTGTCTTTATTTCACCGATTTTGATTCCAGGTATCGTTTTAGGATTTACGTTTTTGCGTTATATTGTTACAACCTACCAATTACCGATTTATGCAGGTTTATTTATCGGTCATACAATTATTATGCTTCCATTTGTTATCCGCGTAGTATCATCAAGTTTGTCGACCTTCGATTTCTCTATTGAAGAAGCAGCACATAGCTTGGGTGCAAGCAAGATTGGGACATTCATTCAGGTTGTTCTGCCTAATATTAAGTCAGGAATTATCGCGGCAGTTATGATTGCGTTTCTAGAATCATTCAATAATGTTGATATTTCCGTGTTCATGACTGGACCAGGGGTCAGTACATTTCCGATACAAATGCTAACTTATGTTGAAACGTACTTTGATCCAACAGTTGCAGCAATATCGGTACTGCTGATGATTATTACGGCGTTCTTTATGTTCATTGTTGAGCGGTTAATGGGCTTATCTTATTTCACTAAACGATAACGGGGGCATCAAGTCAATGGCTTTATTCACTTTAGAAAACATATCAGTTGCATACAATAAACAAAATATTTTGCAAGATTTTAATTTAGAAATTGAAGAAGGAAAGTTTATTTCTTTACTTGGGCCAAGTGGCTGCGGAAAAACGACAACCCTTCGATTAATTGCTGGTTTCCTTGAATCAAATAATGGCAAGTTCTTATATAAAGGTAAGGATTATACAAAAGTGCCGGTTAACAAACGAAATTTTGGCTTTGTCTTTCAAAACTATGCACTATTTCCTCATTTAACAATTTTCGATAACGTAGCTTTCGGACTTCGACTTAGAAAGGCTTCCAAAAGTGAAATAGAAAAAAAAGTAGCAAGCGTGTTAGAAATAGTCAATCTTAGCGGATTTGAAAAACGTTATCCGAAAGAACTTTCAGGCGGTCAGAGACAGCGTGTTGCTATCGCAAGAGCACTTGTCATTGAACCAGATTTATTGCTTTTCGATGAGCCACTTAGTAATCTTGATGCCAATCTCCGTGAAAATATGCGGATTGAAATTCGCCGTATTCAGCAAGAGCTTGGCATCACAACGGTTTACGTATCTCATGACCAAGAGGAATGTTTCGCGATCTCAGATCAAGTGGCAATCATGAATAAAGGAATTATTGAACAATTAAGTGACCCAGCTACGATCTATAATTATCCGAAGACGAAATTTGTCGCAGACTTTATCGGTTTTAAAAACTTTATTGAATTCGAAGACCAAAAAATACATGAAAATGAAATAGAACTAACAAAGTCAGGCTTTACATTTATCGTTCAAAAAAATAAAGCGATTAAAAGTACGGACGGGAAAACCGGTGCAATTCGTCCTGATAATATAGTGATTCGTCCTTTAAAAGAATCTGTAACTGCAGGAAAAAATGAACTGCCTGGAAAAGTGAAGATAAGAACGTATTTAGGAAGAAGCTATCAATTTATTGTTGAAACGCCAATTGGGGATTTTACAATCAATCAAGAAATGCTTGTACCTTATCAAGTTGGCGAGGAAGTTATTCTCGAATTTCCAGCGAACAACATGGTACTTGTTAAATAAGACAGGGGGTGAACTGGTTGAAAATAGATATGCTAATTACGAATGCCAACGTTTATAATAGTTATTTAAAAAAATTCATGCCAAGTAATGTAGCGATAGTCGAAGGGAAATTCTATTATATTGGTGAACGAGGCCAAGAATTTTTTTCTACTGACAAAGTCATGGATGCTAAAGAAAAATATATCATTCCAGGTTTAATCGATATTCATTTGCACATCGAAAGCACGATGGTTACACCAGCTACCTTCTCTTATGGAATCATCAAAAATGGGGTAACAACGATTGTACCAGAACCGCATGAAATGGCGAATGTCTTTGGTGTCTCTGGTGTGAAGGAAATGATGAAAGCTAGTCGTAACTGTGTAGCAGATATGTTCTATGCCATCCCAAGTTCAGTACCAGCGACAACGATGGAGACAACAGGTGGCAGTATCGAAATTGAAGATATAGATGAATTGTTGCAAACGGGTGAGATGAAGTGTTTAGGTGAAATTATGAATTTTTATGATGTGATTACTGACCCAACATGTAAAACGAATCAGATTTTGAATCATATCAAAACAAATTATCCTGACTTAATTATCGAAGGTCATGTCCCTAAACTACTTGATTTGGAATTGCAGCAAATGATCGTTGCAGGTGTTAATTCAGATCATACCCATCAAACGATTGAAGGGATGCAGCAACGAATTGCAGCTGGGATGTTTTTAGAAATTCAAGAAAAGTCTATGACCCAAGAAATCATTGATTTCTTAACGAATACAGCGGTAGCTGAGCATTTTTGCTTTGTAACCGATGATGTGATGCCGGATTATTTTCAGAAATACGGTCAATTGAATCATTTATTAAAGAAAGCAATTCAAATGGGCATGACTCCAGAGAAAGCCATCTATGCATGTACGTATACGCCAGCGAAAAGGATGCAGATGCATGATCGAGGAATCATTGCAGCAGGAAAAATTGCCGACTTTTTATTAGTTTCAGATCTTGAATCGTTTACTATAGAAGAAGTTTATAAAGATGGAGAACAAGTTTATCACTATAAACAACCTTATCTGCAAACGGTAAGTGAAAAGTGCTTCCCGGAAAGCTTTTATCGCAGTATCGTGCTTAATGAGTTAACTGCGAAAGATTTTGAAGTACCGTTGGAATTAGAAGATGGTAGTTATCCTTGTCGGATTATCGAAGTGAATGACGGTTCTACTTTTACAAAAGAAATTCATGATACTCTATCCATTTCCGATCGGAAGCTCGATTGGGAGAGAAGTGAGTATGGATTAATTGCAACGTTTGAGCGATATGGGAAAAATGGAAACCGAGCACATGGTTTGATAAGCGGAGACATCATTAAGCGAGGGGCGATCGCTACAACCTATTCTCACGATAATCATAATTTATTAGTTATCGGTCATAAAGTAGAAGATATGGTCCTTGCAGCAAATGAAGTAATCCGTAGCCAAGGTGGGATTTGTTGTGTTGAGAATGGTGAAGTTTTATCAAGAGTACCGCTTCCAGTTGGTGGAATACTTTCTGAGGAGCCATTAGAAATCCTTGCTGAGCAGGTGGATCATCTAACGCTTACTCTGAAATCATTAGGTTATAAGCATTATAATGTCATCATGTCTATAAGCACCTTATCACTACCTGTAAGTCCAGCTATAAAAATAACAGATCGTGGTTTGATTTCAGTCAATGAAGGGAAATTTGTTCCACTTGTGATTAATCAATAAGTAATAAAAATCCAACAGCCGCTAAATGGTGTTGGATTTTTTGATGATGTTGGAAATCGGCCGATCTAAGCAAGAGGGGCTAAGTTTTAACAGAATCATTAAGGAATATTCATTAAGGTAGGAAAATTAATAGATAATACGTGAAAAAAATGTAGTTAACCGTGGGAATATAACAATGAATTTAAGTTAAATTTCCTATCTAAGTTTATTACGAGCCGGAAATGAAATTTGCGTGCCAGATCGACTACTATTCGCGCCAGTTTCGTCGGTTTGCGCGCCGGAATCAGCACTTTTCGAGCGAGAATTGCAATTTGCGTGCCGGAGTCGAATTTACGCAATAACTCATCTCACCGTCTTTTCAAATATTAAAAAGATAACCGGATTTATGGAAAAATGCGAAAACAAGGTTTATGGCTCCAGCTTCAATTAATTGTGTTATGAAAAAAGAGGTTGACCCAAAGGGCAACCTCAAAATTAAATGGCTCGCTTTTTCATGACGAATGGATAAAGCAGTAAACCTATGACAAACAAGCCAATTCCCAACATAAATGTGATCATATCTGCTGTTCCTGTTTTAATCACCCATATGGAATAAACTAAGGCGAAGGCAGTGATTATTCCATCGCGAACTCTTGAACCTTTGATGATATCATAAGTTTCTCCAGTAATGACTAGTTTCAATTGATAAATGGCTGAAACTAGATAAGGAATTAAATAAGCAAGTGTTGCTACAACCATCGCGAAACTATATGCTTCGGTAATGGTACCTGATATAGTTGAAAATAAGAACAACTGAGTTAATAAATTTGTGACAGTTAATGACCGAACAGGGCTCCCTTTTTTATTAGTTTTAGCAAAGAAAGCTGGAAACAAATCAACTTTGGCAGCTTGGTAAGGCACTTCAGAACTTACCATAACCCATCCGATCGTAGATCCTAGTAGGGAAATGATGGCAAGTGCCGCCATTAAATAGACACCTTCATTCCCAATTGCTCCGGATAGTGCATCGACAAGTGGACGTGAAGATTCACGCAATGCATCTTGAGGAAGTGCGCCCATTGTTAAAAGCGTAATTCCGATATAAATCGCAACTGCAATAATGAGTCCTAGTATCGTTGCTTTCTTTACATCCCATTGTGATTTTGCTCGATTAGAAAGCATAACTGCAGCTTCAACACCAATGAAGGCCCAAAGAGTGGAGATGGCCGCTGCGTTAATTTGACTTCCTAATGATAGAACCGTACCTTTTGAATCTTGGAATTCACCACCGCTCGATAGGTTGCTCGAATCAAAGATAAAGAGAGTGATAAAGATAAAAAAGGCAAAGCCAATCACTTTTGTAAGCGTGGCAATGAAATTTATTTTCCCTGCTCCGTTATAGCTGCTAACTGTTATTGTATGGATGCCCCAAAGGACCAATGAGCATATGACAAACGTTAACGTTTTGCCGAGTTCAAGGTTAAAACTAGCTGTAGAGTAAATAATTTTGGTACTTTGTAAAACCGGAAAAAAGGTAGACAAGTAACCTGCAAATGCAATGATTACTGAAGCTGTTGCCGCCCAGTTAGCCGCCCAATACCCCCAAGCCATACTATAGCCAGCAACTCTTCCTTTACTAGGAGAAGAAAAAATAGCTTGCGCATAGCTTTGTGGCCCGGCCTTAAGATTAGGCTTCCTGATGGCTAAATTCCCAAACACAAGCGCAATCATCAATACTCCAATTCCAGTAATTCCCCAAGCCAGTGTTGCTCCGAGTGCACTTGATACTTGTGCTAGGTTGGCAGGAAGCATGAAGATTCCTCCACCTACCATATTTCCAATTACAAAAGCTGTTATGATAAAAAGTCCCCATTTTTTTTGATTCATACCAAACGACCTCTCTGCTGTTAATGATTCTTGAAGTTATAGTGAAAATCACATGTAGTGATCTTTGATTCATATTCTATTCTTATCAATATCGTTCTATATCAAAATTATACTTAAATAATTTAGTTTGGTAAAGTGATAAATTGATAAAGGGAAGAAAATAATTTATTCAGAAAATTAATAATTTTATATTGACAAGGGAATAATCATGCATTATATTAGGTATTAATATTAAAACCAAGTTTACAGATAAGAATTATATATTTTAGCAAAAGGCGCCGATTAGTCAACTAAAGGCACCCTCTATCCATTTTGATGAATAGAGGGTGCCTTTTCGTTTTTTAGAAGGAGGATCATAAATTGAACGTAAAATTAAGTATTTTAGATCAAAGTCCAATTGAAGACGGTGGGGCAGAGGTTGCGCTACGCGATACAGTGAAGCTAGCTCAAAAAGCAGAGCAGCTTGGGTATTATCGGTTCTGGGTATCAGAACATCATAATTCTGATTTGGTGGCAGGCTCAGCACCAGAGGTGTTAGTATCCTACTTATTAGCAAGGACTAATACCATTCGAATTGGTTCAGGAGGTGTGATGCTTCAGCATTACAGCCCTTATAAAGTAGCTGAAACATTTAATGTTTTAGCCGCTTTAGCACCTGGAAGAGTAGATTTAGGTGTGGGAAAAGGTCCAGGTGGGCTACCTAATTCAACGGAAGCATTACAGCAGGGGGACTCAACTCTCAGTTTTGAAGAAAAACTTCAAGGTTTAAATCGATTCATAAGTAATGAGTTGCGAGAGGAAAATGAGCGAACTGAATTAAGAGCAGTTCCCGCAGTTAAAAGGCCGGCAGATTTATTTTTATTGGGAGCAAGTGGTGCTAGTGCACAACTAGCTGCTGAATCTAAATTATCATATGTATTTGCTCATTTCTTTAATAGTGGTGATTCTTTATTAATAGATGCTATTACAGAGTATCGAACTCATTGGAATGGAGACTTTCCACCAACTTTTATTCTTGCCTTATCCGTTGTAGTAGCTGAAACCGATGAGGTTGCACAATCTCTTATCAAGTCGATGGAAGTAGTGAAGATTCATTTTGCAAATGGGAAATCGTTGACGTTTACTAGCCGTGAACATGCTGAGCAATTTGTTCAACAATCAAAAGAGGAGTGTACAATAAGTGTTCAAGAAGCCAATATCCTGTATGGATCGAAGGAAACAATTCGTAAGAAGCTTTTTGATATTCAGGAGACTTATAATCCGGACGAAATTATGATTGTGACACCAGTTGCCAATTTTGAAAAACGTTTAGAATCAATTGTATTACTTAAAGAAGCATTTTCCGATATTACAGTTCAAAACTAAAGGGGGTAAGCTCTTTGACTAAAAAAAGACAGCTTAAATTAGGTGTTATGCTCCATGGAGCAGGGGGGCATATGGCTTCGTGGAGACATCCAAATGCAACTATCGATGCAAGTGTGAATTTCAAATTTTATAAACAACTACTTGAAAAGGCAGAGGCAGCTAAGTTGGATTTGGCTTTTGTCGCAGATGGATTATACATTCATGAAAAGTCACTGCCACATTTTCTAAATCGATTCGAGCCGCTGACAATATTATCTGCACTAGCTGCGGTCAGTTCGAAAATTGGTTTAGTTGGAACACTTTCCACTTCCTATAGTGAGCCATTCACAGTGGCCCGTCAGTTTGCTTCTTTAGATATATTAAGCGATGGCCGAGCTGGCTGGAATGCAGTAACTTCACCATTAGAAGGTTCAGCACTTAATTATGGAAAAGGCGAGCACCCAGCACATGGGGAGCGTTATTTAATTGCTACTGAATTTCTTGAGGTAACAAAAGGACTTTGGGATTCTTGGGAAGATGATGCCTTTATTCGTAATAGAGAAACAGGGGTGTTCTTCGAGCCTGAAAAAATGCATCGATTACATCATAAAGGGAAATATTTTTCTGTTGATGGTCCATTAAACATTTCACGATCTAAGCAAGGGCAGCCTGTTATTTTTCAGGCAGGATCATCTGAACCCGGTAAAGATTTAGCTGCGAGAGAGGCTGATGCTGTATTCACTGCGCACGAATCAATTGAGCAAGCGGTAGAGTTTTATCGAGACGTTAAAGCAAGAGCCATGGCGAACGGACGCTCGCCTGATGAGATATTAATTTTCCCAGGAATCTCGCCAATCATTGGGAAAACGGATGAAGAAGCTTATCAAAAATATTTGGAAATTGCCAATCTTATTTCAATAGACGATGCGCTTAATTATTTAGAACGGTATTTCGACCATTTTGATTTTAGGCAATATTCGCTAGACGAACCATTCCCAGAGCTTGGGGATATCGGAAAGAATAGTTTTCAAAGCACAACAGATCGAATTAAAGAAATGGCGAAACAAGAACATTTAACATTAAGGGAAGTTGCTTTGCGTGTTACTTCTCCAAAAACAAGCTTTATCGGAACACCAGAAAAAATCGCAGATCTAATTCAAACATGGTTCGAAGCGGGTGCGGCGGATGGTTTTATGTTAAGTGGTCCTGTTTTACCTGACGGATTAACTGATTTTGTTGAACATGTACTGCCGATTCTACAGAAACGTGGCTTGTTCAGAACTGAGTATGAGAGTGATACGTTAAGAGGAAACTTAGGATTGAAAATCCCTCGGAATCGGTATGAAAGAGACGAGGTAATAAATAATGCGTAATTAGAAAGGATGAATCATATGACGGAAATTATTCGTTTGGCAACTTTAGATGATGCAGAAAGATTATTGCATGTAACTTTGAGAGCATACAAACCGATTCGAGAGCTGGATATAAAGTGGCCTGCAGCAACAGCGGATATTGAGTTAGTTAAAAAAAATATCACGGACTTTTCTTGCTATGTATTAGAAAAGGATGGAATCATCATAGCTACAGTTACGGTAAGAACATTTGCTGAAGTTCCTGATTTAACCTGTGTTTGGTGGTTTGCTGTTGATCCTAATTATAAAGGATTTGGCTACGGGAAGAAAATCTTGGATTGGGTAGAAGAAGTGGTTATTCGTGATCAGCTGAATCAGTCGGCGGTTGGCCTGGGGACATCACCGAGACATCCATGGCTTGTTTCGATGTATGAACGAAGAGGATATGAACAAATTTTCGAAACAACTCATGGAGACGGGCAAATTGGTGTATTCATGAGGAAAAGCTTGTTACCTGAGTACAAAGATAATAAAACGGAAAAACAAGAAGATGTTCGAGCAGCGAATTAATCTGGAGAGTCTGTTAATAAATGGATTCTTTTGTGAAGATTGTTGTTTTTAGCAAGTAGCAAATTTGAGCAGATATTAATTGTAGTGGAAGGTGCGAGTACCTAAACGGAAATCAACCCGGGATAGTAGTGTAAATATAATTTAAAAGCAAAAAAGTATACGAAAACAGCCTAATAAATTGTTAAAGACAAAGGAGTTTGAGAGATGAAAAAAAGATTATTTGTTTTATTAGGAGTGCTACTAGTTGTTCTAATGACAGGCTGTGATTCAAACAGTGTTCAATCTGAGAGCACAGCAAAAAGTTCTGATCCAAAGGTGAAAAAAATAATCGTTGGAACAGGTACACAATTTCCTAATATTTGCTTCATAGATGATGATGGTAAGCTGACAGGGTATGATGTAGAACTTGTAAAAGAAATCGATAAACGGCTTTCTGATTATGAATTTGAATTCAAAACGATGGAATTTTCATCTCTATTATTAAGTCTAGAAACGAACAAAATTGATTTTATCGCGCATCAAATGGAAGTAAATGAAGAAAGACAGCAGAAATTCTTATTTAATGATGAGCCATATAATGTTTTCCCCCTTCAAGTAGTCGTACACAAAGATAATCAATCGATTAAATCTATTGAAGATTTAAAGGGAAAGAAAGCGATTGTAAGTGCTACGAGCAACTCAGCAGTATTGCTTGATAAATATAACAAAGAACATGGCAATGAAATTGAAATTGTCTACAGTGGAAGTGGAAGTACTGATACAATCACACAAATTAAAAATGGTCGTGCTGATGCAACAATAAGTACTCCATTTGCGGTTGATTTTCAAAATGAACAAGCAGATGCCGAGCAAAAAGTGGTCGGTGATGTGCTTTCGAATTCAAAAGTTTATTTCATGTTACGAAAAGATGAATCAGATTTGAAAGAAGCAATCGATAGAGCGTTAAAAGACATCAAAGCTGATGGAATATTAAAGGAATTAAGCACAAAATGGCTTGGAGCAGATTACACAGATCAATAACACTCTCTTGAAAGGTACAGGATGTTTAGATGGACATAACCCTTATTTTTGACTTTTTTCCGAAATTAATTTCGTACCTTCATATTACTCTATTGATTTTAGTTGCTGCAGTAGCAATTGGATTGGTAATTGGTGTAGTGATAGCTTTAATACGTATTTATAAAGTTCCAGCTTTAAATCGATTAGCTCTCATTTATATTTCCTTTATGAGAGGAACGCCAATCTTAATTCAGCTTTTCTTAATCTACTTTGGACTACCGGCCCTTTTAACACTTGTTCATATTGATGCATCTCGTGCAAATCCTTTACTATTTGTAGCTATCACATATGGGCTAAGTTGTGGTGCTTCATTCGCAGAAATTATCCGCGGAGCCATAAACGGGGTAGAAAAAGGTCAGGCAGAAGCAGCCTATTCCATTGGCATGAATGAAAAGCAAATGATGGTGCGGGTTATCTTGCCTCAGGCATTGGTTATCGCATTTCCAAATTTCGCAAATTCAGTGATAGGCTCTTTAAAAGACACCTCGCTTGCTTTTACAATTGGTGTGATGGATATGGTAGGAAGAGGAAATACGCTCATTGCTTCTTCTTTACACGCATTAGAAATATATTTGACATTGTCGATGATCTATTACGGAGTTGTTATATGTTTGGAAAAAGGATTTTCGCTGTCTGAGAAAAAGCTGCAAAGGTTTGAAGGAAGCTTATCGGCAGAGAAATGATAGAGGAGATCTGAAATTTATGCAAATTGATATTCCATTTATTTTTATGGCATTGATTGAAATATTCAAAGCACTGCCATTAACGATAATCATTACACTGGTGCCATTAATTATTGGTTTTCTAATTGGGATTGGAATTACGATAATCAGGATTCGGAAAGTAAAAGGATTGTACCGTTTAGCCAATTTCTATGTTTCTTTTTTAAGAGGGACGCCGGCGTTGATGCATATTATGTTAATCTATTTGGGCTTCCCCCTTCTTATTGACAAACTGGCTGTAACCTTTCGGTGGACCTTTCAATCCACATCGATTCCAATTCTGTTATTTGTCTTAATGGCCCTATCTCTAACAGCTGGCGCTTATATGTCAGAAATTATTCGAGCAGGTATATTGGCGGTTGACCAGGGTCAGTTGGAAGCGGCTGAATCAATTGGAATGACAAATTTTCAAGCGATGAGACGAATTGTATTCCCTCAAGCCATTGCAATTTCGCTTCCTAATTTATGTAATATCTTTATCGGGTTTTTGCATACATCCTCCATTGCTTTTATCGTGTCGCAAAAAGAATTAACGGGTGCTGCAAATATTGTGGCTTCAAATAACTTGAAATTTCTAGAAGCATATATAGCCGCGGCTTTAATCTATTGGGGCTTAACGATCATATCAGAAAAGGTAACTGCGTTATTGGAAAAAAGAGTTACCGTTTATAATCGAGGAGGTGTAATATGATTCAGCTTCGGAATATCCAAAAGTCATTCGGTAATCAACCAGTGTTAAAAGGAATTGATCTTACAGTAAAAAAAGGAGAAGTCGTTTCGATACTTGGCCCAAGCGGTTCTGGAAAGACAACATTACTTCGTTGCATCAATTTTTTAGAAAGACCTACTGAGGGAGAGGTAATGATTGATGACATTACGGTGAGCAGTCAAAAGGGAAGTAAAAAAGAAATTCTTACGCTTCGGAAAAAAACAGCCATGGTATTTCAACAATATAACTTATTTAGACATAAAACTGTTATGGAAAATGTGATGGAAGGATTGATCGTGGTTCAGAAAAACTCAAAAGAAACAGCAAGGAAATTGGCAATGGAAGTGCTAGAGAAAGTTGGGTTAACTGAAAAAGCAAACGCTTATCCAGTTCAGCTCTCCGGAGGGCAGCAACAGCGGGTTGGTATTGCAAGAGCTCTTGCGTTAAATCCAGAAGTGATCTTACTTGATGAACCAACATCCGCTCTTGATCCAGAACTTGTCGGAGAGGTGCTAGAGGTAATTAAGCGGATTGCGGAGGAAGGAATTACGATGATTATTGTGACACATGAAGTGAGTTTTGCTAAAGACGTCTCAGATTATATTGTGTTTATGGATCAAGGTGAAATTGTCGAAGAAGGAACGCCAACGGTTATTTTTAATAATCCAAAAGAAGAAAGAACGAAGAGATTCTTTAAGAGAATAAACCGAGAAGCAGGAATTCTTGAATCAAATTTATCAAGCGTCATTTAACTATAAGAGGTTATTCAAAAAGCCCGGTAAAATAGCTTGCCAATTGCATCAAAGTTCATGAAAAACCTTCTGTTAAGATCGCGAAAGGTCTGTGCGCAAAACATAAGTCAGCACATCTTGTGCATGTCAGGTTCTCACATATTACTGTATACGCGATAGGCTTGAGACGATCGCACCTTGAACTTCTCGGCTCAAGTCGAAGTGGTGATTAAATAGATAATGAAAACGACGTCTATAATTCATACTTAACAACCCTGATAAGTCAGAAAAGTAATTGACAAATATTATTTGCGAATTTACACTAAAACTCATAATCAATTTTCTTATCAAGAGAGGTGGAGGGACTGGCCCTAAGATACCTCGGCAGCAGACTTTGTAGTACTGTGCCAATTCCAGCGAGCGAATGCTTGATAGATAAGAAGAGTAAGTACAGTTCTGTTGCTTAACCTCTTCTTATTTTAAGGAAGGTTTTTTTTATATCTAAAAATTTGGAGGGATTCGAATGGGAAGCATTGATGAGATAAAATTAAAGTATATTGTATCCAGTCTCAAGAATCTTGAGTTTGGTTCTTTGAACATTACCGTTCATGAAGGTGAAATTACCCAAATTGATGTGACGGATAAGAAAAGATTTCCAATCTTGAAAAATCAAAAAGTTAGAGAACAAGGAAGGATCTGAGTCTTCAACAAGCTAGGTTTGAGCATCTTGTCATGCTCTTTTTCTTACATGCTAAAACGTCACAAGCATTAGATTAGTAAATTAGCCATCATTCTTAAAAGGTTTAGTGAAAAAAGGCGAACTGTAAATTGATACGTAATCGTTTCGGTCGATGTAACTGTAAAAAATAAGCTAGGCACTTTTTGGAGACAAGAAAAGTAGATGTATGGGGAGGAAGTAATCAGGTAAGCTTAATTATTGATGATGAGAAGCTGGTCCAAAATGACAAGCGGATTCAAAAGGATATTATTTCCGCAGTAGAAATCTTTAATAAAGATTTTGTCGTTTATCATACTAATGGCTTCGAGGCAAAGCATTTAACCAATGTTAAGGACTCGGTTATAAAAGATCTTGTGATTAATAACATTGAATCAGAATTTGCTGAATTAGAAGAATATGTAGATGAAATTCAAATGCGGTATTTGGAAACGGTCGTGAACTAGACGATCTAGATATCAATCAAATCCATGATAAATGGACCGCAGATGTCGAAGCCTTTGTCGCTAATAATACGAAGTTGAAAATCCGTGGTCTCAATGGGTATGAAGATATGTCTTATAAAGAGATTCGCACATTTAGCTTGAAATTTGATGAGAAGAGAAAAAAATGGCTCATTGATGATGCAGGTCAGGTTCCTGCTGATGGATCTGAAAAAGACGATTGGGATAATAAAGCTGAATTGAGTGGTAAGGATGCACCTGTTATGAAATGGAAAAGGAACGATCGTATGGAGCAACTTTAAATTATAGAACCGTTTAGTTTATCTTAGCCTAATAGACATTATGTTTATTAGGTTTTTTGTTTGTTCTAAAAAAAACTTATCACTTACGAAATCTGTAATTTTCTCTCTGTTCTAACTTATATATCACTTTATCGCGATTTAACAGGCTGTAATACCCCTACTGATTGAAGTTTCACATAATAGTTTTCAGGTAATTTGATGACAGAACTAAAGTTAAAAAAGCTTCGATCCCTTTTTCTTCATACAAAGAGTAATTGTGTAATACGTATAGAAATAGAAGAATGTGAAGGAGGGTTAGCATGAACATGATAAAACCGGCACGCCTTCAAAAAGGGGATACAGTAGGAGTCATTGCACCAGCGAGTCCGCCTGATCAAGAAAAAGTTAAACAAGCTCTTTCTTTTTTTACAGAGCTAGGTTTACATTATAAGCTTGGAAAAAACAT
Organism: Bacillus cihuensis; assembly: GCF_000504145.1. Classification (NCBI taxonomy): domain Bacteria; kingdom Bacillati; phylum Bacillota; class Bacilli; order Caryophanales; family Bacillaceae; genus Bacillus; species Bacillus cihuensis. Next base: position 408,035 of record NZ_KI632497.1, on the reverse strand, counting down.
AGAATGCCAGTATGGTTATTTAGCAGGTAGTGATGAAGAAAGAGTGGAAGATGTGCATAGTATGTTTTTAGATCCAAGTGTAAAAGCCATCTTTTCAGCACGTGGAGGATATGGGACGCCGCGTATTGCTACTCAAATCGATTATGAAATCGTAAAAAATAACCCCAAAATTTTTTGGGGATACAGTGACCTTACTTTTTTGCATAACGCATTTATTCAAAAAGCAGGACTTGTCACATTTCATGGTCCGATGCTAAGTTCAGATTTAGGTGGTGATTCAATCGATCCTTTAACCAAATCACGATTCATGCAATTGTTTGATTCACAGTCATTTGTATATGATGAAACAATCTCGCCACTTGTAACAGAAATTCCAGGTGAAGCAAGTGGACTGTTAATCGGTGGAAACCTATCACTGTTAGTTAGTACGCTTGGGACGGAATTTGAAATAGATACAAAAGATAAACTGTTATTCATCGAAGATATTCACGAAGAGCCTCGTTCGGTAGACAGAATGTTGAACCAGTTGTACATGTGCGGTAAATTATCTGATGCAACTGGAATATTAGTAGGTAACTTTAAAGAATGTGAGCCATCACACTCCCTCTCGCTTACTTTAGCTGAAGTTTTACAGCACTACATGAAACTTGCTAATAAACCAGCGGTATCAGGTTTTCAGATTGGTCATTGTACCCCACATGTGGCCATTCCATTAGGAACGTTTTCAAAACTCGATGCCAGTAATCGTAAAGTAATTATTGAAAGTGGTGTTAAATGATAGGAGTGAAGCTAGAAGGTAAAAAGTTAGTGTTGAACAACTGAGACAAATTTTATGAAACAAGCTGTGATAATGGAAGTATAAGATGTAAAGATGGACGTCAAAAGAGGTTGTTTAAGGAGATGGCGTAGAGAGCATTGAATCTCCTGGGTGTTTAAATACAACTGACAAATTCCGAGTACATTTTCCAGGAAATAAAAAAGATTTTGTTATCAAAAGTACATGATAGCAGTTGATACACTAAGTATGATGGATGTGATGCGTTTTTACCCCGTATTAACGGGTAGTAATACCCCGCTGATTAAAATTTTACATTATAATTTAAGGTAAGTAATGAATGGAAGAGGGTGTCTCAAGGGGCATCCTTTGCTTTTGTATGACATTCCTTTGTTTTGAAGAAAACTGAAACTTATTCTTGCTTCCTTCGTAAAAGAATTATTCAGAATAAATCATCCGCCTATGACTGATTACCTACTACAAATTTTAGATTGAGTAAAAAATTTCAAAATGTAGCGATTAAAGCAATGAAAGGACTGTCATTTAATGAAAACTTCTTTTTCAACTAATATAAGGGGGCGGATAAACAAAATCAGAAACTTTATTCTGATCGCTATTATACTAGGTGCCATTTATATAGCGTTTTTACACAACAATATTCATCAAGCCATTCAAAAAGAAGCTTTCAATCATGCTGATTATTTAATCGTGTTAGGTGCTCAAGTAAGAGGCACTGTCCCATCGCTTGCTCTACAATATCGAATAAATACGGCGGCAGACTATTTAACTAAAAACAAGTCGACGATTGCCATTGTGTCAGGTGGTCAAGGGAATGGTGAAGATATTAGCGAAGCGGAAGCGATGAAGCAGGGATTGGTCAAATATGGAATTGATGAATCGCGAATCATTATGGAGGATCGTTCGACAAGTACCTATGAAAATATAAAATATTCAAAACTCCTTATACCCAAAGGGGCTGTGCGAGGGTTTATAGTCACAAATGATTTTCATGTTTACAGGGCTGAGAAAATTGCAGCTAGTCAAGGGTTAAAATTACAAGGAATTTCAGCAGAGACACCAAAAGTTGTTCTAGTAAAATCTTATATACGTGAATATATGGCGATTACGAAATTTTACGGTACAGAGTTGCTGCGAGTTACTCATTTTTGGGAGAATTAATTTGCTCAACATTGATTCAAAAAAGAGGGTTCTCAACCAAAGGGGATTAGTACCCTTTGGTTTTAGAAACCCTCCTATTCATTAAATCGCCCAATCCCCATTACGGAAGACAGGTTCGCTTGTTCCATCTGGTTTGATGCCGTCGATGTTCATTTTGTCAGAGCCAATCATGAAGTCAACGTGGGTAAGGCTGTGGTTCAAGCCTTTCTCAGCAAGTTCTTCTTGAGACATTTGCTTGCCACCTTCGATACAAAAAGCATAGGAGCTTCCGATCGCTAAATGGTTAGATGCATTTTCATCGAATAAAGTGTTGAAGAAAAGAACATTTGATTGTGAAATCGGTGAATTGAAAGGAACAAGAGCGACTTCTCCGAGATAATGCGAACCTTCGTCTGTTTCTATTAATTTTTTTAAGATTTCTTCTCCTTGTTCCGCTCTTACTTCTACGATTCGCCCTTCTTTGAAGGTAACGCTGAAGTTGTCGATGATATTGCCGCCATAGCTTAGTGGTTTCGTACTTGCGACCGTTCCATTGACTCCAGTTTTAAGCGGGACCGTAAATACTTCTTCGGTTGGCATATTTGCCATGAATTCGTGCCCTTTTTCGTTGATGCTGCCTGCACCTACCCAAAGGTGAGTTTTGGGAAGTTCAATCGTAAGATCAGTGCCAGGAGCTGTGTAATGTAGTTTTTCATAGCGTTTTTCGTTCAAATAATCAACTTTTTCATGAAGAGTTTCATCGTGATTTTTCCAAGCTTCGATTGGGTTTTCTACATCAGTACGAGTGGCCTTGAAAATCGCCTCCCATAGTTTATGTATCCGGTTATCCTTTGCTTCTTCAGGAAATACTTTATCTGCCCAAGCTTGTGAAGGTACAGCGACAATAGACCAGCTTACTTTATCAGATTGCATATATTGCCGCCATTTTTGTAAAGCGGTTGCTGAAGCTTTTTGAGCATTAGCAATTCGCTCAGGGTCAATTCCTTTTAACAGATCAGGACTAGAAGAAATGACTGAAAGGTATGCTGCTCCATTTTCAGCAAGTTCGATCGTTTCTTGCGCGCGCCAATGAGGATATTCCGTAAACACCTTATCTGGTGCTAGTTCATATTTTGTACGGTTAACAGAATCATCATGCCAGTTTACGATGACGTTGTATGCTCCTGCTTCATAGGCTTTTTTTACAATAAGGCGAACAAGCTCAGCGCCTTCTAATGTTGTATTCACAACAAGTGTTTGATTAGGCTGGACATTGACACCAACTTTAACAGCCAGCTCAGCGTAGTTTTCTAACTTTAATTGAAAGTCATTCATTATTAACATACACTCCTTAAGTACAGATATTATAAACAAAATCTTCCTTTATCCCGGATTAACAGCATGTATACCCCCGATTGGTTCAACTAACCATTAGTGGGGGATGGAAAAACCCGCCACTGATGGAAGTTTCACTTTATATTGTATCGATAGTTTATAAAAAAAGAAACTTTTTGCAATATAATCCTACTGAAAATTGGATGAAGTACGAAAAAACCTGCTCCATCTATGGAACAGGTTTTTTGTATAGGAAGGTTATTCCTACTTCGTTACTTATCGTACACCTTTCATTTGTCGTTGAATGACAGGTGAGATGAGGAATAAAATAATTCCTAGTACAATGGCAATACCACCGATAACTCCGAAATAAAGAATTTCCGTTTTCTCTGTATATAATTTAACGACTTGAGCGTTAATGGCCTGAGCTGAAGCATTTGTTAGGAACCAGAGGCTCATCGTTTGAGCAGAGAAAGCTTGCGGTGCTAATTTAGTAGTTGCTGACATTCCGACAGGTGATAAGCATAATTCTCCAAGTACGACTAGGAAAAAGCTTAGAACGAGCCATAGTGGATTTGCAAGACTTTCTGTACCATTTAAGTAAGCTGGGAAAATCATGACAATAAAGGATAAGCCGGAGAAAAACAACCCTAGTGAAAACTTCTTCGGTGTTGAAGGCTGACGGTCTCCTAAACGAATCCAAAACCAAGCGAATACAGGCGCCAAGAAAACAATGAATAATGGATTCAATGATTGAAACCAAGACGATTGTAGTTTGATTCCTGCAAATTCCAGTTGTGTTCGATCGTTTGCGTATGTGGCTAATATATTTGAACCTTGTTCTTGAATAGCCCAAAACATCATTGCAGCAATAAATAATGGGATATAGGCAAGTAATCGGGAACGTTCATCTGAGTTCGTTTTCGGGCTACGGTACATGAAAATGAAAAACGCAGCTGGAATAAGGATCCCTAATATACTAACTATGAAAATAAAGCGTTCAATAGTTAGGTACCCAGTGTTAATACCAATTGCTCCAAGTATGACGATAATTACTACGCCAAGCCCAATTGAACCGAATACTTTGAATCGATCTTCTTTTGCCAGTGGATTCGGTACATGTTGCCCTGCAAGACCAAGATTTTTCTTCCTTGTCAGGAGATATACGATAAGTCCAATAAACATCCCAACCGCAGCAATTGCGAAACCGAGGTGGAAATTATATGTTTGTCCAATTGTTCCGACAATTAATGGTGCAAGAAAACCACCGAGGTTAATCCCCATGTAATAAATGCTAAAACCTGAATCTCGGCGTATATCATTATCGCTGTATAAATCTCCAACAACACTAGAAACATTCGGTTTTAGAAGACCTGTCCCAATAATGATAAAAGCCATAGACACAAATAAAGCTGTAGCACTGCCAGGGAATGACAAGATAATATGGCCGATCATGATTAAAATACCACCATAAAAAACCGTTCGGGCAGTCCCTAATAGGCGATCGGCAATCCATCCTCCGATAATACCAGACATGTACACTAATGAACCATAGATGGCCATAATGGAGTTTGCTGTAGTACGATCAAGGCCAAGTCCACCTTGAGTTACTTCATAGTACATGTAGAAAATTAGGATGGCTCTCATGCCATAGTAAGAAAATCGTTCCCAAAACTCTGTGAAAAAGAGAGTGAATAACCCTCTAGGATGTCCGAAGAAACCGGTTTGAGGAACACTCCGGATTATCTCATCCTTGTCTTTACTATTCATTATAAACTCCCCCCAATTTGGGTTTACTGCATGCTTACATATTGAAAACAATTTAAAGTAGCATCTAATTGCTACTAAATGGAGCGTTTCTAACATACAGCTATATATTAATTTTGACTAAAAATAGTCTACGTATTAATATACACTTTTTTTAAAAAAATTAAACACTTTCGACAATATTTCTATATTAAAATAATATTATGAATATTTTGTTGTGAAAAAATGATAGCGTTATAGTGTGCGTAATAACAATGATTTTATGAGATAAAAGGGAAAATAAAAAATCAGATATTTGGGGGAAATAATAAAAAGTTTTTTTGTAGTGAGGGGATATAATTATTTTAATATTATTTTAAAAAAGAATGAGGTACATAGATTAAAACACTCGATAAAGAAGAGTTAGAAATCTTTATCGAGTGCCGAATGGGAATTCAAGCAGTAAGAGCCAGATAAGTTTTACTTATCGAGATTAATCCATACGCTCTTTACTTCTGTATAATTATTTAAAGCATAGGATCCCATTTCACGGCCCATGCCAGATTGTTTGTATCCGCCAAATGGAGAAGCAGCATCAAATGCGTTATAACAATTGACCCATACGGTTCCAGCGCGCAATTTACTTGCTACATAATGAGCGTTCGCGATATCGCGAGTCCAAAGCCCTGCTGCTAATCCGTACTCACTAGCATTAGCCCGGTTAATCACATCATCCAAATCTTCATAAGGCATGGCTGCAATTACTGGACCGAAGATTTCCTCTTTGGCAATGGACATGTCATCTTGAACGGAAGCGAAGATGGTAGGGGATACAAAATATCCACCATCTTGCGGTTTATTACCGCCAACAAGAACTTCTGCACCTTCATTTACTCCTTTTTCAATATATCCAAGAACACGATCTTGTTGAGCTTGTGAAACGAGAGGGCCGATTTGTGTAGTTGGATCCAGTCCTTTTCCTTGTTTAATGTTTTTAGCATGTGAAACCATGTCACTAACGACATTATCATAATGCTTCTTTTGAATAAATACTCTTGACCCAGCACAGCAAACTTGGCCTTGATTAAACATGACTCCATTAAGTGCGCCTGGGATTGCTTTTTGGAAATCGGCATCTGGAAGGATAATATTCGGTGATTTTCCTCCGAGTTCTAGTGTCACACGTTTTAATGAATAAGAAGCAGACCTCATGATAGATTTGCCAACTGCTGTTGATCCAGTAAATGCGATTTTATCAACGAGAGGATGGTCAACTAGTGCTTGTCCAGCAGTTTCACCGAATCCAGGTAATATATTAATTACACCATTGGGGAACCCAGCTTCATCGATTAATTCTGCTAAATAAATGGCTGATAGTGGTGTTTGTTCGGCAGGCTTTAATATGATTGTACATCCAGTAGCTAGGGCTGCACCTAATTTCCACATAGCCATAAGTAGAGGGAAATTCCAAGGGATAATTTGCCCAACGACACCGACTGCTTCGTGGCGGGTGTAGTTAAAATAATTTCCGTCAACTGGTATAGTTTGACCAACGATCTTCGTTGACCAACCAGCATAATAGCGCATATGTTCAATAGCGAGTGGGACGTCTGCGTTGGTTGTTTCATTTATAGGTTTCCCGTTATCTAATGTTTCTAATTGTGCTAATTCGAGTTTATTTTCTTCCATTAAATCGGCTAACTTGTACATAAGCCTACTTCTGTTAGCTGCGCTCATACGTGACCAAGGTCCATTATCAAATGCATTGCGAGCTGCATGAACAGCTAGGTTAATATCCTCTTTGTCTGCCTCGTATACATCGGCCAATTTCTCGCCAGTAGCAGGGTTTGGAGTCGAAAATGTTTTTTTGGATATACTTTCAACAAACTCCCCATTAATATAAAGTTTTTTAGGTCTTTGCAAGAATTTTTGCAATTTTTCACTGATTTCTAGCGTAAGATTTGACATGAATACCCTCCTTGAATGATTGTTTGGTATTTTGCAAATCATGATGTAAGAAAAACGTAAATTTTGAAAGAAACTTCAAAAACCCGTCAATCCTATTGTACTGTAAATTATTGGGATATAAAATAGAAAAATTGCGACAAAACTTTGTAAAAATACCAAATAAATATCTTATGAGCGGAAGAATAATGTGGAAATGTATGACTACTTGCAGGTTTTTGTTAGAATTTTGATAAAAATATCTGGGAAGTGAAAAAAAGACATAAAAAAACAGCTGTTGTATATACGAACAGCTGATGCTATACTAAAAAAGTCTATTATTTAAAAATGTTAACGAATATAAATATCCTCATTTAATCATACATGATATATAGCTGTTTGTCAATAGCTATTTTGAGGTTCAAAGTTTTTAGGTGTTGAAAAAGCAAGGTAACTATGAAAAACTGCCTTACGTTGTTAAGGTATACGATTTTTTTAGATTGGGGGATGTTTTATGACGAATTGGGAAAATGAAAGAGAATGTGAGCAAAAGCGGATAGAGGTTGTGATTGACAAAGTAACTAAAATGGAACATCAATTGAAACAATCTGCAGGTGAAGCAACTTCAGATATAGTATCAATTCGCAAACGTTTTTGGGAAGATGTATCAGTTAATGTGGAAAATGAGGATGAAACAATTGAAACTGTTGCGAGCATCAATCAGCAAACAGAATTGCTTTCTGAAAGAGAGCGGAGACAAAAGCATTCAATGAAGCAAATTGCTGTTTTAAATCGCCTTCAAACATCTCCGTATTTTGCTAGAATTGACTTTCATGAAAAAGACATGAAAGAAAGGGAGCAAATATATATTGGAATCGGCACTTTTTATGATGAAGAGCGTGAAGAGTTTCTGATTTTTGATTGGCGTGCTCCAATCTCTAGTGTATATTATGATTTTGCACCTGGCCCTGCCACATATACGGCACCTAGTGAAAAGGTAAGTGGAGAGTTACTCCTAAAACGTCAATTCATCATACGTAATGGTGTTTTAGAGGGAATGTTTGATACGGGTGAAGCAATCCGGGATGATTTGCTTCAGGAGGTACTCGGTAAGCAAGCGAACACTCAAATGAAAAGTATTGTCGCGACTATTCAAAGAGAACAAAATATTATTATTCGTAATGAAAAGAGTCGCCTCTTACTTGTCCAAGGAGCAGCTGGGAGTGGAAAAACTTCTGCAGCCATGCAAAGAATTGCTTATTTATTGTATAGATATCGTGAGGGAATGAGTGCTGAGAATATTTTATTGTTTTCACCAAACCCTCTTTTTAATAGTTACGTAGCGAATGTTTTGCCTGAGCTTGGTGAAGATAATATGCAGCAGACGACCTTTCAACAATATTTGCTTGCAATGCTCGGAGAAAAATTTGAAATTGAAGATGTATTCGACCAACTAGAATTCGTGCTGAATAATAAGGGAAGTCTGAAATATACAACTAGAATGAATAGCATCCAATATAAATCGTCACTCAATTATTTACAAGGCATGAATGAATATTTGGAAACGTTGAAGAGCGAAGGATTAGTATTTAAACATATTAAAGTTCGTGGAAAGCTCCTTGTGTCAGCGATGGAAATTTCCAAGTACTTTTATGAACTAGGTAGTGAAAAATCGATCCCTAATCGTTTACAGATAGTTTCTGGCTGGTTATTGAAAAAAATCAAAAAGTTTGAAAAGTTAGAGAGGAAAGAAGCATGGGTCGAAGAAGAAATCCAATATTTAGAAAAAGAAGACTATCTGAGAAGCTATCGGATTGCAAATAAACAACAAGATGAGCGAGATTCTTTTGATGAGGTGGAACAAGAGCAAAGAATTCTTAGTGAATATGTCGTAAAAAAGCGATTTAAACCATTGTACAGGAAAATAAAGTCACTCGATTTTCTTGATGTTCGCTCCATTTACAAAAAAATGTTAGAAACAGAATGGCCGGTTACCGACTGGAAGGAAATTCGAAGTTTAACCATACATGAACTTAGTAATGGTAGATTGTTATACGAAGACGCGACACCTTTTTTATATATGAAAAAACAATTAGAAGGCTTTGCGACCAATTCACAAATTCGATTTCTATTTATTGATGAGGCCCAAGATTATTCACCATTTCAGTTTGCCTTTTTAAAGAATTTATTTCCAAAAAGTAAACTGACTATTTTAGGTGACTTTAACCAAACGATCTATGCGCACGGAAACAATGAAGGTTTGGACATTTTAACTTATTTGTTCGAGAAAAATGAAACAGAAAAGGTAATTTTGAATAGAAGCTATCGTTCAACGAAGGAAATTGTTGAATTTACAAAAAGTCTACTTTTAGATGGGAGTCAAATAGAACCGTTTAACCGTCAAGGAAAAAAACCTGTACTCGTATATTGTGAAAATCAGGAGCATCATACATCAGAGGTTTTGAAAAAAACAAAGGAATTTATAGAATCTGGGCATAAAACGATTGCGATTATTTGTAAAACACAAGCAGAAACGATTCTTGCATATGAAGAATTGAAGGGGAAAATGGAACTTAAGAGAATAGGGGTTGGAAAAACTACATTTACTGATGGAGTGATGATCATCCCTTCATATTTGGCAAAAGGAATAGAATTTGACGCTGTCATTATCTACAATGCCTCAGAGGATCAGTATGGTCTGGAAAGTGAACGAAAACTGCTATACACCTCTTGTACACGCGCTATGCATGAATTATGTATTTGTTTTACCGGTGAGATGAGTCCATTTATCCCGCATTAACGGAAAGTCAAGACTTCCACTTCAAAAGGCTTAGAGGAATCTAAGAAGCATAGGTGGGGGTTAACTGCCTAATCTAGTTGCGGCTCCTAGCCCCTCGAGGTCATAATCTGTAATACTCTGTGGTAAACTACGCCACGCCGTATTCCATCTTATGCTTGTCGGGGCTGGGCAGTCGCCTCGCTTTTTGACGTAAAAGCCCGATTGGTGAGATACAGTGAAACTTACCGAGAAGTTGCGCAGAGGTTTAGTTTGCGCCCACAGGATGTGGGTCACTTAGACGAATACATGAGGATGCTGCGTACTTAGTCTGAGTTCGTTGAACCTTAGTTCGTATTGTCGATTGGTCAAAGCGAAAGCGAAGATCTTAGCGACAGTAGAACGGGACTAACAATCAAGCCCCCACTGATTGAAGTTTCAGCTTATTAATCGGCTTCAAGGGAGCTTTTGAGTAAGCAAATTAACGCTATGGTCGATCTCTTTATGGTAAAATAACGAAGTATTTATAGTGAAATTATCGTTTGTTCAGGAGGACTGTCATGGAAGGGAAAACAAAAACAATTTCTAATCGCAGGTTGCTTGGCGTAGCTGGACTCGGTTGGATGTTTGATGCGATGGACGTTGGTATGCTGTCATTTATTTTGGTGGCATTACAAGCAGAATGGCATTTGACGAGTCAACAAGTGGGCTGGATTGGAAGTATTAATTCGATAGGTATGGTGTTTGGTGCCTTACTTTTCGGAATAATGGCTGATCGTATTGGAAGAAAGCAAGTGTTTATCATTACCCTACTATTATTTTCTATTGGCAGTGGCGTATCAGCACTTGTTACATCTTTGGCTTTATTTTTAGTACTGCGCTTTTTTATTGGGATGGGGCTGGGCGGAGAGCTTCCAGTTGCTTCAACGCTAGTTTCAGAAAGCGTACCTGCTGAAAAAAGAGGGAAAGTGGTTGTTTTACTCGAAAGCTTTTGGGCGTTGGGCTGGCTTATTGCTGCTTTAATCTCCTATTTTGTTATTCCTGAATACGGATGGAGAATCGCGTTGATTTTAAGTGCTCTTCCCGCGTTTTATGCCCTATATTTACGCTTGCATCTACCGGATTCTCCAAAGTATGTTGCCCTTGAGAAGAAGAGGAAGCCAACGATTAAGGAAAATATCAAGAGTGTGTGGGCAAGAGAACATAGGCAACAAACTCTTGTAGTATGGATTCTATGGTTTTGTGTTGTGTTTTCTTATTACGGAATGTTTTTATGGCTTCCGAGTGTTATGGTAATGAAAGGATTTAGTTTGATCAAAAGTTTTGAGTATGTGCTAATTATGACCTTAGCTCAGCTACCTGGGTATTTTACCGCAGCATGGTTAATTGAACGACTGGGCAGAAAATTCGTTCTTGTCACGTATTTAACTGGAACAGCCGTAAGTGCCTATTTCTTCGGAGCTGCAGAGGGACTACCGATGCTCATCACGTCGGGGATGCTATTATCATTCTTTAATTTAGGAGCATGGGGTGCGCTTTATGCGTATACTCCTGAACAGTATCCGACAACGATTCGAGGAACTGGAGCGGGGATGGCTGCTGCTGTTGGGAGAGTTGGTGGAGTTTTAGGGCCGCTTCTAATCGGATATTTTGTTGCAGCGGGAACTTCACTTAATGTTGTTTTTACTATTTTTACAATTGCAATCTTGTTGGGAGCATTTGTTGTGTTAGTTTGGGGGAAAGAAACAAAAAACACTGTTTTACAGGATGAATAAGACGTCTATTGACTTAAATTGGAATACATCGTATAATGGCATTAACATAAATAATTTATAATTCTTATCCAGAGAGGTGGAGGGACTTGGCCCAGCGATACCTCGGCAACAGACTCACATGAGCACTGTGCCACATCCAACAAGCGAAGGCTTGGAAGATAAGAAGAGTCTAATGATCGTGCAATTAAGCCTCTTCTTGTTTAAGAAGAGGCTTTTCGTATTTCTAGTTGTAATCTAACTGTATTAAAAGGCTATATTTCTCACAAACTGGTCGTATGATCGTTTTAATTTACTAAAATAATGTTTGAAGTGCTTGTAGGGATGGTATATAAAGTTGTTGAAGAAATTTTATATTAAATAAGCTTGTTAAATAATCATTTATTAAAATAAAGGCAATGTTAAAGCTCATTGTTGATTTGGGGCACGAGCGATAGGCGTGTGACTCCTTAGAAAAGCTAGTCAAAGGGGAGAACCCACAGGCGCACAGCGCAGAGGAGGCTCCCGGACCGCCCGCAAATGCTGCCGCCTTATGTTCCAATCAACAGGCAAGTTTAACAGAGCCAAAATAAAAAATAGTGAAGTAAAGTAAGAGGTGTACGGAATGTCAGAAATTATGAAGATGATTGAAAATAAAAAAGCGTTATTAATCGAACTATTATTATCCCACGGAGTGTATAAAACGTCCGATCAAAAACATTTATATGATGTATCCTTAAATATTTTAGAAAAAGAATTTGCACAAATACAAAATAAAGAGCATTCTTCTATTAAAAATATTGTCACTTAGCAGAGGATGCCAAATTAAATATATCGATTAGCTAATTTTATTAAAGAGGATGTCCAAAAAGAGTCTGATCCAGCACACACTACATCGTTTAATGTGTTACAATACACGTCATTTAAACTGTAAGTAGTAGTTGTGGGAACTGATCTTATATATTGGACATCCTCTTTGTTTTGTCCGTTTAGATTGATTCCTTACTTTACAAATGTATAAAATGTATAAAATGTGACAATTTTGCGAATTCTATAATAATGAAGTGGAACTTTTATTGTAAAATATTGCTTTTATTTGAAGATAACTCTAAAATTATTTTAAAATAAGTCAAAAAGGTGATGGAGTGTGAGGTAGTGATGGAATCTTTCCTTCAATTATCCATTGAAATTGAAAAAAAGCGTGAAGAAATGATTAAGCTAGCAAAGGGTTTTGGACTTTCAAATAAGCAAACAATTAGAGCGAGTCAAGAGCTTGACACATTAATAAATATCTTCAACATTACGCCGTTCAAGGATGTACAATATGGTAAAGATTACTAGAAGATGTATCGAAATAGTCATATATAAGAGGATGTTTGGAAAGGTGAGATCTCGTACTAACACATAAAGTATAATGTGACCAGTGACGAGCTTCCGATTTGACATCCTTTTGTTATCCCGGATTAACGGATGAAAGCCCCCCACTGATTGAAGTTTTACTTAAACCTATTTTCGTGTATCACTCTTTTTCCTAAAATGATTAAATCTCGTTCGATGCCGTCGAGCAAGGCGATTTTTTGCAGATTACCCCACCTTTCGAAACCGAATTTCTCAAACAATTTAATGCTTGGTGCATTGTGACCGAATACGAAACCGAGTATTGTAGCAATGTTTAAAGATGGACATAAATCAATGGCTTTCTGGATAGCAAGTCCACCAAGACCTTTCCCGCGAAACGAATCATCCAAATAGATACTTATTTCAGCAGTTGTGTTATATGCAGGTCTTCCATAAAACGATTGGAAGCTTAGCCAACCGGCAGTCTGATCATCTAACGTTATTACAAATAATGGTCTTTTATCAGGAATGTGATCATGAAACCAAGCTAGTCTTGATTCAACGGATACCGGCAAAATGTCAGCTGTTACCATTCTCGAAGCTATGGTTGAATTGTAAATTTCCACTATTCTTGGCAAGTCCTCTAATGAAGCAAGTCGAAATTGTAATGAATGATCCATGTGCAATACCCCTTCTTGGTGAATGAAAATATTTTTTGAATGAAGGACATGGGGCAGGGCTTTGTGACTTATTACTAAAGCCGATCTTTGACTTTAGGATATACAGATTTTATTTTAGAAGATACCTTAAAATCCGACTCCGCACCGCCACCATTGTCATTAGCTGGTTGTAGCGTGCTACATGATTAATCCTTCATGGTAAATGGTGGCGTTTTAACGCCATACAAGTTTGTAAGCATATCATACATGAAATATAAAATGATTGGTAGCGTGATATTTCTTTTTTAAAAGAGATTATGCTATTTACTAGAAGGTCTAAGAAAAATTACGTCCCTATGTATTGTTCACCAGAAAATTAAAACTTCAGTTACTACGGGTATTTTCGATATATGTAAAGTAAAATAAGAGATGGGCAGTGAGCTTGTTTATCTTGTTTGATTTAGACCGATTATGGTCGTTTAGCTAAAAATTAAACCTTTTGGGAAATGGTTACTGCTCGTAAAAAGAGATTGAATTGGACAGGGGAGTTTGAATAATGGAAGAACAGAAATATTGCAGAGATTCACTTGTGGTAAAAACAAGTTTAGTATTACCACCGGATACGAACAATAATGGAACGATGTTTGGTGGAAAATTAATGGCCTACATAGATGATGTAGCGGCTATTTCTGCAATGCGTCATTCAAGAAGATCTGTTGTTACGGCATCAACGGATTCTGTCGACTTTCTCCATCCAATCCATGAAGGAAATGCTGTCTGTTTAGAGGCATTTGTCACTTATACAGGCAGAACTTCGATGGAAGTAGTTGTCAAGGTAATTGCAGAGGATTTGCTTTCTGGTAGTCGGAATTTATGCGTAATTTCATTTTTGACATTCGTTGCTCTAGATGAAAATGAAAAACCAACATATGTGCCTAGTATTATTCCGCAGTCTGAGATGGAGAAAAAACTATATGAATCAGCTGTGGTGAGAGCAGAAGCGAGAAAAAAACGAAGAGAAGATACAAAAGCAATTGCCGATATTTTTGGGACTCACCGACTTTAAAAAACAGAGCGACCTTAAAAAAGGTCGTTTTTGTTTTGGACAATAAAGTTTGGGTTTCATGAAACTATCTTTCGACTACATAGACCATCTTTAATAAAGGCTGTTTTCACATACTTTGTTCCTTTTCAATCATTTTTACACTAATAACCCGGGTTGATTTCCGTTGCAGGTACTCGCTTTCCGCGGGCGGTCTCAGAAGCCTCCTCAGTGCTTTGCACTTGCGGGGTCTCCCTCAACACGCTTTTCCCGCAGGAGTCTCGCACCTTCCACTACAATCAACATTTGTTCGAATTGGTTTCTTGCTAAAAACAACAATCTTTACGAAAAGAGCCTTAATATAAGAACTAGAAATGAGTTTCCTCTTGTGTTGATTATTAATATGTACATGAAAGAAGTAGGGAAGTGAAGTTTTAATTTACTAGAGAATTGTTGAGAGAATGTTCTATATTAAAGCCGTTTACATAAAGATAAGAATAGGAATTTATTTATCGCCTTTAATAAAATAATCGTACTTTAAGAATGTGAGATGCTTAACTCGGCGTCTAGGTATAAATTTTGTTCATCTCATTCAGTTCGTAATAAAAGTATAAATAAGCAGCTCGTGTATTTATCGGAAAAAGTTCTATTAATAAATAGTTCATATTCATTTTGCTAATAGACAATAAAGGAGAATCAAATTCGATGGAGAAACCAATCCTGCAAATCGAGAATCTAACCACTTCGTTTAAAATAAAAGAAAAGTATTATCCAGCAGTCGATCATGTTTCTTTTTCAGTATTTGAAAATGAAATCGTAGCAGTTGTTGGCGAATCAGGATGTGGAAAGAGTGCATTAGCTCTATCGATTATGAGATTGCATAATCACCAACGGACGAAGATCGAAGGAGAAATCAAGTATAAAGAAAGAAATCTGGTTGATTTTTCTGAAAGGCAAATGAATCAAGTACGGGGAAAAGAGATAGGGATCATCTTCCAGGAACCTTTAACTGCTTTGAATCCATTAATGACGGTTGGAGATCAAATTGAAGAAAACTTGACTTTTCATACAAAGCTATCGAAAGAAAAAAGAAGACTAAGAACGATAGAATTATTAACACAAGTAGGAATACCGTATCCTACACGTACTTATGATCAATTTCCGCATGAATTATCAGGTGGAATGAGGCAAAGGGTTATGATATCTATTGCTATTGCTTGTAATCCATCTCTAGTAATAGCAGATGAGCCTACTACTGCGTTAGATGTAACAATACAAGTTCAAATCTTGGAATTGCTCAAATCCATTCAGATAGATACGAAAATGGGTATTATCTTGATTACTCATGATTTGAGTGTGGTTGCAGAGGTAGCAGATAGAATTATTGTTATGTATGCTGGACAAGTTGTTGAGATTGGAACAGTCAAACAAATATTTGCTAATCCATTACATCCATACACTAGGTCGTTATTAAAATCCATTCCCTCACAAGTAACAAATAAAAAACGGTTACATGTGATAGATGGAATGGTTCCGTCCATTGTAAATATGAACCGAGAAAGATGCAGGTTTAGTCCCCGGATCCCATGGATATCTCGTAATGCTCATGAGGAATCTCCAGATTTACATGAAGTCGCTCCCGAGCATTTAGTACGTTGCACATGCTACAAACATTTTTATTTTAAAGGATCGTAAAGGGGGAAGATAGCATATGGTCTTACTTAAAATAGATGATTTAAAAGTCCACTTCCCAATCCGTGGTGGTGTTTTTAAAACAATCTCTGATTACGTAAGGGCGGTAGATGGTGTTAGTTTTGAACTGAAAGAGGGTGAAACATACGGTCTTGTTGGAGAATCTGGTAGTGGAAAATCAACGATTGGAAAAGCAATTTTGAAACTAATCAATATGACTTCAGGTCGGATAGTCTTTAATGGACAGGATCTTTCGAAATTTTCCTTTGGTCAAATGAAACCATTTCGACAAGATATTCAAATGATTTTTCAAGATCCATATTCATCACTTAACCCGAGAAAAAGGGTTGCTGATATCATTGCTGAACCTCTGCGGAATTATCAATGTTTGACTGTAGGTGAAGAAAAGAAATGTGTTCAGAATTATTTGGATAAAGTAGGTTTAAATCCAGATTCTATGTATAAATACCCGCATGAATTTTCTGGGGGCCAACGTCAAAGAATCGGCATCGCAAGAGCTCTTACTCTAAAACCTAAATTAATAATTGCTGACGAACCAGTTTCTGCTTTAGATGTTTCTGTACAAGCCCAAGTGTTAAACTTCCTCCAAGATTTGCAAAAAGAGTTTAAATTAACGTATTTATTTATAGGCCATGACTTAGGTGTCATTCGACATATGTGTGACAAAATAGGAGTTATGTATCGTGGTCGTTTGGTGGAAGAAGGAATTAGTGAGGAGATATACGAAAATCCACAGCATATTTATACAAAACGACTGATTGCTGCTATTCCAGAATTAAATCCTGAACGCCACGCGCAAAAAACAGGCTTAAGAAAAAAAATTGCGAAAGAGTATGAGCAGTTATATCCTGAATATTTCGATGATCATGGAAGAGCTTACGACTTAAAACCAATCTCTAACACTCATAGAGTCGCAATGCCGTAGGAGGTAAGAGGGATGTGGAAGTTTATACTAAGGCGTTTTCTTGTGATGATTCCTCAGTTATTTCTTCTAAGTGTAATTGTTTTTGCGTTGGCGAAACAAATGCCAGGGGATGCTTTAACAGGAGTTTCTATGGATCCAAGAATAAGTCCGGAGCGGCTTTACGAATTAAGGGAAAAAGCGGGGTTGAATGATCCTTGGTATGAGCAATATAGAAGGTGGATTTCTGGCATTGCACAAGGTGACTTTGGCAAATCATACACTCATAAAATACCAGTTTCAGAAGTCATTGCAGAAAGAATTTGGAACACTGTATTTTTAGCATTAATAACGCTTATCCTAACCTATTTGCTTGCTATCCCGATGGGGATTGCAAGCGGTCGCTTCAACGACACATGGATTGATAAAGTAGTGACTGGCTATAATTATTTAGGATTTGCGACACCCATTTTTATCTTTGCTCTTATTATGTTATTCGTTTTTGGGTTTTCACTTGGTTGGTTTCCAACTGGAGGTAGTGTGGACTCAAAAGTTGATGCTGGGACATTTGCCTATTATTTAAGTAAACTTCATCATGTCGTTCTTCCAGCTTTAAGTACAGCTCTTATCGCAACAGTAGGCACTGTTCAGTATTTGAGAAATGAAATTATCGATAACAAGTATAAGGATTATACACGTACTGCAAGATCTAAAGGAATTCCCGAAACACAAATTTATACGCGGCACATTTTCAGAAACTCCTTATTACCAATTGCAGCCTTTTTAGGATATGAAATTACTGGATTAGTCGGTGGCACGGTCATTATCGAAACGATTTTTAGTTATCCAGGAGTTGGCCAATTATTTGTAAGTTCTATTGGATTAAGGGATTTTAGTGTTGTAACAGCGATTGTCATGATGCTTGGATTTGCAACTTTGCTAGGTACTCTTCTCTCAGACATCATATTAAGTGTGGTTGATCCTCGTATACGAATTGAATAGAGAGGGGGAAGTTGTTAGAGATGAAGGCAGATGCAGTAAAAAATGTTCAACTAGCAGATAGGAGACCATCGGGAATTAAGATTATCTGGCAGGAAATAAAGAAAGATAGACTTGCATTAGGATCTTTCTACTTTCTTCTCATTTTTTTAGCAAGTGTCTATATAGCATCCTTTATGATAGATCAAAAAGCGATTGCCCGAGTGGATATATTCTCCATCTATCTCATGCCTTCTGATGCACATTTGTTAGGGACTGATTATGCTGGACGAGATATATTAGGACAGCTAATTTTTGGCACCAGCAACTCGTTCACAATAAGTTTGTGCATTACGATTTTAACAGCATTAATGGGTCTATGTGCAGGACTAATAGCTGGTTATTTTGGGGGAATTGTCGATAACGTAATTATGCGTGTGATCGACTTTATCATGTCGCTACCTTCAACGATGATGATTATTGTATTTGTTACTGTTGTACCGAAGTTTACTGTCACGAACTTTATCTTTATTATGTCGATTTTTTTATGGACAGGGAAAGCAAGGCTGATTCGATCGAAAACTTTAGCTGAGCGGGAATTGGAGTATGTACAAGCTTCTCAAACATTAGGTACACCGCATTGGAAAATCATTCTATATCATATATTACCTAATATAAGTTCTGTTATTATTGTAAACTTCACTTTGAATTTAGCAGGCAATATAGGGCTTGAAACTGCATTGACTTTCTTAGGCTTTGGTTTACCTGAAAGTACACCAAGTCTAGGGACTTTAATTAGTTATGCAAGAAACCCTGATGTCCTTGAGAATAAATGGTGGATTTGGTTACCAGCTGCAGCGATCATTTTAGTACTTATGTTAAGTATAAATTTTATTGGACATGCATTAAAACGTTCGGCTGATGCAAGACAAAGAAGAGGATGAAATGAGGAAAATGATTGAAATAAAATACCATCAAAGGATGACGTATTTAAAGAAAATTCTCTAACACGCCATCCATAGGTATCAGCTAAAAAGTATTGAGTAGTAATGATTTACTAATAACATTAGACTAATTTTGATTGTAAATAATGATAAAGTAATGTTGCTGTATGGTTCAATGAAGAAATATGGGTTCTTTCAAATGCGTGTGATGCATCTATGCCAGGCCCTACTAATCCATGAGCAATATCAAAGCCAGCACGAACTGCCGCTGATGCATCTGAACCGTAATAAGGGTATATATCGACCCGATAATCTACATGATTATTCTTTGCCAGATCAATTAGATGCTGGCGAAGCTTGTAGTGGTAAGGTCCTGAAGAATCCTTAGCACATATAGAAACGCTGTACTCATCTGTTGTTTGACCATCGCCAATTGCACCCATATCAACAGCAATATATTCAACCGTTTCAGGCGTGATATTGGAATTCCCACCATATCCAATCTCTTCATTATTTGAAATGAGGAAATGAGTAGTATAGGGGAGTGTAATATTTTCTTTTTGAATAATATCAATCAAATGCAACAGAATGCCAACACTTGCTTTATCATCTAAGTGTCTAGATTTCAAAAATCCGCTTTCTGTTTCTTCTACTCGTGGTTCAAATGATATGAAATCACCAACTGAGATTCCAAGTGCTTCTGTTTCTGCCTTTGTTTTGACCACTTCATCAATTCGGACCTCGATTGTCGTTTCATCTCGCTTTGCATCGCCGGCGTTTTTGTACACATGAACCGATGTTTGATTGATTAAGATTGTACCTGTGATAACTTTTCCATCTGCTGTGTGGATTTTACAGTATTCTCCTTCAACAGAGTTCCAGCGAAAACCACCAATCATACTTAAGCTCAGACGCCCACTGCCCTTGATTTCTTTTACCATTGCTCCAAGTGTATCTACATGTGCAGTTAATAGACGATGTTTACGGTCATCTGCTCCTTTGATTGTTGCTATTAAAGCCCCTTTGTTTGAAATGGTATAGGGAATGTTCCTTGTTTTCATGAACTTTTCAACATATAAAATTGCTGCTTCTGTATAACCAGATGGACTTGGAATTGATACAAGATCCGTTATGTATTGAACCATTTCTTGATTATTTATTAATTTGACCATTAGAAATAACTCCTTTCTTTGCGTTACTCTATTATAACGTTTTTCTACTCGTTCAATAGAAAAAGTGATACGATTATTCAACTTAATTTTGCTAAGTTCAGAAAGTTAACCTGGGATGGCGAGGACTGGTACTTTGCTATTGGATATCCTTATGTCATCCTTTTATCCCACTTTTAACCGCCAGCAAGACCAAACCTCCAATAACAATGTAATATGAAGATAGGTGGCAGTTAACTTTCAGTAAAAGCTAGGTTGGTGAGATAAAGTGAAACTTACCTTTGTGGTTTTCAAAGATTTAGTTGAACCAATCGGGTTCGTAGTGTCGCTTTACCGAAGCGGAGTGAAGGTATTAGCGACAGTAGAACGGGACTAACAATCAGAGGGGGAAGAAAAGCCCCCTACTAATTAAAGATTCTCAATATCTTACTGCATCCTCGGCAGTTACAGCGACTTTAGACCAATCAGTAAATTTGTAGTCAAAATCTTTAATTCGTAGATTTGCAACTGCAAGATTATAACGGAATAAAGTAGGAATCATTGGTACTTCATCATGAACGAGTTGTTGCCATTCATCATACACTTCTTTACGGTATTTTTTATCGAATGCTTTAGGAGAAAGTCCTTTTGCGAGTAAATCTTGACTCGTTTGATTCACCCAACGGGTATAGTTATAATCTGAGTTTTTATCCCAGATTCCAGATGGATCTGGATCAGAACCTGCTTGCCAAGCTGCTTGAAAAATGTCGATTTTAGGATCGTCTAATGCTACCATGTCGTAAAAAGAGTTGAACTCTTGAAGGCGACCATCAACGAGTTGAACGTCCAACCCAATATCACCCCATTGTTGAATGTAATACTGTGCAAGTAGTTCTGAATTCGCATCTCCATTCATAGAAGCAAAATAAATTGTAAATTTCTTTCCTTTTAAATCTTCACGTATACCATCGCCATCTGTATCGATATAACCTGCATCATCCAATAGTCGTTTAGACTTCTGCTGATTAAAAGAATATCCTTTAATCTTGGAGTTATGATAGTGAGAAATCGCTGGTATTACTGTGTTCGCTGGGAAACGAAGCCCCTTATAAATTTTTTCACCGACAGCTTTATTATCAATCGCATAGGCAAGCGCTTGACGAAGGTTTATGTTAGCCATTTTTGGATTGTCCATTTTCGTGGTCTTAGATATGGGGTCAAAATGCCCTAGTTTAAAGCCGATATATGAATAGGCAAATCCAACATATCCTAGTGTTTCGATGTTCTGCAAATTTTTAGCTTGGTCATATTGATCCGCTGAAATTTCAACGATGTCTAATTCGCCTGTTTCAATAGCTTTCACCGCTAAATCAGGGTTAATCACTTTAAGTGAAATACTGCCTAGTTGAGGTTTACCTTGCCAATACTCGTCATTTGAAACAAATTCAACTGCTTCACCAGGAATAATTTTTTTTACTTGAAACGGCCCAAAACCTATTGGAGTTTTTCGGATTTTATCAGAAGATTCTAAGTCACCAATGGCTACATCTTTCAAATATTCTTTATGGATCGGATAGGTCCAAACGCCACCTGTTAGAATGGATGGATTAGCTTCTTTAAATGTAATGGATATTTTTTTGCCATCAACTTTTATGCCAGAAATGTAATCTACTTTTCCCTTATGGTATTCTTCCATACCTTCTACCATTTGCATTTGTTTATCATATCTAACACCTGTATAGTCTGGATTACCAATTACAAGGAATGCATATTCTAAATCCGAACCCGTTACAGGTGCTCCGTCGTGCCACTTTACATGATCTTTAATCGTTAATGTTATGGTTTTATTATCATCAGACATTTCATATGTTGCAGCTCCTTCATTATTAAACGTATAGTTCTCATCGGATTGTAATAAACTTTCATCAAAGAATTGCAAAATTAATGAATCTGGATTACCCGTATATAATAGATGGCTTAGAATACCTGTAAAAGGAGTATCAGAAGACAATCCGTAATTTAAGTGTCCATTTTTGATAGCGGGTTTAGAATTAGTTGTAACTGTCGTGAATAAGTTTGTTGTATTTGCATTTGTATTATTTAGTATTCCATGCTTTTTG
This sequence comes from Bacillus cihuensis, assembly GCF_000504145.1. NCBI lineage: Bacteria > Bacillati > Bacillota > Bacilli > Caryophanales > Bacillaceae > Bacillus > Bacillus cihuensis. Next base: position 385,707 of record NZ_KI632497.1, on the reverse strand, counting down.
CCATCAACTATAGTATGATTTGTGTTAAAAGCTGTTAATGATAGAACAGAAACTATTAGCATACATAGACCTTTATAACTCATCCTTCCTTCTTTTTTTCTTTTTGAATTTTTTGTTACTTCTTTTCTTTCAGGCAAAGTAGTAACCTCCTATAGGTAATTTTCATTCATGACAAATACCCCATTTTTGTATCCTTTTTACACGTATTCTTCCTCATTAATAAAATTCCAATCCCATAGATTTATTTGAATTTTGTATCTACATGCATATTTTTTAAAATGGAAAATCATAATAAATAGGTATGATTTTTTCAAAAGAAGTACATGATGTGTATTTGGAAAACAAATTATTCTATAAAGGTGATCAAAATCCATGAGTGTTGGTGAGTTATTAATAATTGGTGGAGCTGAAAAAAAATGTCCACAAGGAGACGTGTTACATCTGTTTGTCGATTTGGCTAAAGGAAGATCAGGAGCAATCGGAATTATCCCAACTGCAAGTGAGATTCCAGAAGAGGTGTGTGAAGATTATATTCGTACCTTTCATCAATTAGGTGTAAAAGATATTGATATATTGTCGATTACAAATAGGGCAGAAGCTGATTCTCCCCAAATTCGGACGCGCATAGAGTCACTGGCGGCTGTATTTATTACAGGCGGCGATCAAAGTCGACTGGCATCCATCATTAGAGGTACAGTTCTTCATGATGCGTTAATGGAAACTTGGAGAGATGGGCTGATTCTAGGAGGGACGAGCGCTGGTGCATCCATTATGGCACATCAAATGATCGTTGCTGCGGATACAAAACTTGACGATGATAAATTGAAGGTTAAGCTCGGAGCGGGCTTTGGATTCCTCGACAAAATCATCATTGACCAGCATTTTTCTCAAAGAGGTAGATTTGATCGCTTGTTGAGTGCCATTGCTGAAAATAAAGATATTATAGGGATTGGGATAGATGAAAATACAGCTATTTTAGTGAAGAACGATCAATTTAAAGTGTACGGGGAGCATCAAGTATTAGTTATTGATGGCAGAAACAGTGATTTTATAGAAATTATTGCTTCAGAAAATGGAAGTGAGGAATTAACGATTTCCAACTTTATACTTCATACACTTACTAAAGGATATAACTTTGATTTAGTAAACAGACAACTTATAAAAAAGGGGAAGAAGAAATGAAGGTTAATCGAGTCAGATATTTAAAGGGGCCAAATTACTTTTCATATTCGCCTACCTTGCTTATAGAGTTGGATATCGAAGAATTGGAATATCAACCTTCAGATATCATTCCAGGCTTCAACGAAGCGTTAATGGAATCCATTCCTTCACTTCTTTCTCATACCTGTTCACCAGGTTACACTGGTGGTTTCTTTGATCGTCTCAAACGAGGCACTTGGATGGGGCATATTCTGGAACATATAGCTATTGAGCTTCAAAATTTAGCAGGAATTGATGTGAAACGCGGAAAAACCATTGCAGGAGAAAAACCAGGCATCTATTATGTGTCGTATAGTTATAAAGAAGAAAAATCAGGTCTTTGTGCATTTAATTCTGCAGTAAAAATCGTAGAAAGCATCCTCTCAAATTCAAAACCTGTAAAAATTGAATCGTATGTAACTGAAATTGCTGAACTATACTATTCAAACAAATTAGGACCAAGTACTGATGCAATTTATCAAGCGGCGCTATTGAAAAATATTCCTGTTCAGCATATAGGGGACGATAGTTTATTGAGACTTGGGACAGGTTCGAAGCAAAAATTCGTACAAGCAACGATTACGAGTCAAACATCAAATTTGGCTGTTGAACACTCTTGTGATAAGCAAATGACGAAGGATATTTTAACAAATTGCGGTTTGCCAGTGCCAGAAGGAATGGTTGCCACGACGATTGAGGAAATTTTCCAGAATGCTGAATTAATTGGTTATCCACTTGTGCTTAAACCACTAAAAGGAAGACAAGGACAAGGGGTGATGACGAATATAAAGAATCGGGAACAATTGTTTAATGTTGTCAACTGTCTTGAAGCACATGAAGAATCATATATTATTGAGCGTTATTACCAAGGAAGCGATTATCGGCTTCTTGTAGTGAATGGTCAACTTGTGGCGGCGAGCATGAGAATTCCCCCGTATATAATAGGGAATGGCAATAATACAATTCACGAGCTCATTGAATTGGAGAATCGGAACCCACTTAGAGGCGACGATCATGAAAAACCAATGACAAAAATCCCATTTGATCATTCTGTTACATGTTATTTAGAAAAAATGAATTTGTCGTTGCAATCGATTCCGGAAAAAGGTGACGTTATTCAAGTAGTTGGGAATGCAAATTTGTCAACTGGAGGAAAAGCAATTGATGTAACAGATCAAGTTCACGAAACGATTAAAGACATAGCGGTGTTAGCAGCTAAAGCAATTAATCTAGATATCGCAGGGTTAGATTTGATTTGTCCAGATATTTCGAAACCTTTAAATCGAGAAGAAGTAGCTATTATTGAAGTCAATGCAGCACCCGGAATTAGAATGCATCATTATCCGAGTGAAGGGAAAAAGCGAGATGTTGGGGCAGCAATTGTGAACTACCTTTTTAAAGAAAGAACGGAAGCGGCTATCCCGATTATTGCAATAACCGGTACGAATGGTAAAACTACAACTGCAAGACTTGTGTCTCATTTCTTGTCTGATGAAGAAAAAATAGTGGGGATGGCTAATTCTGATGGTGTTTACATTGGCGGACAATGTATCGATGAAGGTGATTGTAGCGGACCGATAAGTGCGAGAAAAGTGTTAGCCAACCCCAATGTTGATTATGCGGTTCTTGAAACCGCGCGGGGCGGTATTTTACGCGAGGGCCTTGCCTATAGGCATTGTGATGTTGGTATCATAACTAATGTGGCCGAAGATCATTTAGGTAGTGATGGAATCGTTACATTTGAACAGTTGATAAAGCTAAAACAACTAATTGCTGAAGTGGTACATGAGACTGGATATTGTATCCTAAATGCGGAAGATTCTAATGTAGCTAAGATGAGTGCATATAGTAAGGGAGAAATTATTTATACATCACTTACTGAGCACAATCGTTTTGTAAAAAAAGCGCTGCAAGAAGGAGCGGCAGTTTGGTATGTAAATGATTCTGGCTGGATTATATACGCGTATGGGGGAAAAAAAGAGCGCTTTCTATTAGGGAGTGATATACCAATTACAATTAATGGTACGGCAAAACATAATCTATCAAATTTACTACAAGCATTAGCTGCTGCTCATACCCAAGGCATCTTAATGGATCAGTTACGAGAAAGAGCGTTACATTTTTATCCTAATAGTGAACTTTCCAAGGGCAGATTTAATATACGAGAACTAAATGGTAGAAAAATAATTATTGATTACGCACATAATGTTAGCGGCCTTGCTGCAATGTTTGAGACCGTAAAAAGCTTTGCTAAACGGAGAGTTGTGTCTGTAATTGCTGGCCCTGGTGACCGAAAAGATGATGATCTAAAAAAAATGGCAGTTTTACTAAGTAAGCATTCAGATATTCTATTATTGAAAGAGGATGATGATCTTCGAGGAAGAGAACCGTTGGAAGTTCCTAAAATTATGAAAGAAACTGCGATCACTAAAAATATGAGTAAGCAAAATGTACTTATCGTTCCGAAAGAACCTGAGGCGTACCGTACAGCGTGGGAACTATCGAAGCCTGGTGATCTCTTGTTGTTTTTTTATACAGACTTTAATTATGTAACGGAGTTCTTTTCAAAAATTGCCAAACCGACTCTTAACTAAAATAATGATGAGGATGTCCCATAAGGAAAAGGTCAGACCGCATAAATGTAATATACAGTTCAAATTAAGTGTAAGTAGTACTATGAACTGTGTATAGAGTGCTGGCCTGACCCTTGGGACATCCTCTTTCTTTATCTCTCATTAACGAAAAGTTAAGACCTCAAAGGATTGAAGCTTCACTTTTTTACTTTAAAGTTTCAGGAGAAGTAAATACTGTTTGTTGTGGTTCACGTTTGTATAATCTTTGTAATGTGTATGTTTGGACAATCATGAATAATCCTCCAACTGACCAATAAAGAGGTAATGCAGCTGGTGCTGAAAACGAAACAAAGAGAATCATTACCGGTGAAAGTAAGCCCATGAATTTCATACTCGCTTGTTGTTCAGTAGGCATTTGTTTTAGAGAAACCTTGAATTGTAGGTAATAAATTACCCCAGCAATTACCGCCATGATCATATCTGCCTGTCCTAGGTTATACCATAGGAAGCTATGTGTAGCAATTTCGTGTGAAGCTTTAATAGCATAATAAAAGCCCATCAAAATCGGCATTTGAATGATCATTGGTAGGCAGCCCATATTTAAAGGATTGACTCCATGTTTTTGGTACAATGCCATCATTTCTTTTTGAAGTTCTTGTTTTTTTACTGGATCTTTTGTTTGTTTGATTTTTTCTTGAATGGCCGCCATTTCGGGTTTTAATTTGTCCATTTTCCCTTTCATCTTAATCTGTGTTTTGTACTGCTTCATTGTTAAAGGAAGGATGATAATACGAATCAGTAGCGTCACTAAGATGATGCTTAACCCATAATTACCATTAAATAGATGTGCGTTGAATTCAAGTAGCCAAATCAACGGATTAATTAGGAAAGTATGGAAAAATCCATCACCGGATCCAGAAGTGGCTTGGCAACCACTTAATACAAGTACAAGCATTGAAACAATTACAAGAATATTCTTCTTCAATATATTTCCTCCTCATTTTGTTTAATATATTTAAACAATGAGAAGGGAAGTTGGTTCATCTGAGTCATCAGGAGACTCTTTTCTACGAATTACTATAAAAAATTGCTGAAATCCTCTGCGTTCAAAAAATTCAGCAGATATATATGCATGCTTCAGTTGCAGGATTTGATAAGTGTCCTGTCCTTTGCCTTGTGTAAAGAAGTCATTTTTATGAATAATGTAAACAGCTACAACAGGTATAAAGAGGGCGAGAATATATCCTGCTATCATTGCGTTTAGTACGGTTTGATAATCAAAGTCAAGCAATAATTCCCACATAGGCACCCCTCATTTTCTAGTTAAAAACTATATCTACACTATAACAAATATTATTAAATAAACAAGTAATTTAATAAGGAAGAAGGTTCCTTAAGCGGAAAAAGGAGGATTTTGTTTTTGGCGAGATCGATAACAATCACCTCTTTATTTACAGGGAAACAAGGTACGATAGGTTAGATGCCTACATAGTGTAAAGGGAATGATAAAGTGAATTCGAGGTGAAAGTAAATGGATCCATTTAACCCAAATTCTGGATTTAATATTGAAGGAAATCAAAATGTTTATGATCAGAATAATGATCCTTACTTTAACGGATATGAAAATTATGGAGAGAATTACGATATAATGGCAAGACAGTCGATGTATAATCCCGGACAATCACAATGTCCCCAGTGGGAAGGTTTGCATCAGCCTTTATATGGTGGAGGATTTAGATATCCAAACCAACTACCCCAAGGAGGAGGCCCTGGTCAATATCCTAGACTGCCACCCCAAGGAGGAGGCCCTGGTCAATATCCTAGACTGCCACCCCAAGGAGGAGGCCCTGGTCAATATCCTAGACTGCCACCCCAAGGAGGAGGCCCTGGTCAATATCCTGGACCGCCACCACAAGGAGGACTCCCTGGTCAATATCCTGGACTGCCGCCCCAAGGAGGAGGCCCTGGTCAATATCCTGGACCGCCGCCACAGGGAGGAGGCCCTGTTCAATATCCTGGACCGCCACCCCAAGGAGGCCCTGGTCAATATCCTGGACCGCCACCCCAAGGAGGCCCTGGTCAATATCCTGGACCGCCGCCACAGGGAGGAGGCCCTGGTCAATATCCTGGACTGCCGCCCCAAGGAGGAGGCCCTGTTCAATATCCTGGACCGCCGCCCCAAGGAGGAGGCCCTGTTCAATATCCTGGACCGCCACCCCCAGGAGGGGGCCCTGGTCAACATCCAGGTCCACCACATGTTGGCCCCGGTCATGGCCAACACTATGATGATGGACCGCCGACAGCGCCACCTCCATTATTTGTTCCGCAATTAAGTGGTATGGGTTTGACAGCTGTGGACCCAGGAAGCTTAAGAGGCTGTTTGTATCGAAATACCTACATTTGGCTTGAAAGTGGCAGAGGATTTTGGTTTTATCCGACATATGTTGGCAGATATTCTGTTGCAGGATACCGGTGGAGAAGAAATCTGCAGCGATGGGTATATTTTGGAGTAGACGCGGATCAAATTCGTTCATTCCAATGCTATTAATATAAATAACTTTTACAGGAAAAGAAATAAGGCATCAGAAGTATTCGTTTAGATACTTTTGGTGCCTCTGCTAATTATTAAGGATAAGAAATGTTCATAATTAGGAATTAAGCATCAGGTCCGCTTTTCTTTTCATTTAAACTGAAGTAATCAGGAAAATCAGTCGTGATTCCATCAAGCTTCATTTTCTCAAACGAATGGACATGCTTTCGGTTATTAACAGTCCACGTGAATGCCATCATTCCATAAGTATGAATTTTTCGTATTAGCCTTTCGTTTACCATCGTTTTTTTGGGATTAATAAATGAAGCAAATTGTGAATATTTCAGTAAAGATCTATTCGATATTCCTGCTGGGGTATGTTTAAATAAGATTCCAACAGGGACTTCTGGTAAAAGCTTGTGGAACTTTTTAATTGAAGCGATATTGAAAGATTGAACCATTATTTTTGGAGATTCATGACTTGCACGCAATCTGTTTTTAAGCTCTTTGGCAAGTATTGATTCAATTTCAGGATAGTGCTCTGGATGTTTTATTTCAATTAAAACTCCAGAAAAAGGTAAGGTTTGATCCAAAACAGTGCTTAATAAGGGAATTCTCTCTCCTGAAAAACCCTCGCTATACCAACTACCAGCATCTAACTTAGATAATTCCTCATATGTAAAATCTTGAACTCTTCCTTTTCCATTCGTTGTTCGGTCCAAGGTCAAATCATGAATGACAACGATCTGTCCATCAAAGCTCAGGTGAATATCAATTTCAATGAAATCTACCTGATATTCTAAAGCTTTTTTAAATGAAGCCATGGTGTTTTCAGGAGAATGTCCACAAGCACCACGATGACCGATTTTAAGCGGAATATGAGTGGATGGAAGTTTCTGTTTTTTTCTGAAAAACCAACTTTGAAATAAAAGAAAGATCCATTTCATTTAGGTTCCTCACTTTCTTTTGAATTCTATTTTAATAATGTTTAATATTCCTTTTCAATATGAATTTTCAGCATACGTGAAAACAATGGGACAATTTCTAATTCGCTGCTACTTTTTTTGATTTTGGAGGTATAAAGAGAATGAATGGAGGTGAATGATATGAATGAACTTCTAACATTTGTCAGTGATGTTGGTTTTCCCATTGTAGTCACGTTATATTTGCTTCATCGATTTGAAGCAAAGCTTGATGTGCTTAATAAAACCATTGTCGAGCTGCCAGATCGTTTGATGGATTTCTTCATATTAAAAAATAGAAAAGATTGAATGGCTGATATGGTCAAGCGAAAAATGGATGAATCGGTCTGTTTCATCCATTTTATCCCGCATTAATAGGCAGTAAACTCTAACTAAGGACTTTAAAAAGCGTAGGTGAAGGTAACTGCTCGTAAAATCCCGATTGGTGAGGTAAAGTTTCATTTTATTTACATTAAAAAAGATGCAGCCAAGTGGCAGCATCTTCACCCATTTAGGTATTTTATAGTTTTACAACATTTTTAGCTTGTGGTCCGCGGTTGCCTTCTTCAATTTCGAATTCAACGTCTTGTCCTTCGTCAAGAGTTTTGAACCCTTCTCCTTGGATTGCAGAGAAATGTACAAATACATCATCGCCGCCTTCTACTTCAATAAATCCAAATCCTTTTTCACCATTAAACCATTTAACTTTACCTGTAACTGTCATTCGATAAATCCTCCTAAAAATTAAACAAATATTAATATATGTTAAAGCTTATCTTATACAATAAGCCATTCATATATTAGCAAAATTCCACTAGTTGTGGATGCTTGCTAATATGTGAATTCGTTTCATTTCTAAATAATATTTAATCAAATTATAAAACAATTCAAATAAAATCTCAATCACTATTCATCAAAATGACATTTTCTAGCGTATCCTAAAAAACGGTTTCTTATACGTATATACATGAATAACCATCTGTTAAAAAGTACACTACTAAGCAAGAATGTTTTAAATTTTTTATCATTGGTTAAACAAGAAGGATAGAGAGTGATCAATTGAAAAAATATGGTTGAGAAAATCTGGTCTACAAACGACTAAATTGAAAGAAAGCGGGGTTCTAGAATATGAAGAAAAAGATGCTAAAACGCGCTGCAGCATTAGTTGCACCATTATTGATAAAAGAAGCAAAAAAATATTGGCATAAAAAACAGCAAACAAAACGACAAAAGCAATAGGTGCAGAACTAACCAATTGTTAATCTAAACGAATCTCGGTTCAATCGTTTGAATTAGATCCATCTTCTCCTATCATTCCTACTTGCTGCTTCTTCAAATCCGTAAACGCTTCTAATAAAACGATAAGAAAGTAGATGTTTCATCAATAGGATTTGATTTTGCTAATAATTATTAGAGTAGCATCACTTGCGTTTTTTCTGTGGAAAAAGTGTTACGGATTATAACACTTGAACCTTTTTCATTGTTGGCTTGATAGCGGACCGTCAATGATGTTTCTTATGAGCAACCCTTCTTAAAGGTATAGCCAAAAAAGAAGCAGGTATGATATATTTCTAAAGTGTAGAATGAACATAGTTCGTTAACCATATTAATTTGTGATAAGTAAGAAGCTTGGAAGCTAGCTAACTTGATGGTGGAAATTTCCACTTATATAGGATAGAAGGGAATAAACGTATGACTACATTAAACGATGAGGTTCAAACTAGAAGAACCTTTGCCATTATTTCTCACCCGGATGCTGGGAAAACAACATTAACGGAGAAACTGCTTTTATTTGGAGGCGCTATCCGCGATGCAGGAACCGTTAAAGCAAGGAAAACAGGAAAGTATGCAACTAGTGATTGGATGGAGATCGAGAAACAACGTGGAATTTCAGTTACTTCATCTGTTATGCAATTCGATTATGATAATTTTCGTGTGAATATCTTAGATACACCAGGTCACCAAGATTTCAGTGAAGACACATATCGTACTCTCATGGCTGTCGATAGTGCAGTGATGATTGTGGATTCTGCCAAAGGGATTGAGGACCAAACAATCAAACTATTTAAGGTATGCCGGATGCGCGGGATTCCTATTTTTACATTTATTAATAAAATGGATCGTCAAGGGAAAATGCCGCTCGAATTACTTGCTGAGCTAGAAGAAGTACTAGGCATCGAGACATATCCGATGAACTGGCCAATTGGAATGGGGAAAGAATTTGTTGGTGTCTATGATCGGTTTAATAATCGAATAGAACAATTTAAAAGTGGAGATGAAGATCGATTTTTGCCTTTGAATGATGAAGGAGAATTAGCAATTGATCATGAATTAAAGGATTCACCTCTTTATGAGCAAACCCTTGAAGAAATCATGCTACTTACAGAAGCTGGTAACCAGTTCTCAAAAGAAAAAATTTTAGCAGGGACACTTAGTCCAGTCTTTTTCGGCAGTGCATTGACGACGTTTGGCGTACAGACATTTTTAGATGCGTACTTACAATTTGCTCCTGCACCACAGCCTCGGAATTCTACAGTAGGCGAAATTGAACCAAATAACGATGATTTTTCTGGATTTATCTTTAAAATCCAAGCGAATATGAATCCTAAGCATCGAGATCGTATTGCGTTTTTACGTATATGTTCAGGTAAGTTTGAACGGGGTATGAGCGTTTATCTTAGTAGAACAGGAAAACCGATTAATCTGTCATCCTCCACTCAATTTTTAGCTGATGATCGCAATACAGTAAATGAGGCAGTGGGTGGCGATATTATTGGTCTTTATGATACCGGGAATTATCAAATCGGCGATACAATTACAACAAGCAAGGAAATGTATCAATTTGATCGTTTACCTCAATTCACTCCAGAAATATTTATGAGAGTAACTGCTAAGAACGTGATGAAACAAAAACATTTCCATAAAGGAATTAATCAACTCGTACAAGAAGGGGCCATTCAGTTGTTCAAAACTGTACGGATGGAAGAGTATTTGTTAGGGGCGGTAGGTCAGCTGCAATTCGAAGTATTTGAACACAGAATGCGTAACGAATACAACGTCGATGTTATTATGGAAAGAATGGGTAGCAAGATTACTCGATGGACTGAAGATCAAAAAGTTGATGAAAATCTTCATAGTACTCGTAGTATTCTAGTGAAAGATCGTTATGATCAATATGCATTCCTTTTTGAAAATGATTTTGCTTTGCGGTGGTTCCAGGACAAAAACCCTGATGTGAAGTTATATAACCCAATGGATAGTGAATGAAAAAATGAGGTTGTCCCTTTTGGGGCTACCTCATTTTTATTGGCTGTATTTTTTACATATCATAAATAGGTCCTGCTAAACTTGCCTGTTGATTGAAAAGAATGGCGTTTGCTCCAATCAACATAGTGCCAAAATCACCAATTAACATAGCCAAAAATTAAGAAAAGGGAGACGGATCAAAGGCGGAAATAATTACTATACGTAAAAAAGGATTGACAATTCTATAATATTGGCTTAAATTTATCTGTATGCTTTATCGCTTAAAAGCGTTTAAGTAAAAAAGACAGATAATTTTCTACATTTGCAACTAGGCAGTCTTTTACAACATGAAAGAGGGGAAAATAGGTGGATGTTAAGAATGTGAAATTAAAGTTGTCATTGGGTGAAGCGTTGGTCATACTAGCCATCTCATTGACTATCATTGGGGTTGGAATTATTCATTTTGAAATGACGCCCCATATGCCGATACTTGGTGCCATACTCGTATTAATTATTTATGGAAGAATGAAAGGTCTATCTTTTTCGATAATAGAAAAAGCTATGATAAAAGGCGCAGCTCCTGGGTTGGGTGCCATTTATATTTTCTTTTTTATTGGGATGTTAATTTCGAGTTGGATGGCGAGTGGGACTATTCCGACGCTTATGTTTTATGGCTTTGAATATATTTCAGGCAGCTCCTTTTATGCTATAGTTTTTTTATCTACTTCATTAATTGGTTTATGTATTGGCAGCTCGTTAACAACTTCTGCCACTGTGGGTGTTGCTTTTATTGGAATGGCAACTGCGCTTGATTTTTCATTGGCAATTACAGCTGGTGCAATTATTTCTGGAGCATTCTTTGGTGATAAAATGTCTCCGCTATCCGATACAACCAATCTTGCATCTGAAACTGTGGGGGTTCCCTTATTTGAGCATATTCGAAATATGTTATGGACAACTATTCCTGCATTTTTGATTAGTTTGATAGTGTTTTTCATACTTTCTCCAAACACGAATGTAACAAGTGTAAAAGAAATGGATGAGATGGTATCTGCATTATCTACACACACGACAATAAGTTTATGGAGTTTGCTACCATTCGTTATTGTTGGCGGTCTAGCATTGAAAAAAGTTTCCGCTATTCCAACATTGTCTGCTGGAATTATTACGTCAATAATTATTACGTTTTTTACTTCACCTAATGTGACTGTAAAAGCGATGTCTGACATTTTATACTCTGGATTTACGTTAAATAGTGGAGTAGAGCAACTCGATTCAATTGTTTCAAGAGGGGGAATTACGAGTATGATGTTTTCCATTTCACTTGTAATTTTGGCCCTTGGAATGGGCGGCTTACTTTTCGAATTAGGTATTATCCCTGGTATTTTAGAAGCTGTTAAGAAAACAATGACGAACGTTAGACGTTTAGTTTCGGCTACTGTTTTGACAGGAGTTGGCGTGAATTTTCTTGCGGGTGAACAATATTTATCGATTCTTTTACCGGGAAAAACGTTTCAGCAGGAATACAATCAAATGGGATTGAAAGCAAAGTCATTGGCGAGAGTGTTAGAAGATTCAGGAACTGTAGTAAATCCACTTGTTCCTTGGGGAGTCTGTGGAGTATTTCTTACCCAAGTACTTGGCGTTACGACTGTTGAATATGCACCATTTGCTTTATTTTGTATTCTTTGCCCTCTGTTAAGTTTACTTAGCGGTTGGACAAAAATCGGGTTGCACTTTAAATGAGGGTTTTAGGTAATTGACTAAAATATAGATGAGAAAATGAAGTATGATAGGTAGAGAAAAGTCCTTCAAAAGAAGTATTAAATACAGTGTATATGTAAAAAATCACTAGATTCAAATGACAAAAACAAATAATTAAAACCGCTGTTAAAATATTAACAGCGGTTTTTAATTATTTAGTGGATGTGAAGTCCTTGAATGACGGGCTCCTCAGCTTCTTTTTGTGCCTTAAGATTCATGCGCATAATAACATTCTGATATATCCCAATAGAAGTCATTAATAGTAAGAGTGAGGATCCTCCATAACTTACAAAGGGTAAGGTTATTCCAGTAATCGGGATGAGTCCGGTAACTCCGCCAACATTGATAAATACTTGAATCCCAATCATCGAGGAAATTCCAATAAGTAGTAGACTACCAAATGGATCATCGCATTTAGCGGAAAGAATGAATCCCCTTAATACGATAAAGCCTAAAGTAAATAGTACGAAAGCTACTCCAAAAAAGCCAAGCTCTTCTGCGATAATGGCCATGATAAAGTCGGTATGACTTTCAGGTAAATAGCCATATTTCTGAGTGCTTTCTCCCAATCCAACTCCGGTCAAGCCTCCATTGCCGATGGCAAGTAATGAGTTTGCTAACTGAAGACCAGAATCCCCTGCATGAAAAGGATCTGAAAAACCTGTAACACGGGCCATTTTATTAGCAGAAAAAATCTTTGAAATATTACCTGTCACAAAAAATCCGGCAATAGCTACACAACCGACCATTAGAAAAACAGAGAATAATTTTACAAGCCCTTTAAAGGTCATTCCTGATGATATAACAATAGATGCAGAAATCAAGAATACAATGGCTGCAGTACCGTAATCAGGTTGTATTCCAATAAGTAAGCAAATTGTGACAAGAAAAATAATGGGTGGCATAACTGCTTTATCCAAATTATTGATCCGGTCCTGCCTTTTGCCATAAATGGCAGCTAAGTAAATAATTAAAGCTAATTTAGAAAATTCAGCGGGTTGGATGGAAAATCCGCCAATTTTAAGCCAGCTTTGAGCATTCCCAGCTGTATGTCCATATAAATAAGTGAAGATAAGTAATCCAGTTATTCCAAACATAATAATGATTAAGAATTTTTTATTCTGAAAAAATTTGTAAGGAAAGATCATCATAAAAAACATAGCGCAGAATGATAGTAGCATCGCTTTTTTTTGATTTTGATAAAAATGATCGATGTCATAATCCCATCTTGCTACTGCTGCAATCATGCTCGAGCTGTATACCATGACCAAACCGAATAAGCAGAGTAACACAATGGCGATGAAGGTGGGGTAATCATAAGCTTTTAATATTCTTTTCAATTGTGTGTTCACCTCTGATACATATAAGCTATCTGTTTTTTTCCGATTATTTGGTAACGGAAAATCAAGTAGGAAGAATGATATTATCATATCATGATACTACCACTCGTTGCTAATAATTAATGATGTGTATTCATTTCGAAATATTTTTATTTTCTTTTTAACATTCGATAGTAAACAAGAATAATCCTTTATGTATCTGTAATTATTTAAATATTCTGATATTTTTTCGAGAAGCGAAGAAACAACATAAAAAGAAAGAGGATGACTCCAATCGGCAACTCTCCGAATGTTGGAGAATTGCGCTTTGAAGTCATCCTATGTTTTTTGACTCATGCTATAGTGCATGTAATTGTTCTTAAATCCATTACATATTCAGTTTTAGTTTTATTATCTACCTTGAAGTTGAGATTGAGCTTGTTGCACAAGTCGTTTTGTTATTTCTCCACCGACAGATCCGTTTGAGCGTGATGTAGATTCAGCACCTAAATGCACTCCGAATTCTTGTGCGATTTCATATTTGATTTGGTCAAGTGCTTGTTCAATTCCAGGTACTAATAAGTTATTACTGTTGTTTGCCATTATAATCGCCCCTTACTTTTTTTCAGTGGTGGTTAACCACTGTATTAGTATTATGGGATAATCACTTGTTATTATTAATGAAATGTTCTGGTAAAGTACATCAATAATGGTTTGTAAGGTTGAAGTTGGAATGGATGTCAATTCATTTACGTCAGCTTTTTCGGATTCAGCATTGCTAAGCTGAATAAAATTGAAAGAAATTACCCCATCCTAACAAGCAAGCTAGTTTGGATAAGGATGGTGAATGAATAGTGAAACGAAAAGCAAATGTAGATGGTGCTCTGAAAACGAGCAAGACGCCAAAACGAAATCAGGCAGAAAATGAATATGCAAATGAATTTGCAATGGATGAAGATATGATGAAGGGTGCAAATCGTAATTCAAAGCAGGGGAGAAAAGGGAAAACACATGAATAATCAAAAGGCTAAAAAAAATGATAAGTCTAAAATCCATGTTCGCGAAGAATTCGGAACGGAATTTACAAGTGATTTGAATGCAGCAAAAATTTATGACGTTTTGTCTTCAACCAAGCATAAAAAGAAATAATCACCGGAAATTTGCCGGTGATTATGAACAAGAGAACACCATAAATACCAAAACGAAAGAAATTTTAGCATTACAAAACAGTTCAAATAAGTATCACACTGGAGAAATGGGTTCTACCCCATTTCTCCATTTTTTATTGATCTTGCCAGCGTTTTTTATAAAGTTTGAAGTACAAAGAAAATTTCTTGATTAAGTTTGCAAATTGTGTTGTTTTTATTTCGATAATTGGTTGGGCAAGTGACGTGATAAACTGGCTTGATAAAAGTACGGTTATTAAAAAGGAAATTCCTGCAAGCATGATATAGTTTTCAACATCAGTAAAATAACCTTTCATACTGCTTTCTCTAAAGGTACGTATGATAAAACCGTGCAGTAAATAAACATATAGTGTTTGCTCTCCCCATTTGGTAAAGAAGTGTCTTTCTCGTGGAATTAAAGAAAGAAAACTAAAAACCATGAGTAAACTTAAAGCATAGAAACCTAATCTTTTGAACATCGAAATGATACTTGCTGTTTCTAATTCAGAATATGGTTTAGATCCAAGAAGCCATTTATAGTTAATGTCTGGAAATAAATAAAAGCCAATAAATACAATAACCATAATGATTGTTGCACCTAAACGAATTTTTGGATTGAACAGCTTGACCAAATGCTCCTTCTTCAGATGGTATCCAATAAGGAACAGAGGGAAAAATACAAAAGTCCTTGATAAACTTAAGAAATTATTAACTATATCTACATAGCCTACGAGCAATGTAATTCCCAATGCAACTGCAATTCCAGTTAAGGGCTTCAATTTTGCAAAGCCAAGTAACATGATATTCCAGAAAAATAAGCTAATTAAAAACCAAAGTGACCAATGTGGATTGAGAAGATCTACATTTAAAGTCGATTTGTCATATAGAAAAAAATAGAAAATCGAATAGATGACTTGAAAAATTAGGTATGGAATAATCAGCTTCTTTGTAATTTTAGCGATATATCCTTTTTGATAAAATCCTTTTGCGAAAAAACCAGAAACTAGAATAAAAGCTGGCATATGGAACGAATAAATTGTTTTATAGAGAGCATTTATTTCTTCGCTGCCTTGAATATAACTGTTTAAGAGATGACCGAATACGACAAACGCTATCAAAATGAATTTCGCATTATCAAAATAAAAATTTCTTTTTGTCATAGAGTGGCCTCCATTCAATATATCTCCTTAAATGAGCAAAAAACGAACGTCTATGAGCGTTTGCTCTAAAAACCAACGGTGATCAAGGTTGAAGTTAAACTATATCAACTTATGAAAGTGATGGTGCGGAGCTAATTTGCGAGCCCTCGCCCTTTTCCAAGAAAAAGTTACTTTTCTTATATACCCACTTTTTATGAACGAAAATCATTATACCTTAAATTTTTTAATAAAAAAATATTAATATAATCGGAATTATCTGACTTTTAAAGAGAAAATTCTAAAAAAGTCAGGAGAATTAGCGAAATAATGTTAATATGTATAAGAATGTAATTGCCCAATTTTCCAGAAATTAATAGAAAATAGATACCTTTTCATGGATTTTTATCCCGCATTAACGGGCAGTAAGACCCCACCTCAAGATTATGAGGTGCATAGAAGGTAGGAGGGGGATGAAGGAACTCCTCACTGCTGGAAGCTTCACTTTATTGCATATACCTATATCAACTAAAGAAAAATATATTTACTTTGGATATTTTCATACTTGGTATTCTGAATAGTTTAGTAATTTGATATTACAAAAAAATGTGATTTCTAGACATTAATGAATTTTGTTTTACAAAATATCATTTATAGAAGTATAAGGACTTAAGCAGTAAGTCGATGTTCTTAAATTTTTGAAATGAAAGGAGAGAAGGGCGGTATTTTGACTTGAAAAAATAACGAAGTTGAGATATTAACCCGTTACAGAATGAAAAATGTAAATCCTTCACAACAGGATATATCAATCTATCAAAAGGAGATTGATCAATTAAACCGTCGAATAGATGATTTTAAAGAGTTATTCGATTCATTGTCTGACGCATATATAATGCTAAACTCTGAAAATGAAATAACTTATGCGAATCAGTCTGCTTGTAGCTTATTTGGGCTATCTTCAGAAGAATTTCTTTTTGGTAGGGTATTAAATGACTCACAAAAGATTTATCTACCTTATATCACGACAATTCAAATCCTCAAGCATAGAAATCTGTGGATTATTCAATTAAAAAAAGGAGAGATCAAACATATTGAATATCAAGAAACTAGCTCCAATAGGGTTGGTCTCCGCATTTTGAAGCTACAAGATGTTACAAGCCTGTCAATATTAAGTGATAAGCCTATTGTTCCCATGCAATTATTTTTGGATGTTTTTAAATATGCCGTGGATAGCATCATCATTTATGATAAAAACGGAATTATTATGGATGCGAATGATTCTTTTTGTAAAATGCTTGGTAAGCGAAAAAAGGATATTATTGGTGATAACATTCGAGGTATTATATCGCCTAAACACTTACTTAATTGGCAAGAAGGGATTGAGAAAGTGAACCTATATGGGTCCTTTAGTGGGGAGGTGGAAATGTTTTCAGATGACGAATTCACTCTATTCAAATATATAACGAGCACGAATAAACAAAATAATCTGTATATGTCAATTTTAAGAAATATGTCAGAAGGAATGGTGATGAAAAAAAGAGCTGAGAAAAGTGAAAAGGTCTTCGCAGAGCTGTTCGACCATTCAATGGACGCGATTCTATTTTGGAAAGAAGATGGAACCATATTCCAAGCGAATGAAGCAGCTTGTAAAATTTTCGAATCTACTCACGATGAACTAATTGGTAGCATAATTGGCAGCTATGTATACAAAAATCACCAAAACTTTAAGACTGTAATTAATAAATTCGAAGAAAGAGGAGAAATTCGAGAAGAGCTATTTTTTAAAATGCCAAATGGTCAGATAAAATTATTAGAATTTACCGGAAAAAAACATCATGCTGAAGGATATAACTTAACAATCTTTCGTAATGTTAGTGAGAGATGGCTGATTGAAACAGAGTTAAGGAAAAGTGAATGGAAGTTTAGAAAAATCTTTGAAGGATCGTTAGACGGTATGATCCTTTGGACAAATGACCGTATTATTGATATTAATCATGCAGGAACTAAAATACTCGGAGTTGTTAAGAACGGTTCTCTTAGCTCATTTGAAAGAATAAACATACCAAACACTCAAAAAGAATTAATTAATTTATTACATGAGCATATTGAACTTGCCATACAAAGTGAATCTGAAATATCAACCATTGCGATTCCTTTTGAAAATGGCGAGGTAAAGCATATCGAATTTGCTACACGAGAAAACTTATACGTTGGCACGAATTTTACAATTATTCGAGATGTCACAGAAAAACTGGCAATGGAAGAGCAAATTCGCAAATCAGATACCCTACATGTTGTAGGAGAACTAGCAGCTGGCATTGCACATGAAATTCGCAACCCTATGACAGCTATAAAAGGCTTCATTCAATTACTGCAAAATAGTGTGAAAGAGGACTATACGACCTATTTTAATGTGATTACTTCAGAGCTACAGCGTATAGAAACGATTATAACGGAGTTTTTATTCTTAGCCAAGCCACAGGCGCTAAAATACTCTAACCAAGATGTAAATGTGATTGTAAAAGAAACAGCAGATTTTCTTGAGGCACAAGCCATGCTTAATAATATTCAACTTAAACGGAATCTCACGAAGGATAATTGTGACGTTTTTTGTGAAGGAAATCAGTTAAAGCAAGTGCTCATCAATATTATCAAAAATGCGATTGAAGTATCGAATGATGGTAGTTTCGTAATCATTAATACGGAACGAATTAATGATTCATTTGTAAAAATCTCCATTATAGATCATGGTCCTGGAATTACAGAAGAAAAGCTAAGAAGGCTCGGGGAACCATTTTATACAACGAAAGAACGAGGAACTGGACTTGGATTGATGGTTAGTTATAAAATTATTGAAGAGCATAAAGGTTATATCGAAGTAGAAAGTGAAGCAGAAAAAGGAGCGACATTCCATATCTTTCTACCGATTCCAAGAGAGGGTTAAAGCTAGAATTATGACATACTATTATACCAACTATCATCATCCATTCGCTGGTGACTTATATTTACTTGCGAATGAGGAGCAACTTGTCAGTATCTCATTTGGAGAAGATGATTTTAAAAAGAGAAGTAAGAAATTGGACGTAATCTTTGATAAGGAACATTTCGTATTCACTAGGATTCTTCCTATGTTAACTGCATATTTGAGTGGAGAAGTAGTTGACTTTCCTGAAGTATGTATATTGAGTGGTACAGAGTTCCAACGAAAAGTATGGGAGGAAATCAGTAGAATTCCTAGGGGGGAAACGAGGACTTATAGTGAAATCGCTGTAGCGATTAACAGGCCGAATGCAGTTAGAGCAGTTGGTCAAGCAAGCCGCGCGAATCCTCTTCCATTTATTATTCCTTGTCATCGAGTAGTCGGGAAAAATGGAACCTTAACAGGATACGCGGGCAGCCGAATACATATTAAAGAATTATTGCTTAAAGGAGAACGTATCACTCAATAGGCTTTTCGTTATTGATTATCCCGCATAAACGGGCAGCAAGACCCTAACCCCAAGGCTTATAGGAATCCGAAGGAGCGTAAGGTAGGGATAACTGCCTGATAATGTTCGAATAGTAAGATACAGTGAAATTTGCCTTTGTGGTTTTCAAAGGTAAGTTTGTGCCCACATGATGTAGGTCACACAGACGAAGACAGTAGAACGCGACTAACAACCATTGGGGGATGAAGAAGACCTCTAATGATTGAAGTTTCACTTTATCCAATCATTCTACATTTTGTTTCCATACTTTAAAGACTTCTAAATCATGTTCAATTTGTTTAAAAGCGAAGGTAAGTACTGCTACATCATCGAGCAAACCGAACCCAAATAGAAAGTCAGGTATGAGATCAATCGGCGAAACGAAATAGGTAATCGCAGCAAATATGATGAGTAAAGTACGGGTTGGGATTTGCTGATAATCACCGGAGATCCAAGCTTTTATCATTTGAAACAGCGTTTGAAGGTTGGTCCAAACTTCTTTCAGCGTTGATTCATTTTTTTTTGCTTTCAAACCTGCTTTTCCTAATAATTTTCCAGCATCTTGCTTATTAGTTGAATAATGTTGCGCCTCTTTTTTAAATAATGATAAGCCTTTTTGAAATTTCTTGTTTAGAAACATAATCCTACCTCCATTCACTTTTCTATACCTACTCTACCCATTATGAATCAAATTAAAGCGCAACTACGGTGTATGTCATATACCCCAAAATGTAAACGGGAAATTCCTCTTAAAAAACTCTTCTACATTATAATCTACCCAGGGATTGACTCTGTACACCCTTAATAAATAGATATCTATTAACCAATAACGATTCTTTCACCACTATTTGAATTCCGATGTAAAAATATAAAAGGTTTTGTCTTTTTTTGCGAATCTATTTACAGACTATGAAAAATTTGTAATAATCCATTAGTATTCAACTATTAACTTGGCAGGAGGAAGCTGAAGTAATCATGAAACCCAGTGCAGTAAAAATGTTTAATGAAATTCAAGAGAAGAGAATCGAAATGCTTCAATTAGCAGAAATGTACGGAATGACAGATGAACTTACGATTCGTTCCAGTCAAGAGCTTGATGTGTTAATAAATGAATATAGTTATGTGCAGAAAAACCATGTTTTTGAAGAAAAGTTTAACGTGAACAATATGATTATGATTGTTCAACAACCATTTTCTTACCTAAGCTAATCTCAGCATCCAGTTGTGAGTACTACATAACCTAAAAACTTCGCAAGTATAAACATCGCATAATTGCCAGATTAATCGAACTATTATCCAATCATCTAAGATGTCTCTCACCTTGAATTCTATCTCAAAAATAGTAGAAAAATCATAGTTTACAACGAAGATAAAAAAAGCTGTTTTCAGAATGTATTCATCCAGTGAAAACAGCTTTTTAATAGGATGCATCACAATGCTAGAGTAAGTATTTTTAACAAGGTACATCCTAATTACTGTCAAATAATGAGTCGGATTTTTCTAAGCGTAATAGAATCGAATTCATCTACATATTTAGAAGAAGGATCATAAATAAAAGTCCAACAATAAAGGAATACGTTGATGTGCGCTCGTTGCCGTCTCCATGGCTTTCGGGTATTAATTCTTTATAAACGATGAATAACATGGCGCCGGCAGCAAAGGCCAATCCATACGATACAAGAAATCCAATGTAAGAGGTAAGGTAGAAGCCGAGCAGTGCGGTAATAATCTCAATCGCACCAGTCAAGGTCGCTACAATAAATGCTTTAAATTTACTAATACGTTGATTGACTAAGAATAATGCAACTAGAAGGCCTTCCGGAGCATTTTGCAAACCAATGGCAAAGGCAATAAGATTGCCTGTTCCTTCAGTATCAGAGGCATAGCTCACACCGACAGAAAGACCTTCTGGGATATTATGTAATGTGATGGCAGTAATGATTAATAATGCTTTTTCATCAAACTCAATTCCTTTTATTGCATGGTCAATATCAATATGGGGAATGTTTTTTTCCAATAATGTTAAAATCAACACTCCGAAGAAAATTCCAACGACAAGCTGGATATATCCGCCTGATGCCAATGATTCTGGAATTAGACTCAAAAGGGATGCGGCCATCATGATCCCTGCTGTAAACGCTAATAAGTTATCGCGAAGTCGGTGTGTTAATGTACCACGCATGAATAGGATAAGCAATGCACCTGCTCCAGTCGACATGGCAGATAGAATGCTGCCAAGTAGTACTTCACTCATAGTGAACCCCTTTTCTTTAGTTAAAAACTGCTGTAAAAATATTCGCTCTATTAATTCGTACATTCAAACATAATTAAAGAATACACTATTTTTGTTGCATATCATTCGGTAGCCATATTCCAAGTAAACCAAGAAGTGGCAAGAATCCGGCCAATTTAATGGTCGTTCCAATACTAATCAAATCTGCTAAGTACCCAAATGCAACAGAGCCAATTGCCCCCATACCAAAGGCGAATCCTACCGTTAAGCCTGCCATTGTTCCAACCTTGCCAGGGAATAGTTCTTGAGCATAGATAACGGTTACTGAGAAACTAGTCATGATGATAAATCCAGCAATTAAAAGTAGAATAATGGCTACATATGCTGGGACAAATGGTAGGAGAATAGTCAGCGGTGCGCTTCCAGCTACCGAAAACAAGATGATATTTTTTCTTCCGTACCGGTCTGCCAAAGGTCCCCCGAAAAATGTTCCAAATGCACCGGCTGCCAAAAATGCAAAAATGAAAATTTGTGACGATCGGATTGAAAATAAATAATCGTTTATTAGAAAAAATGCATAGAAATTCGTCATACATGATATATACCACGAACGTGCGAAAATGATAAACAATACAATCCCTAGTGCGACTACTGCTTTCCCATGAACCTTACCTGCATTTTCATGCGCCTTTTTCCTTGGAAGAGGATAATCATCTAATCTTGACTTATACCATCTGGCAATATATATGAGAATAAGAACTGCACAGAATGCAACAGGTACAAACCAAAGAGCGCCTCTTTGCCCGAATGGGAGAAAGATCAGTGCAGAAATAAGTGGTGCAAGTGCTTGGCCGGTATTTCCTCCTACCTGATAAATCGATTGAGCAAGCCCTCTTTTCGGGCCTCCAGCCATAAAAGCTACTCTTGATCCTTCTGGATGAAAGATTGCAGAACCAATGCCGATTAAGATAACAGAAAAAATGATCATCTCATAAGTAGGTGAAAGAGCGAGCAAACCAATCCCGATAAGTGTGCTCGTTAAACCAATAGGTAATGCGAAGGGAAGTGGTTTCTTATCAGCATACCAACCAATTGCAGGCTGCATTAAGGAAGCGACGATATTTAGAGCGAAGGCAACCATTCCAAGCTGTGTGTAGCTCAAATGCATGGATTTTTCTAGTGTTGGGAACATGGCTGGTACAACAGCCTGAAGGGAATCATTTAATAAATGGCAAAATCCCATGAGAATCAATACCCAATAAGCAGTATTGGAATTTGGTAATTGCTTGTCAACCTTGAGTGAAATTGAGGTCATAATACCACTTCCTTATCAAAATTAATATGTATATATATAGTCTTTCATCAGGTCATACTGTATACAGAACAAGGAGCTTGATATTTTCTTCCTGAGTACTCTTTGCATTATTACAACGTATAAATTTTAGTATAGTAAACTTGATTTGGAAACAGTTAAATTAAACTTAACGTGGAAAATTGACAAAAGGGTGTTTATTTTTTATAATAGCCTTAATTCGAGATATTTAAATTTTGTATATTAAGGTTGTGAATAAAATGGAAAATAATAGCGTGCAGCAATCACTTAAGCTGTTCATTGTATTATCTAGAGCACATCGTTCCATCAATGATGTTGTTAATAAATTTATTGCTGAACAAGGATTAAATCCAACTGAATTTGCCGTGTTGGAACTGTTATATCATAAAGGAGAACAACCTTTGCAGCAAATTGGCGGGAAAATACTTCTTGCTAGTGGTAGCATTACTTATGTAGTAGATAAGCTGGAGAAGAAGAATTACCTACAGCGAGTTGCTTGTAAAGAGGATCGAAGAGTTACTTATGCAAGGATTACTGAAGAAGGGAAACAATTTATTGAAAAGGTGTTTCCAGAACATGAAGAACAAATTGATGAAATTATGAATATTCTTACGCCAGAAGAGAAGCAAATGGCCATCGAGTTCATAAAAAAAATAGGCTTAAATGTAAAGTGAAGATTTGTGAAACCATGGTTTCATACGAGTAAGCCCAAATCGGTACTTTTAGATACTTAGTGATAAAATAGTATATGACCGCTTGCTGTTCATCCATCAAAGGGTTGAACGGCTTTTTTTCATAAAGGCTCTGTTAAAGGTAAATGTTGATATTTTAAACTTCCCCGAAAACTTAGTAATATGTAGTCGTTATAAGGAAGGATGGGTGGCTATGATAAATTCCGATAAATTAGTTTATCCAGCATTCATACAACAGGACGATGAAGGAATATTTTGTGTTTATTTCCCCACTCTGTTTCCTGAATCTGGATGGGACTTTCCGTTAACACGAGGGGAAACAAAACTTAAAGCGATAAAAAGTGCAAAAAAGGATTTGGCATACTCTTTGGCAGGAATCTTATATGATAATGAAGAACTTCCTGATCCTATTCCTATTCAAAGGAACCAATGTTCCCAAGGGATGGAATTAATCGAGGTAGAGACATCGTTCGAACCGTATGCCGAAGAAATAGAGGAGCATTTAAAAGATCGCCATTGGCATATTTGCTATTACGTCGAAGAAAATGATGATTTTATAGAAGCTATTGGGTATAAAAATGAACTAGGGACGTGGGACATTTTTTTTTAGAATTGTTCTGAGGATGAAATTGAAATTTTTGATTCCTACTGCAAAAAAAATCCTGATTATCCTTTACTTTTTACAGTCAAATTAAGCACTGAAGCTGAGGAAAAATTTAATCAATTTGTTGAAGATGTAATTCTAAAGCGAAAGAAGGATTAAACTAATAAATCTTCAACGGGACGTTAATTTTTATGCAATAATTAACATTAAAGATTAAAAGAGCCTCCATTAAAGAAGCCTCTTTTCGTAAAGATTGTTGTTATTAGCAAGAAACCAATTCGAGCAGATGTTGATTGGAGCTGAAATGAGAGACTCCTGCTTAGAGGAGCGTGTTGAGGGAGCCCCCCGCGGAAAGCGAGTTCTTGCCACCGGAAATCAATCGAGGTTGTAGTGTACATATAATTGAAAAGCAACAAAGTATGCAAAAACAGCCTTTTCATAAAAGGATAACGACAACTCCCTTTTAGTTAAAGTAAAAACTTCAATCAGTGTAATGAATCATAGACTAAGTACGCCGCGTCCTCATGTCTTCGTCTGTGTGACCCACATCCTGTGGGCACAAACTTACCTTTAATGACTACAAAGGTAAGTTTTACTGTATTTCACCAATCGGGCTTTTACGGGCAGTTAACCCCCTACGCTTCCTCGATTCCTCCCAGCCTTGAGGTGGGGGTCATATTGCCTGTTAAAGCGGGATAAAATAAATCAGATTAAGAAGGAGTTTAGATGACGTATCGAGAAAAGAAAGTTAAGGTGGATGTAGCAAGTTCAATAGTTCAATCAAACCTTATTTTAATAAAAAGGAAGTGTTTTCATTGAAGTTCGAACAATATGAGTATATACGGCCTAATTTAGAAGAAGTGAAACGAGAATTCACAAGTCTTTTGGAGAAGTTTGAGACAGCTGAAAATGCGGCGAGACAAATAGAAGCGATTGACGAAATTACTCGCTTAAGAAATAACGTAGGAACTATGTTAACGATTTGTTCCATTCGTCATTCGATTGATACAAACGATGAATTTTATAAATTAGAGAATGAATATCTTGATGAACTATCACCAGAAATTGAAGATTTAGTATCTCAATACTATGCCAAACTTGTGAAGGCTAAATATCGTAAAGAACTTGAAGCTGAGTACGGTGCACAGTTGTTTGCATTAGCGGAAGCTCAATTGAAAACCTTCTCGCAAGAAATCATTCCTTTATTGCAGAAGGAAAACAAGCTGTCAAGCGAATATACGCAATTACTAGCTGCTGCAAAAATTGAATTTGAAGGAGAAGAACGGACACTTGCTCAACTTCAGCCATTTACGGAATCGAAAGAGCGAGTAACGAGGAAAAATGCGAGTGAAGCATTTTTTAGTTTTTTTGAAGCAAATGAAAAGAAATTAGACGAGATTTATGACCAACTCGTTAAAGTACGTCACGAAATCGCAGTAAAGCTTGGATATAAGAATTTTGTTGAGCTTGGTTATTATCGTATGGCTAGAACAGACTATAATGCCGAAATGGTTGCTAATTTCCGCAAACAAGTAGAAGAATATATCGTGCCGCTTGTAAGTAAGTTGAAACAACGTCAAAAGCAAAGAATCAATGTGTCTGAGTTAAAATTTTATGATGAGGGATTTGAATTTCAAACCGGAAACGCGGTACCTAAAGGAGATCCGGCTTGGATTGTAGCGAATGGGAAGAAGATGTATAGTGAGCTATCTCCTGAGACAGCAGAATTCTTTAATTATATGCTAGATACTGGATTAATGGATCTCGTTGCTAAAAAAGGAAAAGCTGGTGGCGGATATTGCACAATGATTGAGGATTTTCGGGCACCTTTTATTTTTTCAAATTTTAACGGCACATCAGGTGATATTGACGTTCTAACTCATGAAGCGGGACATGCTTTCCAAGTGTATAGTAGCAGAAATTCGAAGCTCCCTGAGTATTACTGGCCTACATATGAAGCATGTGAAATTCATTCAATGAGTATGGAGTTCCTTACGTGGCCATGGATGGAGCTGTTTTTTGAAGAAGATACAGATAAGTATAAATTCTCTCATTTGGCAGGCGCACTCACTTTCTTACCGTATGGTGTGGCAGTAGATGAATTCCAGCATTATGTCTATGAAAATCCTGAAGCAACACCAGTTGAACGAAAGAAAGCGTGGCGTGAGATAGAGAAAAAATATTTACCGCATCGTGACTATGATGGTGTGGCATTTTTAGAAAAAGGTGGATATTGGCAACGTCAAGGTCATATTTTTAATTCTCCGTTTTATTATATTGATTATACGTTAGCACAAATATGCGCTTTCCAATTTTGGAAACGATCCAGAGAAGATCAAAAGAAAGCATGGGATGATTATTTAAGCCTTTGTAAGCTTGGAGGTAGCCAATCATTTCTCGGTCTCGTTGCATCTGCACATCTAGATTCACCGTTTAATGATGGTACCGTCAAAAATGTTGTCTCTGTCATCGATGAGTGGTTGACATCAATTGATGATGGTAAACTATAAGGTTAAACTTGAATTAGTGGGAGTCTTCTTCATCCCCCACTGGTTGTTAGTCTAGTTCTACTGTCGCCAAGTAATTCGATCAATCGATAGTGCGAACAAAGGTTTAAAGAACTCAGACTAAGTACGCCGCGTCCTGCGGCCATGTCTAAGTGACCCACATCCTGTATGCGCAAACTTTACCTCTGTGTAACTCTGGGTAAGTTTCATTAAATCTCACCAATCGGGTTTTTACTTCAAAAGCGAGATGACTGCTTTAAGGAACGAATACTAAGATCGCTCACGCCCTGTGAGCAACTTAGACACCATCATATCCTGTGAAAGTCCGACAAGCATAAGATGGAATACGTTGTTTACAGCTTTAGTCCTCAGACGGACAGGGAGTGCAACTAGATTAGGCAGTTAATCTCCACTTACGCTTCTTCGAATCCTCTAAGCCTGGAGGTGGAAGGGGAACGGCCCGTTAATGCGGGATAAAAATTGATTTTGACAAATGAGGATGTCCCAAATAGGTCTAACCTTTGTGAATTGGGGCATCCTTTCTTGTTTCAGAAGATAACTAATAAGAGCAGTTGTTTATAAGAATGACAATTACTTGAGCTATTGCTTGTCTTAAATCTCATTGCCTTACATATATATTGTAATGGGGAGGCGAGCGGATGGTTTCAAGATGGACAGGTTCATTTCAGATAGCAGCGGTTTATGTGGGAACAGTTGTCGGAGCAGGGTTTGCCACAGGTAGGGAAATCGCTGAGTTCTTCACTCAATATGGGATGTATGGTTTTTTCGGCATATTGATAGCTGGATATATTTTTATTTTTACTGGTGCAAAAATCATGTTATTATCTTCACGAGCGGCTGTTTCGACATATGAAGAATTCAATCAGTTTTTATTTGGGAAAAAAATTGCTGCATTCGTCAATATGTTATTTATGCTCATGTTAATTGGGGTTACAGCAGTCATGATTTCTGGTGCAGGAGCAGTATTTGAAGAACAGCTAGGTATTTCTAAGAATGTCGGCGTTACTGTAACGATATTATTCGCTACTATGGTATTAATGGGAGGAATGAAAGGGCTGTTCGCAGTCAATTCCTTTGTTGTCCCATTGATGATTTTTTTTAGTGTAATATTATGTATCCTTACAATTAACGAGGGTGGGTTTGTTTCTGCTTTTACAGTAATTCCTGAAGGAAGAAAAACCTTAGATATCGCCATGTCACCATTTGCTTACTCAGCTTTTAATCTGTCTCTCTCTCTCGCCGTATTAGTTCCAGTAGCTTATGAAATTCGTGAGGAAAAGGTATTGAAGCGAGGAGCGATGCTTGGTGGTTTCTTTTTAACTGTAATATTGCTTACGGGGCATTTCTCACTTGTGATGTTGCCTGATTTATTGGATTATTCAATCCCATCAGCAGAATTAATGAAAAATGCAGCGGCCAATCTACATTGGCTATTTGTATTAGTCATTTATGGTGAGATATTTACTTCTGTCATTGGTAATATTTTTGGACTGCAAAAACAAATTCAGAAATATATTAAAGTGCCTGGATTTTTAGTAATGATCGTGATTTGTCTTCTCTCTGCTCTGATAGGCAAGTTTGAATATGGACAATTATTAGGATATTTGTACCCGCTGTTTGGTTACATCACTTTAATTTTTTTAGTACTAGTATGGTTTCGAAATCCTATAAGAAAAAAGCCATGAAACAGGTATACACCTATATCATGGCTTTTGCTTTATTTTTTCATTATTGTTTTACCCATTTGAATGAAGGCATCTCTGTAATCGTGGTCTTTATTTGTAAAAATTGTTATTTTAGATTGATTCTTTTCATCTTTGAAAAGAACAGAACTGACAATGTCATTTCCATTTACTGCTTCATAAACTACTGCATTATCAAGAGAATGTTGGGAAGCGTCAACTGGGGTGATAGTTTCTGAAACGGCAGTCAATTGTGTTTTGGCATCTGCTTCGATTTCATCCCAATTCACGTCAGCAGGATAGTGTTCAATCCGCATGAAAACTTCATCTTGACCAGTCAAAAATAGTACATCCTTATTAGGTTCTTCTGCAGTTAGCTCAAACTCAGGCAGTACATACAAACTGAATGGTTGATTATCGCTGTTTTTTAGGAAAGCCGTTTCTTCTTTTTCCACACCATTTACTTTAAATTTCAAAGGTTGTTCAAGAATACGAGCTGTTTCTCCTTTTTCCTCCGTTGTGGAAGTCTCAGTAGCTTCTTCCTCTTCCTTAGTAGGCTTGTCTTTAGATGAAGTACCATTATCAGTTGAGTCAGTGTTTTCGGTGCTTTCTTTGTTTACCTCACTGCTGTTCTCGTTGGTGTTAGGTGTATTTCCAGTAGTTTCTGTATTTTCCTCTTGATTTTCTACTTTAGGTTCCTTAGCGTTTTCATCATTATTGCCTGTACCACAACCTGTTAGTACAAAAGCTGAAACTGTAAGTCCGGCTAGTACTAATTTCCATTTGTTCATTGCAATAATCTCCTTTCTTGTTTGAGTTTTCCACTTTTTTTAGAATAAAAAGTAATTTCACTATACCATGAATTGTATAGAAATGCTTTTACAATGTTAGTCGATTAGATTAAATAAAGATTACTAAATCCATGGAATCTGTTGCAAAAGAAGAGGGGATGTCCCATGTTCAAAGGGTCTAACCTCGCACACATAGTGATTTAGTGTGCGAGATCAGATTCTTATGTGACACCTTCGATTTTTTAGAACGCTAATGTATTAAGTGGTGTTTTAGAGGGTATAAATTATAGTCAAACTGAATTATGTATTGAGAAAAAAAACTATTTAATGATTTTATAATTTTTATGATTGACAACCGTTTTCTGCTCTAAATCAAAATCTCTGTAATTAGCCATATATGTAACATCAACAATTACTGAATTTTCATTAACCTTTTCTACAATTCCTTGCAAACCGTCACGGAATTCAATGATATTACCTATTTCTGCCTTTTTCATAACTATCAACCATCCTTTTCGTTTCATAATTGTCTTTTTTCTGTGGAAAAGGGGCGGGACTATGCAAGAACAGCTCCGCACCGCCTTCTTCATAAGGTGATACAATTTGAGAACTCGAACCTTTTTCATCGTCGGGTTTAGAGCAGACGCTCATGGATGTTTTTTATGAAGAAAAAGGGTTCAAAGTTAACTTAAATCAGGTACCCAATTAATTGCAAGTTAAACTAGACTTCGTGTAAAAATCTATAAAATCACTGCTCCTCTCCACCAACTTATCCCGCATTAACGGGCAACGGGCAGTAAAACCCCGATTAGTGAGATACAGTGAAACTTACCGCGAGTTACGCAGAGGTAAAGTTTGCGCCCACAGGATTTTGTCACTCAGACGAAGACATGAGGATGCGGCGTACTTAGTCTGAGTTCGTTGAACCTTTGTTGTAGAGTCAATTTATCGAATCGGAGCGAGATATTAGCGAGTCTAGAATGGGACTAACAAACAGTGGGGGATGAAGAAAACCCGCACTGATGAAGTTTCACTTTATTAGAGAGTTAGTAACCTGCTCTATAAAGCTATTCTTCAAACTAAATTGTCGCGAATTAACAACGTGTTGCTTCCTATTAAAACAGCAGTAGAGCGAGTATTCAGTCATTTGGAGATATTCCTGTTGTTAGGTAATCATGCATAGAGCGCTTTCAAAATAATTTTCGAAATACTCTATAAAACTTTACATGGACTTCTTCTATGACTATATTTTCATAAAAACCATTGAATAGTTTACTATACAGTTTGCACTATTTTTTCCCAAACGTAAAGAAGTTGTTTGCAATTATTAATTTCTTTGTATTTTAGATTGAAATATACTCTAAAAATATACGATGATATCTTGACGAATACCGAGTGTTACTTTGAAGCATTATTGAAAAATTGCATGATGCGAAACGATAGCGTATTATAGTACTGGATTTTGGAATTAACCATAAAACGTCTGGGGGATTTGGTTTGGATAGAGAAGAAGTAGAGACGCTCTTGAATCAGCTAGCTAACGGTGAGATTGATGAATTTACCATTACGAAGGACCAGTTTTTAGATTTCCAACTCTTTCTTGTCAAAAGAGAGGATTTCAAACACTTTAGCGGAACAGCAAAACATGGTGGAGAAGTCACTTATCAATACATGGTTGAGCCAAGAAGTTAATCGTATACATTAGCCTGTCTAGATATGCATTTTACTTGCATAAACTAAGACAGGCGTTTCTTTTTTTGAATTTAGGTATGTAAATAGTGTCTAAATGGTTTGAATTCTTGTACTTTATTTTTCTTGCTCCAACCTTATCATCACTTGACTAAATATTGAAACAAGATATGTGCATCTCACTAGCTTTTTGCTTTTCGAAAACCTGCCTTTATTGCCTCTTCCTCATTACAAAACAATTTTTCAGGTTTCGTCTGCTCATAATGCAGACCTCCTTTTACATGATATATTTTTTCTCCTTTCGAGTTAATATTTCCTTTAATTTCAGGATTGGTACAAGCTATAGGGCTTTCGGTTGCTTTCGGTTTTTGTTTCTGATCATTAAAACCAGTACTAGTTGTATAATTTTCGATGGACCAAATACCAATTTCTTTTCGTTGTGCTGTTTCTTGGATTTCGCGGAATTCCTCGATGTATTTCGTATTCGGAGCGAATACATAAGCAACTCTAGCATATCCTTTTTCAAGTAAAAGCTGATTCACCATTTTTTCATCAGCGTAAAGGTAAGCAAGAAGTCTGCCATATTTGTCCCGTTCATTCGTACCAAGCTCTATTTCAACGTCTTTTCCTACTGGTAATAGGTTTTTTACAAAGTTGCTCGCTTCAATCGCAAAAGGTTGGATAGGTTTTGTAGGATGTACGCTTTCAGGTGTATCAACTAGTAAAAGTCTTACGGTTTCTTCTTTACTGTTGTCTAATTTGATTTTTATTGTGTCTCCGTCTACGACACGAACAATTGAAGCTGAAATAGTAGAAGGATTTTCCTCAGGTAAATTGGTTTTGTGGTGGTGCGTGCTTTCGTTTGTATTCTGGCTATTTGAACATCCTATAAGGGTCATACAGCATATAAAAGCAAAGATAGTTAAAAGTTGATTAGTGTAAAATTTCATGGTTACCTCCGTAATATTTGTATAAAAGAAAAAAGTTAGCAGACGAATCTATTGGATTGTAAGTCATATAAAAAAGTTTCTCAAATAAGAATAGTCCCGGCTACTATGAAAAATTAACTATGCAAATATGTATATTACAGTGAGAAAAGTAAAAAACACAATTAAATAGAATTGTGCAATAGAGTATCATAATTACCTATGAATGATTTTGATTGTTTTTGATCGATTCTGCTTAAAATGGTATAATTTTTAATAAATAGATTTTCAGTGATGTAAGCGGTACCTTTCGCGGTGGTGAAAGGTTTCTATCCTATTAAAATAATCAGGTATTTATATAAAGAATAAATTAATGCTGAATAATAGTTGCTTTTATAGAGGATTTCTTGTAGGATTTTCCTTGAAAAAGCAAGGTGAAATCGTTGTTTGATATCTTAAGGAATGCTATTCTTAATATTGATGGAATATGAGATATTTTACATGATAAACATGGAAATGCTTTCATTTTCATTTGTATACTTCTTTGCTTTTTAACATGAAATGACCTACATTGGGTAAAATGACAATATCGCGTCATTTAATGTGGTCATTTGTTTTAGAGTATTAATTTTATTGGAAAAGGGAGATTGATTTTAATGCAACAAAAAACATTCAAAGTAATAGCGGATACTGGAATTCATGCACGACCTGCAACATTGTTAGTTCAAGCATCAGGTAAATTCGATTCTGAAATTAATCTTGAATATAACGGTAAGAAAGTAAATCTTAAATCAATCATGGGCGTTATGTCTCTTGGCGTAGGCAAAGATGCTGAAATTACAATCTCAGCCGAAGGAAGCGACGAGAAAGATGCTCTTAACACGTTAGAAGAAACATTGAAAAAAGAGGGATTAGCTGAATAATGTCAACTTTATTATCCGGCATTGCCGCTTCAAACGGAATAGCGATTGCGAAGGCATATCGGTTAATTGAACCTGAGTTAAAGGTTGAAAAGAATTCGATTGAAAATGTTGCCGACGAGACAGCTCGTTTTAGAGCAGCGGTAGATATGTCGAAAACAGATTTACAGCACATACGAGAAAAAGCAGCAGAAGATTTAGGTGAAGATAAGGCGGCCATTTTTGATGCTCATATGTTGGTTATTTCTGACCCAGAGCTTTTAGGCCCAATCGAAGACAAAATAACATCAGAAAATGTTAATGCTGAGTTTGCTTTGAAGGAAACAGCAGATATGTTTATCACGATGTTTGAACAAATGGATAATGAATATATGAAAGAGCGTGCAGCAGACATCCGTGATGTTACGAAAAGACTTCTTGCACATCTTTTGGGTGTTCAAATTCCGAATCCGAGTATGATTGCAGAAGAAGTGATTGTGATTTCTGAAGATTTGACGCCTTCAGATACAGCTCAATTAAATCGCCAATATGTCAAAGGCTTTACTACAGATATCGGCGGTCGAACGTCACATTCTGCGATCATGGCCCGTTCTATGGAAATTCCTGCTGTTGTTGGTACAAAGGAAGCTACGAAAACGATTCAGAATGGTGATATCGTGATTGTAGACGGATTAAATGGCCAAGTACATATTAATCCTACTCCTGAAATTATTGAACAGTATAAGAAAGAAGCACAAGCATATGAAGCGCAAAAAGCGGAGTGGGCAAAGCTTGTAAATGAACAAACAGTTTCCAAAGACGGACACCACGTTGAATTAGTTGCCAATATTGGTACACCTAAAGACCTTGAAGGTGTAATTAACAACGGTGGTGAAGGGGTCGGTCTTTATCGTACTGAATTCCTTTATATGGGTCGAGAACAGTTGCCAACAGAAGAAGAACAGTTTGAGGCGTATAAAGCAGTATTAGAAGGCTTAAAAGGCAAGCCTGTAGTGGTTCGTACTCTTGATATTGGTGGAGATAAAGAGCTTCCGTATCTAAATTTACCAAAAGAAATGAACCCATTCCTTGGATACCGAGCAATTCGTTTATGCCTGGATCAACAGGAAATCTTCCGTACACAGCTTCGTGCATTATTGCGTGCAAGCCAATATGGTGATTTGAAAATTATGTTCCCGATGATTGCTACACTTGGTGAATTCCGTCAAGCAAAAGCGATTTTAGAAGAAGAAAAACAGCAACTTCTTGCAAAAGGTGTTACTGTGGCTGAAGGCATTGAAGTCGGAATTATGGTAGAAATTCCTTCAACTGCTGTCATGGCTGATACATTTGCGAAAGAAGTTGATTTCTTTAGTATTGGAACGAATGATCTTATCCAATATACAATGGCTGCAGATCGTATGAACGAACGCGTTTCATACTTGTATCAACCGTATAACCCGGCTATTTTACGCCTTGTAAAAATGGTCATTGATGCCGCACATAAAGAAGGTAAATGGGCTGGAATGTGTGGAGAAATGGCTGGGGATGAAACAGCAATCCCTGTATTGCTCGGTTTAGGTCTCGATGAATTTTCAATGAGTGCCACTTCAATATTGAGAGCACGTTCTATAATCAGTAAACTCTCAAAAGAAGAAATGGAAGCATTGGCATTATCAGTCTTAAATCTTGAAACAAATGATGATGTAAAAGCAGCTGTTGAAGCAGCCGTTTCTAAAGCATAAATAAAAATGAGGATGTCCTAAAAAGGGTCTAATCTCACAAACTATATTCCGTTTATTGTGTCGGTTATCCGTCATAAAAACGAAATTTAGTTGAAGTGAATCTGACTCTTTTGCTGGGATATCCTCTTTTTTGAGAGTAGGCTTCATCCGGAGGACGCGGCTTACTTCGTCTGTGATTCATTTAACTTAAGTTCGGTCTATGTTAAAAGCGACATTAGAACGAAACCAACAATCGGTGGTGATAAAGCCCCCAACTTATCGAATTTTCATATTATCCCGCATCTACGGGCAGTAAAACCCCCACTGATTGAAGTTTTACTTTACTGCAAAAAGTTTTCCACTTTAGGGACGCTAAGCTATAATGGTAGTGAAGAGACTAGATGGAGGGGAAGTACATATGGATTTAGGTTTACGTAATAAGAATGCACTCATTATTGCTTCAAGTCAGGGGTTAGGGAAAGCGGTTGCAACACTGCTCGTGAAAGAGGGCGCAAACGTTATGCTTTCTGGAAGGGATGAAAGCAAGTTGAAAACTGTGCAAAGAGAGCTTGAAGAATTAGCAGGAGGTAAAGTGGCTTATTGTGTTACGGATATTACGAAAAATAGTGAGATTGTGAATCTTGTCAATCGAACAAATGCGGAATTCGGTGGCATAGAGCTACTTGTAAACAATGCAGGAGGTCCGAAAGCCGGAGCGTTTAGTGAAATGAGTGATGATGATTGGCAACATTCATTTGAATTGAATCTACTAAGCTATATCCGAATCATTCGTGAAACACTTCCATTCTTGCAAAAGCAGGGCGGGAAGATTGTGAATATAGCTTCTTCATCAATTAAAGAGCCTATTCCAGGGTTGATTTTATCTAATACATTCCGCACTGCCATTGTTGGTCTTTCTAAAACCTTGGCGACAGAATTGGCTAGCGATAACATTTTGATTAATACTGTAGGTCCTGGCCGTATTGCAACGGATAGAGTAGCCCATCTCGATCAAATTAATGCTGATAAGCAAGGTGTCAGTGTAAAAGAAATGGAAGCGAAAATGAAAGCAGCTATTCCTTTGGGACGTTACGGCGAGCCTGAGGAATTTGCAAATTTAGTTACATTTTTGCTTTCTGAGGCAAATTCTTACCTTACCGGACAAACGTATTTAGTAGATGGTGGCTCAATTAAATCAATTTAAAATAAGAGTATCAGTATGTACTAAAATGATAAAGGGGGAAAAGATATGGCACATTTGTCGGAGACAGCAAAAGTAGGGTTTATTGGAACAGGTGTAATGGGTAAAAGTATGGTAAGTAATTTATTGAGAGCAGGTTTTAATGTCACTGTTTATAATCGCACTAAAGAGAAAGCAGCAGATCTTCTGAAAGACGGTGCAAGCTGGGCAGATTCTCCAAAAGAATTAGCAAAACAAACAAATGTCATTATCTCCATTGTTGGGTATCCTAGTGATGTAGAGGAAATTTACCTTGGTGAAGAAGGTATTATCCATTTTGCTGAAGTAAATACGATACTCATTGATATGACAACTTCTACACCCACTCTTGCCCAAAAGATTGCTGCATGTGCAAAGGAAAAAGGTATGTATTCATTAGATGCCCCAGTATCAGGTGGTGATATAGGAGCACGAGATGGCAAGTTAGCAATTATGGTTGGCGGTGAACAAGAGATATTCAATAAGGTATCCGATATTTTTGAAGTTTTAGGTACGAATATTGTATACCAAGGGGAATCAGGTTCAGGTCAACATACAAAGATGTGTAACCAAATTGCGATTGCATCTAATATGATTGGAGTTACTGAGGCAATTATTTATGCAAAAAAAGCTGGCCTTAATCCGGATACTGTATTAAAGAGCATAGCCAATGGCGCAGCGGGCAGTTGGTCACTTTCTAATTTAGCTCCTAGAATGATTCAAGGCGATTTTGAACCAGGTTTCTATATTAAGCATTTTTTGAAAGATATGAAGATTGCGTTGGAAGAAGCTGATCGAATGAATCTACAATTGCCTGGATTAACGCTTGCTAAATCGCTTTATGATCAACTGGTCGAAGCAGGGGAAGAGGATAGAGGTACTCAGGCACTTTATATATATTATCAATAATAAAGTGAAACAACAATCAGTGGGGGGCTTCTCCACTGATTCTTAGTCCCATTCTACTGTCGCTAAGATCTTAGCGCAACGTAAGATAAAGCGGCGCCCCGAACTATTGAAGTAAATATTACGCAATGACCAAACAAAATGAATGATTTCTTCGCAAACTCAATTAAGAGTCTATTAAACAGATTTTTAAATAAGCAAACTTAATGGGACTAAGGGTGTCTAAAAACAAAACGGTGCAAAACCTATTCGACTATATATCGTTTATATGATGAACGTGTCACGATAAACGCTGTATGGAGTGTAAGGTCAGCTCGTTTTGGGACACCTTTAGGTCCCTTTTTTATTAAGGCTCTTTTTCGAAAAGACTGTTGTTTTTAGCAAGTAACAAATTCGATAAGATGTTGATTGTAGTGGAAGGTGCGAGGCTCCTGAAACTGCCCGCGGAAAACGAGTACCTGTAATGTAAATCAACTCAGGATATCATTGTACATATTATTTAAAAGCAATAAAGGATACGAAAACAGCCTTTTAATATAGAAAATTATTTATAGCTGAGAACTATTAGGTTGTTCATTAAGGAACCATTCAATTCTATTTAAAGCTTCTTTCAATAACTCTAGAGAACAGGCGTATGAAAGTCGGAAATATCCCTCACCAAGCTGGGAAAAGGCATCGCCTGGTACTACAGCTACTTTTGTTTTTTCAACAAGCTCTAGGCAAAATGAAAGTGAGGTAGGGTATCTATTTGGAAGTTTAACAAAAAAGTAAAAAGCTCCGTCGGGTTTTACCACTTCAAATCCCATTTGAATTAATCGTTGATAAACATAATCCCTTCGAGACTGATATTCTTTTTTCATTGGTAATGCATCATCAATTCCATCAGTTAAAGCAGCTAAAGCAGCTCGCTGTGAAACGGAAGAGGCACAGGTTACATTATATTGGTGGACTTTCAAGATTTGACTAGAGATCGCTTCGGGTGAGAAAATAAAGCCAATTCTCCAACCGGTCATCGAATGTGACTTAGATACGCCATTTAAAACAATCGTTTGTTCTTTTAAAAATGAGGCAATTGAAATATGCTTTTGATCAAAAACTAGTTCACTATAGATTTCATCAGCGACAATAAATATATCTTGATCACGAACAAGTTCTGCAATATCCTCGAGTTCCTTTGCTGTAAGCGTGACTCCAGTTGGGTTTGAGGGATAAGGTAAGACGATACATCTAGTTTTGCTGTTTATGTATTTTTTTAGTATCTCTGCAGTTAAGCGAAATCCATTTGCTGTCGTATCTGCATAAATGGGAGTAGCCCCACACAGCTTAATTATGGGTTCATACCCAGGGTAGACGGGACCAGGAAGGATAACTTCGACACCTTCTGATAATATGGTTCGAAAGGTTACGTCAATCGCTTCACTTGCACCGGTTGTGACAATGACTTCGTTTGCAGGATGATATTGAAGATTGTATTTTTTCCTAACAAAGTCGCTTGCAGCCGTTCTTAATTCAATAAATCCGGCATTGTGCGAATAGACGGTATAGTTATGATCAATCGCAAGTTTTGCTGAATCTTTAATATGGTCAGGTGTTGGGAAATCTGGCTGGCCGATTGTTAATGAAATGGTATTGTCCATACTAGCTACTAAGTTATAAAATTTTCGAATGCCAGAAATCTCAATCTTTTTTACTCGTGGATTAAGTAAATGTTCCATAAATCAGTTCCCCCTTTTTGTAAGGCTTTTTTATTTTATCATTATCGGATTGAGAGATTCTAGAGAAAGATAAAGAGAAACTTCAATCAGTGGGTTTTTCTTCTTCCCCGCTGATTGTTAGTACCGTTCTACTGTCGCTAAGATCATCGCTTTCGCTTCGATCAATTGACAGTACGTACTAAGGTTCAATGAATCACAGACTAAGTAAGCCACGTACTTTAGTCTTTCGTCTGTGTTACTCACATCCTTTGGGCCTAACTAAACCGCTGAAGATCACAGCGATAAGTTTCACTGTATATCACCAATTTGTTTCCTTTGTGAGCTTGTTCAAAAAGTCTAATGATTTTGATTAAAGCTTCAAAAATCATCTTTTGTGACATTGTACAAAATATATTGAATAATAACAAAATTGATCAAATACGTAAAAAAGATAAGTAAGGATGGATAATGTGATTAGAACATGTGTCATAACGAAAGATAATGGGACGCTTTATAATGTTGAGTTGAATGAGTTGAATGAAATAGAAGCGGCTTGGTATTGGGTTGACTTTGCTAATCCGACTGAAGAAGAATCGTTATTATTGTCGAACTTTTTTCAATTTCATCCGTTAGCAATTGAAGATAGCCGAGATGATTTTAAGCAGCGACCTAAGATAGATTTCTACGAAGATTATGAATTTTTAGTTCTTCATGCATTAAATAAAGAAAATTTAAAAGCGATAGAACTGAATATGTTTATAAGCAAAAAATTTATTGTTACCTATCATAAAGAGGAGGTATTAGAGCTTGAGATAGTTTGGGATTTAATGAATAAAAAAAGCTCAATAAGGAAAGGTCCTTTTTTCCTTATGCATGGTTTGATTGACAAATTAGTTGATGAGTATTTCCCGCTGGTTTATCGAATTGAAGAAGAATTGAACTGGATAGAAGATAATACAAAAAATGAAACGATAGCTGAGTTAATTGAGCGATTATTTGACTTAAGAGCTGAAATGTCAGCACTGAGAAAAACGATTTTGCCGATGAGGGATATGCTATATCGTATGAATTATTCGGATCGATTGAGTTATTTGATGGAGCAGCATTTGTACTTTAATGATATACATGATCATTTGCTTAAATTGGTGGAGATGCTTGAATCTTATCGAGATTTTTCTTCAGATATCCGTGACAGTTACTTGTCCGTAAATTCTAATAGTTTGAACACGACCATGATGACATTGACTGTTATTACAACTATTTTTATGCCATTAACGTTCATTGCAGGGATATACGGAATGAACTTTGATTATATGCCAGAGTTGCACTGGCATTATGGCTATTTTGCAGTAATAGGAATCATGGCTTTAATTTCTGTTTTGATGTGCGGCTTTTTTATTAAAAAAGGTTGGCTTCCGATGCTGAAAATTAGAAGATCATATAAGCGTGGTCGAAATGGATGAATGTGTTTTTAAATAGCTCTTTTCGTAAAGCTTGTTGTTTGTAAGAAGTAACCAATTCGAGCAGATGTTGATTGTTATGGAAGGTGCGAGGCACCTGAGACCGCCGAGGGAATGCGAGTACCTGTAACGGAAATCAACCCCAGGTTGTTAGTATTCATATAATTGAAAAGCAACAAATTATACGAAAACAGTCTTAAATAATGAATATTTTTCTTTTTTATAGATTTATCTTAAGAAATCACTATTACTGCCGAATTAGTAAGTATAAGAATTTTATTAATTGATAGGTTGAATTTACTAAAATATCTTATTGGACGAATCCTAATCATGAAATATTTTAGGGAGAAAGTATAGGAAGGAAGAATAGAATGGACCAAACAAAAGGGATTTTGCTTGAGAGTGGGACAAATGAATTAGAAATAGTTGAATTCGGAATTGGTAATAATAAATTTGGTATTAATGTGATTAAAGTAAAAGAAATTATTAATCCAGTGCCAATTACATATGTACCCCATGCACATAAGAATGTGGAAGGAATCATCGAGCTCAGAAGTGAAGTTCTCCCCGTTGTTGATGTAGCAAAGGCGCTTGGCTTTCCACCATCGGAAAAACCGAAGGACGATAAATTTATTGTTGCAGAATTTAATCAGCAGAAGATTGTTTTTCATGTACATACCGTGACACAAATACACCGTATTTCCTGGAAGCAAATTGAAAAGCCTTCTGACATGTATCAAGGTCTTGAAGGTCAAATTATTGGGGTCATTAAACTAAATGGAGAAATGCTATTACTTCTGGATTTCGAGAAAATTGTTGTAGATATCAACCCTGAATCTGGAATTAATATTCAACAAGTGAAAAAGCTTGGACAGAGGGAGAGGTCCAATAAGAAAATTGTAGTTGCTGAAGATTCACCACTTCTTAGAAAGCTTCTTTATGATACTTTATCAGAAGCAGGTTATGATTTACTCGAATTCTTCGAAAACGGCGAAGATGCCCTACGCTATTTAGAAGGAATCCATCAATCGGGGAAAGACCTTAAGGAAGAAGTGCAGCTTGTGATTACGGACGTAGAAATGCCGCAAATGGACGGTCTTCATTTAACGAAGCGTATTAAAGAAGATAATGAATTTAGTAAGCTTCCTGTTATTATTTTCTCTTCATTAATTACGGATGATTTACGTCATAAAGGAAATATGGTCGGAGCGGATGCACAAGTAAGTAAGCCAGAAATTGCAGAACTCATTCAATTAATTGATAAACATATTCTTTAAAAAAGAAAGATAATGAAACTTCAATCAGTGGTGGGGCTTCATTCCCCACTGATTGTTAGTCCGGTTCTACTGGCGCTAAATCTTCGATAAAGCGTCACTAGAACCGTTTCAGTGAATAACAGACTAAAGTACACTGCGTCCTTTAGTCTTTCGTCTGTGTCTGTGTGTTAATGCGAGATAAATCTTTCAATAGTGGAAATAGGCTGACTAGACAGGTATATGCTTACCTGCAAGTCAGCCTATTAGTTTGTGGATATTTCATTGTGATGGGCAGGAATTGCTTCATGATTGACCGTTCAATTATAGTTTGAAACCTTTCCCTAAAAATGATGAAGGAAATGTATTTTGGAAGCCTGAGTGTGTATTCATTCGCGACTGCTGGCGAGGTCTGCCAACTTGATTACGTGATTTTGGCTCGCTTGCTTTTCCGATATACGATTGCAAAATCTTCTTTGCTCGTGATAAGGATAAAGTGGCTTTTGGATTACGAACCGATGATGATCGGCTTCCTAAGTGAGGGAGTTTTTTTAAATCCTCTCTTGAAGGCGGGAGGTGGAAAATATATTCACCACATTCGACAATTACATCAGATTGTTGCGCTGAATATCTCGGATTATCGGAAAAATGGAGTCCTAATTTTTTCGCTTTCCCTTCAGTAAGCAACTTGTTTAGAGAATGTCGTTTTAATTCGTATAAAGTTTTAGGTTCTGGGGCTGTTTTTGCGTGCTTGTTCACAACAAAGATTGCTTGAGCAAGACTATTAACTGTGTTCATAGAGGCAGGGTCCCCTTTTATATCATCCATATATAAACTCCTTTCCTATAGTGGTCCTACTTATAGTTCATATTATACCATTTTCCAAGTTGAAAGAAAGTAAAAGAGGAATAAGGTAAGAATTTTTATGGGAATTTTAAATAAAGGACAAAACTAACACAACTGCTCTCCGCTAAAGAAAAGAAGAGGTGAAACTTCCCTCTTCTCATTCGGAACTTATTTTGAGTATTGTGGTGATGTATAGATATTAATATTTTCCGATACGCCTGCTTGGGCTCCAAAACTTTGGGGATTTCCTTGATATCCAGGAAACCCTTGATATCCAGGATATCCTTGATATGGATTGTATGCTGGATAAGGATATGGATAAGGAGCTGGGTATGGATAATAATATGGTCGATTAAAAAGTAACGCTCCAGTAGCAAGACCTGCAAGACCTCCAACCACGAATGGAAACAGAAATGGAAAAAAACGCTCGTCTTCACTGTTTCGCGATAGAGCGATTGGATAGTGTTGAAATGATGGATAGTGTTGAAATGATGGGTAGTAATAAGGCTGCATAGGGTTCTCTCCTTTCTCTTATTATTGTATGGTTGTTTTTCTATTTGGAGCCTGTATTAGCATTATCAGTTAAAATGGAGTTTTTAGAGAGGTTGAAGAATGGAGGTACAGCAACAATAGAGAAGGGGATGCAAGCTTCAAACAAAGTTTATGTACTGATTCGAGTTTACTAATGGTATAATATTTGAAAAAATACTTTGTTTTTATAAAGAAGAGGATCGGGCATGCTATATGAATAGAATGCCCGGTAAATTAGTTGCTTATTAATCAGTAAAGGTTTATAGGTCATTGGTTTTCATTAGACTGTAATTCAAATAAAGTAATTTCTGGTCGGGCAAGGAAGCGGTATGGGAGTCTTGTTGTACCGAGTCCTCGATTCACATATAAAGTTAAGTTTTCAAGCTCGTACAATCCTTCAATATATTTCTTCCCGAAAGGGGGCGTCACAAGGGCGCCAGCAAAAGGGACTTGTATTTGTCCAGCGTGACTGTGACCACTTATTTGATATTGCACTGGGTAATCTTTTGCGAATTCAGCAAGGTCGGGTGCATGAGATAATAGGATGGTATAAGCTTTTTCTGGTATACCTAAAAGAGCCTTTTGGATATTTGGAGAACCAAGCATAGCATCATCAATTCCAGCAATATATAATTTATCCCCGTTTATTAATGAAATCGCAGCGTGACTGTTTTGTAATAAAGTGAAACCTGAACGTTCCATGATCTGATTATACATTTTTGATCCGTATCCTCCGTGATCATGATTGCCGTAAATGCTGAATTTTCCTAAGGGAGCTTGAATGTTTTGTAGCAGTGGAATAATCTTGGAATGATGTGGATATTTATTTGGCTCATCCATTAAATCACCAGTGAATAGGACAACATCAGGAGAGAATGTCTGTATTTTTGTTAATACACTCTGCAACTCTTTTAACTGAAATTGAAATCCTAAATGAGTATCACTAAATTGAACAATTTTCATTCCGTTAAAACCTTTCGGAATGAGTGGATGCTGAATCACTATTTCATTAAATTCAATCCAGTTAGGTTCAATATCGTGGGCATAATATTTACCACCTATTCCTGCTCCTGTTAGAGTTAATAAGGTACTTACTGTTTTTTTTAGAAAAGATCTTCTCGTCATGTTATTATTCATTTGTATCAACCTATCTACTTAAATGTCACTTCCTTATACTACCAAACAATATGTATAAACAGAAGGATATATTATTTTTTAAAGTAAAAGTTTTTAGTGAGCTACTCTATCAAATGGAAGCTAGTATACTGATGTTAAAAAACATTCAAGTAGGCAGGGGAGAAGAGATTACTTTCGTGTTTAAATGCGAAATAAAGG
Source organism: Bacillus cihuensis (assembly GCF_000504145.1). Taxonomy (NCBI): domain Bacteria; kingdom Bacillati; phylum Bacillota; class Bacilli; order Caryophanales; family Bacillaceae; genus Bacillus; species Bacillus cihuensis. The sequence goes on along the minus strand of NZ_KI632497.1, from coordinate 341,999 downwards.
ACTGCAGTTGAGCAGTTACTCTTTGGCATACGCTTTAAAATTGATGAATGACAAGCGTAAAGTTGAATTTGTAAATCTTTTTACATAGAGAAAAAGTCTAGAGGCTTTGGAACATTTTTGGGGGTAACAAGCATGACACAACCTATGTTGATAACATTTATCATACTTGTATGTACATTTGCACTAATCATACAAGGAAAATTACGTGCAGATCTAGTAGCGCTTATCTCACTTGTGATACTTGGGCTTACCGGTATTTTAAATTTAGAAGAAGCTCTTTCTGGATTTTCAAGTCCGATTGTCATTATGATCGGTTCATTATACGTCGTTGGTGCAGGAATTTCTTTATCCGGTCTAGCTGATAACATTGTAAGTCAATTGACCCAACGCAAAAAAGGCAGCGAAGCTAGAATGATTATTTATGTCATGGCTACTGCTGGATTACTAGGGTCGTTGTTAAGTGGTACGGCAATAATTGCCTTGATGCTTCCAATCGTTACTAGCATGGCTTTAAAGAATAAGAAAAGCCCATCTAGACTTCTGCTTCCCTTAGCTTATGCCACAGGTCTTGGTGGCATGTTAACAATGATTGGGACTACACCTAATTTAGTAGTAAGTGAAATTTTACGATCAAATGAATACGCAAATTTAACTTTATTTGATTTTACGCCTATCGGAATTGTTGCCCTAGTTTCAGGTTTAATTTTTATGCTCACTATAGGAAAAAGGCTCCTTCCAAATCGATTTATTACTTTAAATAACAGTGGTAAGGGTTTATCTGCAAGTGAATTAGCTGGAATGTATAAAGTTTATGATCGATTACATTATCTCTATATTCCATCGGACTCTGATATTGTTGGTGAACGTTTATCTGAGCTAAGACTACCAGTTGATTATGAAATAACGGTCATTGAAATTAAAAGAAAAACAAGAGATAAGCAACTCTCAATCTTAACGAAGTCCCAGAACTTTTCAGCGAAAGCAGATGAAGTGCTATATCCAGAAGATATCATTTTGCTATTTGGAGAAGACGATGCAGTCATGAAGTTTGCAGATGACTTTGAATTGGAGATGAGACCTTTTCAACAAGAAGAGATAAAAAAACATTTCCTTAGTAGTAAGTTTGGGCTAACAGAAGTACTTATCATGCCGCATTCGGATTACGAAAATCAATCCTTGCAAAATGTTCATTTTCGTGAGAAATATCAATGCAGTGTGTTAGCAATTAATCGTAAAGGTGAATATATCCAATCGGAATTAGCTACGGAACAATTAAAACCCGGAGATGCGCTTCTTATTCATGGGGAATGGGAAAACATTGAAAGGGTATCATCTGATTTACAGGACGTCCTAGTTGTAGGAAGTGTATCACTTGAGTCAGAGACATTGGTTTCTAAAAATAAAGCGATGATTGCTGCTGGTATTACCTTACTCATGATGATTATGCTTTCTATTGATTTGATTTCGCCTACTTTATCGATGTCTTTGGCAGCTTTATTAATGATAATAACTGGCTGCCTTCGATCAATCGAGGAGGCTTATCAGAGAATCAATTGGGAATCCGTTATTTTTATCGGCGCGATTATACCTCTCGTACTTGCCTTTGAAAAGTCGGGTGGGGTACTCTTGGTTAGTTCGATAATAGAAAATGTAATTCAATGGGCAGGACCATATGGCTTACTAGGGATCATATATTTACTGACAATGCTATTGAGTTTTTTTATTCCAAATGGTGCCGTAGCAATTATCATTGCTCCGATAGCTTATACACTTGCAGAAAACTTGCAATATAGTCCAACTCCTATATTAATGTGTGTAGCTGTTGCAGCCAGTATGGCATTTTCATCTCCTTCAGTTTCACCATCGAACGCACTTGTGATGACTGCTGGAGAGTATACGCAAAAGGATTTTGCGGTGATCGGTATCTTATTACAACTCTTCATCGGAATAATAATGATTTTTGCCATTCCTTTCTTTTTTCCATTTTAATTTTTGGGGAAGGCATCATAATATAAAGTTGGGTAAGTTAAGAACTGATTGCCCAAAAGGAAAGGGTCAAACCTCGTAATCTAAATACAGTATAAGATACGTGTATGAAACACGTGAAATACTGATTTAGGGTGCGAGGGTTGACCCTTATAAGACAGCCTTGATTAGTCGGTGATGGAAAGAGCTCTTTTCATTTTTTCAATTTCAAATCCAATGATCGTTTCTCCGTTAATGATGACTGTTGGAGTAGAATAGGAACCATATTTTTTAGTTAATTCTTTCATTGCTGCAGAATCTGCTTTGATATCTTTTTCTTGATATGAAATATGATATTCGTTGAAAAACATTTTCACGATTTTACATGGTGGGCAGTCTGGCTGTGTATAAAGTGTAACTTGATTCATCTTTATCCTCCGAATAATTGGTAAGTGGTAAGTGATCTGTCCTAAATATATAAGTAACACTATTATAAATAAAAAGTTTGTACTTGAATAGCAAAACGTTTTTTTTGAAAAAAACTACTAAGATTTCGATATTTTTTTAAAGTTTTTATATACAAAATTAATTTGTTACTCTATCCTTTTAGTAGAACTAGAAAAGGATGAAGAACGTAGTGTTTAATGAAAAATTCTGAAATTATTTCGTTCTGGTTTTTGGATAGTTTTTTATGTTATAGTGAAACCTATCGTAAAGGTTTTATACTAGAAAGGAGTGGGAGTATGTCTCAATTACAAGGCATTCTTACTAGATTAAAAAATCTTCAGGAGCAAGCACAGGAAACTGAATCTGCTCAGCGTTTTTTTGAAATAGATGGAATATTAAAATGTCAGGTTACATATTTCAGTAAAACGGAAATGTTTGAGTTAGAAGTGTTTAATGAAAAAAGCAAATCCTCTAAATATCAATTTGATAATATTGATATGATTACCATTGAAATTTTTGATCTTTTGCAATCTTAAATTGATTACAAAACATAATAAAAGTCGACGGCAAATGCTGTCGGCTTTTTTTGTGTGAAAAAAATTATACATAATTGAATAAATGTTATTTTGTTTGTGTGAAATCGGGTCAAACTAAAGTATTCTAACTAAATGGAGGGAATGAGATTTGGAAAAGCCAACTGTAATATGTCCGCAATGTAAATGTAAAAATGAGATGAGTAAGGTATTAACAGCTCAGTCTAATCAAAACGTCATTTTCGAGTGTCCAGAGTGTGGATATATGCAAAAGAATATTGAAACGAACAAGGGATGACAGAAGATCAGCATTAATCCCGTATTAACGGGCAATAAGACCTTCTACCGATAGAAGTTTCATTTTATATGTCAATTCAAGAAGCAAGTTTTCTTTACCTATGATACACTATAAGTGTAGATGAAATAATGACTTATTAGGTAAGGGGTTTTGACATGATCCGTATTCATGATGGGAACTTACTGGAGTTAAACGTGAAAGACTTAATGATCCCTTCTGAACGTGTCGCACACGTCCAGATTGGCAATAATTTAGAGCATACGCTACTTGTTTTGACAAAGAGCGGATATACAGCCATCCCTGTATTAGATCCTACGTATAAGCTACATGGTCTTATTAGTACACCAGTCATACTCGATTCGATCTTAGGAATGCAGCGGATTGAATTTGAAAAGCTGGAAAATAAAAAGGTTTCTGAAATTATGAATAAAGATATTCCTCGGCTCCATGTTGATGATAAAATGGATAAAGGTCTCAAACTCTTGATTGACCAACCTTTTGTATGTGTTCAAAATGATGAGGAGACTTTTGAAGGAATTCTTACAAGAAGAGCTATATTAAAAGAATTAAATAAAGATCCGCAATCTCCATCTAAATAATAAATTAAGCTCCCTTTTGGGGGCTATTTTTATCTAGCATTAACGGGGGAAGAACCCCCTCACCTCAAGGCTTAGAGGAATCGAAGAAGCATAGGTGGGGGATAACTGCCCGTAAAGCCCGATTGGTGAACCAATCGGGATCGTACTGTCGATTGATTGATGCGGTAGCGAAGATCTGAACGTCTGTAGATCGGAACTAAAAATCAGCAGGGATGAAGTATACCCCTACTGATTGAAGTTTCACTTTATTCTATTTGGCCGTTTTCGAAAAATTTGTTGCTTTGATTTATATTTACACTACTCTTGGGTTGATTTCTGTTACAGTAGTCGCATTCTGCGGGCGGCCTCAGGAGCCTCCACAGTACTTTGCGCTTGAGAGGCCTCCCTCAACACGCTTCTCCCACAGGAGTCTCGCACCTACTACTACAATCAATATCTGCTCGAATTGCTTACTTGTTAAAAACAACAATCTTTAGGAAGAGCCTGCTATCTTAACAGGAGGTTTCCCTTTTTAATTTTAAGGTGAAAATGGGACAAAATAGGCAAGCGACTATTCTGACTCAACTCCTAATAAGGGAGTCTATATCGCTTTTTGGAGGCATAGTCAGTAAGCCAAAGATAGGTCTACATCCCAAAAGAGAAAAAGCTTTAGGAACGTAGGAGTTTAACTTTATAAGGAGAATAATTAGTGATACTATGGTTTCATAATTATTCTGTTATATGAAAAACGAATCAAGGTGTTGAAAATATGTCATTTTCGGAGTTTCAATTATTATCTGTTTTAGCACAAGAAATGAATATGCGTAAAGCTGCAGAACGCTTATTCGTCTCGCAGCCTGCCTTGTCCCAGCGATTACAATCGATTGAAAAGGATTGGAATGCTAAATTATTTCTTCGATCACAAAAGGGGCTTACATTAACACCTGCTGGGGAAGCTGTTATTCGATTAGCTAATGATGTTCTAGAAAAAGAAGAAAAAGTCAGAGAAAGTATACAGGCTATGGATCATGAAGTATATGGAACATTAAAGATTGCCTGTGCCTCAATTGTTGGCCAAAATTGGCTGCCGCAAGTTCTGAAGAAATTTGTCCGGAAATACCCTTATGCCAAAATCTCACTTGTTACTGGTTGGAGCAGTGAAATATTAAAATCATTATATGATGGACAAGTACATATTGGGATTATTCGTGGAGCGCCTGATTGGAAAGGCTATAAACAGCATTTATTCACAGATATGTTGTACCTGGTTGATACCGAAATGAATAACCTGGAGCAAGTGCTTAAAACAGATCGACCGTTCATTCAGTTTAAGAGTGATTCAAACTATTATCAGGAAATTCAAGATTGGTGGCATCGTCATTTTCAAACGACACCTAAGAACACAATTATTGTTGATCAAATTGAAACATGTAAGCAAATGGTTTTCAATGGCATCGGTTATGCTATTCTTCCAGCAATAACCCTTCATGATAAAGATCAAAATATATTTAAAATTCCCCTTCTAGACGGGCAAAATCATTCGATTCAGCGAGATACATGGCTTTGCGGATATGAATCTGCATTTCAATTGAAGCAAGTAAAAGCATTTGAAGAGATTGTTAATGAACATATACTCACGCAAGGTCTAGGGTGAAATATGTATTTTCTTGTTTTTTAACGGTACTTTTGATAAATTAAAGACCAATGATTTATACATAGTAGGGGGATTTCACATGAAAATGACGGATGCAAATGAGATTATTTCTTTTATCCAAAATAGCACGAAATCTACACCAGTAAAAGTTTATGTTAAAGGGGATTTGGAAGGAATCGATTTTGGTCCTTCAGCTAAAACATTTATTAGTGGCCATGCAGGAACAGTTTTTGGAGAATGGTCTGAAATAAATGAAGCAATCCAAAAAAATCAAGGTAAAATTACTGACTATATAATTGAAAACAGCCGTAGGAACTCCGCGATTCCATTATTGGATATGAAAAATATTAAAGCCCGAATTGAGCCAGGTGCCATTATTCGTGAACAGGTTGAAATAGGAGACCATGCCGTAATTATGATGGGGGCTACGATTAATATTGGTGCAGTTATTGGAGAAGGTACGATGATTGATATGAATGCAGTGCTTGGTGGTCGTGCAACGGTCGGGAAGAATTGTCACGTAGGTGCTGGAGCCGTACTAGCAGGTGTTATCGAACCGCCATCTGCAAAACCGGTTATTTTGGAAGATGATGTACTAATTGGAGCGAATGCAGTCGTTCTTGAAGGAGTGACAATCGGACAAGGTTCTGTTGTTGCAGCTGGCGCAGTGGTGACGCAAGATATTCCTTCGTACTCTGTTGCCGCAGGAGTTCCAGCAAAAGTAATAAAAGTAATCGATGAAAAAACAAAATCGAAAACAGAGATCATACAAGAACTACGTCAATTATAAGTTTAATTTCATTATATTTTGAAGTATCAGCAGTCATTTCATGTTTAAGAATGCCATTATAAGCAAGTATCTCTTAAAAGGAAATAAAGGTGCAGTAAAGCGTGGATAGTTCAATGATCCACGCTTTACTTGTATAAGGAGGAAAATGAATGGCTGAAGTAGAGTCGCTACTGAATCCTTTTGTAAAAATTCGCAGAGACCTTCATAAAATACCTGAAATTGGGTTTAAGGAATTTAAGACTCAAAAATATTTATTGGATTATTTATCTACATTGCCGCAGGACAGATTTGAACTGGAAACATGGGAAACCGGAATATTTGTAAAAATAATCGGTAAAAATCCCAAAAAAGTAATTGGCTATCGAGCAGATATGGATGGGTTGCCGATCAAAGAGCAGACTGGTTTACCATTTTGTTCAGAGCATGATAACTATATGCATGCTTGCGGTCATGATTTTCATATGAGTATTGCTCTTGGAGTTTTACATTATTTAGTGTTTACCCCTATAGATGATCATGTTTTGTTTATTTTTCAGCCTGCTGAGGAAGGTCCTGGTGGTGCAGAACCAATGTTGAAATCAGAACCAATGAAAAAGTGGATGCCGGATATAATAATAGCTTTACATATCGCTCCAGAATATCCTATAGGGACAATTGCACTAAAAGAAGGACTTTTATTTGCTAATACTTCAGAACTTTTCATTGAATTGAAAGGAAAAGGTGGACATGCTGCCTATCCGCATGAAACAAATGATATGGTTGTTGCTGCATGTTCCCTTGTCGGTCAGTTGCAATCGATTGTTTCTCGAAATGTCAATCCACTTGATTCAGCAGTGGTTACGATTGGTAAAATTAGCGGAGGCAGTGTTCAAAATATTATTGCTGAAACAGCGAGGCTGGAGGGGACAATCCGTACTTTGAATGAAGATTCAATGGTAAAAGTGAAAACGCGGATTGAACAGCTTCTCGAAGGGATTATGGTCGGTTATGCATGTGAAGGATCAATTGATTATGGATCCATGTACCATCAAGTTTTTAATGAAGAAGAGCTCACAAGGGAATTTATTGAGTTTGCAAAAAAAGAACCTGGAATACAGGTATATTCCTGTAAAGAAGCGATGACAGGAGAAGATTTTGGCTATATGTTGAAGGAAATTCCAGGATTTATGTTTTGGCTAGGGGTCAATTCAACATATGGGCTACATCATGCTAAGTTAAACCCAGATGAAAAGGCGATTGAAAAAGCAATTAAACTACTAACTAATTATATAAGATACAAAGGGTCGAATGAATAATAAAAAGACATAAGTGTTATCCTCCCAATAAAGGGATATTCATTCCTGTTAAGTTCTCGTATTGAAAATGCTTTTATTCATTTATCCCACATTTTACGGGCAGTACCCCCACCTCAATGTTTAGCAGAGTCGAAGAAAGCGCAAGTGGGGGATGACTGATTGAAGTTTCCCTTTATTATGATAAAATAGCAGTGCATCAAGTTAGTTTGTTGGAGGTAGGATTCGTGAAAAAAGAATTTGCGGTAATTGGACTTGGTCGATTTGGAGGCAGTATTGTAAGAGCTCTCATTGAGGAGGGGATGGAAGTACTTGCGATTGATATGAATGAGGATCGGGTTAATGAATATGCGATGATTGCTTCACATGCAGTTATTGGAGATACAACAGAAGAAAATGTTCTAAAAAGCCTTGGAATCCGAAATTTCGATCATGTGATTGTCGCAATTGGTGACAATATTCAATCAAGTATTTTAACGACTTTAATGTTAAAGGAATTAGGTGTCGAAAACATAACAGTGAAGGCACAAAATGATTATCACGAGAAGGTATTGATAAAAATTGGTGCAGATCATGTTGTTCATCCAGAGAGAGATATGGGAAAACGTATTGCGCATAGTATTGTATCGAATAATGTTCTCGATTATTTAGAGTTGTCTGATGAACATTCAATCGTCGAAATTGTGGCAAGTCCTAAAATAGAAGGTAAAACCATTATTGATCTTGATATAAGGGCACGCTTTGGCATTAATATAGTTGCTGTAAAAAGAGGTGGAGAAATCGTTGTATCCCCTCAAGGGAATGATCCGATTCACAAAGGGGACATATTAATTGTCATTGGAGCCGACTCAGATATTAACCGTTTTGAAAAAAAGACTGTAGATTAAGAATAAAAGAGAAAAATATTTAGGACTTCGGCTAAGATCCACCACGCTCATTATGTGAACGTCGAAGTAAGTGCAACTCGAGCGAATGTTCTCCAATATAGAAAGACGAAACACTTGTTTTTCAAATCATAGTAAAAAAGTACCTCATTCAATTGAATGAGGTACTTTTTTACTAATTTTATTTATCCCTCATTAACGGAAAGTCAAGCCCTTAGAGGAATCGAAGAAGCGTCGATGGGGGATAACTGGCCGTAAACGAGACTGACTATTATTGGGGGAAGTTTGAATTTATACTTCCATAATAATTGGTAATATCATTGGACGGCGTTTGGTTTTTTCATACAGGAATGGAGAAAGAGTGTCTGTAATCTCATTTTTAATTTCAGACCATTGTGTTGTCTTCCGCTCCATTACTTTATTAAGGTGCTTTGAGATGAGTGCCTGGGCATCGTTAATTAAGTCACCTGATTCTCGCATATATACAAAGCCTCTTGAGATAATATCTGGACCAGCGGCAATCCTGAAGTCTTTCATATTGATGCTTACAACCACGACAACAAGTCCTTCTTCTGAAAGAATGCGACGGTCACGTAAGACGATATTACCGATATCACCAATCCCGCTACCATCAATGTAAACGGAACCTGATGGGATCTTTCCAGCCACTTGTGCTGTATTTTCACTTAAGGCTAGCACTTCACCATTATCCATGATGAAACAGTTTTCCTCTGGAACACCACAGTCAATGGCATGCTGGCTGTGCAATTTTTGCATCCGATATTCACCGTGAATCGGCATGAAGAACTTTGGCTTAATTAAACGAAGCATAAGCTTTTGTTCCTGTTGTCCGCCATGACCTGACGTATGAATGTTACTAAGTGGTCCACTGATCACGTCGGCACCAGCACGGTATAATTGATTAATAGTCCTTGATACACTAAGTGTGTTTCCAGGAATCGGTGAAGATGAGAATACAACAGTATCTCCTGGGATAATTTGGATTTGACGATGTGTACCGTTAGCAATTCTTGATAGGGCTGCCATAGGCTCACCTTGGCTACCTGTACATAGAATCGTTACACGGTTTGCAGGCAATCGATTGATTTGCTGAGCGTCAATAAAAGTATCTTTAGGTGCCACGATATACCCTAAATCTTGTCCAATTGTAATCGCTGCTTCCATACTTCTACCGAAAACTGCAACTTTTCGTCCGTTTTTAACAGCTGCTTCAACTACTTGTTGCAGTCTGTGAATATTAGAAGCAAAAGTAGCGAAAATAATTCGACCTTCCACTTTACGGAAAATATCATCGATACTCTCACCTACGCGACGTTCCGACATTGTAAATGTCTGAACTTCACTATTTGTACTATCAGATAATAGGCATAGAACGCCTTCTTTTCCTATTTCAGCCATCTTTGTTAAATTAGCAGGCTCTCCTACAGGAGTGAAATCGAATTTAAAGTCTCCTGTATGAACAATTTGTCCTGGTGGAGTTTTAACAACGATCCCATAAGAATCAGGGATACTGTGAGATGTTCTGAAAAAAGAAACGGATGTCTTTCGGAATTTAATCACATCATCTTCTTGAATTTCATGTAATTTTGTTTGACGCAGAAGACCATGCTCTTCTAGTTTATTACGTAACAAACCTAATGCCAATTTTCCACCATATACAGGGATGTTAATGGCTTTTAATAAATAGGGAATTCCACCTATATGGTCTTCATGTCCATGGGTAATAAAAAGTCCCTTAATTTTATCAACATTTTTTACTAAATACGTATAGTCTGGAATCACGTAGTCGATTCCCAGAAGCTCGTCTTCTGGAAATTTAATGCCTGCATCAATAATTACAATTTCATCCTGAAATTGTACTGCATACGTATTTTTCCCAATTTCACCTAGGCCGCCGAGTGCATAAACGGCAGTTTGGTCATTTTTAACAAATTTCATAAATTATCCTAACTCCAATACTTTAAAATCTTCTTTATTATTCTTTTCATATTCATAATATGCCCCAGTAACCGTCTCAACATATTCGATATTATAAGGAAAGTCCTTTATTTTTTCGCGAACATCTCTCTCCGAATCTCCTTCAACATAAATAGATTGAGTATGCTCTCTTACGGGTACATTTTTTGAATTTTCTTGGTAGTAAACTTTAAAAACCATTACATTCTCTCCTCTTCTTTTTAAATTGCTTGTTTCATTATATATAAAAAAAACAATTTTTTCATGTTTTAGAACATCATGTGAACCTTGAAACGATTAAGTGTAAGTGCGAAGTCCTCTTCTATCCATTCATTTCCGTTCATTAGGTCTATATTGCACTTTACACAAGCAAGAAGCCCTTCGCAAGTATTTGAAGGGCTATATCAAATAATTTTATGCGATTGATTTCCTTTTTAATAGATCATTCCATTGTTTACGTAGCTTTTTGCGCAGCTTTTTCAACATGGTGATCACTCCCTTGTCTTTTATTGTATAGAATAATTAAATAAAGTAAATACATTTTTCCTAGTTAATGGGAATTATCAAAAAAAAACAACTGATGCCCAGCTTTGACCGATGATGGAAGTAGTTATAGTATATACATAGTATAAAAAATCTCTTGTGCTAAATAATGGATGAAATATACATAGCTTAATGGAAGATTCTTGACAGATATGAAAACGCAGTTTTAAATAAGAATGATATTATTATAATGGATTGGATGTGTAGAAGAAGTTATGCAGAAAATTGTTTTTTTTGATATAGATGGAACATTGCTTGATCACGAGAAGACATTGCCTGCATCGACTAAGGCTGCTATTAAGCAACTGCAAGAGAATGGAGTTTATGTTGCGATTGCTACTGGAAGAGCACCATTTATGTTCGAATCCTTAAGAGAAGAATTGGACATTGAGTCGTTTGTTAGCTTCAACGGTCAATATGTTGTGTTTGAAAATGAAGTGATATACAAAAACCCACTTTCATTCAATGAACTGGAGCGTTTGCATGAAATGGCTAGAGAGAACGAAGAGACCTCGCTTGTGTTTATGAATGAAAAAACGATGAAGGCAAGTGTTATTCACAGCGATAGAATCGAAGAAGCGTTAGGAACATTGAAATTCCCACATCCAGAACGTCAAGATGACTTTTATCATGATAAAGAAATATATCAAGCCCTTTATTTTTGTACAGCGGAAGAAGAAGAAGCGCTGATTACTGGAAAGTTTGATAAATTCAAATTTATTCGCTGGCATGACTTATCTATTGATGTATTACCGTTTGGTGGTTCAAAAGCAGAAGGAATTAAACAGTTTGTTAAGAAAGCTGGATTTGACATGGAAAATGTCTATGCATTCGGTGATGGTTTGAATGATATTGAAATGCTTGAAACAGTTGGACATGGAGTAGCTATGGGAAATGCAGTGGACGAAGTTAAAAAACACGCGGATTTTGTTACAAAAGATGTTAGTGAAGAAGGTATCCTGTATGGCTTACGTCAAGTTGGACTAATATAAAAAATCGGGTTCTCTAATCAGGGTCTGACCAAGCACTCTACATTCAGTAAATAAACTGAATGTAGAGTGCTTGGTCAGACCCTACTAATGGGACAAACTTTTTTATTTGAGTTTAATCCCGCATTAACTGGCAATAAAACCTCTCTGATTGATGTTTCATTTGATCATCGCTCAAGTGGTGTTGCCTCAGCAGAAATATCGAACGGGTCGATTTCATTAATATGATCATAAAACATGATGCCATTTAGATGGTCAATTTCATGCTGGAAAACGATAGCAGGCAACCCTTTTAGTTTAACTGTTATTTCTTCGCCGTTTAAGTCCACACCTTTAACGGTTATTTTGGCGTATCTTGGAACGAAGCCTGGAAAGGGGCGATCAACAGATAAGCAACCTTCTCCATTAGTCAGATAAGTTAGCGCTTTTGAGTGCCTAAGGATTTTTGGATTAAATAATGCATAACTATAGAGTTTACCTTCTGAATCTTTTACATGAACAGCTATCATCCGTTTTGGTACATTAATTTGGGGAGCTGCAAGCCCGATGCCTGGCCGAAGTCCAAATTCTTTTGCCTTGTCGGGGTCTTGACTGTTAATCACATAGTCAAGCATACTTGATAAAATTTCGCGTTCTTCCTCAGAAGCTGGTAAGTTTACTTCCCCCGCTTTACTACGAAGTGTTGGATGACCCTCCCTAATGATATCTTCCATTGTAATCATATAATTCGCCCTTCTTTCTTAAATATATCCAGAGTTAGAAATATTAGCTGTAATCCCACTTGGATTGGGGATATGCTGTATATGTATTAATAAAGATAGTTTATCAAAGATTAGTCAAATAGTTAATGAAATGAAAGTGTTAATGGCATGTTTTTTATGCTTCACTTTTGGGTAATACAAAAAAAGATTCAATGAGGGGGAAGCTATTACATATACACTTCCCCTGAAAGGATACTTGAATAAGTTAAACTTAGTTATCCCTTAATAAAATAAAGAGGTTAAAGATTTATTGTGGGTTAACAAAAACAAGCACCAACGATAATCAATAGAATGAAGAGTACGACAATTAATGCAAATCCGCTTCCAAATCCGCAGCCGCCTCCATATCCGCAGCCGCCTCCGCCATACCCATAACTGGGATAAGTCTCAACTGGATAACAGCAGGTATCTCCATAGCCACCATAATACATAAAGGATCCCTCCGTTTTGTTAATTCCATCATTCCATATAGAGTGATGTACTAACAACCTATGCAAAGAAGATAAAATGGTCTGGGCTAATGCCTAATCATAAAGAGTTATGACAAGTCATATATTCAAGTGATACTGGACAAATTGAATTTGCAATTAGTTGTAAGGGAAACGGGATATATGGGTAGAAGTTAGTTGTCAAAAACTGACGATTTCCAGTATAGTAGTTTATATAGAGATTAGGGGGAGTTTAACAATGAGTAAGTTTATTAAATGGACTGTGTTATGTTTGGTGTTAGGTGGAGTCCTCTTGGGATGTACAGCTAAAAACTCTCCAGAAGAACAAATATATCAAATACTCGAAGCGGCTGTGAAGTTAGAAAAAAACTATGAAGAGCAAAAACAGCCTATTACTGAACTGGAGAATAAAGAAAAAGAATACTACAACACGATTCTTAAACTTGGCATGAGGGAGTTTGACCAAATCGTTAAACTATCGAATGAGGCCATCAATAATATTGAAAAACGAAAAGAGCTTCTTAAAAAAGAAAGAGAAAGTCTTCTTGCATCTCAAGAAAAATTTAAGCAAATAGATGCTAAAATAAACGACATTAAGGACCCAAATCTAAAAAAAGAAGCAGAAAAATTAAAGGTGACTATGGATGAAAGGTATGCAGCACATGAAAAACTTTATGCTTCATATAAGGAAAGTTTAGAGTTGGATCAAGAGTTATATACTCTTTTCCAAAAAGAGGACTTGAGAATGGATGAATTAGAAGCACAAATTGAGAAGATTAATCAATCTTACCAAGCGGTGATTGAAGCAAACGATGATTTTAATAAAAAAACGAATCAATATAATGAGGATAAACTGAAATTCTATAAAGATGCAGAGATTGAGGTTTCAGATACGAAAGAAGCTAAATAAAATAAAACATATGCATTTACTAAGTAAACCGACTCAGATTTTGAGCGGTTTTTTGTTTTTATCCCACATTAACGGTCAATCCCCCCACTGATGGAAATTGTGCATTATGGATATAATAATTTTGTGAAGTTGTGTAATGATAGTATAGGGGAGTCGGAAAAAATGTAAAGAAATGGGGAGAAAAACATTTTTAAAAAAGGTAGCGCATACATCTGTCGTAAAACAGTTTCTCTTTTATAGTACAGATATTATAATTATAGTATAACAGTTTTATCAATGATAAATTTTCTAAAAAGAATTATCGATTGAAAACTTATTTATATAGGTTGTTGTAATTGACTATGCTTATTTGGTGAGGTACACTTAACTATGGATAAAGCATTGTATCATTTTAATATTAGTTTTTACTGATACAGAATATCGAGAAGAAAAAAACCCAGTGAATGTTTGCATTTACTATTGTTGGGAAAAATACATTGGTATTTCATTTAGACTTTTAGAAATGAAGAATGCTTTACAAAATATAACCTTTTTATTGAAAGGATGAGGTGGCACAGATGGCTTCTAAAGCAAATCAAGCTAATTTTGATGTCAAGAAACAGTTTGAAACAGTTGAAGAACAGTTTCAAACATTACAAATTTTAAATGAAGAAGGCGAAATCGTAAACGAAGCAGCAATGCCTGAGTTAACAGATGAGCAATTACAAGAACTTATGAGAAGAATGGTTTATACACGTATTCTTGATCAACGTTCTATATCTTTAAACCGTCAAGGAAGATTAGGTTTCTATGCGCCAACAGCTGGACAAGAAGCTTCTCAACTTGCATCACAATTTGCACTCGAAAAAGAAGACTTTATCCTACCAGGATATCGTGATGTTCCACAATTAATCTGGCATGGTTTGCCGCTTTCACAAGCGTTTTTATTCTCTCGTGGCCACTTTAAAGGAAACCAAATTCCTGAAGGTGTAAATGTTATTTCTCCACAAATCATTATCGGAGCTCAATACATTCAAGCAGCGGGTGTTGCTCTTGGAATGAAGAAACGTGGTACAAAAGCAGTAGCAATTACTTATACAGGTGATGGCGGTACTTCACAAGGTGACTTCTATGAAGGAATCAACTTTGCTGGTGCATTTAAAGCTCCTGCGATCTTTATTATTCAAAACAACCGTTTTGCGATTTCTACCCCTGTAGAAAAACAATCAGCGTCTAAAACATTGGCACAAAAAGCAGTTGCTGCTGGTATTCCTGGTGTTGTAGTAGATGGAATGGACCCACTTGCTGTTTACAAAGCTGTAAAAGATGCACGTGAGCGCGCAATTAACGGAGAAGGACCTACACTTATCGAAACATTAACATACCGTTATGGTCCACATACAATGGCTGGTGATGATCCGACTCGCTACCGTACATCAGACCTAGATAACGAATGGGAATTGAAAGATCCTCTTGTTCGCTTCCGTAAATTCCTTGAAGCTAAAGGTTTATGGACTGAAGAGATGGAAAATGAAACAATTGAGAAGGCAAAAGAAGAAATTAAAGAAGCAATTAAAGTTGCGGATGCAGAGCCTAAACAAACGGTAACTGATTTAATTTCAAATATGTTCGAAGAGATGCCTTACAATTTGAAAGAACAATACGAAATCTACAAAGAAAAGGAGTCGAAGTAAGCCATGGCTCAAATGACGATGATTCAAGCTATTACAGATGCGTTACGCACTGAATTAAAAAACGATGAAAATGTTCTTGTTTTCGGTGAAGACGTTGGTAAAAACGGCGGGGTATTCCGTGCTACGGAAAACTTGCAAAAAGAATTCGGCGAAGATCGTGTATTTGATACTCCGCTTGCAGAGTCTGGGATTGGTGGTATTGCTATCGGTCTAGGATTACAAGGATACCGCCCAGTTCCTGAAATTCAATTCTTTGGTTTCTTATTTGAAGTAATGGATTCTGTTGCAGGACAAATGTCTCGTATGCGTTACCGTTCTGGCGGCCGTTACAATTCACCAATCACAATTCGTTCTCCTTTTGGTGGTGGTGTTCATACACCAGAAATGCACGCGGACAGCCTTGAAGGGTTGATGGCACAAACACCAGGATTGAAAGTAGTCATTCCTTCATCTCCATATGATGCAAAAGGTTTACTTATTTCTTCAATCCGTGATAATGATCCTGTCATCTTCCTTGAGCATATGAAATTATACCGCTCTTTCCGTGAAGATGTGCCAGAAGAAGAATACACAATTCCTCTAGGCGTTGCTTCTGTGAAACGTGAAGGGAAAGATCTATCGATTATTACTTACGGAGCTATGGTTCAAGAATCAATCAAAGCTGCAGAAGAGTTAGAAAAAGAAGGATATTCAGTAGAAGTCATCGACCTACGTACGATTGCTCCACTTGATATTGACACAATCATTGCATCTGTTGAAAAAACAGGCCGTGCAATTGTTGTTCAAGAAGCACAAAAACAAGCTGGTATCGCGGCGAACGTTGTAGCGGAAATTAATGACCGCGCAATTCTTAGCCTAGACGCACCGGTATTACGTGTAACAGCAGCGGATACTGTATTCGCATTCTCACAAGCTGAACCAGTTTGGCTTCCTAACTACAAGGATGTTATCGAAACTGCGAAAAAAGTGTTAAACTTCTAATTGTTTTTTTAAAATTACTGAAATCCGGTCCTACTTCATTTAATAGATACCGGATTTTAGGCTTTATGCAAAAATACTCGAATTATGTAACATAAATTCCTTTTTTTCAGACAATATGTATGATTAAATTATAGGAGGTTGAGACTAAATGGCATTTCAATTTAGACTCCCTGATATCGGTGAAGGTATACACGAGGGTGAAATAGTAAAATGGTTTGTAAAGCCAGGGGATAAAGTTCAAGAAGATGACGTGCTTTGTGAAGTACAAAACGATAAAGCCGTTGTTGAAATCCCATCACCAGTAACAGGTACAGTTGAAGAAGTACATGTAGAAGAAGGAACTGTAGCGATTGTAGGAGATATCTTAATCTCTTTTGACGCTCCAGGATATGAAGATCTTCAATTCAAAGGTGACCATGGTGAAGAGTCTAGCACTAAAGAAGTCGAAGCGGCTCAAGAAGTGAAAAGTGAAGAGGCGCCTAAACAAGAAGTGCAAGCGGAAGTAGATTCTAACCGTCGTATTATTGCGATGCCTTCTGTTCGTAAATACGCTCGTGAAAAAGGTGTAGACATTCGTCAAGTTGCAGGTAGCGGTGATAATGGACGCGTTTTAAAAGGCGACATTGATTCATTCTTATCTGGTGGAACTACAGCACCAGCTGCTGCACAAGCTGAAACTGTTACAACAGAAGAAAAAGTAACAGCTAAACCGCAAGCTCCATCAATTCCTGCCGGTCAATATCCAGAAACACGTGAGAAAATGAGCGGAATTAGAAAAGCGATTGCTAAAGCAATGGTGAATTCTAAGCATACAGCTCCTCATGTTACATTAATGGATGAAATTGATGTGACAAAACTTGTTGCTCATCGTAAGAAGTTTAAAGAGGTTGCAGCACAAAAAGGAATCAAACTTACATTCCTTCCTTAT
This sequence comes from Bacillus cihuensis, assembly GCF_000504145.1. NCBI lineage: Bacteria > Bacillati > Bacillota > Bacilli > Caryophanales > Bacillaceae > Bacillus > Bacillus cihuensis. The sequence goes on along the minus strand of NZ_KI632497.1, from coordinate 324,347 downwards.
GTTGTAAAAGCATTAACAAGTGCCTTACGTGAATTCCCAGCACTTAATACATCACTTGATGACGCTACAAGTGAAATCGTTCATAAGCATTATTATAATATCGGTATTGCGGCTGACACTGAGAAAGGTCTTCTTGTTCCTGTTGTTAAAGATGCGGATCGCAAATCTACATTTGCTATCTCAAATGAAATTAACGAACTTGGAGCAAAAGCTCGTGACGGTAAATTAGCTCCTGACGAAATGAAAGGTGCTTCTTGTACGATTAGTAATATCGGTTCTGCGGGTGGACAATGGTTCACACCAGTTATCAACCATCCTGAAGTAGCTATTTTAGGAATTGGTCGTATTGCAGAAAAACCTGTAGTACGTGATGGTGAAATTGTTGCAGCTCCAGTATTGTCATTATCATTAAGCTTTGACCACCGCATGATTGATGGTGCAACAGCTCAAAATGCATTAAATCACATTAAAAAATTGCTTAACGACCCAGAACTATTGTTAATGGAGGCGTAATAACATGGTAGTAGGAGATTTTCCAATTGAAACAGATACTTTAGTCATCGGTGCCGGTCCTGGTGGCTATGTTGCCGCTATTCGTGCTGCACAACTTGGACAAAAAGTAACAATTGTTGAAAAAGGAACGGTCGGTGGAGTTTGCTTAAATGTAGGCTGTATCCCGTCAAAAGCACTTATTGCAGCAGGTCATCGTTTTCATGAAGCTAAGCATTCAGAAGACATGGGGATTACTGCTGAAAATGTAAGCCTGGACTTCTCAAAAGTACAAGCTTTTAAATCATCAGTTGTAAATAAATTAACAGGTGGAGTAAGTGGACTTTTAAAAGGAAACAAAATTGAAGTTGTTAGCGGAGAAGCGTATTTTGTTGATGCAAATAATGTTCGTGTTATGACTGAAACATCTGCACAAACATATACATTCAAAAACGCAATCATTGCTACTGGTTCAACTCCAATTGAACTACCTACTTTTAAATATTCAAAACGCGTAATCAACTCAACTGGAGCTCTTTCACTTGAGGAAGTTCCATCTTCATTAGTTGTAATTGGTGGAGGAGTTATTGGGATTGAACTTGGTGGCGCTTATGCAAATATGGGTACTAAATTAACGATTCTTGAAGGAACAGAAGATATTCTTTCAGGTGGTTATGAAAAACAAATGACTGCATTGGTTAAGAAAAACTTGAAGAAGCACGGTGCAGAAATTGTTACAAAAGCACTTGCAAAAGGCGTTGAAGAAACAGATAATGGTGTGATTGTAACATATGAAGTAAATGGCCAAGAATCGAAAATCGAAGCTGATTATGTATTAGTAACGGTTGGTCGTCGTCCAAATACAGATGAAATTGGTCTTGAACAAGTAGGGATTAAACTTACTGACAGAGGCTTAATTGAAATCGATAAACAATGCCGCACAAATGTTAACAACATTTATGCAATTGGTGATGTCGTATCAGGTCCTCAATTAGCGCATAAAGCTTCGTACGAAGGTAAAATTGCTGCTGAGGCGATTGCTGGACAAGCTTCAGAGATCGATTATTTGGGTATCCCTGCAGTTGTATTCTCTGAGCCGGAACTTGCTACAGTTGGTCACACTGAGCAATCAGCAAAAGAAGAGGGTCTTGATGCTAAAGCTTCTAAATTCCCATTCGCTGCAAATGGCCGTGCGCTTTCACTGAACAATACAGATGGATTTATGAAACTAATCACTCGTAAAGAAGATGGTTTAGTGATCGGTGCTCAAATTGCTGGTCCTAGTGCATCTGATATGATTGCTGAGCTTGGTCTTGCTATCGAAGCTGGAATGACAGCTGAAGATATCGCTATGACGATCCATGCTCACCCATCATTAGGTGAAATTACAATGGAAGCTGCAGAAGTGGCTTTAGGAATGCCTATCCACATTGTAAAATAACAAAACAAAAAAAACACATCCGATCTATTTCGGATGTGTTTTTTATTTTCGGTAATATGCATGTAAAGAGAAAGCACTTCTCATTTTTAATGGTATTTATCCCGCATTAATAGAGACCCCAAATCACAAGCGTATGAGGAACTTAATGAAGGTAAGGGATAAACTACCCGTATATGGCCGATTGGTGAGATACATGAAACTTTGCACACACAAGTTGTAGGGGGCACATAGAAGAAGACGTAAGGACACAGTGTACTAAGTCTGTATGTTCGTAGTATCTACTTTATCTAGGTGCGCGAAGGTATTAAAGACACTAGAACGAGATTAACCAATAGTCGGGATGAAGGAAAAGCCCCATTGGATTCTTATAAATAATATGAATCATAATTATTGATATGTTACATATAATGGGTCACACAATTAGAAGTACAGCCTCTATTAAGAATAAAAGCGTTTAAAATGTTTGGATGGGGATAAATTAAATACAATACTTTTCTAAAAAGCTGGTCTTGACTCTATATTACGATTAACTGTTTCTGGTATATATAATGCTGTCCATTTCATTTGACTGGAGTTGAGTTGATTGAAGAATTACGTAGTGTTTCTTTTTCAATTAATTGTATGGAGCGGGTATACTGTTGTTGAATGGCTTTCAATGCATGATAAGTTTTTGTTTAAAGTGTTGATGTTCTTTATCTTTTCATACTTAGCGATATATATAGGTAAGGTTATCTTAAAATCGAATAAACAAACATGGATCGTTACTGGTGTAAGTTTAGCCTGTTATGCAATTATTCAAGTTTTGCTACAAACAATTTTACCAATAACATAGAGGAAAACTACGGACAAAAGAATTTCATTTTTAAAAATATAAATGGACTTTAGGAAAACGGTTACGAAATAATCACTCCAAAGAATATGAACCTCCTTGACCGTGTAAGGAATAAATTAATTTAAATGTATATTTTTATCCTGCATAAACGATCAATAAAATCCCCGCAGTATGAAGTTTCACTTTATGTACTCCCAAAAATTTGTAATAAAAATAATAGTCGTAAATAAATTGTTTGATGCATAAATAATACCTAATCTTTTATTTACTTTCCACATTTATGGCGCGTATTAAAAAAATAAATGTGACATACAATTAATGCTTGAATTATTAATTGTGTTATATTATTATGAAGTTAATAAGTTGTTAAAGCGTTTTCAATTTAGTTTGAGGGGAGTTTTAGAAATGGGTACAATAGTTTGTCAAACATGTAATGGAACAATTGAACATTTCGAAGATGAAAAAGTGAGTGTACTTTATGCGCTTTGCAACCACTGCGATAGTAAAAAAGAAGAAGATGAATTAGTAGAATTTTAATGATGATCTTTATAAAAATAAGAGGCTAACCAGATGGTTAGCCTTATTTTTATATTATTAATTCGAAAAGAAAGCCAAGAAGGCAAGTGGTTTGAAGTTTCGCTGTATCTTGCCAATCGGTATCGTATTATCGATTGATAGAAGCAAAAGCAAAGATCTTAGTGATAGTAGTATACCGACTAACAATCAGTGGGGAATTAAGCAACTCCCCACCGATTGAAGATTCACTTTATCGCGGTTTAACAGGCTGTAAAATTTGCTTATTGTAAAGGTACAAAGGGTAAACAGCCTGTAAATCCCCGATTGGTTCAACTAACCATCAGTGGAACCCCCCCACTGATGGAAGATTCACTTTATCCCGGTTTAATAGGCTGTAAAATTTCCTTATTGTAAAGGTAGAAGAAGGGTAAACAGCCTGTAAATCCCCGATTGGTTCAACTAACCATCAGTCGGGGATAAAGCCC
>NZ_KI632497.1:0-318878 GCF_000504145.1 Bacillus cihuensis | reverse complement strand
CGCGTATTAAAAAAATAAATGTGACATACAATTAATGCTTGAATTATTAATTGTGTTATATTATTATGAAGTTAATAAGTTGTTAAAGCGTTTTCAATTTAGTTTGAGGGGAGTTTTAGAAATGGGTACAATAGTTTGTCAAACATGTAATGGAACAATTGAACATTTCGAAGATGAAAAAGTGAGTGTACTTTATGCGCTTTGCAACCACTGCGATAGTAAAAAAGAAGAAGATGAATTAGTAGAATTTTAATGATGATCTTTATAAAAATAAGAGGCTAACCAGATGGTTAGCCTTATTTTTATATTATTAATTCGAAAAGAAAGCCAAGAAGGCAAGTGGTTTGAAGTTTCGCTGTATCTTGCCAATCGGTATCGTATTATCGATTGATAGAAGCAAAAGCAAAGATCTTAGTGATAGTAGTATACCGACTAACAATCAGTGGGGAATTAAGCAACTCCCCACCGATTGAAGATTCACTTTATCGCGGTTTAATAGGCTGTAAAATTTCCTTATTGTAAAGGTAGAAGAAGGGTAAACAGCCTGTAAATCCCCGATTGGTTCAACTAACCATCAGTGGAACCCCCCCACTGATGGAAGATTCACTTTATCCCGGTTTAATAGGCTGTAAAATTTCCTTATTGTAAAGGTAGAAGAAGGGTAAACAGCCTGTAAATCCCCGATTGGTTCAACTAACCATCAGCGAAACCCCCACTGATGGAAGTTTCACTTTATCCCGGTTTAACAGGCTGTAAAATTTGCTTATTGTAAAGGTACAAGAAGTGTAAACAGCCTGTAAATCCCCGATTGGTTCAACTAACCATCAGCGAAACCCCCACTGATGGAAGTATCACTTTATCCCGGTTTAACAGGCTGTAAAATTTGCTTATTGTAAAGGTAAAAGAAGTGTAAACAGCCTGTAAATCCCCGATTTGTCAACTAAACCATCAGTGGAACCCTCCACTGATGGAAGTTTCACTTTATTTACTCTCAAAAATTTGTAATAAAAATAAAAGTCGTAAATTAATTGTTTGATGCATAAATAATACCTAATCTTTTATTTACTTTCCACATTGTATGGCGCGTATTAAAAAAATAAATGTGACATACAATTAATGCTTGAATTATTAATTGTGTTATATTATTATGAAGTTAATAAGTTGTTAAAGCGTTTTCAATTTAGTTTGAGGGGAGTTTTAGAAATGGGTACAATAGTTTGTCAAACATGTAATGGAACAATTGAACATTTCGAAGATGAAAAAGTGAGTGTACTTTATGCGCTTTGCAACCACTGCGATAGTAAAAAAGAAGAAGATGAATTAGTAGAATTTTAATGATGATCTTTATAAAAATAAGAGGCTAACCAGATGGTTAGCCTTATTTTTATATTATTAATTCGAAAAGAATGCCAAGAAGGCAAGTGGTTTGAAGTTTTACTGTATCTTACCAATCGGTATCGTATTATCGATTGATAGAAGCAAAAGCAAAGATCTTAGTGATGGTAGTATGGGACTAACAATCAGCGGGGAATAAAGCAATTCCACACCGATTAAAGTATCACTTTATCCCGGTTTAACAGGCAATAAAATCCTCACAGTTTGAAGTTTCACTTTATTTACTCTCAAAAATTTGTAATAAAAATAAAAATCGTAAATTAATTTTTGATGCATAATAATACCTAATCTTTTATGTACTTTCCACATCGTATGTCGCGTATTAAAAAAATAAATGTGACATACAATTAATACTTGAATTATTAATTGTGTTATATTATTATGAAGTTAATAAGTTGTTAAAGCGTTTTCAATTTAGTTTGAGGGGAGTTTTAGAAATGGGTACAATAGTTTGTCAAACATGTAATGGAACAATTGAACATTTCGAAGATGAAAAAGTGAGTGTACTTTATGCGCTTTGCAACCACTGCGATAGTAAAAAAGAAGAAGATGAATTAGTAGAATTTTAATGATGATCTTTATAAAAATAAGAGGCTAACCAGATGGTTAGCCTTATTTTTATATTATTAATTAAAAAAAAATGCCAAGAAGGCAAGTGGTTTGAAGTTTTACTGTAACTTACCAATCGGTATCGTATTATCGATTGATAGAAGCAAAAGCAAAGATCTTAGTGATGGTAGTATGGGACTAACCATCAGCGGAACCCCCACTGATGGAAGTATCACTTTATCCCGGTTTAACAGGCTGTAAAATTTGCTTATTGTAAAGGTAAAAGAAGGGTAGACAGCCTGTAAATCCCCGATTGGTTTAACTAACCATCAGTGGAACCCCACTGATGGAAGTATCACTTTATCCCGGTTTAACAGGCTGTAAAATTTGCTTATCGAAAGGTAAAAGAAGTGTAAACAGCCTGTAAATCCCCGATTGGTTTAACTAACCATCAGTGGAACCCCACTGATGGAAGTATCACTTTATCCCGGTTTAACAGGCTGTAAAATTTGCTTATCGAAAGGTAAAAGAAGTGTAAACAGCCTGTAAATCCCCGATTGGTTCAACTAACCATCAGTGGGACCCCCCACTGATGGAAGTTTCACTTTATCACTCTCAAGTATTGAAGATTAGGATCTTCGGGACCTTGAACGGGCAAGCCCACTTCCATATTCGCTTTAATATAATCAATGTTTTCCTGGGTAATGATTTCACCTGGAATGAAAATAGGGATTCCGGGTGGGTACACCATGATAAACTCGGCAATGATTCGGCCGACAGATTCATCAATCGCTACTACTTCTGTATCAGAGTAAAATGCATCTCTAGGAGATAGAGCGAGAACAGGAATTGTTGGGAGCAGGACTTCGATATGCTTGTTCCCGTTTGCAGCAAGATGTTTAAACTCATTTGATAGGTCTTGTAATGCTTGCAATAGGATATTTGCTTCTTGCTTCGTGTCACCATTCGTAATAATACATAGGATGTTATATAAATCAGAAAGCTCGACCTCAATATTGTACTTTTCACGTAACCATTTCTCGACCTCATAGCCAGAAATGCCGAGATCTTTAACCGAAATAATTAGTTTTGTAGGATCGTAATCAAAGGTGGCTGGTGATCCGATAATTTCTTTTCCAACGCAATGCAGGAATGGAATTTTATTTATATCAGCTCGCAACTGATCCGCTAGTTTAATAGAGCGGTCAATCAAGCTATACCCTTCTGTTGCTAAACGTTTTCTTGCTGTATCAAGAGAAGCAAGCAGAATATATGACGTAGAAGTTGTTGTTAACATGCTTATGATTGATTGGACACGATTAGCTGAAACAAGTCCTTCTTTAACGTTTAATATCGAGCTTTGTGTCATCGAGCCGCCAAGCTTATGTACGCTTGTTGCAGCCATATCCGCTCCTGCTTGCATAGCTGATAAAGGTAGTTCATCATGGAAGTGTATATGAACCCCATGAGCCTCATCAACAAGAACTGGAATTTGATAAGAATGTGCCAATTCAACAATTTTCTTTAAATCAGCAGATACTCCGAAATACGTCGGGTTAATAACAAGAAGACCTTTTGCATCTGGATTCTCTCTCAATGCTTTTTCGACTGAATCTATTGTAATCCCATGGGAAATACCAAGGTTTTTATCTATTTCAGGAGTTATGAAGATTGGGATCGCACCAGAAAAAACAATCGCTGACATAATCGACTTATGCACATTTCTAGGTACAAGTATTTTATCACCAGGCCCACAAACTGTCATAACCATTGTCATGATTGCTCCACTTGTTCCTTGTACGGAAAAAAACGTGTGATCAGCACCAAATGCCTCTGCGGCTAGTTCTTGAGCTTGCTTGATCACCCCTTTTGGACTATGAAGATCATCTAAAGGTGCGATGTTAATTAAATCAATCGATAATGCATTATCGCCAATGAATTCACGGAATTCAGGATCCATTCCCTGCCCTTTTTTATGACCAGGAATATGAAACTGGATAGGTTTTTTCTTGGCGTGGTTCACTAAACTTGTGAATAAAGGAGTTTCGTTCTGTGACAATTGTTTATTACCCCTCTTCTAGATATTTATAATTAAGAAAACAAATGAATTATATCATGCGCAATATTATTTGAAAAGAATAATTATTAGTCAGTGTTCTTTGAACTTAGTGTAATGGAACTTTTTCATAAAAATTAGAGGACATTAAATGATAGTATAAGTAAATGTAGGCTTAATTATTTGCGTGTTGATAAACTCGATTTAGAGGTCATTTGTAGATTAGGGGGATAATGTATGAAATGGGAGACAAGAGTGACTGAACTATTAGGAATTCAATATCCAATTGTCCAGGGAGGACTTGCATACTTAGCATATGCAGACCTTGCGGCGGCTGTATCGAATGCAGGTGGTCTTGGCCAAATAACCGCAATGTCTATAGCTACACCAGACTTGTTACGTGCTGAGATCCGGAAAACTAAAACAATGACAAATAAGCCGTTTGGTGTAAATTTTGCAATTGGTCAGCATGGCAGACCGTATGAGCATATGCTTGAAGCAGCCCTGCAAGAAGGAATTGACGTTGTTTCGGTAACTGGAGGAAATCCTACACCGTTTTTTAAGCTTTTACAGGGAGTTCATATAAAGAAGTTAGTACTTGTTGCTGCTAGAAGACAAGCGGAAAAAGCAGAAGAGATTGGCGCGGACGCCGTTATGGTAGTCGGTCAGGAAGGTGGTGGACATCTTGGCAGGGATGATATAGGTACTATGGTGTTAATTCCACAGGTCGTAGACGCAGTTTCGATACCTGTCATTGCTGCAGGAGGTATTGCTGATGGTAGGGGGTTAATGGCTGCGCTTGCGCTAGGTGCAGAAGGAATAGAGATGGGAACGAGATTCATTGCTACAAAAGAATGTATCCATGCGAGCGAGGCCTATAAAAAATCATTGGTTCTAGGAAATGAATATGATACAGTCGTAATTAAGCGATCGATTGGAGCGCCTGCCCGAGCTATTTCGAATAGCTGGACAGAGAACATTTTGAAAATTGAGCAGGAAAACCTGGGGTATGACTCATTAAAAGATTACATAAGCGGAAAGGCTAATAAGCGATTCATTATTGATGGTGAGCCAGATGAAGGATTCGGTTGGGCAGGGCAAACACTTGGATTGATTCGTGATATTCCCACTACGGCTGATTTATTCGAAAGGATCATTTCAGAAGCGGAAGAAACTAGAAGAAAATGGGCAAAATAGTTAAATATCGATCCACGCGAAAATTTTCGATAAAAATAAATATGGCAGGTGATTATAAATGGAATATCAATATCCAATGGATTATACTTGGAGTACAGATGAAATAGTCGATGTAATAAAATTTTTTGAAAGTGTTGAGAAAGCTTATGAAAGTCGTGTAAGTAAAGAAGACTTTATGAAAACTTACAGACGATTTAAAGAAATTGTTCCCGGTAAAGCTGATGAGAAAAACTATACGGATGAATTCCAAGTTAGTAGCGGGTATTCAGCGTACTTAGTTTTAAAAAGAGCTAAAGAAATAGAAGATGGTGGCTGGATTACTTTAAAAAAATAAATTTTCCAAAAAATGTTGACAAAGTGTTTTGTTCAATTTAAGATAATAATTATTAAAACGAATATAAAGCGTTGAAGAAGAAGAGTACCTTATTGTTTGTTCTATAGAGAGCCGGTGGTTGGTGTAAATCGGTGAGCAACTATAAGCGAATGGGCTTCTGAGCTCCAAACCGAAATGTAAAGTAGGCTTTGGCGGAACGTCTCATCGTTATTTGAGGCAGGCATTCTAACTGATGCTGTAAAGTGAGCTTTCGAGCTAATAAAGGTGGTACCACGGGTTCCTCGTCCTTTTGGATGGGGGCCCTTTTTGTGTTTTTTGAAAATATTATATGACAATTCGATGATCAAGAAGAGTAGCCTTTTCAGATGCGTAACAGAGAGCCGGGATGGTGGGAGCCGGTACGATATGAAAAGGGGAATGGACTTGTGAGAGGTTCCTTGAACAATTAGTAGAGGAACACGGCTTCCACCGTTACCGGGTACTAGTATAAGGATCTTCTTATACTGGAAAAGAGGAGGATGTCCAACTGATGGGTTAGACTAAGCCGTATATACAGTGTTGTAATTGACATTTGTATGTATAGGGTAAGAGTTATACCCATTCGAGACATCCTCAAGCTGAGGTGGCACCGCGGTAAATGAATCGTCCTCTGCATACACAAAAATTGTGTATGCAGAGGACTTTTTTGTTTTTTAGGCTATGACCAAGCTCATTGTTGATTTTGGCACTATGTTGATTGGAGTGGGAAGCTAACGCCTTTCGTTTCAATCAACAGGCAAGTTTAACGGAGCCATTTTTTAAGGGGGGATAACATGACAAGTGAAAGAAGGAAATTGACATTCAAAAAGGTGACTGTTGAAGGGGATATACATACACCAATCTCTATTTTCCGAAAGCTTCCAGGTGGGAAGAAATTTCTATTAGAAAGCTCACCTTCTCATCATGACAATGGGAGGTACTCATATATTGGGTTTAATCCATACTTGGAATTAGTGTCAATAGATAAGGTAACTACAAGAATTGGCGCCAATCAAAAAAAGGGGATAGAAATTGGGGCGCTAATGGATGAATTGAAAAAAGAGCTGGACGTTGAATTTGAAGTGAACGATCTTGACATTCCATTCTTTGGTGGAGCAGTTGGTTATTTAGGCTACGATATGATCCGGCAATATGAGGATATAGGTGATGTACCAGAAGATACATTAAATATGCCAGATGCACATATTCTACTTTTTGAAGATGTTATCGTTTATGATCATCTAACAGAAAAAATTCATCTGATTACAAGTAGCTCCGATTATGAAGTGAGGTTGGCAGCTTTAAAGAAGAATATTGAGTCAGCTACTGAAAAAGAACCAGAAAGCGAAAGGGTGCATTTGGATTTCCAATCAAATATTAGCCAGAGAACTTTTGAAAATCTTGTTCATCAAGCAAAAGAAGCCATTGTAGCGGGAGAAGTGTTTCAGGTTGTCTTATCTCAAAGATTTCAGTCACCATTTCATGTTGATCCATTTCAAGCATATCGCAGACTCAGATTATCCAATCCATCTCCATATATGTTTTTTATCGATTTTGAAGAATATACGGTGCTCGGTTCTTCACCTGAAAGTTTAATAAGTGTGAAAGACCGGCAAGTTACGGTCAATCCTATTGCTGGAACTAGACCACGTGGAAGCACTCCAGCAGAAGATCTACAGTATGAACAAAGCTTACTTCAGGATGAAAAGGAGCTTGCAGAACATAAGATGCTTGTGGACCTTGGTCGTAATGATCTGGGGAGAGTGTGTGAAATTGGGTCGATAAAATTAACATCTCAAATGAAAATAGAACGATACAAGCATGTGATGCACATCACTTCAAAAATTAAAGGGATGTTACGTTCAGACCTTACAAGTATTGATGCTTTAATCGCTTGTATGCCAGCAGGAACGGTTTCAGGGGCTCCGAAAATTAGGGCCATGCAGATCATAAACGAATTGGAAAATGTAAAAAGAGGAGTTTATGCAGGATCAGTAGGCTATCTCGGTTTTGGTGGTACCTTAGACATGGCATTAGCCATTCGGACAATGGTTATAAAAGATGCTGTTGCTTATGTTCAAGCTGGAGCAGGTATTGTCTATGACTCAGTAGCTACTACAGAATATGAAGAAACCAGGAATAAAGCAAAAGCATTATTGGAGGTGCAAAGAGATGATATTACTCATTGATAATTATGATTCGTTTACTTTTAACCTATATCAATATCTCGGTGAATTTTACCCTAATATTGTTGTGAAACGAAATGATCAAATAACTATAGAAGAAATTGAAGAGATGAGCCCTGCAGCAATCATTTTGTCACCAGGACCTGGTCGCCCGGAAGAAGCGGGGATATGTATTCCAGTCATTGCCCATTTTTACAAAACGGTCCCTATATTAGGTATATGTCTTGGACATCAAGCAATCGCTTGTGCGTTTGCCGGGAAGGTGGATCGGGCTGCTCAAATCATGCATGGAAAAACGTCTGTAGTTCTGCATAATGGGAAAGGTCTATTCGAAGCGCAAGAGAGTTATTTAGAAGTCATGCGATATCATTCATTGGTTGTAAAAGCTCACAGTTTGCCAAAAGAGTTTGAAATACTCGCAAGAGCTGCTGATGACGGTGAAATTATGGCAATTCAGCATAAGCATTATCCTTTATATGGGTTGCAATTTCATCCAGAGTCGATTGGCACAGTTTCTGGAAAATCAATCCTTTTACAATTTATAAAAAATGTGAAAGATGGTGTTCAATATGAAAAAATATCTTGAAAAACTATCGCAACATGAATCATTATCGCAAGAAGAAATGTTAGATGCGGCCCACTTAATGTTTACTGATGAAATTACAGATAGCGAAATGGCTGCATTTCTCATCGCACTTAAATCAAAAGGAGAAACAGCAGATGAAATTGCAAGTCTTGCTTCTGTACTAAGAAAAAAAGCGATCTCTGTTAACGGACAATTTGACCAAGTGATGGATAATTGTGGAACAGGAGGAGATGGTTCACAAAGTTTTAATATTAGTACAGCCTCAGCATTCGTTTTGGCAGGCGCAGGTATTAAAGTAGCCAAACATGGAAACCGTAGTGTGTCTAGTAAAACAGGAAGTGCTGATGTATTAGAAGCATTAGGTGTGAATCTACATTTAACTAGTCAGGAAATCGAAGAAAGATTAGAAGCAATCGGTATTGCGTTCTTGTTTGCTTCAAAAGTCCATCCGAATATATCGAGAATTATGAAAATAAGAAAAGAACTGAAAATTTCGACGGTGTTTAATTATACAGGGCCGTTAACTAATCCGGTTCAATTGGATTCTCAATTACTTGGTATTAATAAACGAGAAATGCTTGATTTATTTGCGTCAGTTTTAGATAAGTTAGGGAGAAGAAGAGCATTAATAATAAACGGTGCAGGATATATGGATGAAGCAAGTTTACAAGGGACCAACTCAATGATTTTGTTGGAAAATGGGAAGAAAACGCATATTACATTAAATCCTGAAGATGTTGGTTTACCGTATTATACAAATGACATGATTCGCGGTGGCGATGCAAGAGAAAATGCTGATATTATGCTTCGAATATTACATGGAGAAAAAGGTGCATATCGTGATACGGTGCTTTTAAATGCTGGTCTAGGAATATATGCGAACGGGAAAACAGACAATGTTCGCGAAGGTATTGCCATAGCAAAAGAGAGCATTGATAGTGGTCGGGCATTGCAGAAGCTTGAAGCACTTATACATTCTGATACTTATAAAAAGGCGGGGGTAATGTAAATGACAAATATATTGACGGCGATACTTGCTGCTAAACATGAGGAAATTATTAAACTAAGAAAATTGAAATTTCCGAATTATCAATCAGAATATACGAAGAGGTCACTTTTACAAAGTATGAAAGAATCACAAAAAGTTTCGATCATTGCTGAAATAAAACGAGCTTCACCATCCCGGGGAGACATTGATCGAGATGTGGATCCTGTAAAGCAAGCTCTTGCCTATGAAAAAAATGGCGCTTCTGCGATTTCTGTTTTAACAGATAGTGAATTCTTCAAAGGATCATTTGAGGATCTTAAGCAGGTTAGTGAAGCTGTGAAAATCCCTGTTCTTTGTAAAGACTTTATTATAGATGAAATACAGATTGATCATGCTAAACGAGCGGGAGCACATATCATCCTCCTTATAGCAGCTGCTATGCCAGCACATCGTTTGGCGGAACTATATCAATATGCTAAATCAGAAGACTTAGAAGTACTAGTGGAGGTGCATAACGAAGAGGAGCTCCATGCTGTGCTTCCGATTGATCCTGAATTAATTGGAATTAATAATCGGAATTTAAAAACTTTTGAAGTGAATCTTGAAGTAACCGAGCGACTAGGTTCTCAATTACTCGAGATGGACAAACTCTTTATCTCGGAAAGCGGAGTAAAAGTACGTAGAGATGTTGAGCGAGTTAGAGATGCTGGAGCGAAAGGAATATTAGTTGGGGAAACTTTGATGCAAGCGGAAAATCTAAAATATAGCTTTAATGAATTTGACGTCATGCTTAAAGGTGAAAATTATGCACGTTAAAATTTGTGGTTTATCAACTTTAGAAGCAGCACAAACGGCAATTGATTCTGGTGCAGATTATCTAGGATTCATTTTTGCCGAAAGTAAACGGAAAGTGACTCCAATAAAAGCACGAGAAATTATTAGCAATTTAAAGGGGAATGCAAAAAAGGTAGGCGTTTTTGTTAATGAATCGGTTGAGGAAATATCTAGAATTGCCGAATATGCGGGACTAGATATTATTCAACTTCATGGTACGGAAAGCCAGGAATTTGCAAGTAAGCTTACATTACCAGTTATTAAAGCTATTACTATTCATTCTATAGAAGATTTAAAACAGGTTCAGGAATGGGAAACGGAGTATCTTCTACTTGATTTACCGAAAAATCAGATAGCTCCTATAAGAATGACTCTGAATTGGGAGGAAATGATGGGGAAATTACCATATAGTAATCATATTTTCCTTGCCGGGGGATTAACACCTGAAAACGTAGAAACGGCTGTTAAGCTCATTCAACCTTACGCTGTTGATGTATCAGGTGGAGTAGAAACAGAAGGAACAAAAGATTTGATAAAAATCAATGCTTTTATTAAAGGAGCTCAATATAAGAAGGAGGAATTAATATGATAAGCACGTATAGTGGGCCAGACCAAACGGGACATTTTGGTGAATATGGTGGTCGCTTTGTTCCAGAAACATTAATGACGGCAGTATTAGAACTAGAAACCGTATACGAGGAAGCAAAGCATGATCCAGATTTTCAGGAAAAGCTTCAATATTACTTGAAAGAATATATTGGGAGAGAAAATCCATTATTTTATGCGGAAAATCTGACAAAGATTGCTGGTGGTGCGAAAATTTACTTAAAGCGTGAAGATTTAAATCATACAGGTGCCCATAAAATAAATAATACGATTGGTCAAGCATTATTAGCAAATAGGATGGGAAAACGAAAAATTGTTGCAGAGACAGGTGCTGGTCAGCATGGAGTTGCAACTGCAACAGTGTGTGCGTTATTAAAACTAGAATGTGTCATTTTTATGGGGAGTGAAGACGTGCGGAGACAGAAATTAAATGTATTCCGCATGGAACTACTCGGTGCGAAAGTTGTTTCTGTTGATCAGGGAAGTGGCACATTAAAGGATGCTGTCAATGAAGCACTCAGATATTGGGTTTCCAATGTTGCAGATACCCATTATATTATGGGATCTGTGTTAGGACCTCATCCGTTTCCACAAATTGTTCGTGATTTTCAAAGTGTAATCGGCTATGAAACAAAACGACAATATAAGGAAAAAGAAGGGAAGTTGCCTAATACGATTGTTGCTTGTATTGGAGGAGGAAGTAACTCAATGGGAATGTTTTACCCGTTTCTTACAGATTCTTCTGTGAAGTTAATCGGTGTTGAGGCTGCGGGAAGCGGGCTCGAAACAGAGAAACATGCAGCAAGTCTGACAAAAGGAACGAAAGGGGTTCTTCATGGCTCATTGATGTATTTGCTTCAAGACGAAGATGGTCAAATCCAAGAGGCGCATTCCATTTCAGCAGGGCTGGACTATCCTGGTGTAGGCCCTGAACATTGTTTTTTAAAAGACGAAAATCGAGTGACGTATACTTCAGTTACGGACGAAGAAGCACTGGATGCATTTGTTCTTTTATCTAGGGAGGAAGGGATTATTCCTGCTTTAGAAAGTTCACATGCTATAGCTTATGCGATGAAAATAGCCAAAGAAATGAAGGAAGATGAAGGGCTTGTAATTTGCTTGTCGGGTAGAGGGGATAAGGATGTTGAACAAGTTCGTTCATTACTAGGAGGGCACAAGGATGGGGAATAAATCATTACAAGAGACATTAGCTGAATTACATGCAAGGCAAGAAAAAGCATTCATTCCCTATATTATGGCTGGGGATGGAGGATTAGAGAAGCTTAAGGAGGACCTACTTCGTTTGCAAAATGCAGGAGCAACCGCGGTTGAATTAGGTATTCCCTTCTCTGATCCTGTTGCGGACGGTCCAATTATTCAGCTTGCAGGCAAGCGTGCATTAGCAGAAGGAGTGACCTTAAAAAAAATCATTGCCAAGCTAATCGAAATAAAAGAAGAAGTGGAGATTCCAATTATTTTTATGGCCTACTTAAATTCTTTACTTGCATATGGAATAAGCAATTTTAGCAATGACTGTGCTAAAGCTGGAGTTTCAGGGTGTATTGTACCAGATCTACCGATAGAAGAAGAAGGGATTCTTGTACAAGATTTGAAAAAGGTGAAAATCCCGCTAATCAGATTGGTTACGTTAACTAGCTCTCAAGATAGAATTGAAAAAATAGTTGAAAATGCGGAAGGGTTTATTTATGCAGTCACTGTAACAGGAATAACAGGTGTTCGTGAAAGTTTTGAAGAAGAAGTTGGTCTTTACTTAAAAAGAATTCGGGAGGCCAGTTCTATCCCTGTCCTAGCGGGCTTTGGTATTTCAACTGCTGAACATGTAGAAAGAGCCTCGTTATATTGTGATGGTGTGATTGTTGGGAGTAAAATCATACAAAGTCTGCAAACAGAGAATTATCAAGAGATTGATGAATTAATTTTAGCTAGTAAAAAAGTAATCTATTAATTTAAATAGGAGGATGTCTCAAAAGGGTCTGACTTCGTAAACGACACCAGTGAACGTATTAAAAACACGTAGCAAAACTGGAAAGTTGAGTTGCGAAGTTAAATTCTTACATTTGAGACAACCTCCTTTACTTTTTTTGTCCAACGTATAATTGGATATCCTGCATATGAAATCAGATTTTTAAAGGGATGTTTCAGTTAGTGTGTACAAGGGTATTAAATGGACAAAAGCATTATGAATAGTATTGATAAAATCACTGTCTGAGAGGTTAATAGCATCCTCACGCGAGATTTTAATACCACAAAGAATTTCCGCTTTTTTTACTTCTTGCAACCTTTTGAACATAGCAGTTAAATCTTCCACAGATAGCGTTTTATGGGGAATCACTTCTGGTTTTGTATGATCTAACGACCACACAAAATTGGCAGGAATGTTTTTATTAATATTTTTCACAGATTTTTCAAGTGTTTGACCGAACTGAACCTTCATGGGAGCTTCATAAATGACAGCAAACCAAACGAACATATGGCTACCCCATAAACCAATTTGGAAATGAGGCATCATTTTATATCCTCGTTTGTTAGCGGCGAAAGCAACCCAAGTATCGTTTGGTGGATTGATGGTTCGTCTTAAATGTTTAGCTATGTGTGGGTATAGTTCTTGACCAGTCATTGTGGAAAGTTCACCTGCAAAGTGGTTCCCAAGTGCATCTAGTTTAGGGCGAATCTGATCTTTGAGTGCTTCCATTCGATTATCGAGTCCTTCGATTTTAAATACGTCAAAATCTGCAGCTGAAAAACATGTTACGTTCATTTTTTTCCTCCTTAGTTCCTTTAAGGGCTATTGTAGCATAGGTAAAAACATAATTAAAAAAATCAGATTACAAAAACTTGAGTATAGGTTAGAGCACAATTTAGTTACGATTTTCACAGTGAAATCATAGAATGTAATAAAAAAACAGAAAATTTGGTCAATTACTGAAAGGAGTTAATTATTTATGAAACAAGTAATGAATCAAGCAATGAAAGCTAAAGAAGTTGAAAAACACCGAAAAGCAGTGCTTCGAATGGAAATGGATTATGAATTGGCTACTCTTTTTGAAGCAATAAAGGAAGAAAATGATCAGAAGAAAAATCAGTGTAAGCAAAAATTAGAACGTATTCGGAATGAGCTTGTAAAACTAAAGGCACTGTAATTTATAGTAATTATGATCAAGAAAGAAACGAAGCATTGTTGGATTCACCATAGTTGTTTTATGAAAGTTAAATATAGCTGAGCGGACACCGTTTTTTTAAAGTAAATGGTGTCCGCTTTTCGTCATAGGACAAGGTGGGTAAACATGTGAACAAGGTAATAAAATATTTATTGCAGCTAAGCTTTACATATAACGCTGTTTTGGCTTATCCCATATTCCGGGCAGTAGTACCATCAATATGAAATTTTATTTGCTTTCCCTATTTAAAATGAATAGCTTTTATAATGTGCCTATTCAATTTGTAAATTAGTTTGATTATGGGAACACTTAATGTGAAGTAAGATCAGGTTCCAATTGAATAATACGATATGATAAAACTTGATACAGGACAATGTTTCCATTATTCTTGAAGTACGAATTATCGTTAGTAGATTTTATACATCTATGTCTGGAGGATAAAATGATGGAGAATTATTCAGAGATTGATACATATGCAAAGGATTGGATCATGACCGCGGGAAAAAGACTTAAATCATCATTTGAAGAGAACCTCAATATTGAAACTAAGGCAAACGCCAATGATTTAGTTACCAATATGGATAAAGAAATCGAGCAATTTTTTCTTGATAACATTACTGAAACGTTTCCTACTCATCGAATTTTGGGGGAAGAAGGAATGGGGAAACGGATTACGGACTTAAAGGGCGTTGTTTGGATTATTGACCCAATCGATGGGACGATGAATTTTGTTCATCAACAACGGAATTTTGCAATATCCATTGGAATTTATGAGGATGGTGTCGGCAAAATTGGACTTATTTATGATGTTGTACAAAATGAACTGTATCATGCAATTAAGGGTAAAGGTGCATATTTAAATAATATGAAACTGACGAATTTGAAAAAAGTATCGATTTCAGAAATGATACTGTCAATTAATGCCACCTGGCTTATGGAAAATAAAAGGGTTGATCATCAGATTCTTACACCTATAATAAAGGATGTCAGGGGTACAAGATCATATGGATCGGCAGCTATTGAAATGGCTTTTGTTGCTTCCGGAAGAATAGATGCTTATATGACAATGAGACTTGCACCGTGGGATTTTGCTGCAGGTTCCATTTTAATTGAAGAAGTAGGCGGTGAAATAACAACGATGTCAGGAAATCCACTTGATTATTTAAATGGCTCATCATTGTTTGTTTCTAAACCGGGTCTTCATCAAGCGATTTCTGAAACATATTTCCAAAATGGCTGGCCAACTGTAAAATACTAAACTTAGTAAGTTCACCAGCTGAAATCTTAATTGCTAATTATCAGGTGTATTATTGTAGATATTAGCGCAATTGTCTGTTGCTCTCTGCATATGAGAAGTAAAAGTATCTCTTGTAATTTCGCATCTTAATATGTTAGTCTCAAACTTGACATTCAAGCTGAAATACTCAAATTTCGAGAATTATCAATAAAGTGAAACTTACCGAGCGAAATGGAAGTTTCACTTTATTGTTGATCGAAAAAATCCGATAACGTGGCTGAACTAATTTTTTTAATAAATTGTTTAAATTGTATATAAATGACAAAATAAACGGCGGACAAAGTATAAGCTCAACCTTTTTTTGACGCTCTTTTCTATAACTTTCCTTGTTCACGTAATTTTTTCTTTTGGGTAAACCCATACCCCATAATAACTGTTAAAGCTATAACACATATAGCGGCAATTGTGATGCTTTTTTCTGCAATTGCAATACCAATTCCGCTTATACAGATAACTGCTAATAATGCCAATACAAGGAAATTCCATTTAATATTCATGATTTCACCTCTTTATTTATTTATAATGTACAGAATTTCTTGCTTTGATTATACTATGTTTGTGATATAATATGTAAGTTAATGATATAGATATGCCTAAACTAAATTTCCTCTAGGAGTGAATTGCTTGAAATTACGTAATAATATTCGAAATATAGCCATTATTGCCCACGTTGACCATGGGAAAACGACAATGGTGGATCAATTGCTGAAGCAATCAGGTACTTTTCGTGAGAATGAGCACGTAGAAGAACGTGCGATGGATTCTAACGCTATTGAAAAAGAGCGTGGAATTACCATACTTGCGAAAAACACGGCTGTTCAATATAAAGAAACACGCATTAATATTCTGGATACACCTGGTCACGCTGACTTTGGTGGAGAAGTAGAACGAATCATGAAAATGGTTGATGGTGTTCTGCTAATTGTTGACGCTTATGAAGGTTGTATGCCACAAACACGCTTTGTTTTGAAAAAAGCATTAGAGCAAAAAATCACACCAATTGTTGTGGTAAACAAAATTGATAAAGAATCAGCACGTCCGGAAGAAGTAGTGGATGAAGTACTTGACTTATTTATTGAGCTAGGTGCTGAGGATGATCAGCTGGACTTCCCGGTAATTTATGCTTCTGGTATATCTGGAACTGCAAGTATTGACCCTGATCCAGCTAAACAAGAAGAGGATATGACTCCTTTATTTGAAGCGATCGTCGAGAATATTCCTGCTCCAGTTGACAACAGTGATGAACCACTTCAGTTCCAAGTGGCATTGCTTGATTATAACGACTATGTCGGTCGTATCGGTGTCGGTCGTGTTTTCCGTGGGAAAATGCATGTTGGTCAACAAGTAGCTTTAATGAAACTTGATGGTTCTGTCAAGCAATTCCGTGTAACGAAAATTTTTGGTTACATCGGCTTGAAAAAAGTTGAAATCCAAGAGGCTGTTGCAGGTGACTTGATCGCTGTTTCCGGTATGGAAGATATTAACGTTGGTGAAACGGTTTGTCCAACTGAACATCAAGAAGCATTACCTGTCTTACGAATTGACGAGCCGACGCTTCAAATGACATTCTTAGTAAATAACAGTCCATTTGCGGGTCGTGAAGGGAAATATGTTACAGCTCGTAAAATTGAAGAGCGCTTAAGAACTCAACTTGAAACAGATGTGAGCTTAAGAGTTGATAACACAGATTCACCGGATGTTTGGACAGTTTCAGGTCGCGGTGAGCTTCATTTATCAATCTTAATTGAAAACATGCGACGTGAAGGATATGAGCTTCAAGTATCTAAACCAGAAGTAATCGTTCGTGTCATTGACGGAGTTCGTTGTGAACCAGTTGAGCGGGTTCAAATTGACGTGCCAGAAGAGCATACAGGTGCTATTATGGAATCAATGGGAGCTCGTAAAGGCGAGTTGTTAGATATGATTAATAATGGTGGACAAGTTCGCCTTATTTTTAACATTCCTGCACGTGGATTAATTGGCTATTCTACAGAATTCTTATCTTTAACGCGCGGTTATGGCATATTAAACCATACATTTGACAGCTATCAGCCGATGCAAACTGGACAAGTTGGTGGAAGACGTCAAGGTGTACTTGTTTCGATGGAAACAGGAAAATCTACGCAATATGGTATGATGCAAGTTGAAGACAGAGGTATGCTTTTTGTTGAACCAGGCACTGAAATTTATGAAGGAATGATCGTTGGTGAGCATAATCGTGAAAATGATTTAGCAGTAAACATCGTTAAAGCAAAACAAATGACGAATATGCGTTCTGCAAACAAAGATCAAACTTCAACAATGAAAAAGCCGAAAATCATGTCTCTTGAAGAAGCGCTTGAATATTTAAATGATGACGAATACTGTGAGGTAACACCTGAATCGATCCGTCTTCGTAAAAAAATTCTTGATAAAAATGAACGTGAAAAATCAGCGAAAAAGAAAAAACAAGCTGAAACGGCTGAATAATAAATAATTAGCTACTAGGAGGGTTTGAAATGGATATCCAGGAGCGTTTGTCATTTTTTGCTTCTCTATATCGGGTGGATGAGAATCCAGAGGCTGGAATGTGGTACTTGTATTTAACGATTTTTGCACTTTGTGTTGTTGTCTATCAGTTAGGGTTTGCGAAAAAACTACCACTGTTAAAGAACGTAGTCATTTATGCAATTATGGCTCTTGGTTGTACTGTTCTTTCCTTCCTAGCAGTGTTCTTGCCGATGGGAGAAGCACTTGTCATTGCAGCTTTTGTCCTCGGAATTTATAAGTATCGCTTGCATAACTCAAGAACAGAAAAGCAGGTTTAGATGTCCTTAAAAGGGTCTGAACTCACATTCTATACATCGGTAATTGTTTCATTAAAACGATGTATAGAAGATGTGAGGTCAGACCCTTTCGTATTTGCTTGAGTATGTTCCTAACGTAAAGCTCATACATATACTTGTATATGCGAAGGAGAGTTAAGAAATTGATAAAGTGAAACTTCAATCAGTGAGAATTTTCTTGATTCCTCACCTACGCTTCTTCTAAGCCTTAAGATGACCCTGACATATGATCAAAATTAAGAGAACAATAGTGTTTTTTTACCATTCATCATCCTTCTTAACAGTTCGATAAAGTCTGAAATTACCTGTATTAATACGAGCGTTTGTTTTTTCTTCGATTCTCTGATGGCATTCTTGACACATATATGTATGAATCGGGCGATTTCGGAGCTTTTTCGCTTCGGGAGAATCTGTAGGAATGGGTTCAACTTTATCACAAATTACGCATTTTACATTCATCGCAAAAACCTCTTTCGGAATAAAAAATTAACTTAATAAAGACTATGTTAAACCATTTTTTTATAATAAATATGAGCTATAACAATGGTAAATAATACAGTATAAAAACTTCGATAATTAAGTATACCATGTTTTTTTTATAATAAAAAAATAGAAGAGGCATAAATCCTCTTCTAATGGGGAGAAAGATTTCTTCATTGAACTTTTACTCTTGCTTAACATACAGTTAATAAATATCTAGGTAGTTTATGATATATATGAAGAGAGGATACTTTTGTTGAAGTGAAAATGAACTTACAAAGGTTGCCTTTATTTATATCCATTCGATTGCTTTTCTTGTTTATCATCCAAGTTTTTCTTTTCCTGATGATTTAAATTCCCTTTTTGTTCTTCTATTGCTTTTGAAGGAGTAGGGTCTTGGATATCTCCTGGAACTTCTGGGATTATTCTTGATGTAATGTCCGAAAGTTCATTTAAGATTCCGCGAACAGGCTTACCATTTTGGATATCTTTAGCTACTTCTCTAATTCGAGCATTTAAGTCAGGATCAGCAACTACTGCTGCTTTAGCCCCAAATGGGTCGTGCTTTAACGTTTCGCCAACTGAATATTTGATCGTTCCAACCTGTGACCGTTCAATATCAGAATCAATATCGATACCAACAATAGCATAATCACCAAAAACGACTGCAGTTGCATCATTTACATGAGGAACTTTAGAGGCCAAATCAATAAGTCTTTTAGCAGTGTCAGAATTTGTTGCTGGATCTGTTTGTTGTATCGTTGAATAATTCACATTTGTTGCTTGCTGCTTCTTCGTATTTACATTCTCTTGACCTTGTTGATTGGCAGAACAACCGCTGTTCAAGAATAGAAAGCTGGCAATTAAATAAGGAAATATGCGTTTGCTCAATAATAAACCTCCTTTGTACTTTTCGAGATTATCAAAGGTAACTAGCCACAAGTATATGACGTAGGCTACATAAACTGATGGAAGTTTCTTATATAGTCTGTAATTGTTCTTCTATCTTTATGCAGATTGACATATATTTTATCAACAGTCGTCTCGTCCACTATAAAAGGGGGCATTCACCATAGATTTCTATAAGCATTTAAAAAAATGTGAAAGGATACGCCGGTGGAACTTTATTATGTACTAAGTCACCACCTTGAAAAACATCATAAATATTCCGACAAAAGATTAGGCGGGAGGCGTCCTTTTGAACAAAATTTATGTGTTAGATACGAATGTTTTGCTGCAGGATCCATACGCTATTTTTTCGTTTGAAGACAATGAGGTTATCATTCCTGCAGTTGTATTGGAAGAGTTGGATTCAAAGAAAAGATATATGGATGAAATCGGCAGGAATGCGAGACAAGTCTCAAAGCTCATTGATGGTTTTCGTGAAAAAGGAAAATTACATCACGGGATACCGCTTCATAATGGCGGAGAATTAAGAATTGAGTTAAACCATCGTTCATTTCATGAGCTCCAAGAAATATTCATTGAAAAGACAAATGATAATCGAATACTGGCAGTAGCCAAAAACCTTTCGCTAGAAGAACAAACTAAAAAAAATGGCAAGACGGTTATCTTAGTTAGTAAAGATACCCTTGTTCGTGTGAAGGCAGATGCGATTGGATTATTATCACAGGATTTTTTAAATGACCGAGTTGTCGAACTAGATCATATTTATAGTGGTTTTCAAGAAATCTTAGTTTCGCGCGAACTGCTAAATCAATTTTATGGAAAAGGAAGTCTACTTGTATCAAGTATTACAAAAGAACAGCTGCATCCAAATCAATTTATATTGATGAAAGACATTCTAGGCACTTCTGCATCTGCTGTTGCACTAGTTGATTTTACTGGAAAGACAGCGAGAAAGTTGATCTTTGATGAAGATCATATTTGGGGAATTAAAGCCAGAAATGTTCAACAGGTTATGGCGATGGAAATTTTGCTTAGATCGGATATTCCACTTGTTACACTAATTGGAAAAGCAGGAACTGGTAAGACGCTCTTGGCGCTTGCAGCTGGCTTAATGCAAACAGAAGATCTTGGAAGATATAAAAAGTTGCTTGTTGCAAGGCCCATTGTGCCGGTTGGGAAGGATATAGGATATTTACCAGGCGAAAAGGAAGAAAAGCTAAGGCCGTGGATGCAACCTATATTTGATAATTTAGAGTATTTGTTTAATACAAAGAAGCCAGGTGAACTAGATGCAATCTTGGCAGGTATGAGCTCGATTGAGGTCGAAGCACTCACATATATTCGAGGTCGAAGCATCCCTGATCAATTTATTATTATAGATGAAGCTCAAAACCTTACAAAACATGAAGTAAAAACGATTTTGACGAGGGTTGGCGAAAGAAGTAAGATCGTTTTGATGGGAGACCCTGAACAAATAGACCATCCATATCTAGACGAATATAATAATGGGCTAACCTATGTAGTGGAGAAATTTAAAGAACAGCAGATTGCGGGTCATGTTAAATTAATTAAAGGTGAGAGGTCTGGATTGGCTCAGCTTGCTGCTAATTTACTTTAAGAAAAATTATGATTCCATGACGAAGAGTCGGTAAACTTACTTAAGGCACTACGTCATGGAACCAGGTTCAAATTATCGAATAATGAATGCGCGTACATCTTTAATTGGATTCTGAATATTAGATCCATCTCCAAAGTATATGTACATTGGCCCATGTTCTTTAATTGGCTTTCCATTAATAGAGAAACCAATAACAAAAGTTTCTGCATCTTCTTTAGTAAATGTCTGTTCAGAATTCGCTGTTTTGACTACTACTTCAGTTGCATTAGAATTAGGTTCAGCATTATCTAGAAAAGGTTTAAAAGGAATAACAAACGTACCTTCTAATAGCCGTTGTTTCTCAAATTTTCTTTCTGTCTTTAATGTTGGGGGCATTGTTGCTCCCTCGCGGATTTCTTTTTCCCAATGCTTTGATGCTGCAATCGTATATTCCTCTAATTCATTTTCCACTTTAGTATCAGAATTGAAATAGGTTTCAATCTCAACTTTCCGGTCGTCAAAGATCCACACACCTGGATCTAACGTGATTGGAAACTTCACATTACCTTGGATAAATACGATAGATTCCATTTATATACATTCCTCTCTATTTAAATGTTAAGGCTCTTTTCATCGTAAGAATTGTTGTTTTTTTCAAGTAACAAATTCTAGCAGATATTGATTGTAGTTAATATGCGAGACTCCTACTCAGAGAAGCACTGAGGAGGCTCCTGAGACCGCCCGCTTAAAAGCGAGTACCTGTGTAACGAAAATCAACCCAGGATAATAGTGTAAATATAATTTAACAGCAACAAAGGATACGAAAACAGGTTAAGGGGACCTTCATAATAATTATACAAGAATAAGTATAAAGAAAATTGTTGAAAAAGTCACTCACAAGTAAGAAAAGGATTGTTAATCTTGTTCTAATAGACTCAATGGATACCTATCGTTAAAAAGAATGGGTTAGAGCTTATCTAATTATCCTTGCTTTTTTAGACAACTAGGGGTAAAATTTATAGATAAGATTGTACGCTTCTTGAGCGGGGGGATTTCATATGGCATCTGAAATGCTTGTCAATCATCAAGAAAAAGCCTATGCTTTATTAAAAGCAGATGCTGACAAGATTCTAAAATTAATTAAAGTACAAATGGATAATTTGACAATGCCTCAATGTCCTCTATATGAAGAGGTTCTAGATACTCAAATGTACGGCCTATCTCGTGAAATAGATTTCGCTGTTCGTTTAGGTTTAGTCGATGAGGCGGAAGGAAAGTCACTCTTAGAATCGCTTGAGAGGGAACTTTCTGCTTTACATGAGGCTTCTTTAAGAAAATAATATAGTAAGAAATTAACTCAAACGATTCGTTATAGTTGTTTGAGTTTTTTTATATAATTATATTATTACATATAACTTTCCTATTATTGTTATATACATAATTATTATATTTGTATTATACTAAGCAATAATAAATTTAATAATCTTAACTATTTTGAATTTTAAAAAACCATTGACTAAAACGGTTTTATGGAACAAAATTATGAGTAAAAAGTTGCAATGTTCAAACTATGACAAAAAATTGGTTATATGTAAACAATGTGTGAATAAGATCTTGATTTGATTCTTGCTCTTTTTACAATATACAAACGAAAATACATAAAAGTAGGTGTGGGTTAATGGTAAAACGTATAAGAAAAGTTTTGGCAGCAAACCGGGGAGAAATCGCTATTAGGATTTTTCGAGCTTGTACAGAATTAAAGATTAGAACTGTAGCTATCTACTCTAAAGAAGACCACAATTCATATCATCGTTTTAAAGCGGACGAAGCATATTTAGTTGGGGAAGGAAAAAAACCGATTGATGCCTATTTAGACATTGAAGGTATCATTGAAATCGCCAAAAAAAGCGATGTTGATGCGATTCATCCTGGGTATGGATTTTTGGCAGAAAATATTGAGTTTGCTCGTCGATGTGAAGAAGAAGGACTCATTTTTATTGGTCCTGAGACAAAGCATTTAGATATGTTCGGTGATAAGGTAAAAGCAAGAACTCAGGCTGAATTAGCGAATATTCCTGTTATTCCAGGAAGCGATGGTCCTGTGAGTTCGGTTGTGGATGTAGAGGAATTTGGTAAAAAGCACGGTTTTCCGATTATTATTAAAGCATCGCTTGGCGGTGGTGGCCGTGGAATGCGTATCGTTCACAAATTGGAAGAAGTTCAGGAGGCATATGACCGAGCAAAGTCTGAAGCGAAAGCGGCTTTCGGGAATGATGAAGTATATGTAGAACGTTTTATTCAAAATCCAAAGCATATTGAAGTGCAGATCCTCGGAGACAAACATGGCGAAATCGTTCATTTATATGAGCGTGATTGTTCTGTCCAAAGGCGTCACCAAAAAGTAGTGGAAGTAGCCCCTTCCGTTTCTTTAACAGAAGATTTAAGAATGAGGATTTGTGAAGCGGCTGTTCGTTTAATGGAAAATGTCGGCTATGTGAATGCAGGAACCGTTGAATTCCTCGTGGCGAATCAAGAATTTTACTTTATCGAAGTAAACCCGCGCATCCAAGTTGAGCATACACTTACTGAGATGATTACAGGAATTGATATTGTTCAGTCACAATTATTAATTGCTGAAGGACATAAATTATACGAAAAGGAAATCGGTATTCCACATCAAGATGAAATTACAACGAATGGTTTTGCAATCCAATCGAGGGTTACAACGGAAGATCCGTTAAATAACTTTATGCCGGATACTGGTAGATTGGCGGCTTATCGTTCAGGTGGTGGTTTCGGAGTCCGTTTGGATGCAGGTAACGCATTCCAAGGAGCAGTCATAACACCTTATTATGATTCTTTATTAGTTAAAGTCTCAACTCATGCACTTACCTTCGAAAAAGCTGCAGCGAAGATGGAGCGTAATTTAAAAGAATTTAGGATTCGTGGAATTAAGACGAACATCCCTTTCCTTGAAAATGTTGTAAAACATGAGAAATTCCTTAGTGGCGAGTATGACACATCATTCATCGATACAACGCCTGAACTTTTTTCTTTCCCTGTACGTAAAGACCGTGGTACAAAGATGCTTTCTTATATTGGGAATGTAACAGTAAACGGCTTCCCTGGCGTTGAAAAAACGAAAAAACCTGTGTTTGAAAAACCGATCATTCCAATCATTTCAGCGGATGCCCCTACTCAGCAAGGAACAAAGCAAATTCTAGATGCAAATGGTGCTGACGGTCTCGTGAAATGGGTTAAAGAACAAAATGAAGTACTTATCACTGATACGACTTTTCGTGATGCCCACCAATCGCTTTTAGCAACAAGAATTAGAACAACTGATTTAATGCAAATTGCTGAACCGACGGCAAAATTGTTGCCGAATCTGTTTTCCCTTGAAATGTGGGGAGGAGCTACGTTCGATGTCGCTTATCGATTCTTAAAAGAAGATCCGTGGGACAGGCTTCTTGGATTAAGGAAAAAGGCACCTAATGTCCTTTTTCAAATGTTATTGCGCGCGTCCAATGCTGTTGGCTATAAGAACTATCCTGATAATGTAATTGAAGAATTCGTTCAAAAATCTTCACAAGCAGGTATCGACGTCTATCGAATCTTTGATAGTTTAAACTGGGTCAAAGGAATGGAAGTTGCTATTGATGCTGTTCGTCAATCTGGGAAAATAGCAGAAGCGGCTATTTGCTATACAGGGGATATAAATGACCCAACGCGAGTGAAATATTCAATTGATTATTATAAAAATTTAGCGAAGGAATTGGAGAATCAAGGAGCGCATATTCTTGGCATAAAAGATATGGCAGGTCTCTTAAAACCAGAGGCGGCTTATCGATTAATTTCTGAACTTAAAGAGACTGTAGATATCCCAATTCATTTACACTCACATGATACAAGTGGAAACGGTACGTATATGTATGCAAGAGCGATTGATGCAGGTGTAGATATTGTTGATACAGCACTTGGTTCAATGGCTGGTCTTACCTCTCAACCAAGTGCTCAAACGCTATACTATGCACTTGAAGGAACGAAACGTCAACCAAAGCTAGAAATTAATTCATTAGAGAAATTGTCGACTTATTGGGAGGGTGTAAGGGAATATTACCATGATTTCGAAAGTGGTATGGTCTCACCTCATACAGAAGTTTATCAACATGAAATGCCAGGTGGACAATATAGTAATCTCCAGCAACAGGCGAAGGCAGTAGGATTAGGCGAACGATGGAATGAAGTTAAAGAAATGTATCGCCGTGTAAATATTATGTTCGGAGATATTGTTAAAGTTACACCTTCTTCCAAAGTAGTAGGTGATATGGCTTTATTCATGGTTCAAAACAATCTTACAGAAGAAGAAGTCTTGGCAAAAGGAAAGACGATTGACTTCCCAGATTCAGTAATTGAACTTTTTGAAGGTTTCTTAGGTCAACCAGAAGGTGGCTTCCCTAAAGAACTGCAAGAAGTCATTCTAAAAGGTAAAAAGCCGATTACAGTAAGGCCTGGTGAATTATTGGAACCGGTTGACTTTACTGCATTACAAGACGACTTATTTAAGGAACTAGGCAGACCAGTAACAAGTTTCGATGTGTTAGCATATGCACTATATCCTAAAGTATTTTTGGATTATGTAAAAACAAGTGAACAGTTTGGTGATTTATCGCAACTTGATACGCCAACATTCCTTTATGGCATGCGTCTTGGAGAAGAAATTGAAGTGGAAATCGAGACAGGTAAGACTTTAATTGTTAAACTTGTATCAATTTCTCAGCCGCAAGCTGATGGTACGAGAGTGATTTATTTTGAATTAAACGGTCAGGCTCGTCAAGTTACCATTAAAGATGAGGGTATAAAATCCTCTGTTCAAACAAAAATAAAAGCAGACTCTAAAAATCAATCGCATCTTGGAGCAACCATGCCAGGAACAGTACTCAATGTTGTTGTGCAAAAAGGTGAACAAGTTAAGCAAGGAGATCATCTAATAATTACAGAAGCAATGAAAATGGAAACGACTGTACAAGCTCCTTTCTCTGGAATTATTAAAGATATTCATGTTAAAAATGGCGATGCGATTAGTACGGGTGATTTATTGATTGAAATAACTAAATAACCAAAAAGAAACGGCTGACTTAAGTCAGCCGTTTTTCGTATGTATTAATGAATCGTTATTGAAGAATTTGATAGATCTTTCTCTTTATTTTTTTTGTGTGTTGTTTGAAATAACGCCTTTTCATTCTTTTTGCTTCTAGAAGTTAAAAGTAATAAATAACTAAGAACTCCAAAGAAACAAGCAATAAATAATGCATGTGAAAGTGCGATAATCAGATTCAGTCTTGAATAAATAACGAGAGCTCCAGCGACTACTTGTAAAAACACAAGGATTAATGCATAAAGCCATCCCCAATAGAGTACTTTCTGCTGTCGATAGTGTCTATATGCTAGAACCGTAATATACAAAACCCAAACAAAAATGAGCCCAGCAGCTGCCCTATGTCCCATTTGTATCCATTCGTACATATTGGAAGGTAGAACAAATGCATCATTTACACATAGTGGCCAGTCTTTACATACAAGACTAGATTCTGTATGTCTGACCAATGCACCAGTGTAGACTACAAAAAAACAATATGTGATTAAACCGAAAATGTGAAATTTCATTCGTTTGTCAACGATTAATTTATCTGCTTCAAACTTCTTGTCAACCTCAAAGATCAGTAAGGTTAGCAAGAAAACAGCAGCAAAAGAAATTAATGAAATTCCAAAATGAGCAGCGAGTACAAAATCGGATTGTCCCCATTTAACCGCAGCTGCTCCGATTAATCCTTGAAGTAGAAGAAAACAAAAAGAAAGTGCAGAAAGAAATTTAGTTTCGCGGACATCCCCAATTTTTCTCCAGCTCCAAATAGAAAGAATAAGAACCATGAGTCCAACAACACCGGATACTATCCTATGAGCGAATTCAATTATTAGTTCTGGTGTAATTACTTTTGGAATGAGCTGGCCTTCACATAATGGCCAAGAACGCCCGCAACCCATACCAGAATCTGTTTTTGTTACAAGGGCCCCACCTAATAAAATAAGCAACATCCCTAACGTTGTTAAAACAGCAAACCATTTTAAACGCTTTTGCATGTACTCCACCTACTTTATATGCTTTTGAGTAATTACAATATCGACTATGTATGTATCTTAGCATATTTACATCAACTATGATGTCAATATTTCGACAATTATTGTAATTATATGTGTAATTAGTGAACTGGGGTTAATTAGTGATATGAAAACACTTACTTGATAGTAGCTAATTGAAAAGGAAATTACAAGATATTACAATAAGATTTATGTATCATTTTCCTTCCGAAATTAATCTAATGATCCTGGGAAGATGAAATATAGTCTAATTATTTAGATTTTTTATGTAGAAGGTTGAAAGTTTCCTGAGAGTCTGGTAGAAATAAAGAGTATGTATTGTAATTGTTTATTCATTAGGTTAGGTAGAAGTGGGAACTTTTCCTAAGAGAGTCACAATTCCGTCAAAAAGAAAACGAAAAATATACACAAAAGAATTAAAAAGTATGCTTTAATATCAGGAAAAGGTATTTTCCTTCATTTTACTTTTATTGTATTTTTGGTGCCAATCTCTATACTAGGAAAGTTGTCAAAGCTTTGGGTAACATTGCTTTTAATAATTTGGCCTTCCATAGTTACAAATAATGAAAAGTATGGAATAATAGTAGTGAACCGAAATACTTTAACGTATTTGTCGAAATACTCTAAGGAGGAATGAATAATGTCTGATTCAAGAGTATTGACAGAAGCTGATATGAAACCAAACACTATATCTATTTCTGACAATGAAACAACACCATGGAAAGATTTCCTTGCTTTAATAAAAATAGGAATCGTAAATTCCAATTTGATAACAACCTTTACTGGTATATGGCTTGCACTGCATTTTACTGGCATGCCATTTTTAACAAATTTGGATAAGGTGTTTTTTGCGTTGGCTGGCTCCGCTTTAATTATGGCTGGCTCATGCAGTTTTAATAATTATTATGATCGGGATATTGATCATTTGATGGAAAGAACGAAAAATCGTCCTACTGTTACCGGTAAGGCAAGTGCATCAAAAGTATTAATTCTTAGCTTTGTATTGATCGGGCTTGGAATCGCTATGTTAGCCATGACTAATATGACAACCGCAATTTTGGGTAGTTTCGGCGTATTTGCTTATGTCGTTCTATATACAATGATTACGAAAAGAAGGTTTGTATCCAATACAATCGTCGGCAGTATTTCCGGTGCAATGCCACCATTAATTGGATGGGCAGCAGTTGACCCAGGGCTAGGAATTATTCCCTGGATGTTATTTTTAATTATGTTTTTATGGCAGCCACCACATTTTTATGCGCTTGCAATGAAAAGAGTGGAGGAATACCGAGCTGCTGGTGTCCCAATGCTTCCAGTCGTTAAAGGATTTAAAGCTACAAAAAGATCGATGGTTCTTTGGGTAGCATGGTTGATTCCTGTTCCGTTTTTCATGACGGCACTTGGGACAACTTATGTAGTTTTAGCAACAATTTTAAGTGTTGGATGGTTTATACTTGGGATTTATGGTTATAAAATGAAAGATGACTTAAAATGGGCAAAACTAATGTTTGTCTATTCATTAAATTATATGACTATTTTGTTTGTAGCAATGGTCATCCTTACACTTATTAAAGAAGTCAACTAAAGGTATTTCCAAGAATGTCTCAGAAAATCAGTGCTTTTTTGAGACATTCTATAATACATAGAAAAGTGTTTGAACAATTAGAATTATTAACAGAACGCATCACCTTTATTTTTTTTAATTCCTTCAAAAGGGAATTCTTTCTTTAATTAGAAATTTAAGATAGAAAGTAATTCAAAACTTGCACATTTAATTATGGTGAGAAATTTTTACGAAAGAGGGGGTTTCTTAAGCATGAAAACAAGGCTTCGAAAATGGCGTCTGATTTCTCTATTCGCGATAATGACGCTAATTCTAGCGGGCTGTGGGGAAGCTAATCTATCCGCGCTTAGACCAGCTGGAGAAGTAGCACAAAAACAATTTAACCTAATGGTATTAAGTACGCTAATCATGGTACTAGTTATCATCGTGGTTGTTGTTCTTTTTGTAATCGCTATCGTGCGTTTCCGCCGAAAAGCTGGTGACGAAAGCATTCCGAAACAAGTTGAAGGAAGCCACAAACTTGAAGTGATCTGGACGACTATCCCAATCCTGCTTTTAATCATTCTGGCAATTCCAGTCGTAACTTACACTTTCGAGTTTGCGGATACGTCTGCAATGGAAGTGAAGGATAAGGACGGAAAAACAAAAGACGCTGTAGTTATTAACGTCCGAGCAAACCTATACTGGTGGGAATTTGAATATCCTGATTATGGGATCTTCACAAGCCAGGATTTAGTTGTACCTACAGATGAAAAGGTTTACTTTAATCTTAAAGCTTCAGATGTTAAACATTCGTTCTGGGTCCCAGCAGCGGGCGGAAAAATGGATACGAATGTAGATGGAGTCAACCAAATGTATCTTGTGTTCGATAGTAACAAAGCTAGTGAAGCGGAAAATTTATTTTACGGAAAATGTGCAGAACTTTGTGGACCATCTCATGCGTTAATGGATTTTAAAGTAGTAACGAAATCTAAGGATGATTTTAACTCTTGGGTAAAGAGTATGCAGACTGTTGCCAAAGAACCAGCAATAGCTGAAGGTGAGTTAGCTAAACAAGGGCAAGAAATCTTTAACCAAAGCTGTATTGGATGCCATGCTGTTTCAACAAGTAATAATGGAGCTGGTATGGGGCCAAACCTTGCAAACTTTGGAGAACGAGAAAGAATTGCTGGTTTTCTACCTCATGATGAAGAAAATTTAAAAAATTGGATTAGAAATCCTGACGATTATAAACCAGGTAACACAATGTCTGGAAAATATGGCGATTTGACAGATGAGCAGATCGATGCACTTGCTGAATATTTACTTAATCTTAAAGTTGAAGATAAGTAAAATTGACTGAATTGGAGGTTAAATCGTGAGTACGTACGCTAAAAAACAAGGATTTGGTGCAACTTTATGGGATTTCATGACTACGGTCGACCATAAAAAGATCGCCATTCTTTATTTAATATCCGGCGGACTATTCTTTATTCTCGGAGGCTTGGAAGCCGTGTTCATTAGAATCCAGCTTGCAATTCCTGATAATAACTTTATGAGTGCCGGAATATTCAATGAAATGATAACGATGCATGGTACTACCATGATATTTCTAGCAGCGATGCCTATATTGTTGGGAATAATGAATGCTGTTATGCCGCTTCAAATTGGCGCGCGTGATGTTGCGTTTCCATTTCTAAACTCTTTAGGCTTTTGGCTATTTTTCTTCGGAGGAGTTGTTCTAAACCTTTCTTGGTTTTTGGGGGGGGCACCCGATGCTGGATGGACATCATATGCATCATTAGCCATCCATTCTGAAGGACATGGAGTAGACTTCTATGTATTAGGCCTTCAAATATCAGGATTTGGAACTCTTATCGCAGGAATTAACTTTCTTGTTACGATTATTAATATGCGAACTCCAGGTATGACCTATATGAGAATGCCTATGTTTACATGGACAACATTTGTTGTTTCTGCACTAATACTTTTTGCTTTTCCTCCGTTAACGGTTGGATTATTTTTACTGCTTTTCGATAGAATGTTTGGAGCAAACTTCTTTGATGTTGCTGCAGGTGGAAATACAATTATCTGGGAGCATTTATTCTGGATTTTTGGACATCCTGAGGTGTATATCCTAATATTACCTGCCTTTGGAATCTTTTCTGAAATCTTTTCAACATTTTCTAGGAAAAGGCTATTTGGATACTCTTCGATGGTATTCGCAACCGTATTAATTGGGTTTTTAGGATTCATGGTTTGGGCTCACCACATGTTTACAGTTGGTTTAGGTCCGATAGCAAATGCGATATTTGCAATTGCTACAATGGCAATAGCTGTACCAACAGGTATTAAAATTTTTAACTGGATCTTTACGATGTGGGGCGGTAGTGTTACTTTTACTGTTCCGATGTTGTATGCTGTTTCGTTTATTCCGTCATTTACGATGGGAGGAGTAACTGGGATAATGCTTGGTGCTGCACCTGCAGATTATCAATATCATGACAGTTACTTTGTTGTAGCTCACTTCCACTATGTAATCGTAGGTGGAGTCGTACTTGGTATACTTGCTGGTGTTACGTATTATTGGCCAAAAATGTTTGGAACGATGTTAAATGAAACATTAGGGAAGTTTACTTTCTGGCTATTCTTAATTGGCTTCCATTTAACGTTCTTCGTTCAACATTTCCTTGGTTTGATGGGGATGCCGCGACGTGTATTTACGTATTTACCAGGGCAAGGTTGGGAAACATCCAACTTGATTAGTTCAATTGGGGCTATATTTATGTCGGTGGGCGTAATAATTTTGTTAATTAATATAGTTATTACTTCTGTGAAGAACGTAAGAGTGGGTAATGATCCATGGGGAGATGGTCGTACATTGGAGTGGGCTATTCCTTCGCCACCACCATTCTACAATTTTAAGCAATTACCACTAGTGCGTGGTTTAGATGCTTATTGGATTGAAAAAATGGAAGGGAAAAAGGAAATGACGCCTGCTGAACCATTAGATGACATTCATATGCCAAACGGATCTATCATACCTATTTGTATTACAATCGGTTTGTTCATTGCTGCATTTGGCGCATTGTACAATATGGACAATAAGACATGGTCAGTTCCGGTCATAATAATTGGTTTATTAATTACATTTGGTTCCATGCTTGTTCGTTCACTAAAAGATGATCATGGCTTCCATATTCATAAAGAAGAATTGATGGATGATAAAGATAAGGAGGTAAAGGCATAATGCACGTAGAAGAAAAATTTACAGATGCTACATGGCCGGCGTCTCCTGAAACTGCAACATTAGAAGCGAAAAATAAGTATTTAGGATTTTGGTTATTCCTTGGTGGAGAGACTGTACTTTTCGCGTCACTGTTTGCAACCTATCTTGCTTTAAAAGATAAGGTACCTGATTCAAGCATGCCTCTAGCTAAGGACTTATTTGAAATTCCACTTACATTTGCGATGACAATGATACTATTAACAAGTTCATTAACGAGTGTTTACGCAATGTATCACATGAAAAATAACAGTTTTCAGAAAATGCAGACTTGGCTTGTTATTACTGTATTGCTCGGCTTCAGTTTCTTAGCATTAGAAATTTACGAGTTTAATCATTATGTTCATTTAGGGCATTCATTTACAAGTAGCGCATTTGGTTCTGCTTTTTATTCACTAGTTGGATTTCATGGGGCGCACGTTACGTTTGGTCTTATGTGGTTTTTAGCTCTAATGATACGAAATGCCAAACGTGGTTTAAGTTTGTATAATGCGCCTAAATTCTTTGTTGCAAGTTTATATTGGCACTTTATTGACGTTGTTT
Organism: Bacillus cihuensis; assembly: GCF_000504145.1. Taxonomy (NCBI): domain Bacteria; kingdom Bacillati; phylum Bacillota; class Bacilli; order Caryophanales; family Bacillaceae; genus Bacillus; species Bacillus cihuensis. Next base: position 286,311 of record NZ_KI632497.1, on the reverse strand, counting down.
GGGTATTTATCTTTACTGTCGTTTATTTAATGGGAATGGTGGGATAACTGATGACAAATCAACAATCTAATTCAGCGAACCCGAATTTAAATTTAGCGTTTCGACGGAAACAAAACGCAGAAGAAATGAAGCATCAAGTCATTACTTTTGCAATGATGATTTTCTTTACGGTAATTGCCTTTGTAATGGTAGCAATGGATTCAATTTCAAGTTGGTTTACAATTCCAGTTATCCTTCTACTTGCTGCAATTCAGGTAATATTCCAGCTTTATTATTTTATGCATATGAAGCATAAAGGACATGAGACGATTGCTTTATTTATTTATACTGGTTTGACAGTAGGGTTGATTACGATTCTTGTATTTCTAACGATTGTTTGGCTTTAAATTTGAAGAAAGAGTTGGCATTTTAGACAACTTGTTTCGATCTAGCTTATAGTGTTGAAGTTGAGTCGGTGCTTAAGAGCCGGCTCTTTCTTTTCCTATCATGACCACGATGCGGTGGTTAATAAGTTAAGCTGGTGGTATTTAACTGAATGAATCGATCTAAGAATCAAATTTATCCCTGGTATAACAGGCTGTGATACCCCCACCTCAATTTTTGTGAGAGAATCAAGTAATAAATAGGTGGGGGATGAAGAAAAACACTGATGGAAGCTTCACTTTAAATGAAATACTAGTCTACTGTTATTGAAATAGAGGTATAATAGGGATAATAAGTGCAAATAGAGGTGTTAATATGTCTATCGATATTTTTGGTTTTCGTGCTTTATGGAGTCCATACTTCTTAGTTTTTATGGTTCTGGTCATTGTAGGTTATATGTTACTCGTTTCAAAATTTCGCCATAAGTTTATTAGAAATGAACCTGTAGGAATAAAGCAACAGATACTTTTTGTTACGGCAATTGTGCTTTTGTACATTATCAAAGGATCACCTTTGGATTTATTGGGACATATTATGTTCAGTGCACATATGACTCAAATGGCTTTTTTGTATTTAGTTGTCCCACCCTTATTAATACTTGGAATCCCTGATTGGCTGTGGCGTTCTTTCCTTCGCTTACCAATTATTAAACGGTTGTTTAATTTCTTTACGAAACCACTATTTGCATTAATTTCTTTTAATGCATTCTTTTCGTTTTATCACATACCTTTAGTATTCGATTTTGTAAAAACCAATATGTTGTTACATGCTGGATATACAATTCTACTGTTTATGTTAGCAATATTTATGTGGTTTCCCCTAGTCAATCAATTACCTGAAAGAACCAGTCTATCTGGTGTTAAGAAAGTTGCATATATATTTGGAAGTGGCATATTAATGACTCCTGCTTGTGCATTGATTATTTTCGCAGACGCTCCATTATTTGCAACTTATTCAGACGCATCTGCCTGGTTAGTAGCGATGGAATTATGTGTTCCCGCTTCTGCACTGTCCGGCTTAACATTAAGTGGACCTGAAATGTTTAACGGACTTCCAATCGTAGAAGATCAACAGCTCGGTGGCATTCTAATGAAGATCATTCAAGAAATTGTGCTTGGTGTAGCGCTTGGTTATACTTTTTTCGCGTGGTATCGCAAAGAAAACAGTTCAAACGAGGGAATTGATCCCGTTCCATCTCATTTACAACCAATTAAATAGAAATTTGAAAAAGTATATATTAGAAAACTATTTATCCGGCATTAACAGAAAATCAAACCCAACAAGAATGAAGGTCTTACTTAAAAAGGCTGTTACTTCTTACCGGGTGGGTCAAGACCTCACACTAAACGAACTATATAGTGTGAGGTCTAATCCTTTTTGGCCCCTACGTTAGAAATCATACTTTAAGGAAAAAATAAAGAAACTTGCATTTATTTAATCTTTAAAAGTGAGCATTCTGTTAAGAATATACGAACTTGTTGAATTTTAGAATGATGTTTTATAAAATGAATACGATGAATATAAATAGAGAGGGCGTTAAAGCAGATTATGTCTTTACCAATTCTTCCAACGATTAGTACGTTTTTTATTGTTTTGAGTTCAATTACAGTGGCAATTGGCTGGTATTTAATTAAGAAACGTAATTTTAAAGCTCATGAGTATACAATGTTAGCTGCAGGAGTATTTGCTATCATTTTCTTTACCATTTACGCATCAAGAACTGTTTTTCTCGGGAATACATCCTTTGGTGGACCTGATAGTATTAAAATCTATTATACTGTTTTTCTGATCATTCATATTACCCTTGCTACATTAGGAGCAATACTCGGTATAACGATGTTTACTCTGGCATTTAAAAAGAAATTCGCCACTCACCGTAAGATTGGGCCATTTACAAGTATTGTTTGGTTCTTTACTGGCATAACGGGTCTTGCAGTGTATCTACTGTTATATGTTCTTTACCCTGGTGGAGACACAACATCGCTGATAAAAGCCATACTTGGCACGTAATCTGAAAAATTTAATAAAATATAGAAAAGAGGATGTCCCAAAGGTAAGGTTTAGACTCGACTTAGACTATACACAGTTTGAAACCGATATTCTGTGTGTATAATGAGAGATTAGACCTTGGGACTTCCTCTTTTTTGTTATATCTTACAATCCGTTGAATTCATCCAGTTCTTTTTTTATATCTGCTAATATGCTTTCACATTGTTTGACTAGGGTGGATGGGAATAGTTCATCTTCACCGTATTCTAAACCGTGAGGATAGTAATGCTTGCCCAAAAGTGGAACTAGTAATTTTATAACTGCTTTATGAGCGCCTACATCACCTTCAACCGCATACCCTTGTACACGAAGATAAAAAACACCATCTTTCAATTCGAATTTACGATCGTAACTGACACGTTCATAATCCCATTGCTCAGCTCTAATTAAGCCATAGTCAGCCATTAGACTATCAAGGCGGTTCAAATCTCCAGTCATGTTTTCTAATCCAAATTGTTCGAATCTCACAAAAAAACCTCCTATTCATACAATTAAATATGTAGTAAAAAAATCAGGAGAAATTTGATAAAAGTACATGTTTTACTCCCTAAGGTTTGTATAGACCAAATTCTCTCAAGTTTAATAATAGTATGAATTAATACAAGTTGCAATCGCTATCTTTCCGTATATTGGTACCGTTCACAGAAATACCATAAAAGTTAACAGTTTTTTTACATTTGTTCTAATGATATAGCCAATCCAAATTCTATAATAAGTGTAATAATCATGATATAATTAGATTAAGATATTAAAAAGTAAATTAGTATCCTATTATCTCTACTCGGATTTTTGCAAGTTTTAAACGGGTACCCTTTTTTTATAGCGTTCTAAATGAATTGTTTTAAAATTTAAAGTTCTTAACATCTTTGCTTATCTTAATAAGAGTCAGAGAGGGGAGTGTCTTCTGAAGACGTTCGCTAGAATTATTTTTTTTGTAATTGTATTTTTCATTTTAGGAATTTATTTTAATATTGATCAGAATGATGGCAGAGATGCTGTTCTTGATGGATCAAAGGAAGCTAATCCGGGTGGGCAGGAGAATCTTAAGAGTAAAGCGCCTTCACTTGAAAATGGATTAATCACACCTAAGAGTGGATTGGCGCTGACTATAGGGAAGAATCAAGAAGAAGTATTAAAATCTTTTGGTGAACCAGATAGAATTGATTTATCAGCTTATGGGTATGATTGGTGGATCTATAATAAAAATCCAGATACGTATTTACAGCTGGCAATGGAAAAAGGAAAAGTAGTATCAGCATATGGAATAGGTGATTTAACCGATGTTTCACCTTTTTATATTGGACAACCAATAGACGAAATATATTCAAGTTTGTTTTTTGAAACTTCACTTGATATAGATACAGATACTGGCTCCTATCGTTTTGAATTATCAGAAGAAGATATGAATATAAGACCATTAATTAAGATAGGTGATATTTATATACAGCTTTATTTAGATAAATTTACAGGGACCGTGTCTAGTGTTCGATTTTTAAATGCTGAAACATTGATCAAGCAAAGGCCATATGAAGTAACATACAGAGGTGAATTAATGGGAGAACCTGAATTTTCCGAGGAAGAATGGTTACAGGTTGAGGATGGAAGTAAGCAACAAATATTTGATTTCACTAATATTATCCGAAGTCGGTTTAGTTTGAATCAGTTAAGCTGGGATGAACCCACTTCAGAGGTAGCTTTTCTACATAGTTCTGATATGTATAATGCTGATTATTTTTCGCATACGTCACCTACAGCCGGGGAGCTTGCAGAGAGATTGAAGACAGGTGAGGTCAAGTATACAATCGCAGGAGAAAATATAGCAGCAAAATACGTAGATGCTATTGAAGCAATGGAAGGCTGGTTGAATAGTAAAGGGCACCGAGATACAATGTTAAATAAAGAATTTACACATTTAGGTGTTGGAGTTTATCAAAAGTATTACACTCAAAATTTTATCGGCAAATAATGTTATTGCAGATGTTCTTAAAAGGTCATAACCAAGCATTTACTATACAGGATTTTTGTGATTACACGTTAATTACACTGTAAGTAGTAAATGTGAAGTTTGCCTTTCTGATGAAGCATCTGCTTTTTTGTTGTTTACTGATTGAATTGTAAAAGTTCTTTAGGTTATTAGGCACATATAATTTCGTACAGCATATTCTGAAAATAGGCTAATACTTTATCCCGCATTAACGGGCAGTAAAACCACCTCAAAGCTTAGAGGAATCGAAGTAGAATAGGCGGGGGATAACTGCTCGTAAATGACCAATTGGTTCAATTGACAATCAGTGGGGATGAAGAAAACCCCCACTGATTGAAGTTTCACTTTATTTGGAGGTGAGGAAGAATGGTTAAGAGAAAACGCCCATCAGTTGATAAATTTAAGGAATTCGTACGAACTCATCCAGGGTTAACTGATCAAGTAAAAGCAGGAAAATATTCTTGGCAGCAGTTGTTTGAAGAATGGTATTTATTGGGTGGTGATCACGATAAATGGAATATATATACAGAAGAGAAAAAAGAACAAAAAGTAGAAGAAAAAAAATCGACAGATACTGGAGATATGGTTAGTACACTTGTAAATACCTTTAAAAACATGGATATTACGCAAATTCAACAATATATTTCAAATGCCAATCAAGCATTGGGGGCTATCCAAGGCATTCTCACTTCCTTTCAAGGTGATAATTCTGTAAAAGAAGAACCAAAAAAAATAGAAACTCGTAATAATCCATTTGTGTTTAAAAAAGATTGACAATTAAGGGGGAATTCTAATGCGACAAGATATTTATGAGGTGATTAAAGAAAATGAGGATTTGCTGAAATTAGTAAGGATGCAGCCGTATTGGTATCGTAAATTAATGAGAAATCCCCAATTGCTTGAGAAATTAGATACAGATGCAGCGTTTTTCTTTAAGAAATCAATTCCAGACCGAGTATCTAAATTTTCTGATGGGGTTCAATTTGCTTCGATGATGATGAATATGTTTCAAGCAATGAAAACACCTTCATCTTAACTTAAGTATATAAAAGCGGATAATTCTCTCTCTCTTGCAGAAACTAAAAAAACAAAGGGAGGGCTATTTCATGCGCTATTTTATAGTTGTTTTTCTCATTGGAAGTTTGTTGACTGGTTGTGGTAATAAAATTCCGGAGCCGGAAAATGTAGCAATGGCTTCGACCGATAACGAAATCAGCGATCCTTTCAGTGTACATTATTTCGTTAAGGGAAATTCGATATTTGTGGAATGCTATGTAAAGGATTATTCATTTGCTAATCATAATCAAAAGCAACAGACGACTGTTTATGTATATATGGACGACAAGAAAGTAAAATCAGTAAATACAGCTGCCTTTATTATAAAAGATGTACCAGTTGGTCCTCATAAAATGAGGCTTGTTATCCATAATAAAGAAAAAAAAGTTGATCTTATTAAACAATTTAAGGTACATATAAGTTCAACAATTTGAGGGAAATAAAATTGAACGATGGAATTATATTGAAAATAATAAGAAAAGATAGTCGCTTCTAAATCGTATACATGATAAAATGGTTGTGGAGGTGAGCGAATCTAATGCTTGCTACTATGGAAAGAGTCACTATTTTACAAAAAGCAGATGCCTTGGCTAAAATGGTTCTTGATTCGGAAGTTGGTCAAGAATATTTTGAGCTTTTATATAATTTGCGTCACGATCAAGAGGCCCAGGATAAGATAAGAAAGTTTACATCTTTAAAGGACCTGTTTGAAGAAGTGCAACGCTTTGGTAAATATCATCCCGACTATAAACGGGTGAATTTAGAGATTCGCCATGTCAAGCGAGAGATGGATATGCATCCTTCTATCGCTGCGTTCAAAAGAGCAGAAACAGATTTACAGGCTGTATTAGATGAAATTAGTCATAGAATAGGACATGCTGTTTCTCCTTTTATTAAAGTACCTGCAGGAAGCCCGTTTTTCGAATCAGGGTCAAGCTGTGGTGGTAGCTGTGGTACAGGTGGCGGCTGTGGGTGCTCGGCATAAAGTAAAACTTCAATCAGTGGGGTCTTACTGCTCGTTAATACGGGGTAAAGAAAAGGTCTGAATGTCAGACCTTTTTTTAGTGAAAAGAAAACTACGGAATACGTTGCGTTTGTCTTTTCAAATCATCTCGTATTAAGTTCTAAGGCTCTGTATAAAGATGGTTGAAATAAAAGTAACCGCTATGCTACACTTAACTAAACCTTGTTTGAATGTTTCGTATTTGAGAGAAACATTTCGAGGCTAATTGGATGATTTATTCCAAACTTACTAATCGATAAAGGCAGAATTTCAATCAGTGCACTTACGATTCTTCGATTCCTCTAAGTTTTGAGGTGAGAATCTTACTCCCGTGAAAATAGCCATTTTCATCATATTTGGTGACGCTTGCTTTATGTTTGGCTGCCCGTTAATACGGGTTTAATTTTAGAAAAACTATTATTGATGAATTTTGTCAATAAAAAGGAGCGATATAAATATGTTTGGAACAAGACAAGCTCTTATTGTATATTTACATACATTAAAACAAGCTAAAATGCTTCGGAAGTTTGGCAATATTCATTTTGTCTCTAAAAAAATGAAATACGTGGTCATATATACTAATATGGAGGAAATTGAGACACTGTCTCAAAAATTGAATAGCTATTCGTTTGTAAAAAAAGTTGAAGTGTCTTATAAACCATTTTTGAAAATGGAATTTGAGAACTCTAAGCCTGATAAAGCGAAAGAATACGATTATAAAATGGGAATTTAAAAAAGAGCTAGCTCATAAAATTTTGAGCAGCTCTTTTTTATTGAATTAAGGATTCGTTTTCCTTTGAGTTTTGTGCATTACTTTTCATTATTGATTATTGTAATGCTGGTAAGTATCTGTTCATTCGAAGAATCCCAATAAGATGCTGATAGTATAGTCCGCTTTCGGCGAATTGATTGGAGTTCTTTACTTGTAATTCGATGATAGTTTTATTTAATTCAGTAGCAAGATTTTCAAAAAGCTCGTACCGTTTATTTTTTTTATAATTTGGATTAGGGATACCTTCCCTGCAGACATATAGGGGTTGGAAATCACCTGGTTGTGTCGGTTTTAATACGATTACTAGAGAGGTAATGTGCGTATCGTCTATTTGGGTATGTAGAGCAAGCAGATGGACAATTCTATGTTTGTTTGATTTTCCGATTTCTAGTAATTCATATAGATCTGAATAACCACTTCCAAGTTCAATAAATCGTTGTATCAATTCAATCGCTCCTTTTTTTTCATCATCTTTACTTTATCATGTTAAAAGCGTATGTAAAAGTAACTAAATCAATCGTGAACGGAAGATTGAGTACGAAATAGGATGTTTTTTCAGTCGATTATAGCAAATGATAATTTTTGGGTGAATGTTCAAAATAAAAAAACCTGCAGAATGCTCTGCAGGGTCCTTCTATTTCCTTCACATAAGGAAGAAGGTAAAGGGAGAGGAGAAACCGGAGGAAGGTCTTATGGGGAAATGTAAGACTTCTCCGCGGTTGGCAACAACACCTTCGAAAATGATGTTGTTATTCTTATTATCACCAAATATCTTCTTCTTATTCAAACTAATAGTATTTTTTTCAACTGACTTGTTTCATCGTTCAAATCGTTAATAATCCCTGTTAATTATTATTACTATTTGGGGGATGATGAAATAGACATGGAGCTGATCATGTAAAGTATTGGCTTACATTTTTGAATATGATAGGATAAATGAGAAATGAATTTAGTTGAAATTGTGGTGGAATATTATGAGGGTTGTTTCTGGAATATGTAAGGGAAGACCGTTAAAAGCTGTATCAGGGACAGGGACACGTCCTACAACAGATAAAGTAAAGGAATCTATTTTTAATATGATTGGCCCCTATTTTGATGGCGGTCAAGTACTTGATTTGTTCGCGGGAAGCGGTGGACTTGCGATTGAAGCATTGAGCAGGGGCATGGATAAAGCTGTATTGGTCGATCGTGATTACCAAGCGTTTCAAACAGTAAAAACAAATCTTGAAATATGTGGATTTACTGATTGTTCAGAGGTCTATAAAAATGATGCTGAACGTGCCTTAAAGGCTATTATGAAACGAAGCTTATCCTTTTCGCTAATATTGCTTGATCCTCCTTATAAGCAGCAAAAATTAGTGAAATTGCTTGAAATGATACATGATGCAAAGATTCTTGAAGAATCGGGAATTATTGTTTGCGAGCATGGCAATGATGTTGTGTTACCTGAAAACGTGAATGATTTAGTTAAATGGAAACATGAAAACTATGGTATCATCACTGTTTCAATCTATCGATGGAGAAATGAACGAGGTGAAAAGGAGGAGTTATAGTTGGGGAAAATTTCCATTTGTCCAGGTAGCTTCGATCCAATTACACTCGGACATCTTGATATAATACAAAGAGCTGCAAGAGTATTTGATGAGGTACATGTGGTGATTTTAAATAATAGTTCAAAAAAATCGCTGTTTACTGTCGATGAACGTATCGCGTTAATTCGTGAAGTTACGAAGCATATCCCGAATGTTAAAGTTGATTATTTCCAAGGTTTAACTGTAGATTATGCCAAAAGTGTTAACGCAAGTGCAATCATTAGAGGGTTAAGGGCAGTATCTGATTTTGAGTATGAAATGCAAATTACTTCCATGAACCGTGTTTTAGATGAGTCAATTGAAACTTTCTTTATTATGACGAAGAATAAATATTCTTTTTTAAGTTCTAGTATTGTGAAAGAGGTAGCCAAATACGGTGGAAATATTTCAGAATTAGTCCCAGCCGTAGTTGCAGAGTCACTTCAGGAAAAATTTGCTCAGAAATAAAAAGTTGGATGACCAAAAAGCGTCATACATTCTTCATGTAATAGTTTTTTTATATCTCTATTACATGAGGATGAGTTAGACTGCTCTGGTACATCCTTTTTTTTATTCAGAAAAATTACGAAACAAAGTTAGTTTTATAATGGTGAAAAAGTTGATCACTTAATGGTGTATAAAGTTTCTCTTAATTCCGATAATGAAATAGAGTGTTAAAAATGCAATTGTAATTAAGGGACCATAATCCATTATTTTTTCGTAAAAGTGAAAACCAATCCCATTGTCATTCATCATAAAAACGGGATTAGAGTTCGATGGTTGACCATTTAAGCCCATTTTTTCGTAGATAGGTTTCCAAAGTATAAAGGTAAAAGTAGCAGCCAATATACCATGAACAATTCGTGCGAAGAAAAAGGGTGAAAAGCGAATATCAGTTTCAGCTAGAATACTCGCTACTTGAGCTTGGATGCTAAACCCGCTAAATCCAAGAATGAAACTTGTAATAATTGCTTTCTGCATGAGGGTTGCCTGTTCAACACCACTTGTCATTTGAGAACCGATCGTGATCTCGGATAGACCTGAAATGAAGGCCATACTCAATTCTTCTGGGAAATGAATCATATGTAGTCCGGCGATAACTCCTTGTGCAAGAATTGAAGTGACATTCATGTGAAAAAGCAATTTATTTATTACAGAGAATAAGATAATAAATCCACCAATCATTAATAAAGTATGAATGGAGGAGAGTACAGCGTCGCCGAGTAATTTACCAAGTGGTCGTTTTTCGTTCAGCCGAGTCCGATGCATTTGCTGGAGAGCGGTCTTAATGGAAGGTGCCTTTTTATAATAGGAGCTCGTCTTATCATCATCTTTTCCGTGAAATCTCATCAATAGGCCAACACAAATATTACCTAAATAATGTGAACTAGCAAGCATGATGCCCAAACTAGAATTATGAAAAAACCCAACGGATACCGCCCCAAACATAAATAACGGACTTGAGTAATTAGTAAAAGACACAAGCCGCTCAGCTTCAATCTTCGTTAACAGCTTTTCTTGACGCATTCTTGCTGTATACTTTGCGCCAGACGGAAATCCAGATGCCATACCCATTGCCCAAACAAATCCGCCAACCCCCGGAACCTTAAATAGTGGCCTCATTATTGGTTCAAGAATGACACCAATAAACTTAACAACGCCAAAACCAATAAGTAATTCTGAGATGATGAAAAATGGCAGCAATGATGGAAAAACAATTTCCCACCACATATTCAATCCTCTAATTGATGCTTCAAAAGACTCTTCGGGAAAGGTAATTAAACCTATTGCCATAATGATTGCTGAGGCAGCTAATACGATTGTTTTGATTTTTGTTTTAAACAAAATACGAGCCTCCTTAAAAAGCGAATATGCTATGCACTCATTTAGAGAAATGATAAAATAGGTATAATATGTAAAAATGCATTTTAAGCTAGTAATCTTGTCCACCTAAATACACAATATGCACATAAGCCAGCAATTAACACCATAACTTTGATAAGAAGTTTGAAATAACTATTGAGTGCAAAGAAGGGGGGAAGTCAGCTTTGAGAGAACCGAAAATCGGGTTGGCCCTTGGTTCAGGTGGAGCCCGAGGATTTGCTCATTTAGGAGTTATTAAGGTTTTAAAGGAGGCTGGCATATCAATTGATATGATTGCTGGTAGCAGTATGGGGGCACTAGTCGGTTCTTTTTATGCAGCAGGTTCAGATGTAGAACGTCTATATCGATTATCTAAGGTATTTAAAAGAAAATATTATTTAGACTTTACCGTTCCAAAGATGGGGTTTGTCGCAGGGAAAAAAGTGAAAGAACTTATCCGAGTATTTACCTATAACAAAAGGATTGAGGAGTTAGATATTCCACTCGCTATTGTAGCAACAGATATCAAAAAGGGAGAAAAAGTTGTTTTCCAAAGTGGTTCAATTGCAGATGCAGTTAGAGCGAGTATTTCTATTCCAGGTATTTTTGTCCCAGAAAAAATTGGCGATCGGTTATTAGTGGATGGCGGTGTCATTGATCGAGTGCCAGTATCGGTCGTTAGAAGTATGGGGGCTGATCTTGTGATTGCTGTTGATGTTTCGAATGTGAAAAAGGAAATAGAGATTACATCCATTTATGATGTGATTATGCAAAGTCTCGATATTTTACAAATGGAGCTAACCGAAAGCAGAAAACTATCTTCAGATGTGATGATCCGTCCACATGTGGAAAATTATAATTCAAAATCATTTACAAATATTCATGAAATAATTACTATTGGTGAAGAAGAAGCACGATTAAATCTCGAAAAAATTAAACAATGCATAGATACTTGGAGGGAATCTTACACCAATGAGACGTAAAATTTATATTCGCTCTTTACTTATAGTGTTCGTTCTGATTGTTGGTTCAACTTTTTATTATTTACCTTACTATGTAACAAAACCGGGAATGGCAAAAGAACTTGAACCAATTGTTTCTGTAGAGGGTGGAGACAAGGCTGAAGGAAGTTTTATGCTAACGACAATAAGAATGGGGAAAGCAAATATATATTCATATGCAATCGCAAAGTTCAGTGATTATCAGGAGTTATTTGCTGAAAAGGACATTCGTAGGGAAAATGAAAGTGATGAAGAGTATAACCTTAGACAACTACATATGATGGATGGATCAAAGAATCATGCAATTCAAGTTGCATTCGAAAAAGCAGGAAAATCGATAACTTTTGATTATCATGGAGTTTACGTGCTTGGTGTGATTGAAGGAATGCCTGCAGAAAAAACATTAAAAACTGGTGATCAGATTATTAAAGTAGATCATCTGAAATTTCAATCTTCTCAAGAATTCATTGATTATGTTGCTGAAAAAAAAGTAGACGACGAAATTAACATCGTTTATATTCGCAATAAAAAAGAATATACTGCTAAGATGAAATTAAAAGCATTTGATGAACATTCGGAGAAGGTAGGAATCGGGATATCACTTGAAGATGATAAAAGTCCGGTAACAAATCCTCCTATTAAAATTGATAGTGAGGAAATAGGTGGACCTTCTGCAGGATTGATGTTTACACTTGAAATTTATAATCAGTTAACAAAAGGTGACCTTACGAAAGGGTATCGAATTGCAGGAACTGGTACTATGTCTGAAGATGGAATAGTAGGCCCGATAGGTGGGATTCAACAAAAGATTGTGGCAGCACATAAAAGTGGGGCGGAGATTTTCTTTGCACCAAATGAAGGAGGCAAAAAAGATTCAAATTACCGTGAAGCCTTAATTGCTGCAAAGGATATTAAAACAAAAATGAAGATTGTACCTGTAGATACATTTGATGATGCGCGAACTTATTTAGAAAAGCTTCCTTTTAAAAACTAATGATGCCTCATTTAATTGGTCTGACTCTTTTTTAGAAATGATTTTTTTGGAAGTTGAACGGAGTCATCTTTTTTAGTTATAACTAAGAAAGAGTGTGAAACCAGCATTTCACATGATGGATCCCATGCATACTGATGTAAGACACTACATTAAAATTATGAGGAGTCTAATTAGTTCAGCTAACAATCAGTGGGGAATGAAGAAAATCCCCGCTGATTGAAGTGTCACTTTATAAATATGTCTACTCATTGACAATAACAGGTGATTTATATTCACGTTGCATTAATAATTTTTGATAAGGTTGACTTAGACCGAGAGCGTAAACTTGTGAGGCTCTTAAATCTGGTTGGATGGATGGGTCGTTAAATGCAGACAGCCTGGATATGAGCGGTATGGGGAGATCTTTTTTGATTTTGTTTAAATATTCCCGTCCGTTTGAATTCATCCCGAGTAGCCTTAAAAAGGCTGGTGCTTCTATGAACGCATGCATATCTTCTTTCTTCATTCTAGTTAATAAGTGAACACACATCCTTTGGATCCTTGTCCATGTATAGCGTTTTGTTTTTAATAATGTAATAAATTCGTGGAAGGATGAAGCGATCGCTGCCATTTCCTTCATTCTAAACTCGATCCCTTCTTCAATCTCATAAATACTGGCAAGTTCTTCCACTGTAGCTGAAAGGATTTGATATTTTAACAGAGGCCAGTATTTTTCCCAATCGTGAAAAGAATGATAAACTGCTAAATATTGCTCTAGTACATCCTTTGTCGATTCAGGTATGTATGTAAAGATGTCTTTCAAATTTTTTTTATCCGCTATCGCCTTACGAATACCTGTTGCACTGGCTATTGAGCCGGTAGAAAGTTCAGTATCATGATAGCCCGCTGCAATACGATGAATGGTCATAGGTTTAATTTTAAATTGTTTCGATAACGCTGTTTTTACGTATTCTAGACCGAGAATATTATTTGGCTGAGTTAAATCGAGTACATTTTCATGACCTTGTATTTCATTAAACGCTAGCGATGTGGCTTTAGGATAACTGTATCCTGCCTTTAGATGGTAGCGGACTTTTTCATCAAATTCATCTTTGTTCTTTAATAAAAATTGGTAGGTAGACATAAAAGGTTCAAGTCGACCATTTTCGCTCCCGAAGCAAAATGTATCACAAGCAAGTGTTTCAAGAATACTGATAGCTCCTTGAGCGAAAATTCCTGCTTGCTGTGTTGCAAATGGATAGGGTAATTCAAAAACAAGATCTATACCGCCTTTAAGAGCCATTTTTGCCCGTGCCCATTTATTTACTAAGGCAGGTTCACCGCGTTGAAGAAATGAACCGCTCATGACAGCGATGACTACATCGGCTTTTGCTGCTTTCTTGCTCTCAATTGCATGATATACATGTCCATTATGAAATGGATTATATTCAACTACTAGTCCAACTGCTTTCATAAAACTCCCTCCTCTAAGATAATGTGTTTAGTTCTGTTCATACTTTAACATGAAAATGTAACGGCTCCAAATCACGAAAATTAACAGTTTAGCAAAGTAATGTTTGCATTGCTGTGAAAATTGGATATTATAGTAGGAGTGGGATTTGTGAAAGATGTGAATACTAGAATGGTGAGCTAAAGAGTAGTTACATGCTGTAGTAGCCATCAACTAAGTCGTCTGCTTATTAATCTTATGGGGAGAACCGCCCCTTAGCTTGCTCGTCTTATGTTTGGCGCTGATAAACGGGCACTTTTCGGTTTATGGGTGTAAAGAAAAAATATTGACAAACGGTAGATAGACAGCTATAATTACCTTTGTTGCCTTAGAGGTGATTGATTTGAAATGGACGATTGGCCAACTTCAAAAATTTCGAGATAAAGAATTACAGATCGATGAATTTGTGGATGTTTCTGATCTTAAGGAAAGAGATTCACAAATTCGTGGTGTATCGCCAATAAAGGTAACTGGCAGAGCTGATATTCACTCTTCAGATATTACCTTCCATCTGCACTTATCTGGAACAATAATTCTTCCTTGTTCTCGAACACTGGTAGATGTAAAATATCCGATTGATATTGAAACAACTGAAACCTTTATACTTAAAGCGGAACTTGCTGAATATGCAATAGATGAAGCAACTGCTGTTATTGGCGATGTTGTGGATCTTATACCAGTAATTAAAGAAAATTTATTGCTTGAAATTCCAATGCAGGTTTTTTGTGAGGATGTTAATGTTGAAGGCGCTGCTCCTCAATCTGGGGAACATTGGTCTGTTTTGACTGAGGAAGAACAGAAGCAGAAAGTAGACCCTAGATTAGCAAAGCTTGCAAACTTTTTTGACAACAATAAAGAATCGTAATGGGGAAACAGAAGGAATGTAAAGATTCATTCTTGATTGCTTCTTGACTTTTTATAAGGAGGTGGGAATAATGGCTGTACCTGCTAGAAGAACGTCTAAAACTGTAAAAAGAAAACGTCGTACACACTTCAAATTAGTAGTACCTGGTATGACAGAATGCCCAAGCTGCGGTGAAATGAAACTTTCACACCGTATCTGTAAAGAATGTGGGACTTACAACGGAAAAGAAGTTGTGAGCAAATAATTTCTTAAAATAAAAAAGCACAAAGATTATATTAATCTTTGTGCTTTTTTTATTTGTGAAAAATAGTTTACGTCGATTAGCTAATTACAAGTATAAGGTACGAACCATATGAAAAGCAGGAAATGATGATTATATTCAAGAATACTATCATATTGAATAAAAGAAATTGATATTAGCAGGAATAGCTATGTTTTATCCATCTGAAAGTAGAAGTGTATTTATAATAAATTCTAAAAAATCAGGTATATTATCTTTTCCCTTCTTCTATCTTTTCTATCAAGTGCATATGATTGTAGTACAGTGAGGTTGACTCTAGACCAATAGGGAACGCTCCTTTGTAGTTGCACTCCATCATCTTTGAGCTATGAATTTGTACAGGAAACCTTTATGGCGTTAAAACGCCACCAGTTACTATGAAGGATCAATCAAGTAGCACGCTACACTCACCTAGTCACAATGGTGGCGGTGCGGAGCCGAATTATCGGATGTTTACTCGATCATATAAGTATGCCTGCTAAGTAGGTTATATGAGTAAGTCGCGAAGCTCCGTCCCCATGTCCTTCATACAAAAAAGCCATGTGCATACTTTTCAATAAAAAAGCAGACTTCTTTCTCATAAAGTATGAGTTATACAGTTGTGCATAGTGGATAAAAAATAAGTTGGGGGGATTTCAATGTCAATGGCAAGGCAGGATGCGTGGACTCAAGATGAAGATGTTCTACTAGCTGAGGTGGTTTTACGTCATATTCGTGAAGGAAGTACCCAGCTCAACTCCTTTGAAGAGGTGGGCAAGAGTTTATCAAGAACTGCTGCTGCTTGTGGTTTTCGCTGGAACTCACATGTACGAAAACAGTATAAATCTGGTATTGAACTGGCAAAAATGCAAAGAAAAGAAAATAAGAAACTTCCATTAAGAATAAAAGAAGAAGTTGTATCTACTGTGACAGAAACCTCTGTTGACATCCCGCATTTACATCCAACTAACTCAACGCTTACTATGAAAGATGTTGTCCAGTATCTTACACTAGTGGAGGAACAAACGCTAAATGATAGCCGTGACAGACAGTTGATAACACAAGAGTACGATAAACTTCTGATAGAGAACGAAAATCTGAAAAATGATAACACAAAGCTGTTTGAAAAACTGAAGTCAGTTGAAGATGACTACAATGCGTTGCTTCAAATTATGGAACGAGCAAGAAAATTAATCGTATTCGAAGAAGATAAAAAAGAAAAAAAGGTGAAATTCCAAATGGATAAGAATGGGAATCTAGAAAGAGTGGAAAAGTAACAAAAGAAGGTTAGTTAACTCTTGTAGGAGTGCTTTGCTGTAACGATAGGCTCTATGAATAAATGTGATGGAAAGAATGGCTTTCTAAACATCATTAATCGCACAAGTTGGTATTGAATATTTGCTTGTGTGATTAAATATTTTATCCTACACTAAACGCTAAGTAAGACTCTCATGGTAAGATTCTTAGCATAAGGTTTGGGGAACGACTGCTTGTATAGGTCCGATTGGTAAGATACAGTGAAACTTACCGGTAAAGTTTACACCAACAAGTTGTAGGTCACAAAGACGAAAGTACGTAGTGTACTTTCGTCTTTGTATATTGTAGAACAATATTTCATAGAGCAAACTTATCTATGTAAGGTAGGGATATTAGCGATACTAGAACAGGTTTAACCATCAGAAGAGTGTGAGGTACACCCTTCTGACGGAAGATTTACTTTATTGGTTATTAGTAGTTTCAGGTGTCCATAATATTGGATTTTCCCCCAAATCTCGATCCATATCATATGAAACTGAGTGAAATCCCATTTTGTCCCAAAACTTTTCTGATTTCACTCTTGGATTTGTTTTGATTGGCTTTTTGAAGCTTTTCGCGAAGTCAACAAGTGTGGATCCGTAATGTTTTTGTCTATAATCCGGTAAAACTTCAAGCTTCCATAACTCTAAAAAATCTTGTTTCGGTTCAAAATATTGATCAAATTTTGCTTTTCTTTCGTATAGGCTCATCCTTGCAACAAGCTTGTCGCCAAAGTAAATCCCATAAAATGGCGAGATACTATCGTTTTCGATAATGTTTGCTTCTAAATCATCTATCATTGATAGCTCTTGAATACCGTACTCTTTAAATTTTTTGAATTCTTCCAGTGTTTTATAATTCACTAATAAACGTTCCACTTTATAGTTCATAAAAAAAGCTCCCCCTTTTTACCGCAGTTTATATAAGTATCTAGGAATCCATTAATAGCATGGTATCAGTTAGGCTATCAAAAGAATTCTGAAAAAGAAACCGCTTTACATGTATTATATAATATTTAGTGAAACAATTCCCTAGAAAGATGCTTAATTAACATAATATAAAAAATTATTAAAATAATGCCCAATTTCCTTTGCTTTTAAAAAGGATAAAGCGATAATAAGTTGACTAACCTTATCTTTTATACAACATCATCGAAAATAATATTCAGATCAAAAGGATTTCATTCCAAGTAGTGATTAAGTTTGGTAACATAAATAATAAATAACCTCACTCTCGATGAGGAAATCAACTTTAAAAAGGAGTAATAGGCGGAGTATAGCAAAAAATCTAATTTATCCCGCATTAACGGGCGAGAAAACCCCAACTTTCGGTTTAAGCAGAAATGCAGATTAAATTAATCATGCTTCGTCCCATTTTCCTATAAAAATGGAAGGTAGGGAGCTATGGATATAGGAATAATCGGCGGTGGATCGATAGGACTACTTTTTGCCGCTTATTTACAAGGGGTATATGAGATTACACTATATACAAGAACGAAAAAACAGGCTGATGAACTTATGCAGCTAGGGTTAACACTAAAAAGAGATGGACTATCTAAGATCAAAAGGGTAAAAGTGGTTCCGATTTTTGAGGGGATTGCTAAACATGACTTATTGTTTATAGCTGTTAAACAGTATCACCTTCATGAGGTGATCCCTCTTATTCAAGATCCCGAAATTCCGCTTGTGTTTTTACAAAATGGATACTCACATATTAAAATGATAAAACAGTCAGCTTTACAAGAAATTTATATCGGGGTAGTCGAGCATGGTGCATTAAAACATGATAATACAACGGTTGAACATACAGGTTTAGGAGTGACCAGAATTGCAGCCTATTCGGGGAAACTTAAAGATTTTCCGTTATTTCAAAGAGAAATTAGTATGTTTCCCTTTAAAGCTGAGAAGGATTTTCAGGAGATGCTTCTAAATAAATTATTAGTAAATGCAATGATTAATCCTTTAACTGCAATATTAAAGGTTGAAAACGGTGAACTTATTAATAATCCTCATTTCTATTTATTATTTAAAAAGTATTTTGAAGAAATTTCGAATATATTTGAAATTGAAAATAGAGAACAGGTTATAGATCATATTGAACAAATTTGTCTCGCAACTTCGAAAAATCGTTCATCTATGTTAAAAGATATTGAATTAGGAAGGAAAACTGAAATTGATGCGATTACGGGTTATATCATGGAGTCTGCGATAGAAAGGAAAAAACCGTATGAAATGACAGCAATTATATATTCCTTAGTTAAAGGGATGGAAAGTTAGGTGAGTGTGTAACATGGTATCAATGTTCTCGAGTGTAGCTGCAACTTTCATAACAATGCCTATCCTTGCGTATATCATTTTTTTCATTGTTATGAAGCAAGTAACCGGAAATCATCGGCGTTCTGTACAAGTAGCGATGGATATTAGCACTCTTTTATTTATTCTTTCTGTACATTATCTTATTATCGCTATCTGGGATCGCCACATTATTTGGGTTTTACTTTTGGCAATGATTACGATTGGATGCATTGTAGTTGTTGTTCACTATCGGGTCAAAGGAGAAATAATTTTTCAAAAAGTATTAAGAGGTTTTTGGCGGCTTAATTTTGCCTTTTTCTTTTGTGTTTATTTTGTTCTTTTACTTTATGGAATTACCACAAGGGTTCTGTTGACCTTTTAAATTGCCAATATAAAGATATTAGAGACACAGTAGCAGAAGTCGTGGGCAAGTTTTTTTGTATTCAGCAAATGTGATGATATACTCAATTTAGAATTGTAGAAGCAGAGAAAGGGAGTACATAAATGGAGTTGAAAGATCTCGCGTTACCATCACTAAATGCATTTGCTTCAGATTATCTTACTAATCAATTAGACATAGATGATTTTTTCCATTACAGCTTAACTGATGAAGGAAAGTATAATAAACGATATCAGGAATTAATGTCACGAAATTTCTTTCGTGCTGAAGTGGCTGATTACATAGAGAATTATATGGAAAAGTATACTTTGTCGATTCCCATTAAAAAAAATATAGAGGCATTCCGAAAAGAAGATTCTGTTGTTGTTATTGGAGGACAGCAGGCAGGGCTACTAACGGGCCCACTCTATACGATTCACAAAGTGATCTCCATTATTAAACTAGCTGAAGAACAAGAAAAGGCGTTAGGTAAGAAGGTTATTCCTGTTTTTTGGATTGCTGGAGAGGATCATGATTTAGCTGAAGTGAATCATGTTTATACGTTAAAGAATGGAATTACAGAGAAAAACACATACCCATTTTATCATCCATTTAAATCAATGATTTCGGACATTGAGCTTGATACAGAAATCGCTCAATCTTGGGTACGTGAAATTATCGAGTCATATGGAGAGACGGAATTTACTAATAAATTACTTGCTGATACAAATGAATTCATTAAACGATCTACAACATTTGTTGAGTTTTTTGCCTGTTTAATTCATACCTGGTTCCATGACTATGGCCTTCTTTTGATCGATGCGGCTGATCCTGAATTAAGAAAGCTTGAATCAGAGTTTTTTGCGATGTTCATTGATAAGGCAGAAGAGATTACAGCGGCCGTACAATCTCAGCAGACACATATTCAGCAAAAAGGATATAAACGGATGATAGACATGCAAGAAAAAGCAGCAAATTTGTTTTATTATGATCCGAAGAAAAAAGATCGAATTTTACTTGAAGTGGAAAATGGGATTTTTTCAGGGAAAAATAAGGATGTTTCTTTTACACAGCAAGAGTTGCATAAATGTTCAAGAGTTACACCTGAACGATTAAGTAATAATGTAGTGACTCGGCCAATCATGCAAGAAATGCTATTTCCAGTGCTTGCATTTATATCTGGTCCTGGTGAAATTGCCTATTGGGCAGAACTAAAGCAAGCTTTTGAGCTGTTTTCAATGAAGATGCCTCCAATTGTACCAAGGCTAAATATTACGATACTTGAGCGAGGAATAGCTACAGACCTGAACGAGGTAGGAATGAAATTGGAAACTGTGTTAACAAAAGGAACGAAACCAGCTCAGAGTCAATTCCTTAATTCTGTCAAGGATGATACAATCGAGGGATTATTCCATGAAATGAAAGCGAAGCTAAATGAGAATCACGCTTTGTTTACCGAGAGAGCCTTAACACTCGATAAAGGGTTAGATCCATTGTTACAGAAAAATCGGCAATTTATTGAACAACAGCTTGATTTTATTTATGGGAAAGTGACTGATAGTTCACGTAAAAAACATGAAGTAGTCTTGAATAAGTATGAGCGGATTCAAAATTCATTATTTCCGCTTGATGCTCCTCAGGAAAGAATGTGGAATATATTCTATTATGTTAATAAATATGGTACAGATTTTATAAATGAATTGGTTCAGCAGCCGTACACATTTAATAACGAGCATAAAGTTATTTATCTGTAAGAGTTTTTTATTCCAATATTCACTATTCTTATATGGATTTCGTTTTAAGTTTGGATACACTATGCTTTGCAATTTATCATTAAATAAGGTAAAGAAGACAGGCGGTTTGCGTCTGTCTTCTTTTTTTTACTTTGAAACTTGCCTATTGAAGGCAAAGAGAGGCGTTCGCTGTCCACGGGCGGGTCCACTGCGCGCCCGTGGGTCTCCCTTTAACTCGCTATTCCCGCAGGAGTCTCACGCCTTTCGCTACAATCAACATCTGGGTTTAACATAGCCTTTGCTTTTATTAGGGCTAGCATCAAGCTAGTCAGATAATTAAAAGGACTCACCTCGTAGATGATTCACATTATTAAATAAACTGGATATTTAAGGAGGAATAACTTACTAAGTACAGAATTTATATAATAAGTGGTGAAAAGTGGGGGAATGTGGTACAGTGTTAAAAGAAAGTGGGGGTAGTAGGCATGTTCATGGGGGAATATCATCACAGCATTGATCCAAAAGGGCGTATTATCGTTCCGGCTAAGTTCAGAGAACATCTTGGCGATTCGTTTGTATTGACTCGTGGTCTTGATCAATGCTTGTTTGGCTACCCGATGGATGAATGGCGTCAACTGGAGGATAAGCTGAAAGGCTTGCCATTAACCAAGAAAGATGCCCGAGCTTTTACCCGATTTTTCTTTTCCGGTGCAACTGAATGTGAACTGGATAAACAAGGAAGGATCAATATCCCCACACCGCTAACTTCATATGGAAAATTAGAAAAAGAATGCGTCATTCTCGGAGTTTCCAATCGAATTGAGATTTGGAGTAAGGCCATTTGGGAAGACTATTTTTCAACATCAGAAGATTCATTCGCTGAAATAGCCGAGAATATGATTGGCTTTGATATTTAAACGAAGAATCTGCATCACTAATCGATTGGAAGGATGTATTACATGTTTCAACACACAACCGTACTACTCAAAGAAACTGTTGATGGATTACACATTAAGCCAGACGGCATATATGTTGATTGTACACTTGGAGGAGCAGGACATAGCGCTTATTTAGCATCTCAGTTATCGGATAAAGGTAAGCTCTACGCTTTTGACCAAGATGAAACGGCCATTAAGAATGCCCATGAGAAATTAAAAGAATATGGCGACAGAGTGGTATTAATTCAGAACAATTTTAAACATATTGCAGAAGAACTTTTATTAAGAGGTGTACATGAAGTAGATGGAATTTTGTACGATTTAGGTGTTTCATCTCCCCAGCTTGATACCCCAGAACGAGGATTCAGCTACCATCATGATGCACAACTAGATATGAGAATGGATCAAACTGCAAGTTTATCCGCTTATGATGTGGTAAATAATTGGTCATTCCAGGAGTTAACGAAAATTTTCTTTCGATATGGAGAAGAGAAGTTCTCAAAGCAGATTGCTCGTAAAATCGAAGCGGCACGTGAAATTAAGCCGATTGAGACAACTGGTGAACTTGTTGAATTAATTAAAGAAGGTATACCAGCTCCTGCGAGACGTAAAGGTGGTCACCCTGCTAAACGAATTTTCCAGGCGATACGAATTGCTGTGAATGATGAGTTAGGTGTTTTTGAAGACTCTCTGGAGCAAGCTATAAAATTACTTAAGCCAAATGGTAGAATTTCAGTCATTACTTTTCATTCATTGGAGGATCGTATTTGTAAATCAGTATTTAAACAATACAGTGATCTACCAGAAATGCCACACGGTCTCCCTGTTATTCCGGAAGAGTTTCAACCAATTTTAAAATTAGTTACAAGAAAACCGATACTGCCATCGGAGGAAGAATTGGAAGAAAACAATCGTTCACGTTCAGCTAAGCTGAGGATTGCTGAAAAAAGATAAAGGAGGAAATTAAAATGAGCTCAGTTGCGAAAAAAATTCAAGAACAACAGATTCAAGAACAACAAAAATCTGTACAAACCGTCATTGTCCGTAAAACAAAAATTTCTTTTGGTGAAATGATGTTAATCTGTGCTTTGGCTGTTGGAATTGCTTTTCTAGGGACCAAGGTAATTTCTAATCAGGCAGCAATTTATAAAACGAATAAAGAGATACAATTGACAAATCATTCTATAGAAGAACAGACTAGGGTGAATGTAGACTTAAAAGAACAAGTTAGTGAATTAAGTACGTATGAAAGGATTTGGAAAAAAGCAGCCGACCTTGGTTTAAAACTGAATGAAAATAACGTAAAGGTTGTGCAGGAATAATGCAAACGAAGCAAAAAAATATGAAGCTTGGAGCAGCGTTTTTATTCGTAGTATTCGGGCTGCTCTTTTTTGCGTTAGTTGCCCGTTTTTTCTACATTGAAGTTACCGGACAGGCTGGCGGGGAAGTACTTGCAGCAAAAATTGAAAAAAAATACGAAAAGCAACGGGTGCTTGAGGCTAAAAGAGGCAGCATTCTAGATACGAACGGTGAAGTAATAGCAGAAGATACAGCCTCCTATACGCTATTTGCGGTATTGGACGAAAAGATGAAACCCAATTATGTGGTTGATCCGAAACGAACAGCCAACGAATTAGCAAAAGCTATTGATATGGATGAATCGGATATTTATGCACTTCTTACAAAAGATAAGAAACAAGTGGAATTCGGAAATGCAGGCAAGGATATCTCATACGATGTTAAATCAAAGATTGAGAAAATGAAGCTTCCTGGCATAGGATTTACTCGCGAAAATAAACGCTTTTATCCAAATGGCGTGTTTGCCTCTCATTTAATTGGCTATATTGAAAAAGATGAAAAATCAAATGAAATGATTGGTAAGATGGGGATTGAAAAGTTTTTAAACAAAGAATTAAAGGAAACAGATGGAAAACTGACGTTTGATGGTGATAGATGGGGATTCTCACTGCCTAATAGCAAAGAAAATGTAAAGGCACCAAAAGATGGTGCAGATGTTACTTTGACTATTGATAAAAAGATTCAGACCTTTTTAGAAGATTCAATGTCTAAAGTTCAGGAAAAATATGACCCAGAACAAATCATTGCCATTGTATCTAATCCGAAAACCGGAGAAATATTAGCGATGGGGCAAAGGCCTACTTTCCATCCAAAAACGAAAAAAGGATTGACAGATACATGGAGAAACTTAGCGATTGAGGAGTCGTATGAACCTGGTTCAACGATGAAAATATTTACATTAGCGGCAGCAGTTGAAGAAGGTGTATTTAATCCGAATGAAACCTTTGTTTCAGGAAATTACAAAATTAAAGGAACAAAACCTATAAATGATCATAGTGGAATGCCGTTCGGAGAAAATATGACATTTTTAGAAGGAATTCAACGATCTTCAAATGTCGGTGTTGTAACGTTTGCAATGGACCGTCTTGGAGAAGAAAAACTCCGTGATTATATTACAAAATTTGGTTTAGATCGTATTACAGGGATTGATTTACCTTTCGAAAAAACTGGTACAATTCAGTACAAATATAAACGTGATAAAGCAATGACTTCTGTAGGACAAGCGTCGTCAATGACTGCTATTCAACAAATTCAAGCAGCTTCTGCAATAGCTAATAATGGAAAAATGATGAAACCTTATGTAATTAAAGAAGTGACTGATCCAAATAAGGGCGAAACGATTCAAAAAACTAATCCAACTATGGCAGGGCAGCCGATATCAGCAGAAACTGCCAAAAAGGTCCGTGAGTATTTAGGAACTGTGCTTACTGCAGAGCATGGGACAGGGAAAAAATATCAAATTGAAGGTTATGAAGTAGCTGGTAAAACAGGGACTGCTCAATTTAGTACAAGTGATGGCTTATCAAGAGGTGGTGGAAACTATATTTTTTCTTTTTTAGGAATGGCGCCACTTGATGACCCAGAACTTGTTGTCTATGTTGCGGTAAAAAAACCAAAATTAGAAGTAGGGGAAGCTGGGTCCGATCCAGTATCGGAGATCTTTAATCCAGTCATGAAAAGCAGCTTGCAATATTTAAACATTGAACCAGCAAATATTCCAAATCAAACTTCAGAAAAAATAAGTGATTATACAGATCAACCTGTAAAGTCTACGGTTGAAAATCTCCAAAAGTCAGGATACGAAGTTGTTACGATTGGAAAAGGTGCTACGGTTATCGATCAAGCTCCTAAAGCTGGAACGATTTTATTAGAAGGTGAAAAGGTTATTATCCGGACGGAAGGAGATATGTTTGCTCCAGACTTAACAGGCTGGTCTCTAAGAGATGTTATGAAGGTGGCGAATATTGCGAAGCTGAAATTAAATGTTGCAGGAAACGGATATGTCGAAAGTCAGAATTTTAAAGTAGGTGCCGTGATAAAAGAAGCAGATTATTTCATTGTAAACTTGAAAAAGCCAGGGGATATTGTTCAGGAAGAAATAGAAGATAAAGATCAAGAAGACGAAGTGGTTAATTAAATGGAATGAATAAGAATAATCTAAGAGCTGGCTCCGTGACAACTACGTACAGTTTACATGAAGTGTTAGAAAACACTTATAACTGTATGGAGAGTCCTGGGGCTAGCTCCTTTTTTCACTCTCATCTTTTTTTATGCTAATTATTATTCAGAAAAAATAACGCCTTCATTTTTTGTTCTAGTTAAATTTAATACATCATATAACTGGTACAAGCAGGATGAAAATGGAGGTGCCTTTTTGTGCGTGTGTCAAATGTAACGGTAAGAAAACGGCTGGCAATCTTCTTACTTTTTGGGCTTACGGTCTTTACTATTATTGTTTTTCGATTAGGAATTGTTCAATTTTATCTCGGTGAGAAATTAACGGGACTCGCAGAGGATTCTTGGAGCCGAAATATTACTTTTGAACCAATGCGTGGTCAAATTCTAGATCGGAATGGTGTCCCGTTGGCAACAAATATCTCAGCTCCGACGGTATATGTAATTCCGAGACAAGTTGTCAATCCAGCTGAGACTGCAGAACAGCTCGCTTCTGTATTGGATATGGATAAAGAAAAAGCGTATAAACTAATTACAAAACATTCTTCGAGCGAAAGAATACCTGAAGGAAGAAAAATCTCTCACGAAAAAGCAAAAGAAGTGAAGGCTCTTGGTCTCAAAGGGGTATACATTGCAGAAGATTCAAAGCGTTATTATCCATTTGGTGAATTCTTATCCCATGTGCTCGGGTTTACAGGCGCTGATAATCAAGGATTAATGGGAATTGAGCTATCCTATGATAAGGATTTAAGCGGTGAAAAAGGCTATGTAAAATTATATACCGATGCAAAAGGCAAAAAGATGGAGAATATGGCGGATGACTATAGTGCACCTATTAATGGTGATGATCTAAAATTGACCATAGATAGCAAAATTCAAACCATTGTTGAAAGAGAGCTAGATCTTGCAGAAGCGACTTATAATCCAGATGGAATAATTGCCATTGCACTGAATCCCAATAACGGTGAGATTCTGGCAATGTCAAGCAGACCGACATTCGATCCTGCTAATTTTCAAAATGTGAAAAGTGAAGTCTATAACCGTAATCTTCCTGTATGGAGTTCCTATGAGCCTGGTTCAACGTTCAAGATCATTACTCTCGCTGCAGCGTTGGAAGAGGGAAAAGTAGATCTGGAGAGGGATTCGTTCTATGATCCTGGGTATATCGAAGTAGCAGGGACGAAGCTTCATTGTTGGAAAAGAGGTGGTCATGGATCGCAAACATACATGGAAGTGGTACAAAATTCATGTAACCCTGGTTTTGTGGAGCTAGGAATGCGGCTTGGAAAAGATAAACTTTTTCAATATATTAGTGATTTTGGTTTTGGGAAAAAGACCGGGATCGATCTTCAAGGTGAAGGAACTGGAATTTTATTTGACATTGATAAGGTTGGACCACTTGAACAAGCTACTACTGCGTTTGGACAAGGCGTATCAGTCACTCCGATTCAACAAGTAGCAGCTGTTGCGGCAGCAGTGAATGGCGGCACATTGTATACGCCTTATATCGCTAAAGAACTGGTTGACTCTCAAACAGGTGAGACAATCATGCGGAAATCACCTCAAGCAAAAAGGAAAGTCATTTCTGAAGAAACTTCCGCAAAAATCCGTGGAGCACTTGAGACTGTTGTAGCAAAAGGAAGTGGTACTGGGGCATATGTAGATTCATATCGCGTAGGTGGAAAGACCGGTACTGCGCAAAAAGCGGAAAATGGGCGCTATTTAGAAAACAACTATATCGTTTCATTCATTGGGTTTGCACCAGCGGATCATCCCGAAATAGTCGTTTATGTAGCGGTCGATAATCCGAAAGGAACAATTCAATTTGGTGGAGTAGTAGCGGCCCCTATTGTAGGCAATATAATGGAGGATGCATTACGAACAATGGGTGTGAAACCACGTGATACGCAAATTGAAAAGAAAACGAAATGGGATGATCCAGTCATGGTTGAATTACCAGATGTAGTAGGGTTAACTGCAAAGGAATTGCAAACACAGCTTATCGGCAAAGTAAACTTAGATATAAGTGGGGATGGGTCTATGGTAGTAAAACAGTCCCCTGAAGCAGGAGTAAAGGTAAAAGAAGGTTCAACAATAAGAATTTATCTTGGCGAAAGTTCAGAATAAGTATAGAATAATAAAGAAACAAATCAAGCGGCTGGGATAATTTCAGCCGCGGTTTTTTTACGCAGTGACAGGATTGTTCATGTGTTTAACCTAAGGACGAATCCTAACCTCGACAGATTGAATGCATTACTTTATAATAATGCCTTTAAATAGGCAGAGAGGAATGGAAAAATGAGACTTCAAGCGATACTTTCAACCTTACAATCTTTGACAAAGTTTGAAGGGGAAAATCCTGAAATAACCTCCATTGAACATGATACAAGACGAGTAAAAGAAGGAAGTTTATTTGTTTGTGTGAAAGGTTACACGGTGGATGGCCATGACTTTGCAGAAAAAGCAGTCGAACTAGGAGCAGCAGCTATTTTAGCTGAAAAACCAATGAGTGTAGGAGTCCCAGTGTTTGTTGTTCGTGATACGAAACGAGCTATGGCAGTCGTTGCCGATGCTTTTTACAATCATCCTACCCAAAAGCTTAAGTTAATCGGAATAACAGGAACAAACGGCAAAACAACAACGAGTCATTTGTTGGAAAAAATCTTTCAGGATGAGCATGTGGCAACAGGTTTAATTGGAACGATGTATACGAAAATTGGCGAAAAAATAGCTGAAACAAAAAATACGACACCAGACAGCATTACCTTACAACAAATTTTTCATCAGATGACGCAAGCTCAAGTGGATACAGCAATTATGGAAGTATCTTCACATGCATTGGAGCTTGGAAGGGTTCACGGTTGTGATTATGATATTGCCGTATTTACGAATCTTACACAAGACCATCTTGATTTTCATGGAACGATGGAACAATACAAATTTGCAAAATCCTTGTTTTTCTCACAGCTTGGAAATGCCTATGTAGATAATCGACCAAAATACGCAGTATTGAATGCGGATGATGGAGCGACAGGAGATTTCATCAAGGCAACAGCTGCACATATTCTTACATATGGTATTGATCAAGAAGCAGATATTATGGCTAAGAATATATCCATTCATTCAAGTGGAACTCAATTTACATTAGTAACGGCTGGAAGAGAGCAACTTGTGAACCTAAAACTAATCGGTAAATTCAGCGTCTATAATGTTCTTGCTGCCATAGGGGCTTCTTTATGTGCGGGAGTACAACTTGATTCAATCATCCGGTCACTTGAATCTGTCGAAGGTGTGGCAGGACGTTTTGAGCTTGTCCAAGGCGGTCAGGATTTTGCGGTGATTGTCGATTATGCCCATACACCTGACAGTCTTGAAAATGTCTTGAAAACAGTGCGTGAATTTGCAAATAAGAAAATATTTGTTGTAGTGGGTTGTGGTGGGGATCGTGATAAAACAAAACGACCAATCATGGCGAAAATTGCATCAGAGTGGGCGACAGACCCTATTTTCACTTCTGATAATCCTAGAAGTGAGAATCCATCACAAATTTTACGAGATATGGAAAAGGGAGTTACCGAAAAGAATTATCAGGTCCTTGAAGACCGGAAAGAAGCGATTGAATATGCAATCTCTGCGGCAACAAGTGGGGATGTTGTTTTAATCGCCGGAAAAGGCCATGAAACCTATCAAATCATCGGTAAACAAGTGCTTGACTTTGATGATAGATTGGTTGCAAAAGAAGCAATTTTACGAAATAGGAAGTAAATAAAGGGAGATTGTGTATACTTAAAAAAGAGAACGTTAATATCTATCATTATTAAGAGATAGACACAATGAGGTTTTACACTTTCTTAATGGGACGATGTCTCCTTTGAATGACTAATTCTCTTTTTTTGCTTATTAAAAAGTATCAGGATCTCTTCTTTCAACTAGTTTTGCTGACTAGCAAAAGCAACCCAACCTCACTTTGAGCGAGGTAATCTGATGGGGAAGAAATCTTCATGCAGTTGCTTAGCTTATGCTAGTCTTTAGATTGATCAAGGTGCCTGCTTTTTTATAAAAGGCTATGTTAAAGCTCATTGTTGATTTTTGGCTCTATGTTGATGGAGCGGAAGGCGTGAGACTTCTACTTAGAAAAGCGAGTCAAAGGGAGACCCCGCAGGCGCACAGCGCCAAGGAGGCTTCCGGACCGCCCGCGGTAAGCGAACCACTCTGTTGCAATCAACGGGCAAGTTTAACAGAGCCTTATATAAAAATATGAAGTAACAGGTTTATGTCTGAATGTACATGTGCCAACTCATAAACTACCTTGTGTCTCTTTGGCAAAGCTGTATGTAAAAACTTGTTTTTATAAAAAATCGGCGGCGGTTTTTCTTATACGAACAATAAAAAAACAGAAAGTGATGGAATTTCAAAAAATGTTTATTATGAAAAGAAATATAAGTATTCTGAACAAAACATCTGGAACATATCATGAAGTGGATGAAAAAACAGCAGTAGAATTAATAAATTGTTATGCTGCATTAGGAATGAGGGAATAGATTCATGTTAGAACAAGTAATTTTTTATACAATATTGACTGGGTTTTTAATTACGGTTCTTCTATCCCCGATTTTTATCCCTTTCTTACGCAGGCTTAAATTTGGACAAAGCATTCGGGAAGAAGGTCCGAAATCTCATCAGAAGAAATCTGGAACACCGACGATGGGCGGTTTGGTCTTTTTGCTTGCTATCGCCATTACAACTCTAACAATGGTATTTAAATTTTCTGAACCAACTGTAGAAATTTATTTATTGTTGTTTGTTATGATTGGTTTTGGCGTTTTAGGTTTTCTTGATGATTTCATAAAAGTGGTAATGAAACGAAACCTTGGCTTGACATCACGTCAGAAGTTAATTGGACAAATTATCATATCCGTCATTTTTTATCTAATCTATCGCAAGACAGATGCTTTCGTACCTGAAATTACGATTCCAGGAACCGACTTGGCGTTACATGTAGGCTGGTTTTATATCATCATTGTGATTTTCTGGTTGGTTGGTTTTTCGAATGCAGTCAATTTAACTGATGGCTTGGATGGACTTGTTTCAGGAACGTCTGCGATTGCTTTTGGTGCATTTGCTGTACTAGCCTGGAATCAATCACAATATGATGTTGCGATTTTTTCTGTTGCCGTAGTAGGGGCGGTCCTTGGATTCCTCGTATTCAATGCCTATCCTGCAAAGGTATTTATGGGAGATACCGGATCTTTGGCATTAGGTGGTGCTATTGCGACCATCGCGCTATTAACAAATTTGGAGCTCATATTAGTTATTATCGGCGGGGTATTCGTCATTGAAACATTATCGGTAATGTTACAGGTCGCATCTTTTAAAACGACAGGAAAACGAATTTTTAAAATGAGTCCTTTGCATCACCATTATGAGTTGGTCGGTTGGTCTGAATGGCGAGTCGTCGTCACATTTTGGTCGGTGGGCTTATTATTGGCGATTTTAGGAATCTATTTAGAGGTGTGGTTATAAGTGAAAGAGACTACTAGTTATTTAAGGAAAAAGATATTAGTGTTGGGATTAGCAAAAAGTGGAGTAACAGCAGCATCCCTTTTACATAAACTAGGTGCTTTTGTAACAGTCAATGATATGAAACCATTATCAGAGAATCCAGAAGCGCAAGGCTTACTGGAACAAGGAATCAAAGTTGTGTGTGGAAGTCATCCGATAGAATTACTTGATGAAGGCTTTGAACTTATAGTGAAAAATCCAGGAATTCCTTATCGAAATCCACTGGTTAAAGGGGCGATTGAAAGAGGCATTCCAGTCATCACAGAAGTTGAATTAGCCTATCAGATTAGCGAAGCACCGTTTGTTGCGATAACTGGAACAAATGGCAAAACAACGACTACAACGCTTATCTATGAAATACTCAAAGAAGGTGGAAAGTTGCCGTTGATCGCAGGAAATATTGGAACGGTTGCTTCTGGAGTGGCGGAAACTGCAACAGCTGATGAAACGATTGTTATTGAATTATCATCTTTCCAATTGATGGGGATTGATATGTTTAAGCCAAAGATCGCAGTTGTAACAAATATTTATGATGCTCATCTTGATTACCATGCTTCAAAACAGGAATATATTGACGCGAAAGCGGCAATAATGAAAAACCAAATCGACAGTGATTATTTTATCTATAATGCGAACCAAGAAGAAACGGTGAATATGGCAAAGAATTCGTTGGCAGAGCTTGTTCCATTTTCGATTACAAGCAAGTATGAAAATGGAGCGTATATCGAAGACAATGCTGTATATTTCCGTGGTGAGCGAGTAGTTAATATTTTGGATATTCGCTTGCCCGGAAAGCATAATTTAGAAAATGTACTCGCGGCCGTAGCAACTGCAAAACTTAAAAAGGTCAAGAATGAAGCAATTCAGCGTGTTCTTGCCACCTTCCAGGGGGTTACCCATAGAACTCAATATGTAGCAACCATTGAAGGAAGAATGTTTTATAATGATTCTAAGGCTACGAATATTTTAGCTGCATCAATGGCATTATCATCTTTCGAAGTTCCAGTTATCCTGCTTGCGGGAGGACTTGATCGAGGTAATGAATTCGATGAACTAAAACCATATTTGAAACATGTTAAAGCTGTCATTACATTTGGTGAAACTGCATCGAAAATTGAGCGTGTTGCCAGAGAAGCAGGAATATCTATTGTAAAACATGTCGATAATGTAGAGAAAGCCGTACCTGCAGCGTATGAAGTTTCTGAAGAAGGAGATTGCATCCTACTTTCACCTGCATGTGCAAGTTGGGATCAGTACAAAAGTTTCGAAGTAAGAGGAGACATGTTTATGGAGGCAGTGCATAAACTGAAATAAGAGCTTCTTACTTGAAACACTGAGCTTGCATAATGGAGGATAAATTCTACTTCTCTTGTTCGAATGACATCTTTAAAAAAAGTGATAAAGTAGTACTCTATTATTAAAAGTTAAGATTATCCCCTATGGATGGTAATTCAGTAATCGAAGCTAGATATGATTGACGCGCTTTTATATGATTGCTAATTTTTACCGAACCGGCTCGGCTTTTACAAGCAGTTTTCTAAGGGGGAACTTGCCGTTACTAATGGGTAAACCTACTTATCACTTTTTTTGCTTATTATGTTAATTTCATTAGCATGATAGGAATAGAAGGCTCGTACAGGCTCTAATACGTACTAGAGGTGTATGACAGTGCCGTTGAAAAAATCAAATCCGGATTTTATATTAATTATTGTTACTTTATGTCTATTGGCGATTGGTTTAATCATGGTATATAGTGCTAGTGCAATATGGGCTGCTTACAAATTTGAGGGAGACTCGTTCTACTTTGCTAAGCGCCAACTTCTATTCGCTGGAGTGGGAGTATTCGCAATGTTCTTCATCATGAATGTAGATTATTGGACATGGCGAACGTGGGCAAAGGTGATTATTATCTTTTGTTTTGTCTTGTTACTTGCTGTATTAATTCCTGGAATAGGTGTAGAGCGAAATGGTTCACAAAGCTGGATTGGTGTTGGTGCATTTTCCATTCAGCCATCAGAGTTTATGAAGTTAGCTATGATTGCTTTTTTAGCGAAATTTTTATCAGAACGGCAGAAGTTTATTACCTCCTTTAAGAAAGGACTAACTCCTTCATTGGGTATTGTGTTTTTAGCTTTTGGTTTAATTATGTTACAGCCAGATCTTGGGACAGGAACTGTTATGGTAGGGACTTGTGTAGTGATGATTTTTATTTCAGGGGCAAGAGTGATGCATTTTATTTGGCTTGGATTACTCGGTGTAGCTGGCTTTGTGGCTCTTATTGCTTCAGCACCATATCGGATAAAGCGAATTACCTCCTTTCTAGATCCGTGGGCAGACCCGCAAAATAGTGGCTTTCAAATGATTCAGTCTTTTTATGCAATCGGTCCAGGTGGGCTGTTTGGGCTTGGACTTGGTCAAAGTCGGCAAAAATTTTTCTATTTGCCTGAACCGCAAACGGATTTTATTTTTGCTATTATTTCAGAAGAACTTGGGTTTATTGGTGGAACTTTGGTGATTTTATTATTTTCATTGCTATTGTGGAGAGGGGTTCGGATTGCATTAGGAGCTCCTGACTTATATGGGAGTCTTGTTGCAGTTGGAATTATTGCCATGGTAGCAATTCAGGTAATGATTAATATCGGAGTTGTAACAGGGCTAATGCCCGTAACAGGAATAACTCTTCCGTTTTTAAGTTATGGCGGATCTTCTTTAACTCTGATGCTCATAGCGATCGGAGTACTATTGAATATAAGTCGATATTCAAGGTATTAAAAATCATAGCATGGCCTAAAGTAAATAATACCAATAACGTAAACTTCATCCCCCCACGGATTGTTAGTGGAACAAATCGGGCTTTTACTGACAGTTAATGCTGGATAATAACAATAGCACTTTCAAATTTAGAAATATGTCAAAGTAAATAGGAATTGCTCAAGAATGAGGAAACTCTTTCTATGGGCAATTCCTATTTTGAATCATGTTATCGAGAAAAAGTTGTGAATCATTCTTGTTTGAAGCTAAATAAGATAAATAGCAAATAATTATCCAATAAAATGATTCTAATTACCTATCAATCACTATTGAATATACTTTAATTTATGTAATAAGAACCGATGATATAGGTAATAAAAATTATTTATAGGTCTTTGGAGATGCAACGAAAGAAGCATTTGTGAAATAATTAAATATTTAAAATATTACTAGTTTGTTTCTTATATAAAATCTAGTGTTTATTGTGGTAATGAAAGGGTGTTTAGACTATAGTATAAGAGGGTAAAAGCTGATGGTGCTTTGTTTTCTATATCTTAGAAAAAATTTGGTGTTAAAGATAATTGATGTCTACCGTCTCTTTACATATAATATACGATGTCTTATTAGAAGTTATCCTGCATTAACGGGACTGAACTTCCAACTACAAGGCTTAAAGGATTTAAAGAAGCGAGTGGAAGTAACTGTCCGTAAATGCCCGATTGGTGAGATAAAGTGATACTTACCTTTGTGGTTTTCAAAGGTAAGTTTGCAACCACAGGATGTGGGGCGCACAGATGTAAGACTCTAAAACGGGACAACAATCAGTGGGGTGAAGAAACCCTAACTGTTTCAAGTTTCACTTTATAGAGGGGCGATCGGATTATTCAAAAACGAACCGTTCAAACGATATAGCATACAATGAAAAAACTGCATGTGAGGGAGGATTATGATGAAAGAAGTTATAGAGAAATTACAACAAATGGAAATAGGGAAGGTTCGTGAAAATGAGCCGCTTGCAAACCATACAACAATGAAAGTTGGCGGTCCTGCAGATATTTTCATTGAGCCATCATCTCTTGAAAATTTAGAAAAAACGATGAAAATCATTAAAGAGTTTGATATCGAATGGCGAGCAATTGGGCGTGGATCAAATTTGCTTGTTTCAGATCAAGGCATAAAAGGTGCTGTTATTAAATTAGGTAGAGGTTTAGATGGGTTAGAAATAGAAGGTACTGAAATCACAGCAGGGGCTGGATTTTCACTTGTAAGTCTATCTGTACAATTTAGTAGAAAAGGACTTTCAGGATTGGAGTTCGCGAGTGGAATACCAGGTTCAGTTGGTGGTGCTGTGTATATGAACGCCGGTGCCCATGGATCAGATATTTCAAAAATATTAAAAAAGGCATATATTCTATTTGCTGATGGAACACTAGAATGGTTATCAGCAGAAGAAATGGAATTCTCCTATCGAACGTCGATCCTACAAAAAAAACGACCAGGTATTGTTTTAGCAGCTGTTTTTCAATTAAATCCAGGTAATCGGGAGGAAATTGTTGCAGCAATGCAGAACAATAAAAATTATAGAAAAGAAACTCAACCATATGATAAGCCATGTGCTGGAAGTATATTCCGTAATCCCCTGCCACAATACGCTGGTCAACTTGTTCAGGACGCTGGATTAAAAGGTTATGCAATTGGTGGAGCAAAAATTTCTGAAATGCATGGGAATTTTATTGTTAATACAGGAGAAGGTACAGCAGAAAATGTGTTAGCTCTAATTCAGCATGTAAAAGAAACTGTATATGAAAAATTTGCGATTAAGCTTGAAACAGAAGTCGAAATAGTTGGTCGAAGATAACTTCTGAAATAAAAAACATGCTTAATCATGTGCTATAAAGATATCCTGAAATAGTCTCATTAGCATTATTATGAGATCTTGTTCCTGCCGATTGGCAACAGGCGGATTACAAGCATAGTCCATTTGTTTTCAGGAAGAGGTGAGGGGGATGGAAAAAGGAAAAGTAGTTTCCATTGAAGATCGCATCCCAAAATTAAAAAATCTTAGAAAAAGAAAAGCGAATAGAAGATTGATTCTATTGCTATCTTTCTTTTTTATCCTAATTGCTTGTGTACTATATTTTCTTTCCCCATTAAGCCATATTAAAGAAATCAAAGTAAGAGGGAACCAATATTTATCATCAGATCAAATTGTTTCGTTAAGTGGATTAACAAATGACACGAACATTTGGAAAGTAAACAAAAGAGAATTGATAAATAAAATGAAAGAAAGTCAAGAGGAAATTGAATCTGTTACAGTTACAACACAATTTCCAAATTCAGTGTTGATTACGATAACCGAATTTGAACGAATCGCATACCTTTCAAAAAATAATCGATTCTATCCTATTATGGAAAACGGTAAGATCCTGACCGAGCTAAAACGGGGCGAAATCCCAGTTTTCGCTCCAGTACTGATTGATTTTACTGAAGGGGATGCTCTAAACCTATTATTGGATGAATTGAAAGCATTACCTGAAGAAATCCGTAACTCGATTTCTGAAATTCGTAAGGAACCTACCAAAACGGACCTCTATCATATAACGATGTTTATGAATGATGGTTTTGAAGTGAGTGCTACTAGCAGAACTTTATCCAAGAAAATGATACACTACCCTTCAATTGTTGCTCAATTAGACCCAAAAGTAAAAGGGGTCATTAATCTTGAGGTAGGCTCTTACTTTAGAGCATATGATACACCAAATCTAAAGGAAGAGAATGATGAGGGGTTAGCACAATGAAAATCATTAAAGGTAGAAAAGTCATCCTCTCCATCGTAAGTCTTATTTTAGGATTTATGGTTGCCTTTTCCTATAACTTAACAAAGCAAAAACAGCGAGAAGCAGCCATTGTAAATCAAACATGGGATCGAGAATATGAGCTTAGAAAACAACTGATTGAACAAGAGAAAGTAAACAGGAAACT
This sequence comes from Bacillus cihuensis, assembly GCF_000504145.1. Classification (NCBI taxonomy): domain Bacteria; kingdom Bacillati; phylum Bacillota; class Bacilli; order Caryophanales; family Bacillaceae; genus Bacillus; species Bacillus cihuensis. The sequence continues at coordinate 249,513 of NZ_KI632497.1, read as the reverse complement.
TAGTGAGGAATTACGGAAAAAGCAAGCACAAGTAACAAATATTGAAAAAGATCTATCACAAGAAAAAGAATCCTTGTTTAAGCTTGCTGAAGAAGCCGAGAAATATCGGATGTTTCTAGGAAAGATTAAAGTGAGAGGACCAGGTCTTTCTGTGACTCTTTCAGATGGTACAGCAGCAAAAGTGGACGATAACATAAATGATTACCTAGTGCATGAACAACATGTATTTAAGGTCATTAATGAATTGTATATCTCTGGTGCAGAGGCAGTGGCTGTTAATGGACAAAGATTGAATCATGATTCGTATATAGTTTGCAATGGTCCTGTAATTACTGTGGACGGACAGCAGTATCCCGCACCTTTTGTGATTACAGCCATTGGCAACACTAATGTTTTGGAGGCTTCACTTAACTTAGCTGGTGGAGTCAAAGATCAATTAGTGAATGAAAATATTATATTTACAATATTGAAGCAAAATGAAGTGGAAATGGAACCAATATTTAGTAGTTAAAAATCACCGTATGAAAGCTAGGTGACGTTTTTTGAAAAAAAGGAACAAAATTGCCTTTACTTTAATTGCGGTGATCGTTGGATTCATGGTAGCCATTCAGTTTAATACGATTAAAGAGCCATCCATCAAACAAGTAAAGGATACTCGTGATTCCTATGAACTTAGAAGCGGTATACTAAAGGAGCAGAAAGTCCAAACTGAATTGGTTAAAGAAATTAGAAATTTAGAAGAGAAACTTGCCCAATATGAAACAACTATAAGCCAAAGTAAGGAGCAAGTACTTAGTGAAACATTGGAAGAGCTTAGAAGTAATGCAGGTATGACTTCGGTGAGTGGAAAAGGAATTATTCTAACCATTAAACCGATTGAGGAGAATATCCTATTAGGCGAGAACGTTCAGAATGTTTCTCCTGATCTTTTAAAGCGGCTGCTAAATGAATTATACCAATATGACGCAAAAGAGATTGCAGTAAATGGGCAGAGGATAATTACTACATCTGTTATTCGAGATATTAATGGACAAACAAAGATCGATGGCAAGAGTATATCAAGGGATTCTATTGAAATTAGGGTACTTGCTGAAAATGCTCAAAAACTCAAAGAAAGAATTCAGGTTTCTGAGACAATTGATAATTTTTATGTGGATAATTATGAGGTTACGATTACTAATCCATTAGACATAGTAACGCTACCGCCTTATCAAAACTCATTAAAAATTCAATATATGGAACCCATTGATGAATAGGAGGACTAATGACTATGTGGCTTCCTATTTTTGGCCTTTTAATAGGCATCGCTTTAGGCCTTTTAACGGATATCAAAATTTCTTCTGAATATGCGAACTATTTATCGATAGCAATTCTTGCAGCATTAGATACTTTAGTGGGTGGAATAAGAGCCCATTTACAAAATATCTACGATGAAAAGGTCTTTGTAACTGGATTTTTCTTTAATATCATCTTAGCTGCAAGTTTAGCTTTTCTAGGCGTACATCTTGGTGTAGACTTATATTTAGCTGCAGTTTTTGCATTTGGTGTTAGATTGTTTCAAAATATAGCAGTTATCCGACGCATAATTTTAACAAAATGGTCCCTTTTCAAAGAAAAGGCAGAAAAAAATTAGTGTTTTTTTAAAGGAAATATGGTATACATGACGAATATTGTTAAGAAGTGTATCGTTTATGAAACAGATGACCTGACATGTGGAATATTAGTTTTTAATACATGTATGATTCTGCTTTGAAAATTAGACAATGCTTATCCAAAGTAAATTGGATTCTTTGGTAGCTATATCACAACAATATGGTTATGAAGGATAAAAAGAACAATTGTATTACTTAATTTGGATTTTAGAAAGATGTTAAAACTTGAAGGAGGTGCCATGGAATGAACAACAATGAAATATACGTAAGTCTCGACATCGGTACATCCAGTGTTAAAGTAATCATTGGGGAAATGGTTAATGATACATTAAACATAATCGGTGTAGGAAATGTGAAATCAGAAGGATTAAAAAAAGGGTCAATCGTAGATATAGATGAAACAGTTCAATCGATTCAGCGGGCCGTTGAACAGGCAGAACGAATGATTGGAATGGAGATCAATAAGGTAATAGTCGGCATAAGCGGCAATCATGTAATGCTACAACCGTGCCATGGCGTTGTCGCAGTTTCAAGTGATAATAAGGAGATAACCATCCAAGATGTTGTAAGGGTTAGAGAGGCAGCCGAATTGATTACGATTCCTTCTGACAGGGAGATTGTTGATATTATTCCAGTTCATTATAAAGTGGACGAGCTTGATGAGATAAGCGATCCAAGAGGCATGATTGGTGTTCGATTGGAAATGAGAGGGATATTAATCACAGGTTTGCGTACGATTTTACATAATTCATTACGATGTGTAGAAAGAGCAGGTTTGGAAATTACAGACATTGCCCTTCAGCCACTCGCTGCGGGCTCTCTTGTGCTTTCAAAAGATGAAAAAGAACTTGGAGTAGCGCTTCTAGATATTGGTGGTGGTTCAACAACACTTGCTGTTTTCGAACAAGGGTACTTGAAACATACGTGTGTGATACCAATTGGTGGAGAAACGATTACTAAGGATCTTTCTATCGTATTACGGACAACAACAGATGATGCGGAGAAGATCAAGATTAAACATGGACATGCCTTTTATGACGATGCATCAGAAGAAGATGTGTTCAACATACCAATAATCGGGAGTGATCAGCAACAACCTTGCAATCAGTTAATGTTAGCTGACATAATTGAAGCAAGGATGACAGAGATATTCGAACTTGTTCAAAACGAATTAAATAGAATTGGCGAGAGCGATCTTGCAGGAGGTTTTGTATTGACTGGCGGCGTTGTGAAGATGCCGGGAGTATTAGAACTTGCTCAATATAGTTTCCAAAACCGAGTGAGAACAGCGGAACCGAATTATATAGGTGTTCGGGAACCTCAATATACAACAGCTGTTGGATTAATTAAACATGCTTGTAAAAAGACAAGAATACAAAAAAATAATGAAGCTCCTGTAGCTGCAGGTTCAGCTTACGAAAACCGAGAACAGAGTCAAAAAATGCAGCAACCTCAACCGAAAGAACGAGTGGAGAAGCCTCGGGCCGAAAAAGGTGAATCTAAATTCAAAAAGATCCTTGGTTACTTTTTTGAATAGACAGGAAATTATTGGAATATCGTCAAATTAGGAGGATTATCATGTTGGAGTTTGATTCTAATCTAGAAACATTAGCTACTATAAAAGTCATCGGTGTAGGCGGGGGCGGTAACAATGCCGTAAACCGTATGATTGAGCACGGGGTCCAGGGGGTAGAGTTTATTTCTGTTAATACAGATGCTCAAGCTCTCAATCTATCAAAAGCAGAAATCAAAATGCAAATTGGTGGTAAACTTACTCGTGGATTAGGTGCAGGGGCGAATCCAGAAGTAGGTAAAAAAGCAGCTGAAGAAAGCAAGGAACAAATTGAAGAAGCGTTAAAAGGCGCCGACATGGTATTTGTAACGGCTGGAATGGGCGGCGGTACTGGAACAGGTGCAGCTCCCGTTATCGCTCAAATTGCAAAGGATTTAGGGGCGTTGACAGTAGGAGTTGTGACTCGACCGTTCACATTTGAAGGACGTAAACGTTCAACACAAGCTCAAGGCGGTATCGGTGCCATGAAGGAATCAGTTGATACGTTAATCGTCATTCCAAATGATCGATTACTTGAAATCGTTGATAAGAGTACGCCAATGCTTGAAGCATTCCGTGAAGCTGATAATGTCCTTAGGCAAGGTGTTCAAGGGATCTCTGATTTGATCGCGGTACCTGGACTTATTAACTTGGACTTTGCAGATGTCAAGACGATCATGTCTAATAAGGGTTCTGCGCTCATGGGAATTGGTATTTCTTCAGGAGAGAATCGTGCGACCGAAGCGGCGAAAAAAGCGATCTCAAGTCCACTTCTTGAAACTTCTATTGATGGTGCACAAGGTGTACTTATGAATATTACTGGCGGAACGAATTTAAGTTTGTTCGAAGTTCAGGAAGCAGCCGATATCGTTGCAAGTGCCTCTGATCAAGAGGTAAATATGATTTTTGGTTCAGTTATTAACGAGAACTTTAAAGATGAAATTGTTGTAACGGTTATTGCTACTGGCTTTAGTGATTCAGAAGAGATTAAACCTGCATCGTCAGCGTCAAGACCTTCTTTTGGGCAACGTCCAGCATCGCAAACTCCAGCGACTGGGGTAAAACGAGAAGTGAAAAGGGAAGAACATGTCGAACAGCAGCAACAGCAGCCTGTTCGTAACTCTAATCAGGCAGAAGATACATTGGATATACCGACCTTTTTACGTAACCGTAACAAACGTCGTTAATTTGTTTAATAATAAAATTTCATAGAATAAAAGTTTTATTTTGACAAATTTCTTTGTCAATAAGACTTTTTTCTCCAGTATTAAAGAGAGGATTTCCCATTAAAGGCTCTACCTCACACAATTAACACAGTTTATGTGATATATCCACGTCAAATAAACTGTACATAAATTGTGTGAGGTTTAACCTTGTTGCGATGGGACATCCTCTTTTTTGTCTGCATTTCATTTCACTTAACATACACCTAGTTAGTCTTAATTCACTATCATGAATATCGAAAAAAGTGATAATATATATTCAAATATGACTAAAGTCTTAGGAATCTAGGAACTTCGTTACTCATTTCCCCATTTCAACTAAATTTTTGATAAAAGGAGACTAAGGGAAGTCGTACACTTCGTCTGCTATTCATTTTGTATCCACTCTCCACTCGATAGTAACTAACATTTTACTTGTTTTGCTACTGCATCTATTTTAGATCAGCAGTATGAACACTTCCCTTTATTCTAACTTAACAGGATAATAGCCCCATCTATAATATGTTAAGGGAAAAGTAGATGGAGGATGAAGAAAATCCAAATTATTTTTTCTACAAAAAGTCCCAAAATATCCAGTCATAATGTGACACACTTTCTGATGCGAGGTACGATATACTTTTTGCTAACAGAAGATGTGCAAGCTATTCTGTAGAATGATTACTATTATTTTACTCTTCATTGCTTTTACAGAAAGTAATGATATCTGTGAATTCGCATTTCTAAAAGGGTGGTGTATATTTGACGCTCTATTTGGATGTTATTTGGCTATTGAATTGGATTTTTGATTGTCTTTTACTTTACTGGACTGCGATTTTGTTAAAGAGAAAAGTACCTTTTTGGAGAGTTCTTGTAGGGGGATTCCTTGGTTCTCTTATCATTGTCTTATCATTTACTTCTTATCATATGTTCGCTGATAAAGTGTTGGTTAAACTATTATTCTCCGTCTTAATGATTTTAACAGTTTATGGTTTTGGGAGGTTCTATGTTTTTATAAAAAGTTTGGCTACGTTATATTTCGTTACGTTCTTGTCTGGTGGTATTTTGCTCGGACTCCATTACTTGTTTGAAACGAACATTCTATCTGGACAACACACAATGTACAAAGGGATTAATCAGTTCGGAGATCCAGTCAGTTGGATATTTGTTATTGTTGGATTCCCGCTCGCATGGCAATTTTCTAGAAGAACTTTAGATACGATAGAAATGACAAAGATTAACCATCAACAACAGGTTAAAGTTACGGTGAAAATTGATAATTTTATTTGTTCAGTAGAAGGTTTTATTGATAGTGGAAATAATCTGTACGATCCAATTTCACGTTCTCCAGTCATGATTTTGTCGCTAAATGGCCGAGAAAATATGATTCCGCAAGATATGGCAGCTCTGTTTAAAAATCCAGATATTCTACTTAATGAAATGGGGGACACACAATATACGTGGGAAGATCGGTTGCGAATTATTCCAAGTAAAGTCGTTGGAAATGATCACCAATTGTTGACTGCCATTAAATCAGATTGGATTGAAATTATTCAAAATAAAGATATTTTTCGGGTGAAAACTGGACTAGTATCTTTTACTTATCAAACGTTATCAGCGGATGGTAAATTCGAATGCATTGTCCATCCGAAAATGGTAACGGGAATTCCAGTTCAAGCTGTTTCATAAGCGATAGATAAAATATACTCACATTTCTAGAAAATAGAAGGGAGAATTCAGTTGAAAAAAACTATTCTACGTCTCACTTATTACTGGTATAAATTACTATTTAAGCTTGGGTTGAAAACTGATGAAATCTTTTACATTGGAGGAAGTGAGGCACTACCGCCGCCACTTTCTAAAGAAGAAGAGGAAGTTTTAATAAATAAGTTACCAAAAGGTGACGAAACAGCTCGTGCCATGCTAATTGAGAGAAACTTACGACTTGTTGTTTATATTGCGAGAAAATTTGAGAATACAGGTATTAATATTGAGGATTTAATCAGTATCGGTACAATAGGATTAATCAAAGCAGTTAATACATTTAATCCAGAGAAAAAAATTAAATTGGCTACATACGCATCTAGATGTATCGAAAATGAAATTCTCATGTATCTGCGAAGAAATAATAAGATTCGTTCTGAAGTGAGTTTTGATGAGCCTCTTAATATTGATTGGGATGGTAATGAATTATTGCTTTCCGATGTACTTGGAACAGAGGAAGATATTATAACGAAAGACCTAGAAGCTAATGTGGACAGAAAATTGTTAACAAAAGCCCTCACTCAGCTTTCTGATCGAGAAAAGCAAATCATGGAGCTCCGGTTTGGATTAGCTGGACAGGAAGAAAAAACGCAAAAAGATGTAGCGGATATGTTAGGGATTTCGCAATCTTATATTTCCAGATTAGAAAAAAGAATTATTAAAAGACTTAGAAAGGAATTTAATAAAATGGTGTAAAAATTTTTTTCTAAAGGTAGGTAGCTATTTACAATGGTTTGATCTTTAATCGGTGTTTTTTACGTTTCTTCACTGTGCATATTTTTCAAACTCCGGGAGATACTTAATTTTGAAAGGCAGCTCCTGTGAGGAGGGAAAAATTTTGTCTCGTAACAAGGTTGAGATTTGCGGTGTTGATACATCAAAACTACCGGTATTAAAAAATGAAGAAATGCGGATTCTTTTTAAAGAAATGCAAGGTGGCGATTCATCAGCGAGAGAAAAACTAGTAAACGGCAATCTTCGGCTCGTGTTGAGCGTAATTCAGCGCTTCAATAACCGGGGTGAATTTGTGGATGATCTATTTCAGGTAGGCTGCATTGGTTTAATGAAATCGATTGATAATTTCGATTTGGGTCAAAATGTTAAATTTTCGACATATGCTGTTCCGATGATTATCGGAGAAATTAGAAGATATTTACGTGATAATAATCCAATCAGGGTTTCTCGTTCGCTACGAGATATCGCCTATAAAGCATTACAGGTAAAAGAAAAGCTAATGAGTAGAACATTACGTGAACCAACAGCTGAAGAAATTGCAAAAGAATTAGATGTTTCTCATGAAGAAATTGTCTTTGCACTTGACGCAATTCAGGATCCTGTTTCATTATTCGAGCCTATTTATAATGATGGTGGAGATCCGATTTACGTCTTAGATCAATTAAGTGATGAAAAAAATAAAGACAGTCAATGGATTGATGAAATTGCGCTGAATGAAGGAATGCGTCGTTTAAATGAACGGGAGAAGATGATTCTCCGAAAGCGATTTTTTCAAGGGAAAACCCAAATGGAAGTGGCTGAGGAAATTGGCATTTCACAAGCGCAAGTTTCTAGACTTGAGAAAGCAGCAATCCGGCAAATGAATAAGAATATCCAACAATAAAGGATATTGTATGGATGGTAACAGACTCCATTTCTTGGCAAGGTCAGGAATATGGAGTTTTTTTGCGTTAATATATAAACCAAGAAAGAATTAAAATCAAGCATATGTGGTTTCATTTTAAACATATACATAGAATTAAGAAACAACATTTTGATAAAACTCCCTGATTGAAGTTATACTTTATCGCAGTATATCATGTAATACTACTATAGGAATAATCCTTTATTAGGCTATGTTAAAGCTCATTATTGATTTTGGCATGATGTTGATTGGAGCGGAAGGCGTGAGACCTGCAGAAAACAGAGTCAAAGGGAGCCCCCCACAGACGCACAGCACCGAGGAGGCTATTGGACCGCCCGTGGGAAGCGAACGACTTTCGTTTTAATCAACAGGGTTTAATAGAGCCAATTATTAAAAAATTCGTTAAACTTGTTATTTTATTAATTTCTGAGTTTAAATAAGAGGAAATCTGCACATACCCTTTCATGATTAGACAGAGGCACTCGTTATGTAAAATGGATAATAAATTTGAATAATGTAGAGGAGCTGATCAGTTTGGTCAGAATATCTGAATTTCAAATAAAGGATATTGTCAATATTGGAGATGGAAAAAGATTGGGGAATATGGTGGATCTTATTATTAATCCTCAAGCAGGTTCCATTGAAGCGATTATTGTATCGAATGGGAGCCGGATGCTTGGGATTTTTGGAAAAGATGAAGAGATTATTATCCCTTGGAAAAAAATAAAAAAAGTTGGCGAAGATGTGATTCTCGTTGAACATTCATTTGCATTTAAAGAAAGTCTTGATGATTAGCAAGTAATTGTGCTTTTCATAGTGAAAATAAAAGGGAATATGATACACTTAATAAAAAACAAGAGGTAGGGATTATGACAGAACCATTTTTATTGCGTGAAGAAGAATTTTATTGTCTCGAAAGCTGGATGAATAAGTTTCCAGGGCTAATTGCAGGGTTCACAACAAAAAATGGTGGAGTTAGCAAGGGGGACTATGCTTCACTGAATATCGGCTTTCATGTGGGTGATAACACCGAGGATGTTATCGCAAATCGCCAAATCTTAGCAAAAAAGCTTTCATTTCCTTTAACAGATTGGGTTTGCGCTGAACAGACGCATGAGACAAAGGTTGAGAAGGTTTTCCCGTCAGACTGTGGAAAGGGCTCGAAAGATTATCTTACCAGCCTTAAAGCAACGGACGGACTTTTTACTACAGAGAAACAAATTCTCCTCACCCTTTGTTATGCGGACTGTGTACCCCTTTATTACATCGCACCAAAGTATGGCAAGGTCGGGATCGCTCATGCAGGTTGGAGAGGAACAGTTTCTGGGATTGCAGCTTCTATGATTGAGTCATGGAATCAAGCTGGTATTAAGTCTACAGACATTCATGTAGCAATTGGTCCAGCTATTTGTGGCGAATGTTATGTTGTCGATAATAAAATTGTCAAGTTTGTGCAAAAATTGGTGGAAGATTATGACGAAAAGCCATATAATTTAATTAGCGATGGACAATATAAGCTAAATCTGAAACAGGTCAATACTGAAATTTTAGTAAAGGCCGGTGTTCCTCGAGAACAAATTGAAATTTCTACACTATGTACCAGCTGTGAAAATGATACATTTTTCTCTCATAGGCGTGATCAAGGAAAAACAGGACGTCTTATGAGTTTTATCGGCTGGAAGGAGGAATAAAAGGAACATTGAGAGTAGCAGATAATAAAACGATTATTGATGAAAAAATAAATGCTGCATGTCAGAAAAGTGGCAGAAGCCGTGAAGAAATTACGGTAGTAGCTGTGACAAAGTACGTTTCAGTAGAGCGTGCCAATGAAGCGATAGAAGCTGGGCTTCATCATCTCGGTGAAAATCGAGATGAAGGGCTTATAAATAAATATGCTGTATTAGGGGACAAGCCAATCTGGCATTATATTGGCAGCCTGCAAACTAGGAAGGTCAAAAATATCATAGATAAAGTGGAATATATTCATTCCCTTGATCGGATTTCGTTGGCCGAAGAAATTCAGAAGCGGGCGGCTAAGCCTATAAAATGTCTAGTGCAAGTAAATGTTTCTGGGGAAGAATCAAAGCATGGTATTACTCCTTTAGAGACGTTATCATTTATTCGTAGTTTAGAATCTTTTTCAAATATTCAAATTGCTGGATTAATGACAATGGCACCTCTTACGGAAGATGAAAATGAACTTCGGACTTGCTTTAAAAAATTGAAGGAGTTACAAAAAGAAGTTCAATCTGCCAACATGACACATGCACCATGTATGGAGTTATCAATGGGAATGTCGAATGATTTCACAATTGCAATTGAAGAAGGTGCAACGATGATTCGCATAGGAACTGCATTAGTCGGTGGGGAATCCTAAGGAGGTACACGATTCATGTCATTTGTATCAAAATTTAAATCATATTTTGCATTGGATGATGAATATGAATACAGAGAAGAATTGGTCGAGGAAGAGGTGAAGGAAACGAAACCAATGAAATCATCGAAAAGCTTCCAAACCTCACAGAATGAAAATAAGAATGTAGTAAGTTTGCAAAGTGTTCAAAAATCTTCTAAAGTAGTATTATTAGAACCGCGTGCATACTCAGAAGCCCAAGAAGTAGCAGACCATTTAAAAAATCGCCGTGCAGTTGTAGTAAACTTGCAACGAATACAGCATGACCAAGCTAAACGAATTGTCGATTTCTTAAGTGGGACGGTTTATGCAATCAGTGGGGACATACAAAAAATTGGTACAGATATATTCTTATGTACTCCGGATAATGTGGACGTTTCCGGAAATATTACTGGGTTCGCTTTGGACGAGGAGTACGAAGAAGCGAGGTGGTAGAGCGAAATGACAATGTTAGTTGGGATTATATTAACGGTGATTAAATTTTATTCATATGCACTAGTTGCCTATATTTTAATGTCATGGTTTCCCAATGCTAGAGAAACATCGATTGGGCAGTTTTTAGCTAGGATCAGTGAGCCATATTTAGAACCGTTTAGAAGATTTGTTCCACCTCTTGGAATGATTGACTTTTCACCAATTGTTGCAATTCTTGCTTTGCAGTTTGCAGGTTATGGGATCAGTCAGATTTTCTTGTGGATTTAAAGGTATTTAAGGGAGTAGCATTTCATGAATATTTATCAGCATTTCAGGCCGGAAGAAAAAGAGTTTATTGATCATGCACGTGGTTGGGTCGAGGCGGTAAAGCAGAATTATTGTCCCAGATTAACTGATTTCCTTAATCCGCGTGAACAACAAATTTTACTTGCTTTGGTTGGAAATGATGATGCCGCTTTACTGCAATTTTTTGGAGGAAGTGAAGCGGTAGAACGTAAACGTGCCCTCATTTATCCCGATTATTATGTACCAGAGAAAGCGGACTACCAATTGATTTTATTCGAAATTTCATACCCAAAGAAATTTATTTCGTTGGAACATAGGCATGTCCTTGGTACGCTCATGTCGCTTGGTTTGAAGCGTGAGAAATTTGGTGACATTTTAATAGATGGACAGAATGTTCAATTTATAGCGGCAGCAGAAATTGAGGATTATCTTACTGCAAACTTAGAAAAAATGGGCAATGTTTCTGTTTCAATTAAAAAGCTTTCTTTAACAGAGATTATTATAATAAAAGAGCATTGGGAAGAGCAGAGCCATACCGTTTCATCACTTAGACTGGATGTTCTACTAGCTGCTGTTACTAATCTTTCAAGACAAAAAGCCCAAACTCTACTAGCTGCTGGTAAAGTAAAAGTCAATTTTAAAAGTACTGAGCATGGTTCAATGGAATGTCGAGAAGGTGACACTTTATCTGTAAGAGGGTTTGGTAGAGCCAAAATTTTGTCGATAGATGGTAAAACGAAAAAAGAAAAATGGCGAATAAGTATCGGCAGGCATAAATAATGAATAAATTAGCAAGAACATCATTTAAGACATAGAGAATACATGGAGGTGCATCATGCCATTAACCCCGATTGATATACATAATAAGGAGTTCAGTAAAGGCTTCCGTGGATATGATGAGGATGAAGTAAATGAATTTCTTGATCAGATTATTAAGGATTATGAGCTGATACTCCGGGAAAAGAAAGAACTTGAACAGAAACTGAATGAGGTAGATGATCGTCTTGGCCACTTTAATAATATTGAGGAAACATTGAATAAATCGATCATCATTGCTCAAGAGGCTGCGGAAGAAGTAAAGCGTAATGCCCAAAAAGAAGCAAAATTGATTATTAAAGAAGCTGAGAAGAACGCTGATCGGATTGTTAATGATTCTCTAAGTAAAGCAAGAAAACTTGCTTTGGAAATTGAAGAATTGAAGAAACAATCCAAAGTATTTAGGACAAGATTCAAGATGCTAGTGGAAGCACAGCTAGATTTGTTGAGTGCAGATGACTGGGATAATCTAATGGAATATGAAGTCGATGCAACCGAATTTGCAGACAAAGATTCATAATATCGCCTTGACTTTTCACACTTGTTTCGCATATAATTTCTTACAATCAACCTAATATTGATATGAAACGATGATAGGGATAGTAAATGCATTCATACACTTATTTAAGCGAACCGGAGATGGTGAAAGTCTGGTATAAGTGAACGTATTGAATATCACCCTGGAGTTCCGAGTCGAACCCGTAAAAGGCAGTAAACGAGGCGTTCATTCGCGTTACGAATGCTTGAGAGGATAAAGGATATCTAATGCTTTATCTAGCCAGGGTGGTACCGCGGGAAAAAGTCTTCTCGTCCCTATTTTAGGGATGAGAAGACTTTTTTTGTTGCTTAAAAACGATATGAAGTTTTACTACCTCTATAAAAGGCTGAAAACCCCACCACAATTGTGATAGTAAATTAAATATTGAGGTAATGGGGAGGAACAAAGAAGTAGAACTAGTCAAGTTGCTTTAAGCTTTTCTAATTGGATGGAGGAAGAATTATGGAATACAAAGATACTTTATTGATGCCCAAGACAGAATTCCCGATGAGAGGAAATTTACCGAAAAGAGAACCAGAAATTCAATCAGCATGGGAAGAAATGAATATTTATCAAAAGGTGCAAGAAAAAACAAAAGGCCGACCGCTTTTCATCCTTCATGATGGCCCTCCATACGCAAATGGAGATATTCATATGGGGCATGCTTTGAATAAAATCTTGAAGGACTTCATTGTTCGATTTAAATCAATGAATGGTTTTCATGCACCTTACGTACCTGGTTGGGATACACATGGTCTCCCAATCGAAACGGCACTAACAAAAAAAGGTGTGAAACGGAAAGAAATGAGTGTCGCAGAATTCCGTAAGCTTTGTGAAGAATACGCTTATCAACAAATTGATGGCCAACGTGAGCAATTTAAACGTTTAGGTGTTCGCGGCGATTGGGAAAATCCATATATTACTCTTAAGCCTGAATATGAAGCACAGCAAATTAAAGTATTCGGTGATATGGCAAAAAAAGGATATATCTATAAAGGGAAAAAACCAGTTTATTGGTCTCCATCAAGTGAATCTGCACTTGCTGAAGCTGAAATTGAATACCAAGATAAACGTTCTGCATCGATTTATGTTGCATTTGATGTAGTAGATGGTAAAAACGTTCTTGAAAATGGTACGAAAATTGTAATCTGGACAACAACACCTTGGACTATTCCAGCAAACCTTGGTATTTCCGTTCACCCTGATTTGACATATGTTGTTGTAGAAGTGGATGGAACACGCTATGTAGTTGCACAAGCGCTTCTTGAGACAGTTTCTGCGACTATTGCTTGGGAAAATCCAACTGTTGTAAAAACAGTAAAAGGAAATGAGCTGGAACATGTTTTAGCGAAGCATCCTTTATATGACCGTCAATCTCTAGTTATGCTCGGTGAACATGTAACGACAGATGCAGGTACTGGTTGTGTCCATACTGCGCCTGGACACGGGGAAGATGACTTTATTGTTGGTCAAAAATACGGCCTTGATGTTTTGTGCCCTGTTGATGAAAAAGGGGTTATGACAAATGAAGCAGGTGAGTTTGCGGGTCTTTTTTATGATGAGGCAAATAAACCGATTACTGATAAGCTACAAGAAGTCGGCGCGTTATTAAAGTTGAACTTCATTACCCATTCATATCCACATGACTGGCGGACGAAAAAACCGACAATCTTCCGTGCAACAGCTCAGTGGTTTGCATCAATTAAAGATTTCCGAAGTGAACTATTGACAGCAATTGAAGAAACAAAATGGGTTCCAGCTTGGGGAGAAACTCGTCTGTATAATATGGTCCGTGACCGTGGAGACTGGTGTATTTCTCGTCAACGGGCTTGGGGAGTTCCAATTCCTGTGTTTTATGCAGAAGATGGCCAGGAAATTATCACTGATGAGACGATCAATCATGTATCTGATTTATTCCGTGAGCATGGATCAAATGTTTGGTTTGAACGTGAAGCGAAAGACTTGCTTCCGGAAGGATTTTCACATGTTGGTAGTCCAAATGGTCTCTTTACAAAAGAAACAGATATTATGGATGTTTGGTTCGATTCAGGATCATCACATCAGGCCGTTTTGGAAGAGCGTGAAGATCTACAACGCCCTGCTGACTTATATTTAGAAGGATCAGACCAATATCGCGGTTGGTTTAACTCATCGCTTTCAACTGCAGTAGCAGTAACTGGGAAAGCACCGTATAAAGGCGTGTTAAGTCATGGTTTTGCCCTTGATGGTGAAGGTCGCAAAATGAGTAAGTCAATTGGAAACGTCGTAATCCCAGCGAAAGTAATGAATCAACTTGGAGCAGATATCCTTCGTTTATGGGTTGCTTCTGTAGACTATCAATCGGATGTCCGTGTATCTGACCCAATTTTGAAACAAGTAGCAGATGTATATCGTAAGATTCGAAATACATTCCGTTTCCTTTTAGGGAATTTGGAAGGATTTAATCCAGAGACGGATAAAGTTGTCTATGAAAATCTTCGTGAAGTCGATCAGTTTATGATGATTAAATTGAATAAATTAATCAAACAAACAAAATCAGCCTATGAAAATTATGAATTTGCATCTATTTATCACCTTGTTAATAATTTCTGTACACTTGATTTAAGTGCTTTCTATTTGGATTATGCGAAGGATATTTTATATTGTGAGGCGCCTGACAGTCATGATCGTAGAGCTATCCAAACATTCTTATACGAAGCATTAGTAAGTTTGACTAAGCTTGTATCACCAATCCTCTCTCATACAGCGGATGAAGTTTGGGCATTCATTCCTGGTGTTTCTGAAGAGAGTGTACAGTTAACAGTGATGCCTGAAGAATATTCTGTGACTGACACGAACACAATCGAAGAAAAATGGAATGCCTTCTTAAATCTTCGTGACGATGTACTTAAAGCGTTAGAAGAGGCTAGAAATCAAAAAGTGATTGGCAAATCTTTGAATGCAAAAGTAACTGTTTTTGTAGATGAAAAAGAACAGACTTTGTTAAATAGCATCGAAGAAAATCTTGAACAACTATTCATTGTTTCTAAGTTTGCAGTAGGTGGAACAGTGGAAGATGCTCCAAAAGAAGCAATCAAATTAGACAAAGCTGTAATTGTAGTTGATAAAGCCGAAGGTGAAACTTGTGAACGCTGCTGGAATGTTTCAGAAGAAGTAGGGACAGTTGAAACACATCCAACTCTTTGCCCTCGCTGTGCTACAGTTATGTCGGAACATTATACAAACTAAAATAGCCATCTAATAAGGATGTGTCATCAGGTCTGTTTCCTACATTATAATGTGGGGACAGACCTTTTAAAATTCGGATTATTTAACAATCTTAATTATGCAATGAATAAAGATTGTGCTACAATTCATTAGAAAAGATTGCGATTAGGTTGGGGGATTGAATATGTTCTATTATATAATTGCCCTGTTGGTTATTGCGGCTGACCAGCTAACGAAGTGGTTTGTTGTGAAAAAAATGGAGTACGGGGAAAGCATCGAAATTATTGAAAATTATCTATATATCACTTCACATCGAAATCGTGGTGCTGCCTGGGGGATTCTTCAAGGTCAAATGTGGTTCTTTTACTTGATTACTATAGTTGTTATTATCGGAATCATGTACTACATCCAGAAATTAAGCAAAGAAAGTAAACTTTTAGGCGTAGCGCTTGGCTTAATGCTAGGTGGAGCGATTGGTAATTTTATTGACCGAGTTATCAGAAAAGAAGTAGTGGACTTCGTTCATACGTATATTTTTAATTATAGCTTCCCTGTATTTAATGTTGCCGATTCAGCACTTTGTATTGGTGTTGCTTTACTCGTAATTTATATGTTTTTAGCAGAGCGACAAGAAAAGAAGGAGAGACAGAATGACTAATTTTTCATACATCATTGAATCATCAGAAAGTAAAGCACGAATTGACAAGGCGTTAGCAACTTTGAACGAGGAATGGTCTCGAAATCAAGTTCAGCAATGGATTAAAGAGGGCCATGTTCTTGTGAATGGTGCTGCTGTAAAAACGAATTACAAATGCCAAGAAGGCGATGAAGTCATCGTTAAGATCCCTGAACTTGAAGAATTGGATGTAGTTGCAGAAGAAATGAACTTAGAGGTCTTTTATGAAGATAGTGATGTTCTTGTAGTGAACAAACCTCGTGGTATGGTCGTTCACCCGGCTCCTGGTCATACTTCTGGCACACTTGTTAATGGCTTAATGGCCCACTGTACGGATTTATCAGGTATTAATGGGGTCATGCGTCCAGGAATCGTTCACCGTATTGATAAGGATACATCAGGTTTATTAATGGTTGCTAAAAATGATATGGCCCATGAAAGTCTTGTGCAACAGTTGGTTGATAAATCTGTAACTAGAAAATATCAAGCAATTGTACACGGTGTGATTCCCCATGATTTTGGAACGATTGATGCACCAATTGGTCGTGATAAGAAAGATCGCCAAAGTATGACTGTAACTGATGAAAATTCAAAAAAGGCTGTTACTCATTTCAGGGTAATCAAACGATTCAAGAATTTCACTCATGTTGAATGTCAATTAGAGACAGGAAGAACCCATCAAATTCGTGTCCACATGAAATATATCGGATATCCGCTCGCTGGAGATCCGAAATACGGTCCAAGGAAAACATTGGATATTAATGGACAAGCTCTACACGCAGGATTGCTAGGCTTTGTACATCCGCGTACGAAGGAGTATATAGAATTTGAAGCACCGCTACCAAAAGAGTTTATAGACGTGTTGGATTATCTATCAAAAAGTAATTGACAGCTTTATAAAATAGAGATAAGATAAGTTTATGTAAATTATGAACCTTTAAAACGGTCCAGTGAGACCGAGAAGGAAACGGATAAATTGGCTAACTTTTATTGCCAATTAAAAAAAATCCCCGTGCCTTCTTGGTAAGGGGATTTTTTAATGATTATAAACCCATCATAAAGTGAGGCGGGGAGACATAAATGACTGAAAAAGCAATCGTTTTAGATGAACAAGCCATTCGCCGTGCACTGACTAGGATTGCGCACGAAATCATCGAGAAAAATAAAGGCATTGAAAACTGCGTTTTGATTGGAATTCGTACAAGGGGAATTTACCTCGCCAATCGACTGGCAGAAAGAATTAGTGAAATCGAAGGCAATGATATAAAAGTGGGAGAGCTTGATATCACACTTTATCGCGATGATTTATCAAAAACGACAGCGGATGGTAATCCGATCGTAAATGGATCCGATATTCCGGTTGAAATTGAGCGAAAAACCGTTATTCTCGTTGATGACGTTTTGTATACAGGAAGAACAGTACGGGCAGGAATGGATGCATTAGTTGATATGGGAAGACCATCACAAATCCAACTTGCTGTACTTATTGACAGAGGTCATCGAGAATTACCGATACGTGCGGATTTTGTTGGTAAGAACGTACCAACATCCCAAACAGAGAAAATATCTGTCTGCTTGACTGAAGTTGATCATGAAGATCAAGTAAGTATATTAGAAAAATAAATAAAGCCCTTTTTAATAGGCGGTCCTGAGAGGCTGACAAAGGGGAGAATGTTTAGACGTGACATGCCTTAATACAGGCATCATCAAGTCTTAAGCAATCCTCTTTGTGCAAAAGACAAAGAGGATTTTTTTTTATGTAAATTGGAGGAAAGTTTCATGGAACAAGTAAAGAAAAAAGACATCATGTATGATGTAGAAGATGTACCTAAATTAGGGCATTGGCTTACATTAAGTTTACAGCATTTATTCGCTATGTTTGGCGCAACAGTACTAGTTCCCTTCTTAGTAGGACTTAGTCCAGCGGTAGCACTCATATCAAGTGGACTAGGTACGTTAGCATACCTGCTCATTACAAAAGGAAAGATTCCGGCTTATCTGGGCTCATCATTCGCTTTTATATCACCAATTATTGCTGCAAAAGCATCTAGTGGACCCGGCAGTGCCATGATCGGCTGTTTCGTTGCAGGGTTGGTTTACGGGCTTGTTGCACTGATTATTTATAAAGCCGGGTTAAATTGGTTAATGAATATCCTGCCGCCAGTTGTCGTTGGACCAGTTATTATGGTTATTGGCTTGAGCTTAGCTCCTACGGCTGTAAATATGGCCATGTATATTAATCCAAATACAGATAATCAGATTTATAGTATTACGAATATCACAATTGCCCTGATTACTTTAATTGTCACGATAATTGGAAACATTTATTTTAAAGGCTTCTTCGGTTTGATACCGATTTTAATCGGTATCACCGTCGGATACATTTGTTCAATTATTGCTGGCATCGTTAATTTTGAACCAATTCGAGAAGCAAATTGGTTTGAAATACCAGAATTCATGGTGCCATTTGCAACATACACTCCTACATTTTCTTGGGGAGTCATCGCCATTATGGTTCCAGTCGCGATTGTGACTCTTTCCGAACATATTGGCCATCAAATGGTATTAAGTAAAGTAGTAGGACGAAACTTCCTTGAAAAGCCTGGATTACATCGTTCGATAGCAGGTGATGGCGCTGGAATTATGATCGGCTCAATCATAGGAGGGCCACCACTTACCTCTTACGGTGAAAATATCGGTGTACTAACTATGACAAAAGCATTCAGTGTATACATTATCGGTGGAGCAGCAGTAACGGCAATCATTTTTGGATTTGTAGGTAAAATCTCTGCGGTTATAAGCTCGATCCCTTCTGCAGTAATGGGTGGCATCTCCATCCTTCTATTTGGGATTATTGCATCAAGCGGCTTGAGAATGCTGGTTGATAATAAAATCGATTTTGATAAAAAAAGAAACTTAATGATTGCTTCTGTCATACTAGTATTAGGGATTGGCGGTGCATTTCTAAAATTGTCGGATGAAGTTTCTTTATCGGGCATGGCATTATCTGCAATCGTCGGCATCTTACTAAATCTTATCTTACCTGGAAGAGAAAAAGTTTCAGGAGATATGTTTGAAAATTAATCATTTTAATAAAGAACATCATTATATAGATTTTATCACCTTTTAAAAGAAGTCCAGAGAGGCTACTAAGGGTGTGATAGGTAAGAGAGGTGAATGAAATTTACACCTTCTATCTTTGCCTACCCTCACCCTGTCCTTTATGGCAGGGTATTTTTTTTAGCTTAATCGTAAATAGGGAGGGATCATCATCATGAAAAATTTATTAACAATGAGTGAATTAACTACGATTGAAATTGAGCAGTTGCTTGTAGAAGCAGAGCGGTTTGCGAATGGGGAAACGTGGAGACCATCGGGACAGACCATGATTGCTAATTTATTTTTTGAAGCTAGTACAAGAACAAAAAGTAGTTTTGAAGTTGCCGAAAGAAAGCTTGGATTAGAAGTTATTCCTTTTGATGCGGGAACATCTAGTGTTCTGAAAGGAGAAACGCTGTATGATACGGCTAAAACATTAGAGTCAATTGGTGTAGAGGCTCTTGTGATTAGACATGAGACGGATCAATACTTTAATGAACTTGTTGGCAAATTGAAAATCCCAGTGATCAATGCAGGTGATGGTTGCGGTCATCATCCTACTCAATCCCTTCTCGATTTAATGACGATTAAGCAAGAGTTTCATAGTTTTAAAGGGCTGAAAATTGCCATTATCGGTGACATATTACATAGCAGAGTAGCAAGATCGAATGCAGATGCCCTCACTAGATTAGGTGCGACTGTCGTTTTCTCCGGACCACCTGAATGGTTTAATCATGGTATTAGTCAGGGGAATTATGAAGCTATTGATGAAGCGATTGCCACTGCTGATGTTGTTATGCTATTACGGATTCAGCATGAACGTCATCAGCAAAACAGTGAGAAAAAGGTGGATGATTACTTACAAAGATACGGTCTCACAAAAAAACGCGAAAAAACAATGAAAAAGCGAGCCATTATCATGCACCCAGCACCAATCAATCGTGATGTAGAAATAGATAGTGAACTAGTCGAATGTGAGCGATCACGGATCTTTAAGCAAATGGAAAATGGTGTATATATGAGAATGGCCGTATTAAAAACAGTGCTAGCAGAAAAAAAAGGGGGAAATATTCATGAAGAAATTAATCAAAAATGGAGTATTGCTCGATAAAAACCACCAAGTATTTAATGCAGATATTGAAATAGAAGGAAATATCATTACAAAAATTGGCCCAAATTTATCAGTGGAAAACTGTGACATTATTGATGCTTCAGGAATGCTTGTTGCCCCAGGTCTTATCGATCTTCATGTACATTTACGAGAACCAGGAGGTGAACATAAAGAAACCATCGCTTCTGGTACTCTTGCCGCTGCAAAGGGCGGTTACACAACGCTAGCTACAATGCCGAATACACGTCCTGTTCCTGATACGAAGGAACATCTTGAGAGTATTCTTACAATAATAAATGAAACTGCACATGTACGCGTACTACCATATGCGTCAATTACAATAAGAGAAGCAGGAAAAGAACTCACGGATTTCGCTACTTTGAAAGAAACAGGCGCATTTGCTTTTACTGATGATGGCGTGGGGATTCAGAATGCAGGAATGATGCTTGAAGCAATGAAACGGGCGGCAGCGATTGGTATGCCAATCGTTGCTCATTGTGAAGAGGAAACATTAATCAATAAAGGGTGCGTCCATGAGGGGAGTTTTTCTGAAACTCATGGCCTCAGGGGGATCCCATCTGTATGTGAATCTGTACATATTGCTCGTGACATTCTACTTGCAGAAGCTGCGGGTTGTCATTATCATGTGTGCCATATAAGTACAAAGGAATCGGTAAGAGTAGTTAGAGATGCTAAGCGGGCAGGAATTCATGTTACGGCTGAGGTGTCTCCACATCATCTTCTTTTATGTGATGAAGATATTCCAGAATTGGATACGAATTATAAAATGAATCCACCATTAAGAGGTAAAGATGATCGGACTGCTTTGATAGAAGGATTATTGGACGGTACGATTGACTTTATTGCGACTGACCATGCTCCCCATCATGAGAAGGAAAAAGCAGAAGGCATGGAATTCGCTCCATTTGGAATTGTTGGTTTAGAGACTGCATTCCCACTTTTATATACACATTTTGTAAAAACAGAAATTCTTACAATAGGACAGTTACTTGATTATATGACAAAAAAACCTGCTGAGGCATTCTCCCTTCCATATGGTGAGATCAAAGAAGGAGCTATAGCAGATATTGTTTTACTTGATTTGGAACTAGAACAAATTATTGATCGTAATGAGTTTGTCTCTAAAGGAAAAAATACACCATTTCATGGTCAATCATGTACCGGATGGCCGGTTATGACAATTGCAGCAGGTAAAGTAGCTTGGGAAAAAGGAAGTGTTACACAATGAAAAGACAACTAATCCTTGAAGATGGTACGGTTTTTATTGGAAAAGCATTTGGTAGCTCGACTGAAAAAATTGGTGAGGTTGTATTTAATACAGGAATGACAGGGTATCAAGAGATTTTGTCAGACCCGTCATACTGTGGCCAAATTGTAACCTTAACATATCCACTGATCGGAAATTACGGAATAAATCGTGATGATTTTGAATCGATTCATCCAGCGATTGCTGGTATGGTCGTTAAAGAAGTTGCTGATCTGCCATCAAATTGGCGCAGTGAACTGTCTTTGGATGAATTTTTAAAACAAAAGGGGATTCCTGGGATAAGTGGCATAGATACAAGAAAACTTACAAGAATCATTCGAAACCATGGAACATTAAAAGGATTCATTTGCGACCTCCAACATAAACCAGAAGGTATTATTGAGCAAATGAAAGCAACTGTTTTGCCTGTTAACCAAGTGAAACAAGTTTCGACGAAAACAGCATATCGTAATCCAGGCAGAGGATATCGGGTCGTACTTGTAGATTATGGAATGAAACAAGGTATTTTAAGAGATTTGAATGACCGTGGATTTGATGTAATAGTTGTCCCACATAATTCTACGGCTAAAGAAGTGTTAAATCTCCATCCTGATGGTATCATGCTGTCGAACGGACCTGGAGATCCAGAAGATGTAACATGTGCGATTGAAATGATAAAAGAATTACAAGGGAAAGTTCCGATTTTTGGGATTTGTTTAGGTCATCAGTTGTTTGCTTTAGCAAATGGATGCAAAACGGAAAAAATGAAATTCGGTCACCGCGGTTCGAATCATCCAGTTAAAGACTTACGAACTGGAAAAGTTGCTTTGACATCTCAGAATCATGGCTATACCGTAAATGCAGACTCGATCCAGGGTACAGACCTTGAAGTGACTCATATTGCATTGAATGACGCAACGATTGAAGGGTTAAAGCATAAATCATACCCAGCATTTACTGTACAATACCACCCAGAAGCATCGCCAGGTCCAGAAGACGCTAATTACTTATTTGATGAATTTTACAAAATGATTGAAGCACATGCCTTGAAGGGGGAAGAATTATGCCGAAACGTACGAATATAAAAAGCATCCTTGTGATTGGTTCAGGTCCTATAGTTATCGGCCAAGCAGCAGAATTTGATTATGCAGGAACTCAAGCTTGTATGGCTTTAAAAGAAGAAGGATACCGCGTCATTTTGATTAATTCAAATCCAGCGACGATTATGACTGACAGTGAAATGGCTGACAAAGTTTATATCGAGCCGATCACACTTGAATTCGTAAGTAAAATTATCCGTAAAGAACGTCCTGATGCTTTATTGCCGACATTGGGAGGACAGACGGGACTGAATATGGCTGTAGAACTTGCGAATGCTGGCATTCTTGAAGAATGCGGCGTCGAAATTCTTGGAACGAAACTATCTGCGATTCAACAAGCAGAAGATCGAGATTTATTCCGTAGCTTAATGAATGAGCTTGGCGAACCTGTACCGGACAGTGAAATTATTCATAACTTAGAAGAAGCAAAAAAATTCGTAGAACGTGTTGGCTACCCAGTAATTGTCCGCCCTGCCTTTACATTAGGCGGAACAGGCGGCGGGATTTGTTCTGATGAAGACGAACTACTTGAAATTGTAACGGGAGGTTTGAAAAGTAGTCCGGTAACTCAATGCTTGCTAGAAAAAAGCATTGCCGGCTTCAAAGAAATTGAATATGAAGTCATGCGTGATGCGAATGACAATGCTATCGTTGTCTGCAATATGGAGAATTTCGACCCAGTAGGAGTTCATACAGGTGATTCAATCGTAGCTGCGCCAAGCCAAACATTAAGTGACCGTGAATATCAAATGCTTAGAAACACATCATTGAAAATAATTAGAGCGCTGAAGATCGAAGGGGGCTGTAATGTCCAGCTTGCACTTGACCCATACAGCTATCAATATTATGTGATTGAAGTGAACCCGCGTGTAAGTCGTTCTTCTGCACTTGCATCAAAAGCAACAGGCTATCCGATCGCTAAACTAGCTGCAAAGATTGCCGTTGGTTTAACGCTAGATGAAATGATGAATCCAGTAACAGGAAAAACCTATGCAAGCTTTGAACCAGCTTTGGATTATGTCGTAACGAAAATTCCTCGCTGGCCATTCGATAAATTCGAATCAGCAAATCGGAACCTTGGAACACAAATGAAAGCAACGGGCGAAGTTATGGCAATCGGTCGAACATTCGAAGAGTCCATTTTAAAAGCGGTCCGTTCACTAGAAGCAGGATTTCATCATTTAGAGCTACAAGATGATACTAATGATGCTGTAATAGAAAAGAGAATTCGAAAAGCTGGCGACGAACGATTATTTTATATCGGCGAAGCTCTCCGAAGAGGTGTGACGATTCAAACGATTCATGAATGGAGCGAAATCGATTTATTTTTCTTACAAAAATTAAAAAACATCGTAGAGTTTGAACAAGTATTAAAGCAGAATCCGTTTGATGAAGAAATTTTATTGACAGGTAAGCAAATGGGCTTTTCTGATAAAAAAATCGCATCACTTTGGCAAGAACAAGAAATAACGGTATACAAGTGGCGAAAAGAAAAAGGAATCATGCCTGTATACAAAATGGTCGATACATGTGCTGCAGAATTCGAGTCAGAGACACCGTACTTTTATGGAACGTTTGAGGATGAGAATGAGTCGGTAGTGACAGATAAGAAAAGTGTTGTTGTACTTGGGTCAGGTCCAATCCGCATCGGTCAAGGTGTAGAGTTTGATTATGCGACTGTTCACTCAGTTTGGGCGATTAAAGAAGCTGGGTATGAGGCAATTATTATCAACAATAATCCAGAAACTGTATCAACGGATTTCAGTATTTCTGACAAATTGTATTTTGAACCGCTGACCATTGAAGATGTTATGCATGTGATTGATCTTGAAAAACCAATTGGGGTTGTCGTCCAATTTGGCGGCCAAACGGCGATCAATCTTGCTGCACAATTAGCGGAACATGGCGTGACGATCCTTGGAACATCACTTGAAGATTTAGACCGAGCAGAGAACAGAGATAAGTTTGAACATGCATTATCAGAAATGGCGATTCCACAACCAAAAGGAAAAACAGCCTTTTCGGTCGAAGAAGCAGTTAAAATTGCAACAGAAATCGGCTATCCTACATTAGTTAGGCCTTCCTACGTTCTTGGTGGTAGAGCGATGGAAATTGTCGATAAAGAAGAAGAACTTCTACACTATATGAAACATGCGGTAAAAATTAATCCGGAACACCCTGTCTTGATTGATCGTTATTTAACAGGAAAAGAAATTGAAGTAGATGCCATTTCAGATGGAAATACAGTTGTGATTCCGGGAATAATGGAACATATCGAGCGTGCTGGCGTCCATTCAGGCGACTCTATTGCCGTCTATCCTCCGCAGAATATTACCGCTTTGCAAATGGAGAAAATCGTAGAGTATACTGAGAAATTAGCAAAAGGACTTAATATCATCGGCTTACTTAACATTCAATATGTCATCAGTAAAGATGAAGTATATGTAATTGAAGTGAACCCTCGATCTAGCCGTACAGTTCCGTTTTTAAGTAAAATCACGAATATTCCGATGGCTAATCTTGCTACGAAGGTTATTCTTGGTAAGACATTAGAGGAACTAGGGTTTATTAATGGTCTTGTGCCTGAGAAGAAGGGCGTCTATGTAAAAGTACCTGTTTTCTCTTTTGCAAAATTAAAAAGAGTTGATATTACTTTAGGGCCTGAAATGAAATCTACAGGTGAAGTAATGGGTAAGGACGTTACGTTGGAAAAAGCGTTGTACAAAGGGCTCGTAGCATCTGGTATGAAAGTTAGAGAACATGGATCAGTCTTGTTGACAGTGGCTGACAAAGATAAAGAAGAAGTGTTAGAGCTTGCAAGACGCTTTCATGCAATTGGTTATAACTTGATTGCAACAAGCGGTACTGCAGCTATGCTGAAAAATGAAAACATCCCAGTGTCGATCGTTGATAAAATCGGTTCGGAGAATAAAAATGTGCTGGATGTTATTAGAATGGGTGAAGCACAGCTCGTTGTGAATACATTAACGAAAGGAAAGCAGCCTGAACGTGACGGTTTCCGGATCCGCCGCGAATCCGTTGAAAATAATATCCCTTGTCTAACATCCCTTGATACAGCTGAAGCGATTCTTGGCGTAATCGAGTCAATGAATTTTACAGCAGAGCCAATGGAACATGCATCTCAGAGTCGGGAGGTTATTTATACATGATAAAAAATGAGGCAATGAAGATCGTCAGCCAACAAGAAATTGCCGAATCGATTTATGAGCTGACTTTATCCGGAAGCCTTGTTTCTGAAATGAATCAACCAGGGCAATTTGTACACATTAAGACAGGAAACGGGTATGAACCGCTTTTAAGAAGACCGATTAGCATCTCGGCAATCGACAAAGAGAACAATACATTTACAATGGTGTATCGTGCAGAGGGAAAAGGGACCTTTCTGTTGTCGCAAGCAAAGAATGACACTGAAATTGATGTTCTTGGACCACTCGGAAATGGTTTTACACCAGAGGTCGCGATTTCAGGAGAAACAGCGTTGTTGGTTGGAGGAGGGATTGGTGTTCCTCCTTTATACGAACTATCAAAACGGTTAACGAAATTAGGTGTAAATGTTATCCATGTCCTAGGCTTTCAAAATGCTGCAACGGTTTTTTATGAAGAGAAGTTCCGAGCGTTGGGTGAAACATATATTACAACGGTCGATGGCAGCCATGGAACGAAAGGGTTCGTAACAGATGTTATTGATATATTAAGTAATAGCTATACAACAATCTTTGCCTGTGGACCAACTCCAATGCTTCGTGCATTGGAGTCTGCCTACAAAGAAACGAAAGAAGTATTTCTATCACTTGAAGAACGGATGGGCTGTGGCATCGGCGCTTGCTTTGCTTGTGTTTGCCATACAGCTGATGATCCGACAGGTTTTCAATATAAAAAAGTATGTAGTGACGGTCCGGTCTTTCGTGCGGGAGAGGTGGTTCTATGAATATGCTTGATATCCAATTACCAGGTTTAGATTTGAAAAACCCAATTATGCCTGCATCTGGCT
Source organism: Bacillus cihuensis (assembly GCF_000504145.1). Lineage (NCBI taxonomy): Bacteria > Bacillati > Bacillota > Bacilli > Caryophanales > Bacillaceae > Bacillus > Bacillus cihuensis. The sequence goes on along the minus strand of NZ_KI632497.1, from coordinate 222,748 downwards.
GTTTTGGTTTCGGTAAAGAATTCGGGAATTTGTATGATTTGAATATTCTTGGTGCGATTATGGTAAAAGCAACAACTCCCGAACCACGTTTTGGTAATCCGACACCAAGAGTTGCCGAAACGTCTTCAGGTATGCTAAATGCAATCGGATTGCAAAACCCAGGTTTAATGAACGTTATGAAAGATGAATTACCACGTCTTAACCAGTTTGATGTACCGATTATTGCTAATATAGCAGGATCTCAAGTAGAAGATTATGTAACTGTTGCTAGGGAAATCAGCAAAGTAAGTAATGTAAAGGCCCTTGAACTGAATATTTCCTGCCCAAATGTCAAAGAAGGTGGGATCACGTTCGGTACGGATCCTGTCGTTGCCAGAAAAGTAACAGAAGCAGTAAAAGCTGTCTCAGAAGTTCCGGTATATGTGAAGCTATCTCCTAATGTTACAAACATCGTGGAAATGGCTCAAGCGGTTGAGGCAGGGGGAGCCGATGGCTTAACAATGATTAATACATTAATGGGCATGCGTCTTGATATGAAAACTGGTAAGCCAATCCTTGCCAATAAAACAGGTGGTTTATCCGGTCCAGCGATTAAACCAGTCGCCATACGAATGATTTATGAAGTGAGTCAAGCAGTAAACATTCCAATCATTGGTATGGGGGGGATCATGACGGCTGAAGATGTAATCGAGTTTTTCTATGCAGGAGCAAGTGCTGTCGCTGTAGGAACTGCTAATTTTACCGATCCATTTGTTTGCCCCAAAATTATAGAAGAGTTACCCGTTCTTCTAAAAAAATTAGGATTTAATCATATATCAGAATGTACGGGAAGGAGTTGGAATAAACATGCGCAATTTGCCAATCATCGCGCTTGATTTTCCAGGAATAAAGGAAACGAAAGATTTTTTATCTAAATTCCAAACAGAAAAATTATTTGTAAAAGTAGGGATGGAATTATATTATCAATCAGGCCCTGCTATTATAGAGTTTTTAAAAGAAAATAATCATCAAGTGTTCCTTGATCTAAAGCTTCATGATATTCCTAATACAGTGAAAAGTGCTATGAAAGTACTTGCTGGTCTTGAAGTAGATATGACTAATGTGCATGCTGCAGGTGGTCAAAGAATGATGGAGGCCGCATGGGAAGGTCTAAATTCCGGGACGCTATCCGGAAAAAAAAGACCAACTTGTATTGCCGTTACTCAGTTAACGAGCACCAGCACTAGCCAGATGAATAAGGAACAATTGATCGAAGGAGAATTGGAACGCTCAGTGCTCCATTATGCTCGACTAGCTAAACAATCAGGATTAGATGGGGTGGTCTGTTCACCACTTGAAGTAAGTGACATCCATACTGCATTAGGCACAAATTTCCTAACAGTGACGCCAGGTATTCGTATGGCAAATGGCAATGCACACGACCAGATTAGAATTGCAACTCCGGAAAAGGCGAGAGAGCTCGGGTCAAACTTCATAGTCGTCGGCAGGGCGATTACTGGAGCAGAAGATCCACTATCCGCTTACCAAACGATCAAACAAGCCTGGGAGGGTATTGAAGATGTTAAATGAACAAATTGCAGAACAATTATTGAAAATTAAAGCCGTATTTTTACAACCGAATGACCCATTCACATGGTCCTCTGGTATTAAATCCCCCATTTATTGTGATAACAGATTAACCCTCTCTTATCCTGATGTTCGTAGACAAATCGCGACTGGGTTGCAAACATTAATTGAAGAACACTTTCCTGAGACCGAGATTATTGCTGGGACAGCGACAGGTGCGATTGCCCATGCTGCTTGGGTAAGCGAGAATATGAATCTGCCGATGTGCTATGTACGTTCTAAACCAAAAGGCCATGGGAAAGGCAATCAAGTAGAAGGAAAAGTAGGGTCAGGTGATAGAGTAATTGTCATTGAAGATCTTGTTTCCACAGGAGGAAGTGTGATTGAATCCGTGCAGGCTCTTCGTGAAGCAGGCTGTGATGTATTAGGGGTCGTATCGATCTTTACATATGGATTAGAGGAAGGAAGAAAACAACTTGAAGCAGCGAATATTCGCTCTTACTCTCTAAGTGATTATTCTAGCTTAATCCAAGTTGCAAGCCGTGAAGGGTATATTTTGGAAGATGATATTGAGAAATTAAATAAATGGAGAATAAACCCTACAGATACAACATGGATGACCGTATAAATTAATAAATGAAAGCTTTTGGGTCTGACCTCACAACTACTATAATCGTTTATTTAACATGTACATCGTACAATAAACGTTATATAGAGTGTGAGGTCAGACCCTTTTTTTGTTCATCGCTTTATATAAAAATTTACTCTATTTTTCAACCTTCAATCCAATGACTTGATCTGGGCTTGGTGTCACATAAACCGTTTGTTGGTTATCGTATATAACAAAGCCAGGTTTTGAGCCGTTCGGTTTTTTTACATAGCGTATCTTTGTGAAATCGACCGGTACAGAACTAGACGTTTGGGCTTTGCTAAAGTAAGCCGCCAATCCTGCAGCCTCTTTGATCGTTTCGTTACTTGGATCTTCACTGCGGATGACGACATGGGAGCCAGGAATGTCTTTAGTATGCAGCCAGATTTCATCACGACGTGCAAATTTATTTGTTAAATACTCATTTTGTTTATTATTTTTACCTACAAAGATTTGCGTGCCATCGCTTGAATAATATTGTTCAAGCTGTGGCTTTTGGTTTGCGGGCTTTTTCATGCCTTTTTTGTGTTTCTTTTTTATATAGCCTTCTTCTTGTAGCTCTTCACGTATTTCGTCAATATCTTTTGGTGAAGCAGATTGTAGCTGCTGGTGCAAACGATCGAAATAGGCGACTTCAGCTTCCGCTTTTTTAATTTGTTCTTGAACATAGACAACAGCGTTTTTTGCTTTTTGATATTTCGAGAAATACTTCTGTGCATTTTCTGCCGGAGTCTTTTGTGGATTCAATCTAATGGTAACCGTACGGCCATCTTCTTCGTAATAATTAATCACTTCAATTTCCTTCATACCACGTTTCATTTGATAAAGATTCGCAGTTATTAACTCACCGAACAGTTGATATTCTTCTCCACGTTCACTTTCTTGCAAAGTTCTTTCAAGTTTGCCAATTTTCTTTTTGTTTTTTTCTAATTCATTCGCAATAAATCGTTCCAGATCATTGCCTTGCTGTTTCACTCGATCTCGCTCAGCTTTACCAAAATAATAGCGATCTAGCATTTCGCTTAACGTAGCAAAGGAATGGCTATCACCTTGAATATGTTTTAGTTCTATCATATAGAATGCTTCTTTTTCACCAGAATTCACAATAATAGGTGAATATTCACTGTCCGCAAGTTTCTTTATTAATGATAAAAAAGCGGTGGGGAGTGTAGACCGGTTTACTAGACCTGCTGTAAGAATCACTTCTTTCGCAAATAATGGTGAGACACCAGCGAAATTGGCCACCAGTTGTTTATCCACTTTACCTGCATTAAAATCAATTGCTTTTAGGACATCATCTTCTGTAGCAGTAAAGGGATTCTTTTTTTCCTGAGCTGGTGGTGCAATATAGGTTTGTCCAGGCAAGATGGCCCGATGACTATTTACCGCATAGGAAACATGTTTAATGCTATCTAAAATCATGTTTTTTTCTTTATCTATCAAGATAATATTACTATGGCGTCCCATTATTTCCACAATTAATAGTTTTTGTGACAGGTCCCCGAGCTCATTTCTGCCTTTTACTTCAATCATTAGCATCCGATCAAGGCCCTCTTGGTAAATGTTCTCAATTGTATAGCCTTCTAAATGTTTGCGTAGCAACATGCAAAACATCGGTGGTTCTTTTGGGTTTTCATAGGTTTCTTTTGTAAGTTGAAATCTTGCATAACTTGGGTGTGCTGATAGTAAGAGTTTATGATTTTTCCCGCCAGCACGAATGATAAGGATGAGTTCATTTTTGTAAGGCTGGTGAATTTTATTGATTCTTCCACCGTTCAGTTGAGAAGATATTTCTTCTGTCATTGCTTTTGTAAATAAACCGTCAAACGACATTTGTTTATACTTCCTTTATTTTTATTTTTTACCTGTTGCAAAAGGTTCTGCCCCCGCACTTACCGCAATATACAGTATTAAAACACTACATATAATCTATGTACATTAGTTTGCGAGGTCAATACTCTATCGCTATGGGATACCTTCCTACTTTTCGTAATTATAGCATGTTTTAGGACGAGTCTGAATAAACATGAATTAAGACAAGTTTAAGGGGATATTATTGAAAGCTTAAAAGATAGCAGAGTTTGGTTACAACGAAGAAGTATGATAAGCGAAATTAATCTACATTGTCTGGGCAGGGATTGATTCATTCTATGTGGAGGATGTGTGATATTTAATGAAGTTCAGAGAAATGGATACGCAACAAATAGAGACGGCCTTAGAAACGAATGTTCGGCTAGGTCTAAATGAGGAAGAAGTTAGTAAGAGGCAGAAAATAAAGGGATATAATGAACTTCAAGAGGGTGAAAAACAATCAGCTATCCTGTTATTTTTTGCGCAGTTTAAGGATTTTATGGTCATAGTTTTACTTGCTGCGACTTTAATTTCAGGAATTCTTGGTGAATACATCGATGCAATTGCAATCATTGCCATCATTTTAGTGAATGGTTTTTTAGGATTTTTTCAGGAACGGAAAGCAGAGAAATCTCTTGAAGCGTTAAAGCAAATGGCAGCGCCACAAGTACAAGTTCTTAGGGATGGTGAATGGAAAAGGATACCGTCCCGAGAAGTTGTCGTCGGTGATATTTTAAAATTTACGAGCGGTGATAGGGTTGGTGCTGATATAAGAATCATTGAATCGGCATCTTTAGAAATTGAAGAATCTGCTCTTACTGGAGAATCTGTACCTGTTGCAAAGCTAAGCGAAGCGATTCTATATGAAGTTGAAAGTATCGGTGATGAGGCTAATCATGCATTTATGGGAACGATGGTGACTCGAGGAAGTGGAACAGGGGTAGTCGTTGCAACGGGAATGGAAACGGCAATGGGGAAAATTGCCGACTTACTCCAATCTACTGAAACGCAGATCACACCGTTGCAACGTAGACTTGAACAATTAGGGAAAATCCTTATTTTTACAGCGATTTTCTTGACAATTGTTGTAGTAGCGACAGGGATCTTGCAGGGGAATGATCTATATACGATGTTCTTGTCTGGAGTTTCACTTGCAGTAGCTGCAATACCGGAAGGACTGCCCGCTATCGTTACGGTAGCATTATCGCTCGGTGTGCAGCGAATGATTCGAAAAAATGCGATCGTACGTAAGCTCCCTGCTGTTGAAACATTAGGTTGCGCCTCAGTCATTTGTTCCGACAAAACCGGAACGATGACGCAAAATAAAATGACAGTGACCCATGTTTGGAGTGGAGGAAAAACATGGAGTGTAACAGGTACTGGGTATCAGCCTGATGGTGAATTTTTTGAAGGAGAAAAAAAGATAGCTCCGAAATCAGAAAAACCTCTGCATCAGCTGCTTACATTTGGGCTACTTTGTAACCATGCAGATTTGGCATTAAAAGATGATAAATATGTAGTAGATGGAGATCCAACTGAAGGTGCTTTGCTTGTAAGTGCTATGAAAGCAGGATTAACCCGTGAATCGATTATGAATAATTTTACGATTGTGAAGGAATTTCCATTCGATTCGACAAGAAAAATGATGAGCGTCATTGTTAAAGACGAGAATGGCAAGCAATTTGTTGTAGTAAAAGGAGCTCCTGACGTATTGATTTCTCGGTGTGAGTCGATTCTATGGTCGCAGAAATCACAATTCCTTTCGAAAGAAAATATTAAACATGTACAAGAGGCGATTAATGGTCTTGCTAGTCAAGCTTTGCGGACTATTGCGATCGGCTATAAACCGTTATCACCTGGGACCATTTTGCTGGATGAAGCAGAAGCAGAAAAGAATTTAGTCTTTATTGGTTTACAAGGCATGATAGACCCTCCAAGACCTGAAGTTGGTCTTGCTGTAAAAGAAAGCAGAGAAGCAGGAATTAAAACGGTAATGATTACAGGCGACCATGCACAAACCGCGAAAGCTATTGCTAGTCAATTGGGAATTTTACGAGGAAAAGAAAAGGTGATGGAAGGAAAGCAGTTGACAGAAATGTCTGCAAGCGACCTAGAGGATGTTGTTGAAAATGTGGCAGTGTTTGCTCGTGTATCTCCTGAAGATAAGTTGAAGATCGTCAAAGCATTCCAAAATAAAGGACATATTGTGGCTATGACTGGTGATGGAGTAAATGATGCACCGGCGATTAAAACAGCTGATATTGGGATTGCTATGGGAATTACCGGAACAGATGTAGCAAAAGAAGCTTCATCTCTAATTTTACTTGACGATAATTTCGCTTCCATTAAATCTGCAATTGCTGAAGGGCGAAATATTTATGAAAATATCCGAAAATTTATTAGGTATTTACTTGCATCCAATGTCGGAGAAATAATGGTAATGTTTTTTGCTATGCTAATGGCATTGCCGCTTCCTCTCGTTCCCATCCAAATTCTATGGGTTAACCTTGTAACAGATGGATTGCCGGCTATGGCTTTAGGGCTTGACAAAGCGGAGGGAGATTTAATGAAACGCAAACCCCGTCATCCGAATGAAGGAGTTTTTGCAAGGGGGCTAGGGTGGAAAATTATTTCACGTGGAATATTAATTGGGCTAGCGACTTTAATAGCTTTCATTGTCGTCTATAAAAACAATCCAGACAATCTTGTTTATGCACAAACAATTGCGTTTGCAACACTCGTTTTAGCGCAGTTAATTCATGTATTTGATTGCCGTAGTGAAAAATCGATATTTTCTAGAAATCCGTTTGGTAATAAATATTTGATTGGTGCAGTAGTCTCATCTCTAATATTGATGATCGTTGTCATCTATTATCCACCGTTTCAACCGATTTTTCATACATTGCCGATTGTTATGCGTGATTGGTTACTAGTAATTGGCATGGCATCTATTCCAACTTTTTTACTTGCTGGATCGTTTCTACTAAGAAAAACTAAGTAATGTAGAGTGTAGTTTTTGAGAGTCGGCTAGAGAAAAGAAGAAATACATTTATATTCTGAGTTCATGAATAATAGGGTTTTTTTGAGCTGGGAAATATACAAAAACAAAACTTTTATCTACTTATAAAAATTGTAGTGAATGGTTTTACAGCCTGTTAAACCGGGGGAAACTGTGTTATAATCACTAAGGTAGTAGAGTCTGTCTCTATTACCTTTTTAATTTGAATAGATTATATGACGACCATACCAAATTACATATGCACATATAAGTGCGTGTTCAAAAAGGAGGATAAAAAGAGCCGAGAAGCTGATCATCTCTAGACCTTTGCGTATGCATTCATACGTGGGACTGAAGAGACGGAGCTTTGCTGTAATTCACAAGCTATTTTTACCATTCTTTTTGAACATCCACTATAAGGATGACTAATCTTGATTGACGTATATATTAACTGTTCAACATGAACCAATGGCGACCCTTTCGATTGTTATCATCTATTATTTTGTTAAATAGGAAGTGATGCTATGGTAGTCAGTATGACCGGTTATGGAAGAGGTAAAGCTGAACAAGATAAAATTAAGGTTACGGTAGAAATGAAGACCGTTAACCATCGTTTTTGTGAATTCGTGATTCGCCTACCACGCCAGCTTCTAGTGCTTGAAGATAAATTAAAGAAAAAAGCGAGTGAATGCATAAGAAGAGGCCGTGCAGAAATATTTATCACCGTAATAGGTGAAGGACTTGTTTCTAAGAAACTTATGGTAGATTGGGAGCTGACTAATCAATTTTTTTCATTGATGAATCAAATGAAGGAAAAATATCAACTTGATACATCTGTAACCCTTCATGAGGTACTTCAACTGGAAGAACTGTTGTCAGTCGAAGAGGAACCAACTGAAAATAAGGATATGGAGACCGTCCTATTTGCCGCCTTTATGGAAGCTCTTGAAAATCTTAAAGAAATGAGACTTCAGGAAGGGATAGAGCTGTATAATGATTTGCAGGAACAACTTGGAAAATTTCAAGTTGTAGTGGATGAATTAAAACAATATGCACCCTCAGTGAGCTATCAGTATCGTGAACGTCTCGCCCAAAAGCTAAATGATTTTACTAATGGGCTTGTAGAAGAAAGTAGACTATTGACTGAAGTAGCTATTTTTGCTGATAAAGCGGATATTAATGAGGAGTTAACCAGGCTTGAAAGCCATAAAATTCAATTTTTAAACGCACTTGAGCACAAAGAACCTATCGGACGAAAACTTGATTTTCTTGTACAGGAAATGAATCGTGAAGTAAATACGATAGGATCGAAGGCAAATGATTCAACTATAACTAAAAATGTAGTCGAAATGAAAAGTTTACTTGAAAAAATGAAAGAACAAGTTCAAAATATCGAGTAGTCTGTTTATGTTCTTTTGATTGAGGCGACACTAGATATGGATGGGGGACGAAAATGTCTATAAAGCTCATAAATATTGGTTTTGGAAATATTGTTTCGGCTAATCGTATAGTATCAATCGTGAGTCCGGAATCGGCTCCAATCAAACGAATTATCCAAGATGCACGTGATCGAGGTTCACTAATAGATGCTACTTACGGTAGAAGAACGCGGGCGGTAATCATTACTGACAGTGATCATGTTATTTTGTCTGCCGTCCAGCCTGAAACGGTTGCAGCCCGTCTTCATGACCGGGATGAAAGTGTAGAAGAGGGGTAAGGAAACACTATGAGAGAAAAAGGTTTATTAATTGTTTTATCTGGTCCATCCGGAGTTGGAAAAGGAACAGTAAGAAAAGAAATTTTTTCACAACCTAATACAGCATTCGAATATTCCATTTCTATGACAACTCGCTTTCCACGAGAAGGAGAAGTAGATGGAGTTGATTACTTTTTTAAAAGTCGTGAAGAATTTGAAGTTCTGATTGAACAAGGCAAATTACTAGAATATGCAGAGTTTGTTGGTAATTATTATGGCACGCCTGTTGATTATGTTCGTGAAACATTAGATTCTGGCAAAGATGTATTTCTGGAAATTGAAGTACAAGGAGCTCGCCAAGTTAGAGAAAAATTTCCTGAGGGATTATTTATATTCCTTGCTCCGCCGAGTCTGTCTGAGTTGGAGAGTAGAATTGTCAACCGTGGTACAGAATCAGAAGAATTAATTCGTCAACGAATGCTCGCTGCAAAAGCAGAAATTGAATTAATGGATTTATATGATTATGTTGTTGAAAATGACCATGTAGTTCATGCCTGTCAGCGAATTAATGCAATTGTGATTGCTGAACATTGCAAGCGTGAACGCGTATCTACCCGTTATAAAAAAATGCTGGAGGTTGAATAAATTATGCTATATCCATCTATCGACTCATTATTACTGAAAATTGATTCTAAATATTCACTTGTATCCGTTGCGGCTAAACGTGCAAGACAAATGCAAATTAAAAATGATTGCAGAATCGAAAAGCCTGTGTCTTATAAATCAGTAGGTCGTGCTCTGGAAGAAATTCATTCAGGTAATTTATCGTATGATAACCAATATGAAGAAAAGTAAGTATTAATTGTAAGAAAGCAAAAACAGCTTTTGGCTGGATGGTAACTTTTGACAGACAAGGGTCAGACTTTCTCAGAACAATGGCAGATGAAGCTATTGATTTGGAAGTCCGGCCCTTTCTTGCATTCTATTCATCTTAAATAAAGTGAAACTTAAATCAGTGGGGCTCCATCCATACTGATTGTTAGTCCCGTCGTACTGTCGCTAAGATCGAAGCACGCGCTTCGATCAATCGATAGTACTAACTAGGGTCCGCTGTATCACAGACTAAGTGTGTCCCGTCCTTTAGTCTACTGTTTGTGTGACCCACATCCTGATGGCCTCAACTATCCCTTTGAAAACCACAAAGGCAAGTTTCACTGTATCTCACCAATCGGGCTTTTACTGCCAGTTATCCCCACCTACGCTTCCTTGGTTCCTTTAAGCCTTGAGGTGGGGGACTGGACTGCCGTTATTCCGGAATAAACAACAATGTGTACATGATGTTTGTTAGAGAATCAAGAAAAATAGGAGCGATTACTACTTAATCTAGCTACGGTTATAAAACCCTCACAAGTTCATAAGCTCTGATACAATGTGGCAAACTAATGTATGCAAATCCCGACACGGCAATCGCCTCGCTTTAAGTAAAATCTTTGATTGGTTAGATAAGGGTGAATGTTTCGGTGAGTATTCCAGCTCAAGTAGTCAACTTTTTTGAGATAAGAGCTTAGCAATTTGATTGGGACATGAACAACTCCTATTCAGCAAAGCAGCTTTGTTAAGTCCTGCAGATTGTATAGCAGAGTGGTTTAGGGATTAGTCCATAATTAACTAAGCGGTTCAACCTTAAACAAGGTGCTTGCACTTTTAATGTTATCCTTCATAATGAAAAAAGAACAAGTGTTGGGGGGAAAAGTATGCTTACTAATAAAAAGATCCTTCTTTGTGTAACTGGTGGGATTGCGGTTTTTAAGGCTGCTGCACTAACGAGTAAACTAACTCAGCAAGGTGCACAAGTGAAGGTGATGATGAGTGAATCAGCGGGAAAATTTGTGACTCCGCTAACGTTCCAAGCTTTGTCACGGCATGATGTATATATAGATACATTTGATGAAAAAAATTCAGCAGTTATTGCCCATATTGATTTGGCTGATTGGGCGGACGTGATATTAATTGCTCCTGCAACAGCTAATATGATTGGAAAGATTGCAAATGGAATAGCTGATAATATGATTTCAACGACATTATTAGCAACTGTTGCACCTGTCTGGATTGCTCCAGCGATGAATGTTCATATGTATGCCCATCCAGCTGTTCAGAAAAACATGGCAACCTTGAAAAACTATGGCTATTCGTTCATTGAACCATCAGAGGGATATTTAGCATGTGGCTATACAGGAAAGGGGCGTTTAGAAGAACCTGAAACGATTGTTGAACAACTTTCAGCATTTTTTTCAAAAACAACGAAAGTATTACCATTGAGTGGTAAACAGATTGTCATAACAGCAGGACCTACAAGAGAACATATTGATCCAGTACGATATATTACGAATCTTTCGACCGGAAAAATGGGCTATGCTCTTGCTGAACAAGCCCTTGCTTTAGGTGCGGAGGTTAAATTAATCTCTGGACCTGTTTCAATACTGCCTCCCCAAAAAGCGGAAACAGTACAGGTTGAGACTGCTTCAGAAATGTACGAACAAGTGATGAAAGTTTATAAAGAGGCAGATGTAGTTATTAAATCAGCCGCCGTTAGTGACTATACACCTAAATTTATTCATTCGAAAAAAATGAAGAAACAACCAGGGGATAGTGTTATTGAATTAGAACGAACGAAAGATATTTTGCTAGAGCTTGGTAAGAAAAAAACAAAGCAAATTTTGGTCGGCTTTGCAGCAGAAACAGACAATCTCAAAGAGTATGCGGTAGGGAAACTGCAAAGAAAAAATGCTGATATGATTGTAGCTAATAATGTAACAAGCGAAGGTGCGGGGTTTGGTCATGATACAAACATTGTCACGATTTTTAAAAAAGACGGAACTAATCTTGAACTTCCTTTAATGAGTAAGGCTGAAACAGCTAAAGCAGTCTTGTTAGAAGTTGTGGAGATGTTGAAAAAGGAATGATGTTACATGAACATAGCAACTGTCATTGTTGACGTCCCTGCAAAGCAAACAGACCGTGAATTTGATTATATGATTCCAGATAAATGGGTTCATATCATTCAGCCTGGTATGCGAGTCATAGTTCCATTCGGTCCAAGAATGGTTCAAGGATTTGTAACTAGCTTGAAAGAAAAAAGCCAATGGAAAAAACTTAGGTCTATTAAAGAACCGATGGATATTGATCCTGTTTTAAATGATGAACTACTTGCTTTAGGAGATTGGTTAACAGAAGAGACACTATGCTATAAGATTTCCGCTTTTCAGGCTATGCTTCCATCTGCAATGAAAGCGAAATACGAAAAAATCATTAAAATAAATGATCAACAAAGAAATCAGGTTCATCCAATCATTTTACAAATGATGGAGAATAAAGACGCTCTTTCCTGGAAGGAGGTCATAGAAGGTGATATGGCCTCGCTTTTCCAAAAAGAGGTTCGAAATGGTCACCTAGAAGTTCTTTATTATGTGAAAAACAGAAATAATAAAAAAACGATGCGAATGATCATACCTGCATTGAACAAGGAAGGTTTAATACAGGTAAAGAAATCACTTCCAAAAACAGCAAAGAAGCAGCATGATATCTTGGATTTTTTCATTGAAACGCCAAAAAAGGTATTTCTTAAGGAATTATTAGATATTACACATGCATCTAATGGCACGGTGAAGGCGCTCATTGATAAAGAGATTTTAGTGGAATCCAATGAAGAAGTGTATCGTGATCCTTATGAAAATCGAACATTTGCAAAGAAACCATTTTTCAAATTAACGGACGAACAAGCAATAGCTATTGCTCCGATTAAGGAATCGATAAAGAATGATCGTCATGATGTTTTTTTATTATATGGGGTTACCGGCAGTGGAAAGACAGAAATTTATTTACAAGCGATTGACGATGTGATAAAAAAAGGCGGCGAGGCAATCATGCTCGTACCCGAAATTTCATTAACTCCACAAACAGTAAAACGATTTAAGGAGCGGTTTGGTGAACAAGTTGCCGTTATGCACAGCGGCTTATCCATTGGTGAGAAATACGATGAATGGAGAAAGATTCACCGTAAAGAGGTAAAAGTCGTGGTCGGCGCTCGTTCTGCCGTATTTGCTCCGTTTGAAAATCTGGGCATCATTATTATCGATGAAGAGCATGAATCCAGTTATAAACAAGAAGAAACCGTTCGATACCATGCGAGAGATGTAGCTATACAAAGGGCAAAATTCCATAATTGTTCGGTCATCCTTGGCAGCGCGACACCGACACTTGAATCATTTGCAAGAGCGCAAAAAAATGTTTACAAACTTCTTACCTTAAGTAAACGGATGAATGATCATGCACTTCCTGCAGTAGAAATCGTTGATATGCGAGAAGAATTGCGTAACGGCAACAGATCAATGTTTTCTCAAATTTTATTTACGAAGCTTCAAGATCGTTTAGAAAAAAAACAACAAACCGTTTTAATGCTAAATAAAAGAGGACATTCTTCTTTCGTGATGTGTAGAAGTTGTGGATATGTAGCGAATTGTCCAAACTGTGAAATTTCACTTACGTATCACCGATCGAATCATTCATTAAAATGCCATTATTGCGGACATGAGGAATCCATGTTAGCTGATTGTCCAGAATGTGAAAGTGAGCATATTCGCTTCTTTGGTACAGGTACTCAGAAAGTTGAAGAGGAATTGGCGAAAATATTGCCCGAAGCTAAAGTGATTCGAATGGATGTCGATACGACGACTAGGAAAGGGTCGCATGAGCGCCTCCTGCAAGCATTTGGGGAAGGTAAGGCAGATATCCTTTTAGGTACACAGATGATTGCAAAAGGATTAGATTTTCCTAATATTACCTTAGTCGGTGTTTTGTCAGCTGACACGATGCTACATCTACCCGATTTTCGTTCCTCAGAAAAGACCTTTCAATTATTAACTCAAGTGTCAGGACGAGCGGGCCGCCATGAATTGACGGGAGAAGTAGTCATTCAAACGTACACGCCTGAGCATTACAGCATTGAGTTATCAGGTCAGCAGGATTATTACACCTTTTATCTTAGAGAGATGATAATAAGAAGGACCAATCACTATCCGCCTTATTATTATATCGCCCTCGTTACCGTTTCTCATGAAGACTTAATGACCGCTGTTTCAGTAACTGAAAAAATATCAACCTTTATGAGAAATGGTTTAAGCGAAGGAGCATTAATACTTGGACCATCGGCATCGCCCATTAGCCGGATTAACAATAGATATCGCTATCAATGTCTGATAAAATACAAACGGGAACCAAAGCTCCGACAATGTTTTAAAACAATTATTGATCATTATCAGCAGGAACTCGCACAACAACATTTGAATATTTCGATTGATTTAAATCCACAAATGATGATGTAGAATCAACCGTGTTTTTCTATCCCGCTTTAACGGGCAGTAACCCCCACCTTAAGGCATAGAGGAGTCGAAGAAACGTAGGTAGGGGATAACTGCCCGTAAAAGCCCGATTGATGAGATACTGTGAAACTTACCTGCAATCTTCAAAGGTATAGTTGAGGCCCACAGGATGTGGGTCACACAGACGAAGACATGAGGACGCGGCGCACTTAGTCTGTGATTCATTAATTCGGGTTCGTAGTATCGCTTTATCTACGCGGTAGCGGAGATATTAGCGATAGTAGAACGGGACTAACAATCAGTGGGGGTGAAGAAAACCCCCACTGATTGAAGTTTCACTTTATAGGAGGAATTATAAGTTTTGACTATTTTACCGATTGTTTTGTATCCAAATGAAATTTTAGAACAAGAATGTGAAAAAGTAACAGATTTTGATAAAAAATTGGCTAAGCTGTTAACAAATATGTATGACACAATGATTGAAGCGGATGGGGTAGGTCTAGCCGCTCCGCAAATCGGTGTGAAGAAACAAATTGCCGTTGTTGATATTGACGATCATCACGGAACAATAGAAATGATTAATCCAGTTATTTTAGAGGTCGATGGAAACCAAACGGGTCCTGAAGGATGTTTAAGTTTTCCGGATTTATATGGAGAAGTTGAACGTCCATATAAAGTGAAAATCAGAGCTCAAAATCGTAAAGGTGGTTTTTACGAATTAGAAGCTAAAGACTTTCTTGCTCGAGCAATTCTCCATGAAATCGACCATTTACACGGTGTGCTCTTTACAACTAAAGTCAGCCGTTATCTAACGGAAGAGGAACTGGAAAAGGAGGAAGCGTAATGACGAAAAAAATTATTTTTATGGGAACACCGGATTTCTCCGTTCCTGTGCTGCAGCGGGTAATTAAAGAAGGTTATGATGTAATTGCTGTTGTTACCCAGCCAGACCGACCAGTAGGAAGAAAAAAAGTAATGACTCCTCCACCTGTGAAGATAGAAGCAGTGAAACAAGGAATCCCTGTTTATCAGCCTGAAAAAATCCGCAATGAAGAGTCATTAGAAGAAATCCTTGCATTAAAACCGGATTTAATTATCACAGCCGCTTTTGGCCAAATTCTTCCGAATAAATTGTTAGAAGCTCCTGAATATGGCTGTATCAATGTCCACGCTTCCCTTTTACCAGAATTACGAGGCGGAGCACCGATCCATTATTCCATTTTACAAGGAAAAGAAAAAACCGGAATTACCATTATGTATATGGCTGAGAAACTAGATGCTGGAGATATTTTAACCCAAGCAGAAATTAAGATTGAAGAAGAAGATAATGTTGGAACTTTACATGAAAAATTAAGTAAAGTAGGTTCTGACTTACTTGCTGATACTATACCTAAACTATTTAATAATGAAATAACCCCTGTTAAGCAAAATGATGCAGAAGCAACATTTGCACCTAATATTAAACGAGAACAGGAAAAGATTGACTGGGACAAAAATGGTGAAGACATATATAATCATGTTCGCGGCTTAAATCCTTGGCCAGTCGCTTACACGCTATTAAATGGTGAAACACTTAAAGTATGGAAGACAAAAAAAATACAGCTTACAACCCCGGCTCAGCCAGGTGTAGTGATAGATGTTCTTGAAGAGGGTATTGTTGTTGGTACCGGGAATACGACTGCTATTTTAATTATTGAGCTTCAACCTGCTGGCAAGAAAAAAATGTCGGCAAAAGATTATTTACGCGGAGCGGGCTCATTTATTAGGGTTGGCTTAAAGTTAGGAGAATAAAATGAAACAAACGAAAAAGGGTGTAAGGGATATTGCACTAGATGTCCTTGAATCCGTTGAAAAGAATCAAGCATATAGCAACTTGCTGTTAAACTCAATGATTAACAAACATCAATTATCACCGGCTGATAGCGGTTTGCTAACAGAAATCACATACGGAACGATTCAAAGAAAAATGACGCTCGATTATTATTTGCAGCCTTTTATCAAAAATGAAAAAAAGACGCTTAGCTGGGTAATAAACTTGTTGCGTTTATCGGTTTATCAAATGGTTTATCTTGATAAGATACCCGATCATGCGATTATTTATGAAGCGGTTGAAATTGCAAAAAAACGAGGGCATAAAGGCATTACATCAATGGTGAATGGGATTCTACGGAATGTACAGAGAAAAGGCCTACGATCACTTGAAGAAATTGAAGACAGAGCTTTGCGCCTAGCCATTGAAACGAGTCATCCAAGTTGGCTTGTAAGGAGATGGATTGAACAATTCGGTTTTGAAAAAACAGCTGACATGTGTGAAACAAATTTAACTGCACCTGTTCAATCAGCCAGAGTAAATGTTAAGAAAATCTCTAGAAGTGAATTAGTTAGCATGCTGACGGAAGAAGGCTATTATGTAGAAAAAAGCCCAATTCTTGAAGAAGCCATTTACTGCTTAAAAGGAAATCTTGCACATTCAGAAAGCTATAAAATGGGCTTTCTCTCCATTCAAGATGAAAGTTCAATGCTAGTTGCTCATGCATTGGACGCATCTGGAAATGATATAGTACTTGATTGTTGTGCAGCTCCTGGCGGAAAAACGACGCATATTGCAGAAGGGTTAACTACCGGGCAAGTAGTGGCAATTGATCTTCATGAACACAAAGTCAAACTCATTAAAGAGCAAGCTCAAAGGTTGGGACTAAGAAATATTAAAACAGAAGTATCTGATAGCAGAAACGTTCAGGAACTATTTAATAAAGAGGGTTTTGACAAAGTACTGGTAGATGCTCCTTGCTCTGGTTTAGGAGTAATGCGGAGAAAACCAGATGTGAAGTATACGAAAACAAAAGATGATATAATAAAACTTTCAAGTATCCAAAATCAACTTTTAATTGCTGCTGCACCACTTGTAAAAAAGGGTGGCAACCTCATCTATAGTACATGTACAGTCGATCAAGAAGAGAATGATTTAGTAGCCAATCTTTTTTTAGAAAAACACCCAGACTTTGAGAGAGATTTGACGTTAAAAGACAGAATGCCAGAAAGCGTTCAGCCGCTCGTCGTCGATAATAAATTGCAAGTATTTCCACAGGATTTCGGCAGTGATGGATTTTTCATTGCTAGTTTTAGAAAGAAGGTGCTGTAATGGCAGAAACGGTAACAACAAGAAGAAAAACAGTAAAGAAACCAGAAAAGCCATCTATTTATTCATTGGAGCTTAACGAATTAAAACAGTGGTTAACAGAAAATGGTGAAAAAGCTTTCCGTGCGGAGCAACTTTTTGAATGGTTGTATAAAAAGCGGATAACAAGTTTTGAAGATATGTCTAATATATCTAAACAACTTCGTGATAAACTTAATACTAATTTTACGATCACAACGTTGAAGACAATCGTTCAACAAAACTCTATTGACGGTAATACGATGAAATTTTTGTTTGAATTGCATGATGGATATTCGATTGAAACCGTGCTTATGCGCCATGAATATGGGAATTCTGTATGTGTAACCACTCAAGTTGGTTGTCGTATCGGTTGTACGTTCTGTGCCTCAACGCTTGGAGGTTTAAAAAGAAATTTAGAAGCAGGAGAAATTGTTGCTCAAGTGGTAAAAGTACAACAAGCACTTGATGAAATGGACCAACGAGTTAGTTCAGTCGTTATTATGGGGATTGGTGAACCATTTGATAACTACGATGAAATGATGAGCTTTTTGAAAAATATTAATCACGATAAAGGCTTGAACATTGGAGCGCGTCATATTACAGTGTCAACAAGTGGGATTATTCCAAAAATTTATAAATTTGCGGATGAAGAATTGCAAATTAATTTCGCTCTTTCTTTGCATGCCCCGAATTCTGAGCTAAGAAGTAAATTAATGCCAATTAACCGTGCCTATAAATTACCAGATCTTATAGAAGCGATCAAGTACTATACCGAAAAAACGGGCAGAAGGGTTAGTTTTGAATACGGCTTATTCGGCGGTGAAAATGACCAAGTCGAGCATGCTGAAGAATTGGCAGATTTAATTAAAGGAATAAAGTGTCATGTAAACTTGATTCCAGTAAACTATGTACCAGAACGCAACTATGTTAGAACACCTCGTGAGCAGATTTTTGAATTCGAAAAAACGTTAAAGAAACGAGGCGTCAATGTCACGATTCGTAGAGAACAGGGTCATGATATCGATGCAGCTTGCGGCCAGCTTCGTGCTAAGGAGCGCAAAGAAGAGACGAGGTGACAGAATCTGATGAATGACATCTTTTTAACAAATCAGGGGAAAGTCCGCCAGCATAATGAAGATAATGGCGGAATCTTTCTTAATCCTCATGGAGTGCGCCTTGCCATTGTAGCTGATGGCATGGGCGGACACCGTGCTGGTGATGTAGCAAGTCAAATGACCGTTGAGTATATGCAAAAGCAGTGGGAAGAAGAATCAGGTCCGATGTTAACGCCTAATGAAGCGGAATCATGGCTTCAACAGAAAATAAAGGAAATCAATCGACGACTGTTCGAATATTCTGAGGAAAATTCAGAATGTCAAGGGATGGGGACTACTGTTGTAGCTGCAATTTGCACGAATAGATTTTCGTCGATTGCCAATATTGGTGATAGCCGCTGTTATTTGTACAATGAATCTGGTTTTAAACAAGTGACTGAAGATCATTCTTTAGTAAATGAGCTCGTAAGAAGCGGGCAAATTTCTAAAGAAGACGCTGAGAATCATCCGCGTAAAAATGTCTTACTTCGTGCTCTAGGAACTGAAATCAATGTTGAAATGGACATTTTCACAATTATCTTTGAAGAAGATGATGTACTCTTACTATGCTCTGATGGCTTATCGAATAAAGTTAGTGAACAAGAAATGATCACCATCATTACGAATTCAGATGATTTAGCTATAAAAGCCGACTCTTTCATTGCAATGGCGAATGAATATGGCGGAGAAGATAATATCACCCTTGCCCTACTTCGATTTTTTGATAATAGTGAAAGTAGGTGAGCGTTTTGTTAATCGGTAAGCGAATTAACGGCCGCTATAAGTTATTAGAAATGATCGGCGGCGGTGGGATGGCCAATGTATATTTGGCTCAAGATATGATTCTTGAACGAGAAGTAGCGCTTAAGATTCTCCGCATGGATTTTAATAATGATGAAGAATTTATCAAGCGCTTTAATCGTGAGGCACAATCTGCAACAAGTCTTACACATCCTAACATCGTCAGCATTTATGACGTAGGCGAAGAAGATGATATTTATTATATTGTAATGGAATATGTGAAGGGCCTAACCCTTAAACAATACATACAAAAGTTTTACCCAGTCCCAATTGAGAAAGCTTTGGACATTCTTAAACAAATTACGTCTGCGATCTCTCAAGCGCATCATAACGGGATTATACATCGAGATATAAAGCCGCAAAATATCTTGATTGATGATCATGGGAATGTAAAGATTACTGATTTCGGCATTGCCCTTGCCCTAAGTGCAACCAATATTACACAAACAAATGCAGTACTTGGCTCCGTTCATTATCTATCTCCTGAGCAGGCTAGGGGTGGCATGGCCAATAATAAATCAGATATTTATTCGCTTGGAATTGTTATGTTTGAACTATTGACTGGAAGACTTCCTTTTTCAGGGGAATCGGCTGTTTCAATTGCTCTGAAACATCTTCAATCAGAAACACCTTCTCCAAAACGTTGGAATCCGTCTATTCCACAAAGTGTCGAGAATATTATTCTTAAAGCGACTGCCAAGGATTCTTATTATCGCTATGAAACAGTTGATGAAATGGAAGAAGATATCAAATCTGCATTAAATCCTGAACGGAAGAACGAAACTCCGTTTGTGATTCCTGAGGATATGGACGCGACGAAGGCTATTCCAATTATTACGAATGATAATATGTCCGGGATAGATGAAACGATAATTCGTGGGCCTGAAAAAATTACGGCAGTTTATCGAGAAGAAGAACAAGATGAACCGAAAAAAGGGAATAAAAAAGTTAATAAAGTTAAGCAAAATAAAAAGAAACGAAAAAAATGGCCGCTTATTTTATTTTCTACTATCTTCATTTTACTGGCTGTAACCGCTGGAGTGATATATGCTTATCCAAGTCTAGTGGGCCCGAAAGATGTAATAATCCCTGATGTACGTGGAGAAAAAGCGGATGATGCTAATGCCAAACTTGAAGAACATGGTCTTGTTGTAACGAATCCTATTTTGTTGGACGACGAAGTGGTGCCGGAAGGAAATGTCATTCGTATTGACCCGCAAGAAGGACAGATTGTAAAAGAAGGAAAAGAAATTAAAATGTATGTAAGTAGCGGCAAAAAGAAGATTGTTATTGCCGACTATACAAACAGAATCTATGATGATATTCAATCATTAATTGCAGGAATTGGTTTTAAGGATATAATTATCAACCAAGTTTTTGATGAAAGTGCACCAGGTACGATTATAGATCAAAATCTATCTTCGGAAATGGAGCTTGTTCCGTCTGACAATGTTCTTGAATTGACAGTTAGTAAAGGGCCTGATGAATTGTCTTTAAAGAATCTTACAGAATTTAATCAAACAGGGTTAAATGAATATGAGATTGATGCGGGAATTACGATTAAGGTAGTAAGAGAAGAGTATCACGACACAATTGGTGAAGGTCTTGTCATTTCTCAAGATCCAGCTCCTTATAGGAAAATAAAAAAAGGAAGCCAAGTCAATGTTGTGTTATCAAAAGGAAAGGAAGAAATTCCTCCAAAGCAAGTGAATGTTAACATCACAATACCGTATGAACCCGAAGAAGAGGGACAACCGCAAGAAGTGCAGATTTTTATTGAAGATATGAATCATAGTATGACTGAAACATACGAACCACCATTTTTTATCATTTCTGAGGCGTATCGAACATTAGAGTTTACCGTTCAACATAATAAAAAAGCCGGATATAAAGTCGTCAGAGACGGTAAAGTAATTCTGGATGAAAAAGTGGAATATCCGAAAGAGTAATGAAATATTAAAGGAGTGAGTCTATGCCAGAAGGAAAGATCATTAAAGCACTGAGCGGTTTTTACTATGTGTTGGATGGAGAGGAAGTCATTCAGTGCCGTGGTCGAGGGGTTTTTCGAAAAAATAAAATCACTCCGCTAGTTGGCGATTCAGTCGTGTATCAAGCTGAGAATCCTACTGATGGATATGTCATAGAAATTAAAGACCGCAAGAATGAATTAGTAAGGCCACCAATTGCCAATATAGATCAGGCGATTCTTGTTTTTTCGGCAGTGGAGCCAGATTTTAGTACAACCTTGCTAGACCGGTTTCTAGTTGCAATCGAAGATAATGAAATTGAACCAATCATTATTATCAGCAAAATTGATCTCGTCAAAGAAGCTGATAGAGCAAGGTTGGATCAATACATGAAAGATTATCAAGACATTGGCTATACCGTAATTAAAACTTCAAGTATTACAAGTGATGGGATTGAAGTGCTGCTCCCGCATTTAGCAGGAAAAACAAGTGTTTTTGCAGGACAATCTGGAGTTGGAAAGTCTTCTTTATTAAACACAATTAAGCCAGAACTGTCATTAGAGACAAATGATATATCCAGCCATTTAGGACGGGGGAAGCATACTACACGCCATGTGGAGCTTATTCATGTAGGCTCAGGTCTCGTTGCTGATACTCCTGGTTTTAGTTCACTAGAATTTATGGACATTGAAGTAGACCGGTTAGCTTATTGTTTTCCAGAAATTTATCAAGCAGGTGAAAGATGTAAGTTTCGAGGTTGTTTGCATGACCAAGAACCTAAATGTGCAGTGAAGGAAGCAGTTGCACAAGAAGAAATTCCGAGCTACCGATATAAACATTATCTTCAAATATTAGAGGAAATAAAAGATAGAAAGCCGAGGTATTAACTAATGATTAAAATTGCACCATCGATTCTTTCAGCAAATTTTGCAAAGTTAGGTGAAGAAATAAAGGATGTCGAAAGAGGAGGAGCGGATTATATTCACGTTGACGTGATGGATGGCCATTTTGTCCCAAACATTACTATAGGACCGCTAATTGTTGACGCAATTCGCCCAGTAACTAAATTGCCACTTGACGTTCATTTAATGATTGAGGAGCCTGATCGATATGTGGAGGCTTTTGCAAAAGCAGGAGCGGATTATATCACCGTTCACGTTGAGGCTTGTCCACATCTACACAGAACAATCCAATTAATCAAATCTTTTGGTGTGAAAGCAGGTGTAGTGCTTAATCCAGCCACTCCTGTTTCAACGATAAAACACATTATTGAAGACATAGATCTTGTTCTTTTGATGACGGTGAATCCTGGTTTTGGCGGACAAAAATTCATTCATGCAGTACTCCCTAAGATTAGCGAAGTGAAGGAAATGGCAAATGCATTAAATCCCGAGCTTGAAATTGAAGTTGACGGAGGAGTAAATGAAGAAACAGCGAAATTATGTATTGAGCATGGCGCAACTGTTTTAGTAGCAGGATCAGCTATTTATAATCAAAGTGATCGAGCTTTGGCAATAAAAAAACTTCGCGGGTAATAATGAAAAAACCGACTCCTTTAACGGATGTATCGGGAAGGGGGGAGTCCTTTTCTGATCCATTCAAAGATGGAGCGGTTTTTTTGTTCTAAAATGGAGGCATGGCAAATGATTATTAGTATTGTAGCGGGTGGACCGGTAGATCTACTACCGAATTTGAACGTATATCGAGAGAAAACAAGCATTTGGGTGGGGGTTGATCGAGGTGTTTATACGCTGCTGCATCATGATATTGTCCCTAATGCAGCGTTTGGAGATTTTGATTCTGTTACAGAAGCAGAGCTTGCAGAAATCAAGGAAACATTGAATCATTTGGAAGTATATCCGACAGAGAAAGACGAAACCGATTTGGAAATTGCTTTAACTTGGGCGCTCTCAAAACAGCCAGAAGAAATATATGTATTTGGTGCAACAGGAGGAAGAATAGATCATTTTATAGGCAATCTTCAACTTCTGCTTAAAACGCCAATCCTCGAGCAAAAAAATAATCTGAACATTTTTATCGTAGATAAGCAGAATTTGATTTCCTTCAAGACACCTGGTACATATACTATAGAAACTTTGAATGATAAAAGGTATGTTTCTTTTCTACCAATGTTAAAGGAAGTGAAAGGAATTACATTAGAAGGGTTTAAATATCCGCTGACCAATCATGCTTTACCTATTGGTTCAACCCTATGCATAAGCAATGAACTAATTTCTGAATATGGGAATTTTTCATTTACTGATGGCATATTAATGGTGATAAGAAGCAGTGATTAATCATCATGCTTGGCAGGATAAACGGATTATTTTTTACCGATATCCGCTAATGAAATAATAACTGGCAATTTGTGATGTTTCTGAATGTAAGTGCAGATGTATACGAGGAGGGGCATTATGAAATTTTATACAATTAAGCTACCAAAAGTCTTAGGCGGCTTGGTAAAAGCGATGCTTGGAGCCTTTAAGAAAGGTTGAAGATAAATATAATGATAGAGGGTGTCTTATAAGGGTCTGACCCTTTGTTTTGAGGCACTCCTTCTTTTTTGATATGTGAAATTAGTTGATTTTAATTAAGATACAATTTTCTATGCTCTAGAAAAATATCGTTTATATTATATAAGTTTTGTTTCTAGTTAAGATTAATGAATTGTTTTCGAAAACCTCTCCTATATATGAAAAAACGTACTCGCAGGAGGTGTCTAAGCTTAGTCATACATGATTTGGATTGCGTTGACAAAATAAAAAGGCATCCCCTGAAAGGATGCCGTTAACATTATACGCGTTCTACTTTACCAGATTTAAGGGCTCTTGCAGAAACGTATACACGTTTAGGTTTACCGTCAACTAAAATACGTACTTTTTGAAGGTTAGCCCCCCATGTACGTTTATTAGCATTCATTGCGTGTGAGCGTTTATTACCAGATCGAGTTTTTCTACCAGTGATTACACATTGACGTGCCATATTAAATTCCCTCCTAACTACTAATGCTTAGGTTTTCATAGTATCTTAATTCTTATGAAATACCTTAATAATTTATCACACCTATCTGGAGAATGCAATACTTCTGTTCATTACTTTCAAGAAAAATACCTTGACATACAAGATGGACCATTTGGTTTACCTTCCACAGCATGACAATTACTTTTAAAACATTTGCCATTATAGTAAAATGTTTATAGCTAATAAGATTTTGGGAGGGAAACGTATATGTCAATTGAATTAAAAACGAAATTTGGGCACATTGATATTTCTAACGATGTAATTGCTACGGTGGCAGGCGGCGCTGCAGTAGATTGTTATGGCATAGTAGGAATGGCTTCGAAGAAACAATTGAAAGATGGCATAACGGAGATCTTACGTCGTGAGAACTTCACTAAAGGTGTGATTGTACGCCAAGAGAATGATGAAGTCCACATTGATATGTTTATCATTGTAAGCTATGGAACAAAGATTTCTGAAGTTGCGCACAATGTACAATCAAAGGTAAAGTACACCCTGGACAAAACGGTCGGATTAGCTGCAGATTCAGTTAATATTTTTGTACAGGGAGTTCGCGTAACGAACCCTTAAATCGAGGAGGAAGTTTTTGTGTCAATAACAAGCTTAGATGGAAAACGTTTTGCCGAAATGATCATTCAAGGTGCCAATAATCTCGCAGCGAATGCTAAAATAGTCGATGCGTTAAATGTGTTTCCTGTTCCTGATGGAGATACGGGAACCAATATGAATTTATCAATGACTTCTGGTGCGAAGGAAGTACAAAATCATGTACAAGCCCATATTGGGAAAGTTGGAGCTGCGCTTTCAAAAGGATTGTTGATGGGGGCACGTGGCAATTCAGGTGTTATCCTATCTCAATTATTCAGAGGATTTTCTAAAGCAATTGAAATGAACTCTGAAATAAATAGCTCTGAATTTGCACAAGCATTTGAAGCTGGAGTTGAAACGGCATACAAAGCAGTAATGAAACCTGTAGAAGGGACCATTCTTACCGTTGCAAAAGACGCTGCAAAACAAGCGATGACGTCAGCAGCAAAACATGAAGACCTCATATTAGTGATGGAGGAAATTGTTAAGGAAGCAAAAGCTTCTTTGAATCGCACCCCAGACTTGTTACCAGTGTTAAAAGAAGTCGGGGTAGTAGACAGTGGTGGACAAGGACTAGTTCTTGTGTATGAAGGTTTTTTAGCAGAATTGAAAGGTGAAGATCTTCCTGATGCACTTGACCACCTGCCATCGATGGAGGAACTGGTTAATGCCGAGCACCATATGAATGTCCAAAGTCACATCAATACCGAGGATATTGTATATGGTTATTGTACTGAGTTCATGGTGAGGCTTGAAGATGCCAAAACTGAAAAAAAACCATTTGTAGAAGAAACCTTCCGAAATGATTTAAGTCAATTTGGTGATTCCTTATTAGTAATTTCGGATGATGAAGTGGTTAAGGTACATATTCATTCAGAGTCTCCTGGAGACTGCTTGAATTATGGTCAGCAATACGGTAGTTTAATTAAATTGAAAATCGAGAATATGCGTGAGCAACATACAGCTATAGTTGGTGAAACAAGTAGTACTTTAAATATTTTATCGAGACCAAAAGCTAAAGAAAAGTATGGTATTGTTTCAATATCCATGGGTTCAGGTATTAGCGAATTATTTAAAAGTATTGGTGCGACAGTTGTTATTGAAGGTGGACAAACGATGAATCCAAGCACTCAGGATATTGTTAAGGCTTGTGAGGACGCAAATGCAGAAAGAATCATCATCCTTCCGAATAACAAGAACATTATTATGGCTGCACAACAAGCTGCTGAATTACTTGGAGATTATGTAGTTGTTGTACCTTCTAAAACGGTTCCTCAAGGGATGTCAGCCCTCTTAGCGTTCAATCCATCTAACGACATTAATGAGAACGCTATTGCTATGGGAGACGCCTTATCTCATGTCAAAACTGGCCAGATTACTTATGCAGTCCGTGATACGAATATTGATGGATTGGAAATTGAAAAAGGGGACTTCATGGGATTATCAGAAGGTAAGATAATAACAAAGAGCAATGAAAAGCTTCAAACTTCTAAAGATCTTTTGACTAACATGATCGATGAGGATGCTGAAATTGTAACGATCCTGTTTGGAGAAGATGTAACACAAGACGAAGTAGACCAATTGATAGAATTCTGTGATGAAACCTTTACTGATGTCGAAATTGAAGTTCATAGTGGAAATCAGCCGCTCTATTCTTTCATCTTCTCGATTGAATAATTTTTTTATAAATGACTATGACTTATTCCGGTTTATCAGACTGGAATCTTCGAAGGGTGAGATACAGTTAATCAGTTGGGGAAGAATAAAACCCCTCGCTGATTGAAGTTTCACTTTATCCCAATCTTTTCACTTGCTGATTAGAAGATTAAATGTCAAAATAAAGCTGCATGCCTACTCGGTATTGCAGTCTTTTTTATCTTTAAAAACATTAACATGCCTATTTACTCAAAAAATTTTTTTGAGTGATTTTTGGTTAGTAATATTCTTACATTGGAAGATGCCCTTAATTGGAACTTGTTCTTCATTTATTAATAAAATAGTAAAAGGTATGGCTGATAAAGAATCTGAAATCTAAGGAGAGTAATCGATGAAGTATAAAAGCGTATTTGACATTATCGGTCCAGTGATGATAGGACCTTCAAGTTCACATACCGCTGGTGCAGCAAGGATTGGACGAGTTGCACGAAATCTCTTCGGACGTGAACCAGAGTGGGCTGAAATTTATTTATATGGATCATTTGCAAAGACCTATAAGGGACATGGAACAGATGTTGCGCTTGTTGGTGGTTTGCTAGATTTTGATACATTTGATGAACGTATTAAACAATCATTAAATTTAGCAGCTTTAAAAAAAATGAAAATTTCTTTTCATGAAGAAGAAGCGGTACCTGATCATCCAAACACGGCAAAATTAGTGATTGGTGACTCTAAAGGTGAATTGGAATTAGTTGGTATTTCTATTGGTGGCGGAAAGATTGAAATTACTGAACTAAATGGATTCAAACTGCGATTATCTGGTCACCATCCTGCTATTTTAGTTGTGCATGATGACCGTTTTGGTGCAATTGCTAACGTGGCTAATATTCTTTCTAAACACGAAATGAATATAGGTCATATGGAAGTGTCACGCAAGGAAAAAGGTAAGATGGCTTTAATGGTCATTGAAGTAGATCAGAATATCGATGACGCTGTTATAACGGAAATTGAAGGACTACCTTATATTACGCAAGTGGCGAGAATTGTTGATTAACAATCTCGAGAACTCACAAAACCTAAAGATTAAAGCAGGAAATAAAAAATATAAGATATTTTAAAAAGAAGTTATGATGGCAAGTGTATGGTGCTGATTAACGGAAACCTATTCACTTATTTCCTGCATTAACCGGAAGTAAGCGTCCACCTTATAGGCTTAGAGGTATCGAAGAGGCGCAAGTGGTGGTTGAAGCCCCCACTGTTTGAAGTATCACTTTATAAGGAGGATGTTATATGTTTCGAAACGTTGCGGAATTGGTAGAAATGGCTGAAACTCAACAAAAAAAAATTTCTACAATCATGATTGAACAAGAAATTGAAATAACCGGAAGAACACGTGAACAAATTATGAAACAAATGGAAACGAATCTTGAAGTTATGGAGAAAGCGGTAGAAAGGGGTCTAGAAGGGGTTAAATCGGTCTCAGGATTAACAGGTGGCGACGCTGTTCTGATGCAGGAATATATAAAAAAAGGAAATTTTCTTTCTGGTGAAGTATTGCTTGATGCAGTAAGCAAAGCGGTTGCGACGAACGAAGTGAACGCCGCAATGGGAACGATATGTGCAACACCGACTGCGGGGTCCGCAGGAGTTGTTCCAGGTACATTATTTGCTGTACAAAAAAAATTAAAACCAAGCCATGAACAAAAAATTGAGTTTCTTTTCACTTCAGGTGCTTTTGGGTTTGTAGTAGCTAATAATGCGTCCATATCGGGTGCTGCTGGTGGGTGTCAGGCTGAAGTAGGGTCAGCTGCAGGGATGGCAGCCGCGGCGATTGTGGAAATGGCAGGAGGCACGCCAGCGCAATGTGCGGAAGCGATGGCGATTACACTGAAAAATATGTTGGGACTAGTTTGCGATCCAGTGGCGGGGCTCGTGGAAGTACCATGTGTAAAACGAAATGCAATGGGAGCTGCAAATGCTATGGTAGCGGCTGATATGGCTCTAGCTGGCATTAAAAGTCGAATCCCTTGTGATGAAGTAATTAGTGCGATGTTCAAAATTGGCCAATCGATGCCGTCTGCACTGAGAGAAACGGGTGAAGGAGGATTGGCGGATACACCAACTGGTCGAGCTTTAGCTGCTAAAATCTTTGGTATGCCGCTAACACAAGAGTGAATCTGTCAGTATTAGATCCTGTTACCGCCATTAAAGGAATTGGAAATGAAACAGCAATGGCACTTGAAGAAATGGCTATAGTTTCTGTTTTGGACCTACTTGAATTTTTACCGTATAGATACGAGGATTATCGATTAAAAGATTTAGAAACGACAGAGCATGACGAACGGGTTACAGTCGAAGGAAAGCTTCATAGTCAACCATCTCTCACGTACTACGGGAAGAAAAAGTCGAGGCTTATGATAAAATTATTAACCGGTCGATATTTAATCACGGTTATTTTTTTTAATCAGCCGTATTTAAAAAGTAAAATGAACATAAATGATGTGATTACTGTGACCGGTAAATGGGATCGTCATCGCCAAATGATAACTGGGAATGAATGTCATTTCGGTCCACATAGGATGGAAAAAGAGTTTGAACCCGTTTACTCGGTACGTGGAAGTATATCAGTCAAAGGAATTCGCAGATATATTACAAATGCTTTTGAACAATATCGAGCGATGCTTGCAGAAAACTTGCCAGATTCATTGCTAACCCGATATAAGTTAATGGATCGTCCGAGTGCGCTTCATTCCATGCATTACCCTAAAGATGAACAAGCTCTCAAACAAGCTAGAAGACGATTTGTTTATGAGGAATTTTTATTATTTCAGCTAAAAATGCAAGCAATGCGCAAAGTGCAAAGAGAACAATCACTTGGGATCGAACAAAAGTACGATGAAAATAAGGTCAATATGTTCATCGAGTCTTTGCCATTTCCGCTAACGGACGCCCAAAAACGTGTTGTAAATGAAATTTCTTCAGACATGACATCTCCTTATCGAATGAATCGTCTGCTTCAAGGAGACGTAGGTTCAGGAAAAACCGTTGTAGCTGCAATCGCACTTTTTTCTTCTGTTACCGCAGGGTATCAAGGTGCGCTAATGGTTCCTACAGAAATATTGGCGGAACAGCATGCTCATTCCTTAAAGACTATGCTTGAACCGGTAGGAATTTCGGTTGACCTTCTTACAAGTTCGGTCAAGGGGAAAAGACGGCGTGAGCTTCTTTTTGCCCTAGAAAAAGGAGAAATAGATATTCTAATTGGTACCCATGCCCTCATTCAAGAAGAAGTGAATTTTTGCAACTTAGGATTAGTGATAACCGATGAGCAGCATCGCTTTGGAGTACAGCAGAGGAGAATTCTTCGAGAAAAAGGAGAAAGTCCTGATGTACTCTTCATGACTGCAACGCCGATTCCGCGAACATTGGCGATTACCGTTTTTGGAGAAATGGACGTTTCTACAATCGATGAAATGCCAGCAGGCAGAAAAGTAATTGAAACGTATTGGGCAAAACATGATATGCTCGACCGAATATTAAGTTTTATAGAAAAAGAATTGCGAAAAGGACGTCAAGCATACGTTATTTGTCCGCTTATTGAAGAGTCTGAAAAGCTAGATTTACAAAACGTACTAGATGTACATGCGATGCTCACACACTACTATGAGGGGCGATATCATGTTGGCCTAATGCATGGTCGCTTGCCAGCTGATGAGAAAGAAACTGTTATGAAACAATTTAGTGAAAATGAAACCCAAATTCTTATCTCCACAACTGTTGTTGAGGTTGGTGTGAATGTTCCAAATGCTACGGTTATGGTTATTTATGACGCTGAACGGTTTGGACTTGCCCAATTACATCAATTGAGGGGCCGTGTTGGAAGGGGAAGTGATCAGTCGTATTGTATCCTGCTTGCAGATCCTAAATCAGAAAATGGTAAAGAGCGGATGAAGATTATGACGGAAACAAACGATGGCTTCGTTCTATCAGAAAAAGATTTGGAATTACGTGGTCCTGGTGATTTTTTTGGAAAGAAACAAAGTGGATTACCTGATTTTAAAGTAGCTGATATGGTTCATGATTATCGTACTCTTGAGGTAGCGAGAGATGATGCGGCTCGATTAATTGCATCAGTAAGCTTCTGGAATGAACCGCAATACGAATCCCTTAGAAATAGTCTTGAAGAAACTGGAGTATTAAATGGTGAGAAGCTAGATTGAGAGACTTTTAAGATGCATGTTTTCAAAAAGTGTTAGTGTTTTTCCTTGCATTTACGCACGTAGGTTACGGTTATGTAACATAACTTGTTTTTTTTGTATCTCAAGTGGTGACAGTACAGTAGAATAGGGTATATGATTTCAAAACGAGTTTTGATGTCCAATTCAGGCAACTTAACTCCTCAAGGCCGTAAGCCAAGCAATCTGATGGGGAGAAGTCTATTCCTCTTACAGCTTTGCTTGGCTTATCTAGATTTTAGGGTGATCAATCTGCTTTCGCTTTTGTTCTTGATTAGTAAACTATACGAAATTATTTAAGTGGTTAATTTAATTTGTCTGGCCACATCCAGCTCCAGCGCCTAACCCCTCGGGGTCAAAAATTAAACAAGATATATGGAGAGAAAACCACTCTCCATATATCTTGTTCGTCTTTTGCTATGCCTGAGGTTGACCAAGGCGCTTTCGCTTTTGTTCTTGCAATCTGCTTTTATTATCTATATACTACTATTAGTACCTAGTCATAATACTATGGATGGTGACCTTCAATATGCGAAGAAATAAGAAGGAACGCCAGCAGTTGTTAGTCGAAACGATAAAGGAAAATCCTTTTGTTACAGATGAGGAGCTGGCTAATAAATTTTCGGTTAGCGTACAAACTATACGTTTGGACCGACTTGAATTATCAATACCTGAGCTTCGCGAGCGCATTAAAAATGTAGCGGAGCAAACATTAACTGATGAAGTACGGGCTTTGCCGTTGGAAGAAGTCATTGGTGAAGTAATTGATATACATTTAGATCAACAAGCCATTTCAATTTTAGATATAAAAAAAGAACATGTTTTCCAACGCAACGGGATAGCAAGGGGACATCATTTATTTGCTCAGGCAAACTCTTTAGCTGTTGCTGTTATTAATGACGAATTGGCTTTAACAGCGAAAGCATCTATCTTGTTTACCCGTTCAGTAAAGGAAAATGAAAGAGTTATTGCAAAGGCGAAGGTGCAAAAGACTGATCATTTAGCAGATCGTTCTCTCGTTGAAGTAAGTAGTTTTGTAGGGAATGAACTGGTTTTTAAGGGAGAGTTCGAGATGTTCCGATCATGTCAGCTAGAAAAGGATGAAAAACGATGAAGATAGCTATGGATGTAATGGGTGGAGATCATGGGCCGAAAGAAACGGTTCTCGGTGCGATGAAGGCTATTGAAGCATTTCCGGATGTCGAGATTGTTCTTGTTGGCGATGAAACTCAAATCAACGCTCATTTGACAAATAAAGAACGAATCACAATCATACATACAGATGAAATAATTCTAAGTACAGATGAGCCTGTACGTGCAGTACGAAGGAAAAAGACGGCATCGATGGTATTAGCAGCCCAGCAGGTAGCAGATGGATTAGCGGATGCATGTATCTCTGCGGGGAATACAGGTGCTTTAATGGCAACAGGGCTGTTCGTTGTCGGTCGAATTCCAGGTATAGAGCGGCCGGCACTTTCACCGACATTGCCAACCATCGATGGTAAAGGATTTGTCTTGCTTGATGTCGGTGCGAATGCAGATGCCAAACCGGAACATCTTGTCCAATATGCTATTATGGGTTCGATCTATGCTGCGAAAGCTAGGGGGATACAGAACCCTCGTGTTGGCCTACTTAATATTGGTACCGAAGAGAAAAAAGGTAATGAATTAACAAAACAAGCTTTTACACTCTTAAAAGAAGCTAATATTAACTTTGTTGGAAATGTTGAAGCTAGAGACTTGCTTGAAGGTCCTGCAGATGTTGTTGTTACTGATGGGTTTACTGGTAACATCGTACTCAAATCCATTGAAGGGACAGCTATGAGTGTATTTAAGATGTTAAAGAGTGCATTAATGAGCAATATGAAAAGTAAGTTGGCAGCAGCTATACTGAAGCCAGAGCTAAAGGAAATCAAAAATCAAATGGATTACTCTGAATATGGTGGAGCAGCTTTATTTGGATTAAACGCACCTGTCATTAAGGCGCATGGATCATCAGATGCGAATGCTATCTATAATGCAGTAAGGCAGACAAGAATTATGGTTTCTAATGAAATGGTAACAACGATTAAGACTGCAATCGAATGAAAATAATACATGTAGGGAGAGAAAGCTATGGGGAAAATTGCTTTTGTTTTTCCAGGTCAAGGATCACAAATCGTTGGAATGGGGAAAGATATGTATGAACAAAATGAAAAAGTACAACAAATTTTTCATTCTGCTGATACAACACTTGACTACTCATTATCAGATCTTATTTTCAATGGCCCACAAGAAAAGCTTACATTAACTTATCATGCACAACCCGCTATTTTGACAGTGAGTTATGCATTGTTTGAAGCATTGAAGGGTGAAGGGATCTCTCCTGATTACACAGCAGGACATAGTTTAGGAGAATATTCTGCTTTAGTTGCTAGTCAGGCAATCGACTTTAAAGATGCCGTACATACAGTGAGTAAGCGTGGAGAATTTATGGAAGAAGCGGTTCCGAACGGTCAAGGAGCAATGGCTGCGATTTTAGGGATGGACCGTGAAACATTAGCGGACATTACAGATTCTGTTACAAAAAATGGAGAACCAGTTCAATTAGCGAATATTAATTGTCCTGGTCAGATCGTTATTTCAGGAAGCGCAACAGGGGTAGAACAAGCAGGGAAAGATGCGAAAGAACAAGGAGCTAAGCGTGCTATTTCACTTGATGTAAGTGGTCCTTTCCACTCAGTGCTTATGGAGCCAGCTGCTTCTAAACTTCAATCTGTATTGGACGAAATTGACGTTCGTGAAGCTAAAGTTCCTGTCATCTCTAATGTAACTGCACAACCAGTAACCGCAGCAAATGACATTAAAGAAAAATTAATTGAGCAATTATACTCTCCAGTTCTATGGGAAGATAGTGTGAAAACATTGCTTTCTTTAGGTGTGGATACATTTATCGAAGTAGGGCCAGGAAAGGTCTTAAGTGGGCTGATTAAGAAAATCGATCGATCTGTTACGATTTATTCTGTCTATGATTCCGAGAGTTTAGATAAAACTGTAGAAGCATTGAGGGGGGAATAACATGCAATTAGAAGGAAAATACGCACTAGTAACAGGTGCTTCGCGTGGCATTGGCAAGGAAATCGCGCTTGAGCTAGCCCGACAAGGTGCAAATGTTGCTGTAAACTATGCTGGAAGTGAAGCGAAAGCGAATGAAGTGGTGGAAGAAATTAAATTGTTAGGTCGAGAGGCATTTGCCATTCAATGTGATGTGGCAAACTCTGATTCTGTGACAGCAATGATAAAAAGCGTAACCGAAAAATTTCCACGCATTGATATCATGGTGAATAATGCTGGAATTACTAGAGATAATTTGTTAATGAGAATGAAAGAAACTGAATGGGATGATGTAATTAATACCAATTTAAAAGGTGTGTTCCTTTGCACAAAAGCTGTTACTCGTCCAATGATGAAACAGCGCAGTGGTAGAATTATTAATATTGCTTCTATTGTGGGTGTTAGTGGAAACGCTGGACAGGCGAATTATGTTGCTGCTAAAGCGGGCGTGATTGGATTAACGAAAACGGCAGCGAAAGAGCTTGCTTCAAGAGGAATTACAGTTAATGCAGTTGCACCTGGATTCATCTCCACGGACATGACTGAATCACTTACTGAAGAAGTACAAGGTGCAATGCTTTCGCAAATTCCGTTATCCCGCTTCGGTGATCCAAAAGATATTGCCGGTGTTGTAACTTTTCTAGCCTCGGATGCTAGTTCTTACATGACAGGACAAACACTCCATGTTGATGGTGGTATGGTCATGTAAAGAGAATTTTCTCTTATACGATAATAAAAGCATTAGCATTTTTTTTGTAAATGTTCTTGCGCTTTTGAAAAAAAACACTATAATGGCTTGAGGGGAGGTGAATGCAGTGGCAGACGTATTAGAACGCGTAACGAAAATCGTAGTAGACCGATTAAATGTTGAAGAAGCTGAAGTTAAATTAGAAGCTTCATTCAAAGAAGATCTTGGTGCGGATTCCCTTGATGTAGTAGAACTAGTTATGGAACTTGAAGACGAGTTCGGCATGGAAATTTCAGACGATGATGCAGAAAAACTTACAACAGTAGGAGATGCTGTGAATTACATAAAGAGCACAATGTAATGAATTAATCTCGGAGAGACTGACTAAGTAGTCAGCGAAGGATCAGATTCCATAAACCATTCATTTTGAAGTTTCATAATGAATGGGGAATCTGATCTTTTTCTTTATCCCGTATTACAGGCAGTTAAATCCCCTCTGATTGAGTTTCACTTTATGCTAAAAAAGAAATCTAATTACAGCTGTGTACTGCTTTCTTAAAAAAAACGAAATCGTATTGTACGCATATTCCTATGCTACATACTAATAGTATGTGTTTAACAAGCGTTTCTGAATAATTTTTAGTACGAGAAAACATCATTTAATTTTGGCTGTGATATCCCTAATAGAATGGGCGTATGCGTTTTTCTTATGATATAATACAGAATAGGCTTGGTGCGAGTTTGTCAAGTTTCACTTTATTTATACTACTGAATCCATTCTGAGTCTGAATAAGGGAGAATTAATTGGTAGGATTCCGTTAATTGTATAGGAAAGTATACAAAATTGTTTTGTGGATAATTTAATTAGTCTATCTACATCTAGCGAAAGCAACAGCCTAACCCATATAGGTAAAAAGCAAAACAAGATATATCGAGAGAAAATAGTCTCTATATAAATTGCTCATCTTTTTCTAAACGGGATCGGTAAAGATGCTTTTAGCTTTTCTTATTTAGCTAGGATTATTGAGTTGTTAGTGGAGGGTTTTTTTAGATGAGAAACAATGGAAATAAGCGAAAGTCAGTAATGAAAGATTCGATGTTTAAACAATTTCAAGAAAGCACAGGCTTTCTTTTTAATGATGAAAAATTGTTGAAGCAAGCTTTTACCCATTCATCTTATGTGAATGAGCATCGCCGGAAGCCCTATGAAGATAATGAAAGGCTTGAATTTTTAGGAGACGCGGTACTTGAATTAACAGTATCCAAATACTTATTCAATAAATATCCGATGATGAGTGAAGGGGAACTTACGAAGTTAAGAGCGGCAATCGTTTGTGAGCCTTCACTTGTTTCATTTGCCAATGATATATCATTCGGTAAATTGATTTTGCTTGGAAAAGGGGAAGAAATGACAGGTGGAAGACAGCGTCCTGCTTTACTTGCTGATGTGTTCGAAGCATTTATCGGTGCTTTATATTTAGACCAAGGACTGGAAAAAGTCGTTCAGTTTTTGGAACAAGTAGTGTTTCCTAAAATTAATGAGGGTGCTTTTTCTCATGTGATGGATTATAAGAGCCAATTGCAGGAGCTCGTGCAACGAGATGGGATTGGAGTACTCGAGTATCAAATTATGCATGAAAAAGGACCAGCCCATAATCGGGAATTTGTTTCAAAAGTGTCTTTAAATAATGAAGAGCTCGGGATTGGAAGCGGTAAGTCAAAAAAAGAAGCAGAACAACGTGCTGCACAGATTGCACTATCAACTCTTAGAGAAACGAAGTAATAAACAAAATGAATGATTCAACAAGTAGAGTTGAAAAGAGGGGGAGAAAGTATGTTCCTCAAACGATTGGACGTTGTGGGATTTAAATCCTTTGCAGAAAGGGTTTCTGTTGATTTTGTACCTGGAGTAACTGCGATTGTCGGTCCCAATGGCAGCGGAAAAAGTAATATTATTGACGCTGTTCGTTGGGTATTGGGTGAACAGTCTGCAAAATCACTAAGAGGCGCGAAAATGGAAGATGTGATTTTTTCTGGAAGTGATTCAAGAAAGGGACTTAATTTCGCTGAAGTCACATTAACATTAGATAACGAAAACAATACACTTCCGATTGACTTTTATGAAGTCAGTGTAACTAGAAGAGTGTATCGTTCAGGTGAAAGTGACTTTTTAATAAATAATCAATCTTGCCGTCTTAAAGACATTATAGACTTATTTATGGATTCTGGTCTTGGCAAGGAAGCATTCTCTATCATCAGCCAAGGGAAAGTAGAAAAGATTCTGAGCAGTAAAGCAGAAGAAAGAAGAGTGATCTTTGAAGAAGCTGCTGGTGTTTTAAAGTATAAATCTAGAAAGAAGAAGGCAGAACATAAGTTATTTGAAACGCAGGAAAACTTGACACGAGTACAGGATATTCTCGCTGAACTGGAAGGGCAGGTAGAACCATTAAAGATTCAATCTTCCCTTGCAAAAGAATTTTTAGAAAAAAAAGCAGACCTTAAACAAATTGAAGTCGCTTTAACTGTTCATGAAATAGAAACGCTTCATGAAAAATGGAGTAATCTATCTCAAGAGTTAGAGCAACACAGCACTCAGGAGCAAGAATTGCTAACATCACTTCAGAAAAAAGAAGCAGAAGTAGAAAGTATTCGAGATTATATTTCTGCACTTGACGGGTCAGTTAATGACCTTCAGGCAGTATTGCTAAAAGCAAGTGAGGAGCTTGAAAAGCTTGAAGGTCGTAAAGAGGTTTTAAAAGAACGTAAAAAAAATGCTTCACAAAACAAACACCAACTTGAGAAATTCATTAAAGATGGTGAGAGTAACATTATCGCTTTAAAGGTTGAAAAGGATTGTGAAGGTAAAATATTAGCGACTTTAGAAGGTGAGGTTAAACAACTTCAGAGAGAGCTTAGTGAAAATCAAAAAACTCTTGGACTTTTTAGCGCAAATCTCGAGGAAACAATTGAAACTTTGAAAAGCGATTATATTGAATGGTTGAATAAGCAAGCGGCTGCAAGAAATGAATTACAGCACTTACAGCAGCAACTTAATCAGCAGACGACAAGAAATACACGTCTTGACGAGGAAAACGCTAAATTTCTCAGTGAACGTGAAGAAGTTGAAAAGAAGAAAGTAATCAGTCTCAATGCCTTCAATGAAGTGACGCAGCAAATTGAACAACATGTTTTTTCTTTTAGAGAAGAGCAAAAAAAGCTTGATTCAATTAAAGCATCTTATCAAAAACAAGAAAAGCTTCTATATCAGGCTTACCAATTCCTTCAGCAATCGAAGTCCCGTAAAGATATGTTAGAAGAAATGCAAGATGATTATGCTGGGTTTTTCCAAGGTGTTAAAGAAGTATTAAAAGCGAAGAATGATACATTGCAAGGGGTAGAAGGGGCGGTAGCTGAGTTAATCAAAGTGCCTAAAGAATATCAGCAAGCCATAGAAACGGCACTTGGGGCTTCTATGCAATATATCGTCATGGATACTGAAAATGATGCAAGACAAGCAATCAACTATTTGAAGCGAAATGGATTCGGCAGAGCGACATTTCTGCCTTTATCGGTCATCAAACCGCGAGAGCTCTCGTCTTCACAGCTTCAGTTATTGAGCAATCATCCTTCATTTATCGGGACGGCTGAAAGTCTAGTTCAATACGATAAAAAGTACTTGAATATTGTTGCTAACCTGCTCGGCACCGTTATTATTACAAGTGAACTTAAAGGTGCAAATGAACTCGCGAAGCTTACTTCTTATAAATACCGGTTCGTCACACTTGAAGGAGATATCGTCAATCCTGGTGGTTCAATGACGGGAGGTGCTGTGAAACAAAAACAATCATCCCTATTATCAAGAAAAAACGAGCTTGATGAACTAACTGAGAAGCTTTTGGCAATGGAAGAAAAGACAGCTTTACTTGAGCGGCAGGTTAAACAGCTTAAGCAAGATATTTCTGTAGAAGAAGAAAAAATTGAAGAAATTCGCAAAGCAGGGGAAAAGCTCCGTTTAAAAGAACAAGTATGTAAAAGTGAAATCCGTGAAATAGAATTGCAGGAACGAAATATTAATGAACGATTGCATTTATATGACTTGGACAAGCAGGCTATTTTAGATGAATCTCGTCAGAAGTCAGCTCGAATTCAAGAAGTTAATGAATTATTAAATCGTTGTTTGAAAGAAATTAATAAATTGGATGAAGAAATTGCAACCTTAAGTAAGCAAAAGCAGTCTCAGCAAATGTCAAAAGAAACACTAATTGAAGAAACAAATGAGATAAAAGTACAGCTTGCTTCAAAGCGTGAGCAACTTCAAAATCAATCTGAAAAATTTACCCGGATTACTAATACACTTATGGAAGTAACCCGTACGGTTACAGATTATCAAGAAGACTTATCTCTATTAACGAATGAGATGACAGATAGTTCAAGTGGTGAAGAAATACTAGAAACAGCTGCCCAGGATAAGCTTTTTGATAAAAATGAAGCAGTAAAACTCATTGCGCAGAAACGTAAAGAAAGAGTTGATTTACAATCACAACTAGACGATTATGAATATGAGAGTAAGGAACTGAAGAGAGTTCATAAAGGAATTGCTGAGGCAGTGAAGGATGAAGAAGTTCTACTTAATCGATTGGACGTTGAACTTGAGAATCGACTTATTCATTTACGTGAAGAATATTTACTCTCCTACGAAGGAGCGAAGGAACAGTATCCATTAACGATTGAGGCAGATGAAGCGAGGAAAAAGGTAAAATTAATAAAACTTGCATTGGACGAACTTGGGACGGTCAATCTTGGAGCAATTGAGGAATATGATAGGGTTTCCGAACGATACCATTTCCTCTTAGAGCAGAAAGAAGACCTTCATACAGCTAAAGACACTCTTTTCCAAGTGATTGATGAAATGGATGATGAAATGAAGCGGCGTTTTGCAGAGACCTTTTATGCGATTCAAAATCAATTCGAAACAGTATTTAAAGCGCTGTTTGGTGGAGGCAGGGCTGAGCTGCGGTTGACGGATTCGAGTGATCTTCTACAAACAGGCGTAGAAATTATTGCGCAGCCTCCAGGGAAAAAACTGCAAAACCTTGCATTGCTTTCTGGTGGAGAAAGAGCATTGACTGCAATAGCTTTGTTGTTTTCAATTTTAAAAGTTCGTCCAGTACCTTTTTGTATTCTCGATGAAGTTGAAGCCGCCCTTGATGAAGCGAATGTACTTCGATTCAGCCATTTTTTAAAAAAGTTTAGTGAAGAGACACAATTTATTGTGATCACGCATCGAAAAGGAACGATGGAATCCTCAGATGTGCTGTATGGAATTACGATGCAAGAATCAGGTGTTTCCAAACTTGTATCTGTTCGAATGGAAGAAACGAAGGAGTTAGTGAAGGCCTAGAAGTATATTCTGCAGCAAAACCTCCACTGATGGGAGTTTCATTTTATATCAATAGAGGAAGTGATTAGATGAGTTTTTTTAAAAAACTTAAAGAAAAATTTACAACACAAACTGACACAGTTTCAGAGAAATTTAAAGAGGGTTTAACGAAGACGAGAGATTCATTTGCTGGAAAAGTGAATGATCTTGTTGCTCGTTATCGAAAAGTGGATGAAGAGTTTTTTGAAGAACTGGAAGAAATTCTCATCGGTGCTGACGTTGGTTTTGAAACGGTGATGGAACTAATAGACGAACTTAAAATGGAAGTGAAGCGTCGCAATATTTCAGATACTAAAGAAGTACAGGTGGTCATTTCTGAGAAGCTAGTTGAAATTTATAACAGCGATGATAATGGTTCATCTGCATTAAATATGCAAAAAGACGCCCTTACTGTTATATTATTTGTTGGTGTAAATGGTGTCGGGAAAACGACGACAATTGGCAAGCTTGCTCATAAATTTAAGTCTGAAGGTAAAACGGTCTTGCTTGCTGCTGGAGATACATTCCGTGCTGGGGCAATCGAGCAGCTGGAAGTATGGGGCGAGCGTGTGGGAGTTGAAGTCATTAAGCAAGGCGAAGGATCTGACCCTGCTGCTGTGATGTATGATGCTGTACAATCTGCGAAGGCGAGGAAAGCTGATATACTAATATGTGATACAGCTGGACGACTGCAAAACAAAGTGAACTTGATGAAAGAATTAGAAAAAGTAAAGCGTGTGATTGAAAGAGAAATACCAGGGGCACCTCATGAAGTACTGCTCGCTTTAGATGCTACAACCGGACAAAATGCGTTAATTCAAGCAAAAACATTCAAAGAAGCTACCAATGTTTCTGGAATTGTATTAACAAAACTTGACGGGACTGCAAAAGGAGGCATCGTTCTAGCCATTCGCAATGAACTGAAAATTCCCGTTAAATTCGTTGGTCTTGGAGAAAAGATGGATGATTTACAGGAATTCGATGCTGAAAAATATGTGTATGGTCTTTTCTCTGATTTAATCGAGCAAGAAGGCTAGAATGTTACTTAGGTAATCTGCAGATTGGCAAAAAGTGTGAAGGATCGATCCTGATAGCGGCGGTGCGGAGCCGGAATTTTAGATGCTTTCTCAATAAATCAGGATATCTGATAAATAGATTGTCTATATTAACAAGTCGGCGAAGCCCCGTCCTCATGTTCTTCATACAAAGAATGTGGAAAAAGGAATGTGTAAAGGTTTCAGCTTGACATCTGAACCATAAGCAAGTAAACTATATACTTGTAAAGGGTTTTCACTTAACAGACAGGGGGTTCACTTATGCTCGAGAAAACAATGCGTATTAATTATCTGTATGATTTCTATCAAACATTGTTAACTGAAAAACAACAGAGCTATATGTCCCTCTACTATCTGGATGATTACTCTCTAGGCGAGATTGCTGAAGAATATGAGGTAAGCAGGCAGGCAGTCTATGACAATATAAAACGAACTGAAGCAATGCTAGAGGAATATGAAGCGAAATTATTGCTATTCCAAAAATTTCAAGAGCGTAATGAATGGATTTCCAAGGTGAAAAAGATGGCGAATGAAGGTTCGCTGTCTCATGAAACCCTTATAACAGCGATTTCCGAGCTTGAGAAATTAGATTAGGAGGCGGTATGTATGGCATTTGAGGGATTAGCCGACCGACTGCAAGGCACCATGCAAAAGATTCGTGGCAAAGGAAAGGTTAACGAAGCGGACGTAAAGGAAATGATGCGTGAAGTTAGATTAGCGCTTCTTGAAGCCGATGTTAACTTTAAGGTTGTCAAAGATTTTGTTAAACGTGTGAGTGAGAGAGCGGTAGGCCAGGAAGTTCTCAAAAGCTTAACTCCTGGTCAGCAGGTCATAAAAGTCGTTAAAGAAGAACTAACTGAGCTGATGGGCGGCGAACAAAGTAAGATTGCTGTGTCTACCCGTCCGCCAACTGTCATTATGATGGTCGGTTTACAAGGTGCGGGGAAAACGACAACAACTGGAAAGCTTGCCAATCTTTTAAGAAAGAAATACAACCGAAAGCCATTGCTCGTTGCTGCTGATATTTACCGTCCAGCTGCAATTAAGCAATTGGAAACGCTTGGTAAACAAATTAATATGCCTGTTTTCTCCCTCGGTGATCAGGTCAGTCCTGTTGAAATAGCAAAACAGGCGATTGTAAAGGCGAAGGAAGAACATCATGATTATGTGCTGATTGATACAGCTGGACGACTTCATATTGATGAAAACTTAATGGATGAATTGAAAGACATTAAAGAATTGACGAAGCCGGATGAGATTTTTCTAGTTGTTGATGCGATGACTGGTCAGGATGCTGTGAATGTTGCCCAAAGCTTTAATGAACAGCTTGGTTTGACTGGTGTTGTATTGACGAAGTTAGATGGAGATACACGAGGCGGAGCAGCTTTATCTATTCGTTCGGTTACAAACACGCCGATTAAATTTGTCGGTATGGGCGAAAAAATGGATGCGCTAGAAGCGTTCCATCCTGAACGAATGGCTTCAAGGATTCTCGGTATGGGGGATGTCCTAACTTTAATCGAAAAAGCACAGATGAACGTCGATGAGGATAAGGCTAAAGAACTTGAGAAAAAAATGCGAACAGCATCTTTTACGTTTGATGATTTCCTCGAGCAACTTGGCCAAGTGAGAAATATGGGTCCACTTGACGATTTACTAAAAATGCTTCCTGGAGCAAACAAAATCAAAGGGATGGATAATCTTTCTATTGATGAGAAGCAAATTGGTCATGTCGAAGCGATTATTCGTTCAATGACACTTCAAGAAAAAGAACATCCCGAAGTCATTAATTCAGGTCGAAAAAAACGAATTGCCAAGGGAAGTGGGCGATCGATTCAAGAAGTAAATCGCTTACTTAAGCAGTTCGAGGATATGAAGAAGATGATGAAACAGTTTACAAACATGCCTAAAGGCAAGAAAAAGGGATTTAAACTCCCGTTCATGTAAAGTTTTTAACAGATTACACACGTCTGTTAAGAAAAAAACCTTTACAAACATGCTAGACATTTGATAATATATTATCTTGTGTGAAACTATTCGGAGGTGCTTATTTAAAATGGCAGTAAAAATTCGCTTAAAACGCATGGGAGCTAAAAAAACTCCTTTCTATCGTATCGTAGTTGCAGATGCACGTTCACCACGTGACGGACGTTATATTGAAGTTGTTGGGACATACAATCCAGTAACTCAACCTGCACAAGTTCAAATCAACGAAGAGCTTGCTCTTAAATGGTTACAAGACGGTGCAAAACCATCTGATACAGTACGTAACTTATTCTCAAACCAAGGCATTATGGAAAAATTCCACAATGCAAAACTAGGTAAGTAATTTTCCTAGATGAAAGACTTAATTGAAACAATTGTTTCAGCTCTTGTCGATCACCCGGATGATGTTCAAGTAATCTCACGGGAAGAAGATGACCGCATCCTTTACACCCTCTCTGTTCATAAGGAGGATATGGGGAAGGTCATCGGAAAACAAGGGCGTGTAGCTAAGGCGATTCGGACTGTAGTATATGCAGCAGGATCCTCACAGCATAAGAAAATCTATTTGGAGATTTCCGAATAAGGGAGGGTTAATACCCCTCCTTTTTTTGTAATAAAAAAATAGTTCTACTCTTGAATTATCTTCACCGTAAAGCCAAATAAATGAAATCATCATTACATATTGGGTATAATAAAATAAGCATATAAAAGATGATTATCCCGGTTTAATAGGCTGTAATATCCCCACCTCAATTTTTGTGAGAAAATCAAGAAATAAATAGGTGGAGGATAAACAGCCTGTAAGTCCCCAATTGGTGAGGTTTAGTTAAACCAATCGGGTTCGTACTGTCGCTTTATCGAAAATTTAGCGACAGTAGAACGGGCTAGCAATCAGTGGGAATGAAAAAAACTACTGATTGAAGTTCCACTATATCATTACATATAGAACAAAAGCGAAATCGCTGAAAAGATTCATACTTATCAAATTACCCCGCATTCATGGAAATTCAAGACCCCACCTCAAGGCTTAAAGGATTCGAAGAAGTTGTAGGTGGAGAAACTTGCCGTAAAAGCCTGATTGGTGAGATCCAGTAAATCTTACCGTGAGTTACACAGAAGTAAAGTATGCGCTCACAGACGATAGACTAAAGGGCGTACTTAGTTTGTGATTCAGTAATCCTTAGTTCGTACTGTCAATTGAACGAAGTGAAAGATATTAGCAACACTAATGTGAGACTAACAATCACTAAGGGATGGATGAAAAATCCCCACTAATAGAAGTTTCCCATTATAGGTGTACATGAAAGAAATACAAATATGTAGGAGGCGGCGCTGGAATGAAAATAATAAAATCAGTTATCGTTAATCAAGTATTAACAGAGACCAGCAAGAATCAACTCCTTGAAAATTACAAATCCAAACGTCTTCAACTTCAAAAAGAATCAGAACAATTGCGCTTTGAATTGAAGAAATTAGAGAAAACGAGAAATTTCCAACCAGCTAGTCTTCGTACTCACTTTGAAA
This sequence comes from Bacillus cihuensis, assembly GCF_000504145.1. Classification (NCBI taxonomy): domain Bacteria; kingdom Bacillati; phylum Bacillota; class Bacilli; order Caryophanales; family Bacillaceae; genus Bacillus; species Bacillus cihuensis. The sequence goes on along the minus strand of NZ_KI632497.1, from coordinate 178,323 downwards.
AAGAAGTAAATCAACGGCAAGATAAAATTAAGCTAATAGAATTTCAAATTGAACAATTGGAAATATTACCAATTGGTAGCGAGCTAAAAGAACGTGAAATCCAAGGTATTGTAAATGTTGAAATAGGTGACAACTGGGACGAAATCATACACACAAAAACGATTGTGATTAAGGATGGAATTGTCTCTGAAATTCGTTAGAGGTGATAAGATGGAAAAATGGTTTAATGTAGGGAAAATTGTCAATACACATGGAATCAAAGGAGAAGTTCGAGTCATATCTAAAACGGACTTTGCGGATGAGCGTTATAAGCCCAAAAATGTCTTACATCTGTTTAAAGGAAATGATAAACCGATTGCGCTCACGATTGAAAGCCATCGTAAACATAAGAATTTTGATTTATTAACCTTTGAAGGGTATTACAATGTTAACATGGTAGAATCACTTAGAGATGGGATCCTCAAAGTGCCAGAAACACAACTTGGCAAATTGGATGAAAATGAGTTTTATTTTCATGAAATTATTGGGTGTATGATTTTTACAGATGCTGGTGAAGAAATTGGTCAAATCCATGAAATCTTAACACCTGGAGCAAATGATGTTTGGGTTGTGAAAGGTCAAAAAGGCAAAGATGTCTTAATCCCTTATATTAAACAGATTGTAAAAGAAGTGGATATTGCGAACAAAAAGATCATCATTACGCCAATGGAAGGATTGCTTGATTGATGAAAATTGATGTCCTCTCTTTGTTTCCAGAAATGTTCGAAGGTGTTTTCGGTTCTTCGATATTGAAAAAAGCGAATGAGAAAGATGCCGTTACTTTTCAAGTTACGAATTTTCGTGATTATGCCGATAATAAGCATTCAACGGTTGACGATTATCCATATGGCGGTGGAGCTGGTATGGTTTTAAAGCCGCAGCCGATTTTCGATGCTGTTGATGCCCTAAGTGCTCATTCCGAGACAAAACCCAAAGTCATTCTTCTGTGCCCGCAAGGAGAACGTTATACTCAACAGAAGGCAGAAGAATTAGCGAAAGAAGATCATTTAATTTTCATTTGCGGTCATTACGAAGGATATGATGAACGTATTAGGGAACATGTTGTAACGGATGAAATTTCAATTGGTGACTATGTACTAACTGGCGGTGAGCTAGGGGCAATGGTCGTTATAGATAGCGTTGTAAGGCTTTTGCCAGGTGTGCTTGGAAATGAAGACTCACAAGTCCACGATTCTTTTTCAACGGGCTTGCTAGAGCACCCACATTATACAAGACCTTCTGATTTTAGGGGGATGAAAGTACCAGCTGAGCTTATTTCTGGAAATCACAAGAAAATTGATGAGTGGCGAATCAAGGAATCACTGCGAAGAACGTGGAATCGCCGTCCTGATTTGTTAGAAAACTACTCATTAAATGATATTGAAAAAAAATTATTAGCAGAGATTCAAAAAGAAAAATAACGATACTTGTAATTTTTCCTTAATTATGATATGATATTTTTCGTGACTTGGGCAATAATGTTCAGTCTTATAACGATGTTCCGCTGCAACGGTAATGTTGGCAAGAGCATCCGGGAGGAGTAGATAAATATGCAACAACTTATTCAAGAAATTACAAAAGAACAACTTCGCACTGATCTTCCAGCGTTCCGTCCTGGTGACACTGTACGTGTACACGTAAAAGTAGTTGAGGGTACTCGCGAACGTATCCAGTTATTTGAAGGTGTAGTAATTAAACGCCGCGGTGGTGGAATCAGCGAAACTTTCACAGTTCGTAAAATTTCATACGGTGTTGGTGTGGAGCGTGCATTCCCATTACATTCACCAAAAATCGCTAAATTAGAAGTAGTTCGTTTCGGTAAAGTCCGTCGTGCTAAACTTTACTACCTACGCGAGCTTCGTGGTAAAAAAGCGCGTATTAAAGAGATGCGCCGCTAATCCGCTAAATCTCCTTGATTTTGCGTGTTAACCAAACTGAACTAAACAGAAATAGTATATAAATTCACCTTCCGTCATTGGGGAGTAGACCCCAGTGGCAGAAGATGAATCAATCGGGCTTTTACGGATAGTTTATCCCTGTTGGGGGAACGACCGTTAATGCGGGTTAAATTAGGAGCTTGTTTATCAGGCTCCTTTTTTGTATCCGAAGTGAGCTAGACCTCATATATGATACCTGATCGTTTTCCTTCTCCTTTATCCCGCTTTATCGAAGTAGAACGGAGATATTAGTGACACTAGAACGGGACTAACAATCAGTGGGGGATGAAGACCCCCCACTGATTGAAGTTTCCCTTTATGCTAGTAAAATGAAAGTGAGCTTCACTACAAGGGGGATTATTGTGGCAAAGAAAAAGAATGAGATTTGGGAATGGACAAAGGCGATTGTGATTGCTGTTTTCCTAGTTTTAGTCATTCGTTACTTCCTGTTTGCACCAATTGTCGTAGATGGATATTCCATGGCTCCTACTCTGGATACACAAGAGCGAATGATTGTCGATAAATTCAATTACAAAATAAGCGATCCAGATCGCTTTGATATCATCGTTTTTCATGCTCCAGAAGGTAAAGATTACATAAAGCGGATAATCGGTCTTCCAGGAGATAAAATTGAATATGACGATGATACCTTATATGTTAATGGAAAAGCTTATTCTGAGCCGTATTTAGATGAATATAAGAAACAACTGACAGATGGCGGTCCATTAACTGAATCATTTACTTTAATGAATATTACCCAAAGTGACACAGTACCCAACGGACATCTCTTTGTAATGGGAGATAACAGGCGCGCAAGTAAAGACAGCCGGCATATTGGGTATGTACCATTCGATAAGGTGGTAGGCAAAACAAAATTAGTTTATTGGCCAATTAATAAATTTAGATTGGTTGAATAGTTAGGAAGGTGGATTCCGTTGACGATACAGTGGTTCCCAGGCCATATGGCCAAAGCGAGAAGAGAAGTAACGGAAAAACTAAAATTAGTTGATATTATTTATGAGCTGGTTGATGCAAGAATTCCTTTATCATCACGTAATCCGATGATAGATGAGATCATTCAACACAAGCCAAGAGTTATTTTATTAAATAAAGCTGATATGGCCGATCCTGTCAGAACGAAGGAATGGCTTGCTTATTATCAGTCTCAAGGGAAAAAAGCCATTGCGATTAATTCACAAGAAGGACAAGGTCTTGGTCAAATAACTGCAGCATCGAAAGAGCTACTGAAAGATAAATTTGATCGCATGAAAGCAAAAGGAATCAAACCAAGAGCGATTCGTGCCATGATAGTTGGTATTCCGAATGCAGGTAAGTCGACGCTTATTAATCGATTAGCAAAGAAAAATATTGCAAAGACTGGTAATACACCAGGTGTAACAAAAGCACAGCAGTGGATTAAGGTTGGTAAAGAGCTTGAGTTATTGGACACGCCAGGTATATTATGGCCGAAATTTGAGGATCAAGAGGTTGGTATGAAGCTTGCGTTGACAGGAGCTATTAAAGATACTTTATTAAATCTACATGAAATTTCTTTATATGGTCTTCGTTTTTTGGAAAGAGAATATCCTGCACGTTTAAAGGAACGCTATAATCTTGATGTAATTCCAACAGAAACAGTTGAGCTATTTGATGCGATCGGAAAATTTCGCGGATGTTTAGCAGGTGGAGGAATGGTTGATTACGATAAAACAGCCGAGCTGGTTGTTCGTGAAATCCGTTCTCAAAAGATGGGATCATTAACCTTTGAAAAGCCTAGTGATTCCAATGAACAAACAGAAGAATGAATATGAGCAGGAGTGTATATAAACAGCCAAGCTGTTTTATGCAAATTCCTGCTTTTTTGTTTTGTCCCGCATTAACGGAAAGTCAAAACCCCACCTCAAGGCTCAGAGGAATCGAGGAAACGTAGGTAGGCCCGATTGATGAGATACAGTGAAACTTACCGAGAGTTACGCAGAGGTAAAGTTTGTGCCCACACGATGTGGGTCACTTAAACTAAGACATGAGGACGTGGCGTACTTAGTCTGATTTCGTTGAATTAGGTCGGTAGTGTCGCTTTATCGAAGATTTTGCGACACTAGAATGTGACTAACCATAATCAGTGGGGGATGAAGCAAATCTCCACTGATTGAAGTCTCGCTTTATCGATTATGAAACGTATAAAGATGCCGATAAATAATACGAAGGTGATAAAAATGACAAATAATATGAAAATAAAGGACATTGCCGAAAAACTGTTAACAATTACAGAACCAAATGACCCTTTTCTTGATCAATGTAAAATGGATGAGAGAAAAGGTGTAGGCGACCTTTTATTGAAATGGAAAAATCGTTATCAAAAGGAGTTTCAATTACAAGAAGTATTTAAACAAATGTGTACAAATGAAACAGAACTTAGAAAACAAGGTTTCTCAGTTGTTGTTGGAATTGATGAAGTTGGAAGAGGGCCTCTAGCAGGACCTGTTGTCGCCTGTGCTGTCATCCTTCCTGAAGATTTTTACTGTCCAGGTCTTACTGATTCTAAACAGTTATCAGAAACGAAGCGTAATCATTTTTTTGAAATCATTCGAGATCAAGCTGTGGCTATCGGTACAGGTATTATAGAAAGCGAAGTAATTGATCAAATAAACATCTATGAAGCTACAAAGAAAGCAATGCTAATGGCGATAACGAATCTAGGCATAACACCGGACTATTTACTAATCGATGCAATGAAATTAGAGGTGCCTATCCCGCAGCTATCGATAATAAAAGGCGATAGTAAAAGTATCTCCATTGCGGCTGCATCAATCATGGCAAAAGTGACGCGAGATCGAATGATGAAAGAATATGCAATTCAGTATCCTCATTATGCTTTTGAGAAGAATATGGGCTATGGAACGAAAGCACATTTAGAAGGATTAGACCAATTTGGAATTACTCCATGGCATAGGAAGAGTTTTTCACCTTTAAAAGAAATGTTCGGCAATAAATAAAATCAATGGCTTTAGGAGGATAGAATGCAACCGATTCAATTACAGATGCAAACAAGACCGAGCGATGAACTGCAACAGAAAGGGAATTTTCATAGTGGACAAATTTTACTAGGGAAATTGACAAAGTTGTTTCCGAATAATCTAGCATCGGTACAGATAGGTTCACAACTGGTTATGGCAACATTGGATGTACCACTTACGGTCGGAGAAAGATATTGGCTTCAAGTGCAACCAGGTGAAGGTCAAGTCCGTTTAAAGCTTCTTGATGCTATTTCTTCTAAAGAAATGGGAAGTAATAAGGTTGCAGAACAGTTATTAACATATCTGTTTATAGGGAATAGCAAAAAAGCCGCAGTACTAGTAGACTATTTTTTGAAAAATCAATTGCCGATTACCAAAGAGACTATAGGGGAGTCACTTGAGTTTGTAAAACATTCTAGCACATTGAATCAAGGTCTTTCCATCATTAAAACGATGCTTGTTCAAGAACTTCCGTTTGTAAATGACGTGTTCATGGCTTTGCACTCTGTCGAAAACGGAAAACCATTGCATCTAATTCTATCAACATTGTTTCAAAACTTACTAACAAATGAAAAAAATACTCCTGCTTCAGTGCAAACAAAAGCACTGCTAGAAACGTTAGTGCGCCCTAAAGAAGAGTTAATCGCATTAACTGGCATGCAAAAAATTCTTTCGCTATGGTTAAAAGCTGAAACACCGGCCAATGTCCGGGAGGGGGCCTATACACTTCTGCAAAGTACTGGGTTGATTCCTAATCATTTATCTGAATCAGAACTACTGTCTGCTTTTCTAGACAAAATCCTACCTTCAGGAAACAACAATGCCGCTGCTGTAGTGAGGGATTGTTTATCGTATCTTTCGAGTCAAGAATTCATTCAGCCTATAGAAACAAATGATATATTAAGCCGATTAAATCAATTATTACGTAATGTTGGAGAAAGGCATAATCAACATATCCCATCATTTACAAAAACACTCCTTTTGGCTGTTCATGCAAATTTTGTAGCGAAGGGCGCAAACAATGGAAACCAAGAACAAAATCCAGTTGTAAAGCTATTAAACAATAATCCAGACATAGTAAAAGAGGCAAGCGGCAAAATCAGTGATCTTCTTCTAAAAACTGCTTCATCTGAACAAATTGTAACGGAGAAAATGGATCCTCAAGCTATTGCTTTAAAATATATTTTACAAAACGAATTTAAAGTAATCGATTTCTCGAATGCAGGCTCGTTATCCTTTGCATTAAAAAAGATCATGTCGACAATGGGATTAGGTTTTGAATATGGCTTAGCAACGGAAAATCAAGTTTCAGATCATCAATTGGAAACGTTAAAACCATTATTAATGAAATTGTTGCAGGATGATCTGCCAGTGGCCGTTAAAAACTTAGCTGAGCAGGCTATTCAACGAATTACAGCTCAGCAAATTTTGGCTCAAGAAAACGGTCCACTTCAACAACTATTATTGCAAATTCCGTTAACAATGGGGACACATCAAACCGATTTAACGATGCAATGGATGGGCAGAAGAAAGAATGATGGTACGATTGATCCGGCATATTGCCGAATTATCTTTTATTTAGAACTGGAATCCCTTGAAGAAACAATCATTGATATGAGCGTTCAAAATCGTGTTATTAATGTTTCAATTATTCATGAACACCCTGATATGCTTGAAGAGCTTGCTACACCATTTATCGCAGTGCTAAAGAAAAATTTAGCAGGAATGGACTATAAGTTATCGAGTATTGTTTTTGATAACGAGACTAAAAAGGCTCAGTTTAAGAAAATGTCCCAAACTTCAATAAAGCTGAACGATACTTATAATGGATTGGATTTACGAATATGAATAATAAACGAAAAGAAGCCATTGCCCTGCAATACGATGGAAAAAAAGGATCAGTTCCTAAAGTACTTGCAAAAGGAAAAGGCAAAATTGCAGAAAACATACTTAAAACGGCTAAGGAGCGAAATATTCCGATTCAAGAAGATCCATCATTAGCAGAGTTACTTGGTAAACTGAATATTAATGAAACGATACCAGAAGAATTATACATGGCGGTTGCAGAAGTGTTTGCATTTGTATATAAGGCGGATAAAGAAGCGGAAAAACAAAAAAATGCATATTCACGTTATGAACAATAAAGTGAAACTTCAATCAGTGGGGGGCTTCATACTACACTGATTGTTAGTCCCGTTCAAGTGTCGCTAATCTCAACACTGATTTGGTAAAACTACCAAAATGAATAACAGATTAAGTACGCCGCGTCCAGCGAGTGGGCCTCAACTAAACCTTTGTAGACAACAAAGGTAAGTTTCACTGAGAATCCTCACTAAACAGGCTTCTAATGGCAGTAATTCCCACCTACGCTTCTTTAATTGAGGTAGGGGGGACTTTAAGTTAATGAGGGATAAAAGTCAGAACTTACACTTCATACACAATAAATTGAACTGTGTATGGTAGTTGTGGGGTCTGACTCTTTTATTTTGGTGAATATGCAAAGAGTTATCGGAATATATTTTGATATAAAACTGTATACTAATTAATTTTTTTACCACGAAATAAGTGAAACTTCAATCAGTGGTTTTTTTTATCCACCGCTGATTGTTAGTCCCGTTCTAGTATCGCTAATATCTCCGCTACCGCGTAGATTAAGCGATACTACGAACCCGAAATAATGAATCACAGACTAAGTGCGCCGCGTCCTGCGGCAACGTCTGTGTGACCCACATCCTGTGGGCCTCAACTAAACCTTTGAAGATCGCAAAGGTAAGTTTCACAGTATCTCACCATTCTGGCTTTTACGGGCAGCTATCCTCCACCTACACTTCTTCGATTCCTCTCAGCCTTGAGGTGGGTCGGATTACTGCCCGTTAAGGAGGGATAAAGGAGGAGTAAGTTCATGAAGTTAAATAAGTTATTAACTGAAAAAAGAAATCCTAATACGATGAATATCGATGAACTTTCAAGTGTTGACATCATTAAACTGATTAATAATGAAGATAAAAAAGTTCCAGTTGCTGTTGAAATTATTCTTCCAGAAATCGCTCAAATGGTTGATGAAATTGTTGATTCCTTCCAAAAAGGTGGAAGGTTAATTTATGTTGGAGCTGGGACAAGTGGAAGGCTAGGTGTACTTGATGCGTCAGAATGTCCGCCAACCTATGGAACTGATCCAAGTCTTGTAGTTGGTCTTATTGCCGGTGGTGTGAGAGCGCTCCAAAATGCAGTAGAAGGGGCGGAAGATGATCAAGAACAAGCGAAAGAAGATATTAGAAGTTTACATGTATCAGAGAAGGACTGTGTGATTGGCATTGCTGCTAGTGGTCGAACACCTTACACAATATCAGCGATGAAACAAGCGAAGGAACTGGGGGCAACTGTGGGCGCTATAATATGCAGTCCTGACTCAGAAATGGGGAGAGTTGCCGATATACCTATGTTTGTAGAAGCGGGACCTGAAGTAATTACTGGTTCGACCAGAATGAAAGCAGGGACAGCTCAAAAGCTAGTATTAAATATGCTTACAACTGCAAGCATGATTAAAATGGATAAAGTGTATAGCAATTTAATGATTGATGTTCAACCAACTAATGAAAAACTTCGTGAACGGGCTAAAGCTATTGTTGCAGAAGCAACAGGTATTTCTATAACAGACGCAGACGATGCTTTACGAAGCTATGGTTCTGTCAAAGCTGCTATTCTAGCCATCGTGACAGGGGTAAAGGGAAAAAGTGTACAAGTAACATTAAATAAACATAATGGAAAATTAAAAGAAGCAATCGAAGAATTAACAAAAAAATAATACTAGTAAAAATTGAACTCTCCAAATACATGTTTTCTTTGTCTACATCATAGACTGAAACAACTCCTAAAAGTTGAAATGGAGTTGAATATTTTTTTGGGAATAAGGGCCAGTGCTTCGCAAAATCAGCTCCACACCTCCATCTTCATAAGGTGATCCGATTTGGGAAACCTGAACCATTTGCATCGTCGGGTGGGAGCAAAGGCTAATGGTTGTTTTTGTGAAAATTTATTTGTCAACGAGTAAAGAAAGTGGGGGAGAGTAATGAGGAAGGAAGAACGATTAGCAAAAGAGATAAGTGAAAAAGTCGGTGGCGATTCAAATATTCGTCAAATTGCGTATTGTATGACGAGACTGCGGTTACAGTTAAACGATACAAGCAAAGTAAACATTACTGAAATTAAAGCGATAGACGGGGTAATGGGAGTAATTGAGGATGAAATGCTGCAGATTGTCATTGGACCAGGATTGGTCAATAAAGTGGCCTTAGAAATGAGTGCGCTTACAGGCCTTGCGGTAGGTGAGTTGAAAGACCAGGAATTTGCTGATTTAGCAACGATAAAGCATAATGAAATCCGCTCGAAAAACAATACCCCTTTTAAAAATTTGCTAAGAAAAATCGGAAATATTTTTATCCCGCTAATCCCTGCTTTAGTTGCTTCAGGTATTATAAATGGAGTAGCGAATTTTGCCAAGAATGCAGGAGTCGATTCTACAGCAACTTGGATGCAGTTATTATTATTTATGGGTGGAGGAATTTTTGCCTATTTAGGTGTACTGGTCGGTTGGAATACGGCAAAAGAATTCGGCGGAACACCAGCACTGGGAGCCATAGCAGGAATCTTTATCTTTAACCCTGCCCTTGCCAATGTAGAATTGTTTGGAGAAATGCTACAACCGGGACGTGGGGGATTATTTACGGTTATCTTTGTAGCTTGGCTAATGGCTGCCACTGAAAAAAGTGTTCGTAAATTCATCCCAAATGCCATTGATATTATTTTTACCCCTTTAATTACGGTCTTATTTGTTGGATTCTTAACGTTATTGTTAATACAGCCAATAGGCGGTTATTTTACAGCTGGAATTACTAATGGAATCAATGCGATTATCGAATATGGTGGAGTATTTGCCGGGTTTATACTTGCAGGTACATTTTTACCGATTGTAATGGTTGGCTTGCATCACGGCTTAACGCCGATTCATATGGAATTAATCTCTAGTACTGGCGTTACAATTCTGCTGCCTATTTTAGCGATGGCTGGTGCTGGCCAAGTAGGTGCGGCAATTGCAATTTTTGTAAAAACGAAAAATAAAAAATTGAAGAATGTTATCAAAGGTGGGTTACCGGTTGGATTTTTAGGTATTGGCGAACCACTACTTTATGGGGTTACCCTGCCGCTAGGACGCCCCTTTTTAACAGCTTGTCTTGGTGGGGCAATGGGCGGAGCCTTCCAAGCATTTGTAAAAACAGCATCAACAGGGATAGGGGTATCAGGTTTATCACTCATTCCCCTAATTGACGGCAAATATTTAATGTATTTTTTAGGCCTTTTGGTTGCATATGCTTTTGGTTTTATTTTCACTTACTTTTTCGGTTTTAAAGAAGAAATGGCTGAACATATTAAGTGATGGAAAGAGGGTCTCCAAAAGAGAGTCAGATCTCGCACTATTTACTCAGTTCATAGTTGTACGTACGTGTAATTTGAACTGTGTATTATGGATGCGTGGTCTGACTCTTTTGTTTGAAATTAAAACGACTAGTATTGGAGGAATATGATGTTAGGATGTTCTGTTTATCTTGGAAATAGAAGTGATGAAGAACAAGAAACGTACCTAAAAGAAATGTCACAGGCTGGATTTCAGTTTATTTTTACCTCTCTGCATATCCTTGAAGATGATAGGACTCATTTTAAAGATTTACTGAAAACTTTAGGTAGGCAGGCACGAACATACAATATGGACTTGGTCGCCGATATTTCCCCTGTTTCTTTTCAGCTCTTAGGATTCACACCCGATACGATCGAAGAAATAAAGACGTGGGGAGTAAATAGATTAAGGCTAGATTATGGATTGGAGCCTATTACAGTTGCTAAACTTTCACATACTATGAAGATTGCGTTAAATGCAAGTACAATTACTCTTGACTTTGTTCAAGATCTACTAAAAGCAAACATCAATTTGAATCAAGTTGAGGCCTGGCATAATTATTATCCACGTATCGAAACAGGACTAGATAAGAATGACTTTATAAAACAAAACATCATGCTTAAGAAATTAGGATTTAAAGTAATGGCATTTGTTCCGGGAGATAAGTTGCTAAGAGGTCCACTTAACGAAGGATTGCCTACACTTGAGCAACATCGTAATGAACCTCCCTTCCAATCTTTTCTTGAGTTAATTCATGAGTGTAATGTTGATAAAGTTGCGATAGGAGACATTTCGCTACAAAAAGATACCCTTTTACAATTTGAGAAAATGGTCGATGGGTCAATTCCGCTAAGAAGTACAATCCATACACAACACCCACCGACAAAATCCATCATCGCTCTTAAACATCATAATCGGATGGATGCTGCAAGAGACGTTATCCGATCAAAAACTTCAAGAACTTATACTGCGAACAAGAATTATATCATTCATCCCGAGAATACGACTGAAAGAGCAATAGGTAGTATAACAATTGATAATGAGCGGTATGGTCGTTATCATGGGGAATTACAGATTGTCAAAAAAAATTTACCAATTAATGAAAAAGTAAATGTAGTGGGACGAGTTATTGAACAAGACATAAATCTATTAAAGTATATAAAATCAGGTCAAGGATTCACAATAATAAACATTTTATTAGATTAGCTATTCTTGGAATAAAAAGAATTGTAGAAAAGTTTTGTACGTTTAAGTAGACAATTAAAATTACATTATATACAATGAAACCGCAGGCTATTTTATCCCATGTGAAAACGCTATATATATTACTTGTTTTCTCTGTTAGCCACAGAGGAATATGAGCCAATTCGATGAAATGGATTAAAAGGAATGTTATTCATTCTAACTTTTTAACATGTACATAAATCGGTATTGGTGTTAAATGGGATTTTAGTTTTGCGTTTTATCATTATAATTGTTTTATAGTTGACAAGGAGGATGGGAAATGAATATCCATGAGTATCAAGGTAAAGAGATCCTCAGACAATACGGGGTATCTGTTCCGAATGGCCGTGTAGCCTTTACTGTTGAGGAAGCAGTTGAAGCTGCAAAAGAATTAGGAACAGATGTTGTTGTTGTGAAAGCTCAAATTCATGCAGGCGGCCGTGGTAAAGCTGGCGGTGTTAAGGTTGCGAAAAATCTTGATGAAGCGCGTACATATGCAGCAGAAATTCTTGGGAAAACACTTATTACTCACCAAACTGGCCCTGAAGGGAAAGAAGTAAAGCGTCTGTTAATTGAGGAAGGTTGCGACATTAAGAAAGAATACTATATAGGTCTTGTATTGGACCGTGATACATCTCGTGTCGTTCTAATGGCTTCAGAAGAAGGCGGAACAGAGATTGAAGAAGTGGCAGAAAAGACGCCTGAAAAAATCTTCAAGGAAGTTATTGATCCAGTAGTAGGTTTAACAGGCTTTCAAGCTAGAAGAATTGCATTTAACATTAATATCCCTAAGGAATTAGTCAATAAAGCTGTAAAGTTCATGTTAGGTCTATATACTGCTTTTGTTGAAAAAGACTGTTCCATTGCAGAAATTAATCCACTAGTCATAACTGGTGATGGAAATGTAATGGCTTTGGACGCAAAAATGAACTTTGATGATAACGCTTTATTCCGTCACAAAGATATATTAGAATACCGTGATCTTGATGAAGAAGATCCAAAAGAAATTGAAGCTTCGAAATATGATTTAAGCTATATTTCTTTGACGGGCAACATCGGTTGCATGGTTAACGGTGCAGGTCTTGCGATGTCTACGATGGATATCATCAAACATTATAGCGGAGACCCAGCAAACTTCCTTGATGTTGGCGGTGGTGCTACTGCGGAAAAGGTAACAGAGGCATTTAAAATTATTTTATCTGACAAAAATGTAAAAGGTATTTTTGTTAACATTTTTGGCGGAATTATGAAATGTGATGTAATTGCTGAAGGAGTAGTTGAAGCTGCGAAACAATTAGGACTTGATGTTCCAGTTGTTGTTCGTCTTGAAGGAACAAACGTTGATTTGGGTAAACAAATTTTAAAAGATTCCGGTTTGAATTTAACACCTGCTGAATCTATGGCAGACGGTGCACAAAAAATCGTATCACTTGTAGGATAAAAGGGCAGGGGGGACCAAAAATGGGCGTATTTATTAATAAAGATACTAAAGTCATTGTTCAAGGTATTACTGGTTCAACGGCTTTATTTCACACAAAACAAATGTTGGAATATGGGACTAAGATTGTCGGTGGAGTAACGCCAGGAAAAGGTGGAACTGAAGTTGAAGGTGTGCCAGTTTTTAACACGGTACTTGAAGCTGTTCGTGCAACTGGTGCCACTGCATCCGTGATTTATGTACCAGCTCCGTTTGCAGCAGATGCAATTCTTGAAGCAACAGATGCAGAATTAGATCTTGCAATCTGTATTACAGAACACATCCCAGTTATGGATATGGTGAAAGTTAAGCGTTATATGGAAGGCAAGAAGACACGCTTAATTGGACCAAACTGTCCAGGCGTTATTACAGCTGATGAATGTAAAATAGGTATTATGCCTGGATACATTCATACAAAAGGTCATGTTGGTGTCGTTTCTCGTTCTGGTACGTTAACGTATGAAGCCGTTCATCAATTGACACAAGCAGGAATTGGCCAAACTTCAGCCGTCGGAATTGGCGGAGATCCAGTTAACGGAACAAACTTCATCGATGTTCTTAAAGCGTTCAATGAAGACCCTGAAACATATGCAGTCATCATGATTGGTGAAATTGGTGGAACAGCTGAAGAAGAAGCTGCTAAATGGGTAGCAGCTAATATGACGAAACCGGTTGTTGGCTTCATTGGTGGACGCACAGCCCCTCCAGGAAAAAGAATGGGACATGCTGGTGCAATCATCTCTGGAGGAAAAGGGACAGCAGATGAAAAAATCCGCGTTATGAATGAATGTGGAATCAAAGTCGCTGAAACTCCATCTGTCATGGGTGAAACACTAATTACTGTCCTAAAAGAAAAGGGCATCTACGAACAATGTAAGACAAATTAATAATCGATAAATTGGACTGCTTCAAAAGCAAGAGATAATATTCCGAAACTACGAATAATACAGTGCGTATGTATGTATGCAATACTGTTTGTAGAGTTCGAGGTAATTCTCTCTTTTGAGGCAGCCATTTATCTCTTCACGATCGTTCCCCTTCGTTAAAAACCGCATTAGGAGTGATCTAATTGGATTTTACTGATAAAATCATACATTTGCACCATTGTCGTGGTGTAGGATGGCAAACCATGAAGAAGATTCTTTTGGCAGACCCCTCACTGAATACTCTTTATACGAATTCCTTTCCCAAATGGCAAAGTATTCTTCCAATTTCTTCAGCAAAACTACAAACTTTTTATCAAGACCTCCATAGCATAAATATTCAAGAAATCATTCAACATTATAAAAATAATGATATTGAAATTGTTACGATAGCGGATGATGATTATCCAAACCTCTTAAAACAAATTTATGATCCTCCCTGGGTTCTTTATTTAAGAGGGGATAGAAGGTTGTTAACCTATGAGCATAGTTTAGGGGTAGTGGGAACGAGAAAACCGTCTGAGTACGGTGTAGCGGCCCTAAAAAGGGTATTGCCACCCCTTCTTAAGAAAGAATATGTCATTATTAGTGGTGTAGCGACAGGAATTGATGCTGCTGCGCATCGAATAGCACTCGATTGCGGAGGAAAGACAATCGGTATTTTAGGAGGTGGCCACTTTCATATGTATCCTGTTAGTAATATTCACTTGGCCACAAATATTATCAAATATGGATTGCTTATTTCAGAAACTCCACCATCTAGACGTCCTGAACCATGGATGTTTCCAGTAAGAAACCGAATTATAAGCGGGCTATCCAAAGGGATTTTTGTTGTTGAAGCAAAGGAAAGAAGTGGTTCTTTAATAACGGCGAAGCACGCATTAGAGCAAGGTCGTGAGGTTTTTGCCCTACCAGGTAACATTACGAGTGATTTATCAGCTGGGTCCAATTTCTTAATTCAAGAAGGAGCTAAGATGGTACTTTCAGCAACGGATATTGACGTAGAGTTCGAAAGATATTAAACCTATTTTCTTCTATTATAATCAGCTGTTATTGGTGCTAAATCTTAGTGAGTGAAAATGAAAAATTTGAATGGAGGAGGACGTCTATTTTCGAGATGTCCTCTGATTTATCGGCATAAACGGGTAGTCCCCTCACCTCAAGGATTAGAGGAATCGATAAAGCGGTAGATGGGGGGGATAACTGCCTAATTTAGTTGCGGATACTAGCCCAACTCAAGATCAAGCGGTAATACTCGTAGCAAACTACTCTACGCCTTATTCCAAATATGTTAGTCGGACTATCACAGGATGTGATGGCGTCTACGGTGCTCACAGGACGTGAGCAATCTTAGGAGACGTTCCTACACCAGTCGTCTTGATTTTTGACTTAAAAGCTCGATTGGTGAGATATAGTGAAACTTGCCGAGAGCTATGCAGAGGTAAAGTTTGCACCCACAGGATGTGGGTTACCCAGACGAAGACAGTAGACCGGGACTAACAATCAGTATGGGATGAAGAAAAGCCTACTGATTGAAGCTACACTTTTTAAAAAAATCTATTTCTTAAAGATAGTTATGTGATTATAATGAAAAACAAGCATAATCATATATTAACGTTGGAAATAACAAAAGTTTAATCTACTAATTTAGAAGTATCACTTGAAAATGTCTATGATTTGAAAAGAAAAATTCAATAAAAATGTTGATAATTTTGTAATGTTGGTATAATTTTGCATCAGGCTGAATATTTCAGAACCATTTATGAAAACGGTTTCTTATATCTGTGATAAAATAAAAAAAATCAAAGAAGATTGACAAATGATTTTTGTATGATTAATAATAGTGAAGATTTATATTACCTCTTGAGGAGGATTTATTGAATGTCAGAATACTTAGTAATAGTGGAATCACCAGCGAAAGCGAAAACAATAGAACGTTATTTAGGAAAGAAATATAAAGTAAGAGCTTCTATGGGACATGTTCGTGATTTGCCGAAGAGTCAAATGGGTGTAGATGTAGAACATGAGTATAACCCGAAATATATTACAATCCGAGGAAAAGGACCAGTATTAAAAGAATTGAAAACAGCTGCAAAAAAAGCGAAGAAAATCTATCTCGCAGCTGACCCCGACAGAGAAGGGGAAGCGATTGCATGGCACTTAGCTCACAGTCTTGGAGTAGATATTGCGTCAGATTGTCGAGTGGTGTTTAATGAAATTACAAAAGAGGCAATTAAAGAATCGTTTAAAACACCTCGTCCAATCAATATGGATTTAGTGGATGCACAACAAGCACGAAGAATCCTTGATCGTTTGGTCGGATATAATATTAGTCCATTATTATGGAAGAAAGTTAAAAAGGGTCTAAGTGCTGGACGTGTTCAATCCGTTGCGGTTCGGATGATCATCGACAGGGAAAAAGAAATCAAGAGCTTTGTACCAGAAGAGTATTGGACAATTAAATCCGATTTTCTAAAAGGTACAGACCAATTCGAAGGATCGTTTTTTAGTAAAGCAGGAGAACGAGTTGAACTGAAGTCAGAACATGATGTTAAACAAATATTGGATGCTATCACCGGAAGTGAATTCAAAATCAATAAGGTGACAAAAAAGGAAAGAAAACGTAATCCCGCAGCTCCATTTACAACATCATCTCTTCAACAAGAAGCTGCGAGAAAGTTGAATTTTCGTGCAAGGAAAACGATGATGTTAGCTCAGCAATTGTATGAAGGGATCGAATTAGGTAAAGGTGGAACGATTGGATTAATCACTTATATGAGAACAGATTCCACTCGTATTTCAGATAGTGCTAAGGAAGAAGTCCGTAGTTTTATTGGTAGTGCATATGGTCAGGAATATATTCTAATGGAAGAACGTAAGGATAAAAAACAAACAAATTCCCAGGATGCACACGAAGCAATCCGGCCGACAAGTGCGCTTAGAGATCCGAGTTCTATTAAAGAATATTTGTCGAGAGACCAATTCCGCCTATATAAATTAATTTGGGAGCGCTTAGTATCTAGTCAGATGGCTTCTGCAGTTATGGATACGATGACAATTGATTTAATCAATACTGATATTATTTTTAGAGCAAATGGTTCCAAAATAAAGTTTCCTGGATTCATGAAAGTATATGTTGAAGGTACAGATGATTCAGTTGAAGAAAAAGAAAATATGTTGCCTGAAGTGAGCGAAGGTGATACGTTTTTCGCAAAAGACATTGAACCGAAACAGCATTTCACCCAGCCGCCGCCAAGGTATACGGAGGCTAGACTTGTAAAAACTCTTGAAGAATTAGGTATAGGTCGCCCTTCCACGTATGCGCCAACTTTAGATACAATTCAAAAAAGAGGGTATGTATCGCTCGATAATAAACGTTTTATTCCTACAGAGCTAGGAGAAATTGTTCTAGAATTAATTATGGAATTCTTTCCGGATGTACTTGACTTGGCATTCACCGCTAAAATGGAACGTGAATTCGATAATATTGAGGCAGGAAATATGGAATGGATCCAAGTAATTGACGAATTTTATAAGGAATTCGAAGTCCATCTAATTAAAGCGGAAGCGGAAATGGAAAAAGTAGAAATCAAGGATGAACCAGCTGGCGAAGACTGTGAGGAATGCGGAAATCCAATGGTATTTAAAATGGGTCGCTATGGGAAATTCATGGCTTGCAGTAATTTTCCAGACTGTCGTAATACAAAACCGATTGTGAAAGAAATCGGTGTCAAATGTCCGAAATGTCATGAAGGTAATATAATTGAAAGAAAAAGTAAAAAACGCCGTCTATTCTATGGGTGTGATCGTTATCCAGAGTGTGACTTTATCTCTTGGGATAAACCACTGCCAAGACCATGTCCGAAATGTGAAGGAACTTTAGTAGAGAAAAAATTGAAAAAAGGCGTACAAGTACAGTGTGTAAACTGTGATTATAAAGAAACACCACAAAATTAGTTCTTAAGGTGAGTGAACAGCTCACCTTTTTAATTTTTTATCCCGTATTAACGGGAAGTAAAACCACTACTGAATGCAGTTTCCTTTATGTGGATTAGAAAGTCTATTTAATAAAATTACACATCATCTAGTTTTTTGTTATAATTGGTGCTTGCTTTCGCTTAATGAAAGAGCAGCTCCTTTTATTAACAAAAATGTAAGTGTATGAGGTATTTATTGGTGAATAATTGGTGATAATGCTTGAAACTTTCATCTTTCCAATATGTAAGGTAAAATGCAATGGACAAGGAGTTTCTGTAGGTTATATAATTTACTATTGCTGATATTAACAGAAACATTTTCACATTGTGAGTGTTTAGGAAAATAAAGCATGATTTACATATACTTGATATTAATATTCATATTTATATGCGGAGGTACGTAGAATGAAAGAAACAGTTGTCAATGTAATCGGGGCTGGATTAGCTGGAAGTGAAGCGGTCTGGCAACTAGCTAATCGTGGAGTTAAAGTTAATCTATACGAAATGCGGCCTGTAAAGCAAACACCTGCCCACCATACAGATAAATTCGCTGAACTTGTTTGCAGTAACTCTTTGCGTGCAAATGGTTTAACAAACGCAGTTGGAGTCTTAAAGGAAGAAATGCGCCAGTTGAATTCAGTCATCATGCTAGCTGCAGATGCATGTGCGGTTCCAGCGGGAGGAGCTTTGGCTGTTGACCGGCATGAATTTGCAGGCAAAGTGACAGAAATGGTGAGAAATCATCCCAATGTTACGGTATTGAATGAAGAAATGACAGAAATACCTGAAGGTCCGACAATCATTGCGACAGGACCTTTAACAAGCCAAGCGCTTTCTACTAAGCTTCAAGAAATAATGGATGAAGAATATTTGTATTTTTACGATGCAGCTGCTCCAATTATTGAAAGAGACAGCATTAATATGGATAAGGTATATTTGAAATCTCGTTATGATAAGGGAGAAGCAGCATACTTGAATTGTCCAATGACTGAAGAAGAATTCAACCGTTTTTATGAAGCACTTATTGCTGCTGAGACCGTTCCACTTAAGGAATTTGAGAAGGAAATATTCTTTGAAGGCTGCATGCCGATTGAAGTAATGGCATCAAGAGGGAAAAAAACGATGTTATTTGGCCCACTTAAGCCTGTAGGTCTTGAAGATCCAAAAACAGGGAAAAGACCTTATGCAGTTATTCAATTACGTCAAGATGATGCAGCTGGAACTCTTTACAATCTTGTCGGTTTTCAGACACATTTAAAATGGGGACCTCAAAAGGAAGTCCTTCAATTAATTCCAGGTCTTGAGAATGCGGAAATTGTACGATATGGCGTTATGCATCGAAATACATTCATCAATTCACCTAAAGTATTAAAACCGACCTATCAATTTAAGAATCGTGAAGATTTATTTTTTGCAGGTCAAATGACAGGGGTTGAAGGATATGTAGAGTCAGCTGCATCCGGACTTGCTGCAGGTATAAATGCTGCGAAAATTGTATTAGGACAAGAGCCTGTTGTATTCCCAGCTGAAACAGCAATCGGTAGCATGGCGAGATATATAACCTCAACCAACGCAAAAACATTTCAGCCGATGAATGCGAATTTTGGGATTTTTCCAGAGCTTGACGAGAAAATTAGAGGGAAAAAAGAACGCAATGAGAAGCATGCATCAAGAGCATTGGAAACAATTCAGAAATTTGTGAAGAATTTGTAAATTTGTTTGCCTCCGATATTAATATGTGATACTATTTAATAGCCTTTGCGAGGTGTACCGAATGTTACAGGCAAATCAAGCTTTATCTTCTTTTATAGAATATTTGCAAATTGAAAAAAACTGTTCACACTATACCATTGAAAGTTATCAACGGGATATCGAAGAATTTGTTTTGTTCATGAATGAACAAGGCATGAACTCGATTGATTCTGTTGAATATTTTGATGCGCGCTTATTTTTGACAAAATTATACGAATGTAATCTTTCCAAAAGATCAGTTGCAAGAAAAACGTCCTGCTTGCGGAGTTTTTATAAATTTTTAATGCGTGAGGGGTTTGTGAAAGAAAACCCCTTTTCCCTTGTATCACTTCCTAAAAAAGATCAAAAGCTACCGCGCTTTTTATACGAAGAAGAGTTGAATCAACTGTTTTTATCACTAGAACTTGATTCACCGATGGGATTGAGAGATGCTGCTTTATTGGAATTGTTATATGCAACTGGGATACGTGTCAGTGAAGGCTGTGATATTAAGCTTCAAGATCTTGATTTTTCACTAGGAACCGTTTTAGTACATGGTAAAGGAAAAAAAGATCGCTATATGCCGTTGGGTCAATATGCCAAAGATGCAATAGCAGCTTACATACATGATGCAAGGGCAAAAGTGATGACTTCACATGCAAAGTCTCATCCCTTTTTGTTAATAAATTTTCGTGGAGATCCACTTACACCAAGAGGGGTGCGTTATATACTAACAGCGATTATTAAAAAAGCTGCACAGAAAATAGAATTGCATCCTCATATGTTAAGGCATTCGTTTGCCACACATCTTTTGAATAATGGAGCGGATTTAAGAACAGTCCAAGAATTATTGGGACATTCTAAAATTTCGTCAACACAAATTTATACACATGTAACAAAAGAACAATTAAGGAAAGTCTACAATGCATCACATCCGCGAGCATAATCGCTTTATAAAGGAGAATCGTTATGGGAGAATTTCATGCAACTACAATTTTTGCTATTGTGCATAAAGGTGAATGTGCCATGTCAGGCGATGGTCAGGTTACACTTGGAAATTCAGTAGTGATGAAGCATACTGCGAGAAAGGTACGTCGACTTTTTAATGGAAAAGTATTAGCTGGTTTTGCTGGTTCTGTTGCGGATGCTTTTACATTATTTGAAATGTTTGAAGCGAAACTTGAAGAATTTAATGGAAATTTACAAAGAGCTTCTGTTGAGTTAGCAAAGCAATGGCGAAGTGACAATATTTTGCGCAAATTAGAAGCGATGCTCATTGTCATGGATCAACATGATTTACTACTTGTTTCGGGTACTGGCGAAGTTATTGAACCTGATGATGGCATTCTTGCCATTGGATCTGGAGGTAACTATGCATTAGCTGCAGGTCGAGCTTTAAAGCAATTCTCAGGTGATCATTTAACTGCAAAGGAAATCGCTCAATCAGCTTTAAATATTGCTGCCGAAATTTGCGTGTTTACCAATACAAATATTATTGTAGAAGAATTGTAAGTGAGAGGAGCTGTGTGATATGGCAAACAAATCGAATTTAACACCGAGACAGATTGTAGAAAAACTTGATCAATACATTGTCGGACAGCGCGATGCAAAACGTGCTGTAGCTGTGGCTCTTCGTAATCGTTATCGCCGCAGCTTATTAAAAGATCAATTACGAGATGAAGTAGTGCCTAAAAACATCCTCATGATTGGCCCTACAGGAGTAGGGAAAACGGAAATTGCTCGAAGAATGGCTAGGATAGTAAGTGCACCTTTTATTAAAGTAGAGGCAACTAAATTTACTGAAGTAGGATACGTCGGTAGAGATGTTGAGTCTATGGTTCGAGATTTGGTTGAAACGTCTGTACGGCTTGTTAAAGAAGAAAAGAAAGAAAGTGTTAAAGAACGGGCAGAAGAAAATGCAAATAACCGCCTGATTGAGTTGCTCGTACCTTCAAGTAAAAAACAATCAAATTTTAAAAATCCGTTAGAAGTATTTTTTGGTGGTGGAACAAATGATTCTTTTGAAGAAGAATCCAAAAATTCTGCCGAAGATTTGAGTCTTCAAGAAAAACGAAAAATTGTGAAAGAAAAGCTTGCGCTCGGTGAACTAGAAAACGAAATAATAACAGTTGAAGTGGAAGAACAGCAAGCATCGATGTTTGATATGCTCCAAGGTTCGGGAATGGAACAAATGGGGATGAATATGCAGGATGCACTAGGCAGTTTAATACCCAAAAAGACTAAAAAGCGAAAATTAAAGGTAAGTGAAGCGAGAATTGTATTAGCAAATGAAGAAGCTGGTAAATTGATTGATATGGATGAAGTAACGCAGGAAGCGGTATTCAGAGCAGAACAAACTGGGATTATCTTCATTGATGAGATTGATAAAATTGCTAGTAAGAAATCTGGTAGTTCCTCTGCGGATGTTTCCAGAGAAGGTGTTCAGCGAGATATTCTCCCAATTGTAGAAGGCTCAACTGTTGTAACGAAATATGGTTCGGTAAAAACCGATCATGTATTATTCATCTCTGCTGGCGCTTTTCATATCGCGAAACCATCAGATTTAATTCCCGAGCTCCAAGGGCGCTTTCCAATTCGTGTAGAGTTGACTAAATTATCTGTTGATGATTTTGTGCGAATTCTTCATGAGCCAGATAATGCACTTATTAAGCAATATATAGCATTATTGGCAACCGAAGGTATAGAAATTGAATTTTCTGACGAAGCTATTCGTAGAATTGCTGAAGTAGCTTTTGAAGTAAATCAAAACACAGACAATATCGGAGCCCGTCGTCTGCATACCATTATGGAAAGACTTCTTGAGGATCTCTCATTTGAAGCTCCAGAAATTACGTTAGAAAAAGTAACGATTACCCCACAATATGTGGAGGAGAAGTTAGGAACGATCGTAAAGAACAAAGATTTAAGTCAATTTATTCTTTAGTCTAGGAATGTATGAAACAAAAGAAATACCAAATAAGAGTGTTTGCTCGATAGTTCTCCTAGATTAAACTATATTTGGACACAATGACTTACTACATTAAAGCAAGGTAATTTAGGAGGAAAACTGTAATGAATTTATTAGAAAAAACAAGAAAAATTAACGCTATGCTGCAAAATGCTGCTGGGCAACCTGTGAATTTTAAAGAAATGGCTGAAAGTTTAAGTGAAGTTATCGAATCGAACGTATATGTTGTAAGCAGAAGAGGGAAGCTTTTAGGATTTGCCATTAACCAGCAAATTGAAAATGATCGATTAAATCAAATGCTAAAAGACAGACAGTTCCCTGAAGAATATACGAAAAGCTTATTCAACTTACAAGAAACATCTTCTAATTTGAATGTAGAAAGTGAATATACAGCATTTCCGATCGAGAACAAAGAACTGTTTGTTAGCGGTTTGACAACAATTGTACCTATTATTGGTGGTGGAGAGCGTCTAGGAACTTTGATTCTTGCTCGTCTTCAAGATAAATTCCATGATGATGATTTAATTTTAGCGGAATATGGAGCTACTGTAATTGGTATGGAAATACTACGTGAAAAAGCAGAAGAAATTGAAGAAGAAGCTCGTAGTAAAGCGATCGTACAAATGGCGATTAGCTCATTATCATATAGCGAATTGGAAGCAATTGAACATATTTTCGAGGAATTAAAAGGTAGTGAAGGACTTCTAGTTGCATCTAAGATAGCGGACCGTGTGGGTATCACTAGATCTGTTATTGTTAATGCATTAAGAAAATTAGAAAGTGCTGGCGTTATTGAATCACGTTCATTAGGAATGAAAGGTACTTATATAAAAGTGCTAAACGATAAATTTTTGTTTGAACTTGAAAAATTAAAAAATAATTAATTGATTAGAGAAATTTTAATAAGTTGAACTAGTTCGTGTTAAGGAAAGTCAAAAATAGTTCCATAATACGAGTGTGTCCCAAAAAGGTCTGACCTCGCACATTAAATCAGTATGTAGTGATCCATACACTACTTTATACTGTATTGAATTGTTGCGGGGTCTGACCTTTTTCTTTTGCGACACTCTTGTATTTATTTCCTATGCTTTTGTTGAATGACTACTGGGGAATAATAGAAGAAAGAAGTATTTAGTTTCTTAGTGGTTGATTTCATTAAGCCCTTTTCATTGTCTATCCTTGTGCCGCTAAAGAGCTTAAAAAGCCTCCCGTATTTAGTTTCAGCCTATCTCAATTCATTTTATGATTTACAATTTCTTATTACATTAATAACAATTCCCCCCTATTCCTGTACGAATTATTCCATTAAAATATAGCTCAATTGCTTCTTATAGAAAATTGGAAACATGATCCAGTATCAATTGGTACACTCCCGATAAAAAAGCGAAAACACGTTTGTCAATAGAAAAGATTAATGTAATAAATTTCAATTATTTCCTTTTAGTGAATGAAATTTATGAAAATAACATATTAAACAGGATTAGAGTAACAGTTAACTTCATAAAAATGGTATTGGTTGTAATAAAATACCCATCTTCCTGTCAATGGAAATATTTTATAGAAATATTTCATATATATTTCACTGAAAATAGTTCTAAAGTAACGGTTAAATATAAAAGATTTTATTTATAGTTAATAAGGCAATTAACAAAAGTGGAATTATTTATGTCGAAACTATGTAAAATAGTGAAAAACAAGGATGAATTTGCTAAAAGATTTCCATTAAATAGAGTTTTATATACAAAATTAGACAAAAAACGACTAAAATAGGTCTTTTGGCATGGCGAATAATGACGAATCTTGATAGACAGCATTCGTTTACTTCTTTAAAATAGTTATTATACAATTATTTTTTTTATTACAGATATAATAATTTTCTTACAATACTGATACAAAGGAGGGGGATATGATGAAACTGTTTTCTTCTACTTTTACTACACTTGAACAAGCATTGAATTATTCGAGCGCAAAACAAAAAATTATTTCTGAAAATATTGCAAATGTAGATACACCGAATTATAAAGCAAAAGATGTAAAACTATCTAAATCCTTCGGTTCGGATTTAGAATCTTCTATTCAAGCTTACAGAACGAATCAACGACATTTTACTTATAAACCTCTTTCTTCTGAGATGACAAAGGTGTTTGTTCAAAACAATGTGCAATACAATAATAGTGGTAATAGCGTGGATGTTGATAAAGAAATGAGCAATCTAGCATCCAACCAGATCTATTACAATGCTTTAATCGAAAGAACAAGTGGGAAATTTTCTTCACTGTTAAATGTCATAAAAGGAGGAAGATGATTCGAATGTTTCAAAGTTTAAATACGACTTCATCAGCACTTACAAGTCAAAGGTTAAGAATGGATGTTATCTCTTCTAATATGGCAAATGCTGAAACATCTAGGGCAGAATATGTCAATGGAAAATGGCAAGCTTACAAAAGAAAATCTGTAGTGCTACAGGAGAACGGAAGTCAATTTTCAAGCTATTTACATAATGCAATCGGGAAAAGTACAGGTTCTGGTAATGGAGTGCATGTTTCTAGAATAATTGAAGACGAGACACCTTTCAAACTGGTCTATAACCCCAATCATCCAGATGCTAATGCAGATGGATATGTGGAAATGCCGAATGTCGATCCGTTAAGAGAAATGGTCGACCTAATGAGTGCGACGCGTTCATATGAAGCAAATGTAACAGTATTTAATGCATCAAAAGGCATGTTAATGAAAGCTTTGGAAATTGGAAAATAGATTGGAGATAATAAGTAATGAATGAAATGAATATATCTTTTAAACAAGGATCTTTGCCGGCAATCACCCCGCAAAAACCACCACTCAATACACCATTTAAAGCCCAACAAAGCTTTGCAACAGTATTAAAGGAGTCCTTGGATAAAGTAAATGAAGCACAAATTGTCTCCGATGAGTTCACGGTCAAAATGGCAAAAGGGGAAAATGTTGATCTTCATGAAGTTATGATCGCATCACAAAAGGCAAGTGTAACACTTCAATTAACTTTAGAAATGAGAAATAAAGCAGTGGAAGCTTATCAAGAAATGATGAGAATGAATATCTGACAAGTATCTTTAACTCCACAAACATACATAGAGCGGTTGACGAAAGGAAACTTAGCTTACATTAAAGAGTGACCGGAGGATTAAGATGAATGAAGTGATCACCAATTTTAAAAATAAATTAACGGCATTTTGGGGAAGCAAAAGCAAAATGCAAAAAATCATGTTAATTAGCACAACAGTTGCTTTAATCTTAATTGCTATAGTATCCTCCATCCTTCTTACAAGAACCACAATGGTTCCACTTTATAGTAATTTGTCACCCTCAGAGACTGGAAGCATTAAAGAAAACTTAGATAGTAGAGGAGTAACGAATGAAATTAAAGATAATGGGACGACGATTATGGTCCCGGAGCAAAATGTTGATACTTTAAAGGTTGAATTAGCAGCTGATGGAATACCGAATTCAGGAAGCATCGATTATTCGTTTTTTGCACAAAATGCGGGTCTTGGCATGACAGATAATGAATTTAATGTATTAAAATTGGATTCTATGCAAACTGAATTGGCAAATTTGATGAAGAACATCGATGGTATAAATAATGCGAACGTAATGATTAATCTACCTGAAAAAGGAATATTTGTAAGTGATACATCAGAAGAAGCGTCTGCTTCCATCGTACTTAATACAAAACCAGGTTATAAATTTGATGAAGGTCAAATTAAGTCACTATACCATTTAGTTAGTAAAAGCATACCGAATCTACCTACTGAGAATATCGTCATTATGAACCAGAATTTTGAGTATTTTGATTTGAAAAATGAAAATAATTCTGGAAACACTTTTGTTGCACAAAATGAAATAAAAAAAGAAATTGAACGTGATATTCAAAGGCAAGTGCAAAACATGCTAGGGACCATTATGGGACCTGATAAAGTAGTGGTTTCCGTAACCGCTGATGTCGATTTTACCCAAGAGAACCGAGAAGAAAACATTGTAACTCCTATAGATGAAGAAAATATGGCCGGAATTGCAATATCTGCACAACGGGTGAATGAAACTTATACAGGTGATAATACGGTAGCGGGAGGCGTACCTCAAGGAGAGGACTCTTCTGATTCATTGACTTCGTATCAAGCTGGTACGAATGGAAATGGCGATTATGACAAAATGGATGAAACGATAAATTATGAAGTGAATAGAATTAAGAAACAAATTGTGGAAAGTCCATATAAGGTAAGAGATCTAGGCATTCAAGTGATGGTTGAACCGCCAAACCCTAAAGATGTGAACTCTCTTTCACAGCAAAGTCAGGATGATATCACGAAAATATTAAGTACGGTTATCAGAACTACTATTAATAAAGACAATACTGGTACAGCACTAACAGATACGGACTTGGCAAATAAAATTGCTATTTCAGTACAACCCTTTAACGGAAAAGTTACTTTTGATAATCCAGTGCAATCTGAAATCCCAGTGTGGGTTTATATTGTAGGGGGCGCATTACTAGTAGCTGTCATTATTCTATTAATTTTATATCTTCGTTCTAAAAAACGTGATGATTATATTGAAGAAGAATTTGAAGAGTTGCAAGAAAATGAGATGCTTGAAGTTGCTGATTTATCTGAAGAACAGGAAACAGAAGCAACATTAAAACGTAAGCAGCTTGAGAAATTGGCCAAAGAGCGTCCGGACGAATTTGCAAAACTATTACGAAGCTGGATTGCTGAAGACTAGGAGGAATGAAGGTGTCAGAACGAAAGAAAAAAGGACTTACTGGAAAGCAAAAAGCAGCCATCCTTCTTATTTCTCTTGGACCAGATGTATCTGCTTCTGTTTACAAGCACTTATCCGAGGAAGAGATAGAAAGACTTACACTAGAAATTTCGAGTGTTAGAAAAGTAGATTCTCAAGAAAAAGAAGATATATTAGAAGAATTTCATAATATTGCTCTAGCGCAAGATTATATTACTCAGGGAGGCATTGGTTATGCCAAACAAGTACTGGAAAAAGCATTAGGTCATGATCAGGCAGCAACTATTATTAATAGGCTTACTTCTTCTTTGCAAGTGCGACCATTTGATTTTGCAAGAAAAGCAGATCCAGCACAAATTCTTAATTTTATCCAAAATGAACACCCGCAAACTATTGCTTTAATCCTATCCTATCTGGATCCTGCTCAAGCTGGGCAAATTCTTTCGGAGCTGCCTCAGGAAGTACAGGCGGATATAGCGAGAAGAATTGCAATCATGGATAGTACGTCTCCTGAAATTATTAATGAAGTTGAACAAATTCTTGAAAGAAAACTATCTGCAACCGTTACACAGGATTATTCATTAACCGGCGGGATTGAGGCTGTTGTTGATGTTCTTAATGGTGTTGACCGACAAACAGAAAGAACCATCTTGGATGCACTTGAAATCCAAGATCCTGAACTTGCTGAAGAAATTAAGAAGCGGATGTTCGTATTCGAAGATATCGTTACACTTGATGGACTTGCCATTCAACGTGTTATTCGTGAATCTGATAATGAAGATCTTAAATTATCACTTAAAGTTGCAAGTGATGAAGTGAAAGAAATTGTCTTTCGAAATATGTCGAAACGAATGGTTGAAACATTCCAGGAAGAAATGGAATACATGGGACCGGTTCGATTGCGTGATGTAGAAGAAGCACAATCAAGAATTGTTGGTGTTATCCGCCGTTTAGAGGAGTCAGGTGAAATCATCATAGCTCGTGGCGGAGGGGATGATATTATTGTCTAGAATTATTAAATCCCAGTTTGCTAAGTCAGCTGAAGTAGAAAATAAACAAATCAAGATTCGTAATTTTAATTTAGAATCACCTGAGGAACAAGTGGAGTTTCAAGAACATTTGATTACTGAACAAATTGAAGAGGCAAGGCTTAAGGCAAAAGCGCTTATTAATGAAGCTGAAAGTAACGCCAATCACATTTTGCAAGAAATTGAGCAAGCCAAAGAGTACTGGGAAAATCATGAAAAAACAGAATGGATGAAGCAAGCCTATGATTCGGGCTTTGCAGAAGGCGTACAAACTGGAAGAAGTAGTGGGTATGATGAGTGGATGGACAAGATTACTCAGGCAAGCGGTATAGTTGAATCCGCAAGGCAAGAATATGTAAAACATATTGAATCTTCAGAAATGATGATTTTGGAATTGGCTATTACTGTTGCTGAAAAAATTATTGGTCAGAAGCTAGAAGAATCGAGTGAAGCATTTTTATCAATAGTAAAAAGGACAATTAAAGAAGCGAGAGATTATCGAGAAATCCAACTTCATATCCATCCTGTACATTACAAGGAACTACTAGAGCAAAAAGAAGATCTTCAGGCCATGTTTATGAAAGAAACGGCCTTAATTATCTATCCAGACCCTGAACTATCGGAAGACAGCTGTTTGATTGAGTCTGCCAATGGGAGAATAGATGCAAGTGTCGATAGCCAGCTTAAAGAAATGAAGGATAAACTAATCGAGCTATTAGAAAGGGGCCAATGATGAAGGCAAGTGATCTATTAGCCTATATTCCAGATATGAATACGTTCAAACACTATGGCAGGGTAAAACGTGTAGTTGGCCTAATGATAGAATCTCAAGGACCAGAAAGCTCAATAGGGGACGTTTGCTACATCTACACGGGTACAAAAAACAGAGAAAAAAAGATTCGTGCTGAAGTTGTCGGCTTTCGAGATGAGATCGTCATTCTAATGCCATACACAACAGTGACTGACATATCTCCAGGTAGTATAGTGGAAGGCACTTCTAACTCCCTTGAAATAAAAGTAGGGGCTGGTTTAATAGGCAAAGTCATTGATCCTCTTGGATTTCCTTTGGATGGTACACCGCTTCCTAAAGGACTTTCTTCTGTACCTGTAGACCAAGATCCCCCTAATCCGATGGAAAGACCACCCATTGACGAGCCAATTGATGTTGGGGTCAGAATGATTGATAGTTTGCTAACAGTTGGCAATGGGCAAAGGGTCGGTATTTTTGCCGGGAGTGGTGTCGGAAAAAGTACATTACTCGGTATGGTGGCCAGGAACACAACAGCAGATTTAAATGTTATCGGGCTAATTGGAGAGCGTGGAAGAGAAGTGCGAGAGTTTATTGAGAAAGACCTTGGTCCGGAAGGCTTGGCACGTTCGATCGTTGTTGTTGCAACCTCTGATCAGCCTGCTTTAATGCGGATTAAAGGCGCACTAACAGCGACAGCCATAGCAGAATATTTTCGCAACAAAGGTCTTAACGTTATGCTTATGATGGATTCAGTAACAAGGGTTGCAATGGCACAACGGGAAATTGGCTTAGCTGTTGGAGAGCCACCAACTACAAAAGGATATACACCTTCTGTATTTTCAATACTACCTCGTCTACTAGAACGAACAGGAACCAACCGATTAGGTACAATTACTGCTTTTTATACGGTGTTAGTAGACGGAGACGATATGAATGAACCGATTGCTGATACAGTTCGTGGGATTTTGGATGGCCATTTTATTCTTGACCGAAATCTAGCAAATAAAGGACAATACCCAGCGATTAATGTGTTAAAGAGCATTAGCAGGGTGATGAATAATATTGTTGATAATTCTCATAAACTTGCAGCTGAAAAATTACGGACGGCTTTAGCTACCTTCATAGAGTCGGAAGATTTAATTAATATTGGAGCCTATAAAAGAGGATCATCGAAGGATATCGATGATGCAATTAAAATGCACCCTCAAATCATTTCATATTTGAAACAAGGCACACATGAAAAAATGAC
This sequence comes from Bacillus cihuensis, assembly GCF_000504145.1. Lineage (NCBI taxonomy): Bacteria > Bacillati > Bacillota > Bacilli > Caryophanales > Bacillaceae > Bacillus > Bacillus cihuensis. The sequence goes on along the minus strand of NZ_KI632497.1, from coordinate 147,771 downwards.
AAGAGAAGAAAGTGTCATTAACTTGAAACAATTAATGGGATTAGGTGAATAAAAGATGATCTTTCAATATAAATTCGACAAAATCCTAACCATTAAAGAAAATGAGAAAAATGATGTCTTAGCAAAATATAATGAAACGATTAAAAAGTTCGAAGCAGTTGCTGAAAAGCTTTATAAACTGCTAAAGAAAAAAGAAGACTTACTACAATTTCAACAAGAAAAGCTGACACAAGGACTCACAGTCCAAGAAATTCGGCATAATCAACAATTCATGGATAATCTCGAAAATATCATTACTCATTTTCAAAAAGAAGTCGTTCAAGCTAGACAAGCAATGAACATCCAACAAAGCAAGCTAATGGAAAAAAATATTGAAGTGAAGAAATATGAAAAAATAAAAGAAAAAGATTTCCAAAAATTTCTTGAAAGAATAAAAGAAGGAGAAAACAAGAATATGGATGAGATTTCCATTCGTCAATTTCTTAGTAAAGGTTAGTAGGTGATATCGTGAAGAAAATAGACGAAACAAAGCATGTAGAGTCGAATAAATTTCAAGTGATTTTATTTACTGTCCTCATTTTTCTTTTGTTAACATTATTAGTCCTAGTCATTTATTTAAGCTTTACTGGAACGAATATATTTGAAAAATCAAAAGCATTAAGTGAGAAGGTGCCCTTTGTTTCTCAACTCTTTGACAGGGATGATGAAAATAAACAAGAGAATTCCATTCTAAAATTCCAAGAACAAATTAATAAAGTGGAAGCTGAGCTGAGCGAGCGCCAAGAGGAAATAATAAAGCTTGAAAATTTAATTGACTCTAGGGACAAAACGATCGCAAGAAACGAACTTGAAAAGCAGCAATTAGAAATGGAAATTGAGGAGTTGCGGGCTGCGCAAGAAATAAATAAGCGTGCATTTCTAGATATTATTAAAACGTACGAAACGATACCACCTAAAAAGGCAGCACCTATCATTTCGAAAATGGGCGATGAAGATGCCTTAAAGATTCTTAGTAGTATTAAAACGGATAAGCTTGCAGCAATACTAGAGCAATTGACTCCAGAAGATGCAGCCAGATTTACAAAACTATTAGCATCTAAAAGCAGCACAAATGAAGGGGGGTGAAACAAATGAACGCAGGAATGATCATGGCATCAGTGTCAGCTTCGGCAAGTAAAAATCATACAGTTTCAAAAAAGCCTGATATAGAGCATTCATTTGGCAATGTATTAGGGAAAGTTATTTTATCGAAAGAAGCAGAGGATGCTGAACCAAATGATGTTGGAAGGCTTACTAAAGAACAACGCTCCTTATTAAATGAGCTTATCAAAGATTTGAAGGCACTGAGCAATCCCGATAATCTTCTTGGGGTTGAACCTCCACAATTAATAGATAAAAGTAGTACAGAAGAAGAGAACTTAATCGTTGGAGAACTATTGAATTCAGTTTCGCTAAATGAGCGTGATGTAGAAAAGATGCTAGATATGCTGAATGAAAAGATTTCAGAGAACGAAGAAATCGATGTAACAGAAATATTACCATTCTTAACTACTTTATCAACTATGAGTGAAAATCAATGGAGCGAGTTGGATTTAAATAAGGTAGGAAATATTCTTAAGTTTACAAAATTACAAGAAGCGATGATTTCCCTCAATCAGATAACTGATAATGAAGCTGCAGTCAGCAAAACTTTGAAACATTTGTTAGAGACAATTTTGCCAAAACTAGAATCCATGGTGGAAAGTAAGCAACAAAAGTCTTCCGAAACATCTACGTTTAATAAATTGTTAGCTAGTGGAGCATCAGATTTAATCCAAAATACATATATCAAAAACTTTGAGAGTGTAAACAGAGATAATGAAAAAAAATTAGTACATCCATCTTCGATAAAAGGATTTGAAACCACTCAAACTGGTCAATCCTTTATTCCACAAATGTCTAAACTAGAACAATTTATTCTAACTGTAGAAAAAAGCGGACAACCAGTTACTCAAGAACAATTTGTTAAAGCATTTGAAACGATTTTGAAAAAATCAAGCTTTACAAATGCAAATGGTACTCAAAAATTATTTATCCAGTTAAACCCTGAACATCTTGGTGCCCTGCGAATTGAACTTATCCAAAAGAATGATGTAATGATTGCTAAAATTATGGCTACAACAGCACAGGCTAAAGAAATGCTTGAAAGCCAATTATCAGGATTGAAACATTCGTTTGTAGGTCAAGGTATTCAAGTAGAAAAAATAGAAATATCACAACTACTTAGCACATTCTCTCAAGAACGATTCTATCAAAGAGATTCGGACGCTTCTGAGCAGCAAAACCAACAGCAAAATCAGAAAGCTGCAGATGATGACGTAACAACGGAATTTACCAATCAATTTGAAGAAGCCTTATTAAATGTTGAAGTGTAGGTGAGAAAAATGACGACAATCGATACATCTTTATTACTGTCAAACAATCCAAAAAATAAAGTAACCACAAAAGGCGATACACTTGGCAAAGATGATTTTTTAAAGCTGTTGATGGCTCAGCTCCAAAACCAAGATCCAACTAGTCCGATGGACAACACAGCATTTGTATCACAAATGGCGACTTTTTCTTCATTGGAACAAATGACAAACATAGGGACAGGAATTAATAGCTTAATTGATATCCAACAACAAAACAGCCTTTTAGCATATAACAATTTTGTTGGCAAAGAAGTGACTTGGCATAAAATCAATACGGACGATTCGGGTGAGACCGGAGAAATTAAGGTCGAAGAAGGAACGGGTGTTGTTTCCTCGTTAGAATATAAAAATAATGGAGTGACGTTTATTCTTGAGGATGGAACGAAATTAGAGCCAGGAAATATTTCTAAATTGAATGCAACGTCATCTTCTAATAGTTTATTATCTGCTAGTGAATTAATCGGAAAGTTAGTTACTTATTTAAGTTCTGAGAATGAAGAGGTTTCAGCTATTGTTAAGTCGGTACTAGTGAAAGACGGAAAAACAGTATATGAGTTAGCAGATGATAAATCTACTAAACTGACTGCAGATCAGCTGATAAAAATTTCTTCACCTTAAGGAGAGGATTTATGAAAATGAATGGATTCAGACCGATATCCAATCTGCCGACTCAACTCGTTTCATCAAAACAATCGCCAAATAAGAATGAGAAGTCAAGTTTTGCTGCTCATTTTCATACAGCTATTCAAACTAACTCAAGTAAACTGTCAATTAGTAAGCACGCTCAAATGAGACTAGACCAAAGAAGTATTCAAATCAATGAAAAGACTTGGAATAAGATTGAAGAAAAAGTTCATGAAGCCAAAAAAATAGGGATTACCGAATCATTAGTTGTTCTCGAAAATGCTGCACTTGTAGTAAATACGAAAAACAACATTGTCATAACTGCCATGGATCGGGCTGAATCAGCCTCCCACATTTTCACAAATATCAACGGAACGATTCTTGTAGATTAAAGGGCTGGACCTGCAAAGGAAGCCTTGGCTGTGGAATGACAGAAACAGCCGATTATGAAAGGAGAGTAAAAATATGCTTCGTTCAATGTACTCAGGAATTAGCGGGTTAAAAAACTTCCAAACAAAATTAGATGTCATTGGTAATAATATTGCCAATGTAAATACTTACGGTTTCAAGAAAAGCAGGGTAACATTTGCAGACACTATGAACCAAACAATATCTGGTGCCAGTGCGTCAACAGCCAACCGCGGTGGAAAAAACTCGATGCAAGTTGGATTGGGTTCAGCAGTATCTACCATTGATACGATCCACACTCAATCAAGCCTGCAAAATACAGGGCGTTCCCTTGATCTTGGGATTTCAGGCGATGGTTATTTCGTTGTTGCAAACGGGAATGCATTGTCTTATACACGAGCTGGAAACTTTTATTTAGATAATAATGGTACGTTAGTAAATGGTGATGGGTATAAGGTACAGGCGTTTGATAACAATGGGGTGCTTGGGGATGTTACGGTTAACGTAAATGCTGTAATGCCTGCAACTAAAACAGATAAAGTTGAATTTTTAGGGAATTTATCAAGTGACACAATTAATAATAAATCTTTTTCACAACAAATGAAGGTGATAGATGCCTTTGGTGAATCACACACAATTGACGTTCATTATATTAAAACTGCAGCTAATTCTTGGAATGTTTATATTGGTGGGCAGAGTCCATTTAATCCTGATGGTTCAACAATCACTCCACTTCCATCGCCTGTGAGTTCTATTACTTTTAATTCAGATGGGACTATAAATAATCCCCCAACTGGAGCAATAACAATTAAAGATAAAGATGGCACTACAAATATTGTAACTGGCATCTCTTTAGATTTTACCAAATTAACCCAGACAACTGAAGCAAACTCTGCTCAGGGGATACCAAATGGCAGCACAGAAGGCTCCCTGGAAAGTTTTACAATCGGGCAAACTGGTGAAATCAGTGGAGTCTATTCGAATGGTCAAGTCACTACTTTAGGTACTGTTGCAATCGCAAAATTCAGCAACACATCCGGTCTTACAAAAACCGGTGGTAACCTATTCCAAGAATCAATCAGCTCTGGAACAGCCAATATTGGGGTTGCTGGTGACGGACGAGGTACGCTTGCTGCTGGTTCTCTTGAAATGTCCAATGTCGATCTATCAGAAGAATTTACCGACATGATTGTTGCACAGCGTGGACTTCAAGCAAATACTAGAATTATTACAACATCGGATGAAATCCTTCAAGAACTAGTGAATTTAAAACGATAAGTTAAGGGAGGGAAGAGGATGATTTAATTGAATGGATCAGACTCCACATCAACGATTTACCTTATAAATACAGTTAAATATCCTTATATATTATATGTGGAGTACGAGGTCAGATCCTTCTGAGTCATCCTCTAAAAATTATTATTAAAGTGACAAGGTTAAATGGTACTAGCTACACAATTAATGCTTTATTCATAGAAACTGTAGAATCACATCCAGATACTACGATTACTCTTACGAATGGGAAGAAACTAGTTGTGAAGGAAAAAGAAGAAGATATCATTCACTCTGTTATACAGTTTTACCGTTTGGCCAATGTAATTGGGATCAGCAGAGAGGAGGATGGTTCTGAATATGAAAAATAAGCTTTTGACAATTCTATTAATTATTCTTGTTGCCGTTACGTTGGTAGGTGTTGCCTCAGTAGCAGCCATTGCGTATTTCAAAAATGATCATGTGAAAGTAGAAAAAGAGCCTAGTATTGATGAGATTATTAAAACTGCTGTTAATGTTCCTGAGATCACTACGAATCTTGCAAATGGAGATTTTGTCAGGATGACACTGACTATTCAAACTGATAGTAAAAAAGCAAAAATAGAGCTAGAAAAAAGGGATTTTCAAGTCAAAAACCTTTTAATTACCGAGCTTTCTGAATTAAAATCAGACATGTTGCAAAGCAAAGCTGGCAAAGAGCAGTTTCAAGATAGGATGAAGACGAAACTGAATGAAATTATGCAAGAAGGAAAGATTGAAAAGGTTTATATAACCTCCTCTATCCTTCAATAAGAAACCTTCCTAGAAATTAGACGAATTTGAAGGAGGAATTTGGGAGGTGAAATAATTGTCAGGTGAAATATTGTCCCAAAATGAAATTGACGCCCTTCTCTCGGCACTTTCAACAGGTGAGATGAATGCGGATGAATTAAAAAAAGAAGAATCTGAGAAAAAAGTAAAAGTATATGATTTCAAACGTGCTTTACGTTTTTCAAAGGATCAAATTAGGAGTTTAACAAGAGTACATGAAAACTTTGCACGCCTATTAACGACTTATTTTTCGGCTCAGTTAAGAACGTATGTGCAAATTACTGTTGCTTCTGTCGATCAAATTCCTTATGAAGAATTTATCCGCTCGATTTCGAAGATGACCATATTAAACGTTTTTGAGGTTCCACCATTAGACGGAAGAATTATTATGGAAGTCAATCCTCATATTGCTTATGCGATGATGGATCGGGTACTAGGCGGAAAAGGCGTAAGTGTGAATAAAGTGGAAAATCTCACTGAAATTGAAACAAGAATTATGTCGAATCTATTTGAAAATGGCTTTGAGAATTTTCAAGAGGCATGGGTGGGAATATCGGAAATTGAACCAGTATTAACAGATTTCGAAGTGAATCCGCAGTTCTTGCAAATGGTTTCTCCGAATGAGACAGTCGTCGTAATATCTCTTAATACTCAAATTGGAGAAACTTCAGGGATGATTAATATTTGTATTCCTCATGTTACATTAGAACCCATTATTCCGAAGCTTTCCGTTCATTATTGGATGCAGAATACGAAGAAAGAACGTTTACCTGAAGAGGTTAAAGTACTAGAGGAAAGAATAAAAACAGGTGAGCTGCCGATAATAGCTGAATTAGGTGAAACCGACATTACAATTCAAGATTTTTTACTTCTTGATATTGGTGATGTCATTCAATTGAATAAGACGATTGAAGATCCATTGAGTATTAAGATTGGTGAAGTTCCAAAATTTGTAGCTCAGCCAGGAAAAGTAGGGAAAAAATTAGCCATTCAAATTCTAGAATACATAAAGGAGGAGGACGAAGATGGTAGGTGATGGAATGCTTTCACAAGACGAAATCGATGCTTTATTAAAGGGCACAGATGATCAATTTGATCAGAAAAATGAACTGCAAATTGATGAATATCTATCGTCTATGGAGCAGGATGCCTTAGGGGAAATTGGGAATATCTCGTTCGGTAGCTCGGCAACTGCACTGTCTACTTTGTTAAATCAAAAAGTCGATATTACGACACCGACGGTAACAATTATAGAAAAAAGTAAACTTGCAGAGGAATTTCCTCATCCATATGTAGCTATTCAAGTTAATTATACAGAAGGTTTTTCTGGGGGGAATTTGCTTGTTATTCAACAAAGTGATGCCGCAATTATAGCAGATCTAATGCTTGGCGGAACTGGAGTTAACCCACCTGAAATGTTGGGTGAGATTCAATTAAGCGCAGTTCAAGAAGCAATGAATCAGATGATGGGTTCAGCAGCAACCTCGATGTCTACTGTGTTTAATAAAAGAGTAGACATTTCACCGCCAAGTCTAGAATTAATTAATTTTATTGAAGGACAAGGTAGAGACAAAATCCCAGATGAAGATCTCTTTGTAAGAATTTCTTTTCGACTTTTAGTTGGTAATTTAATTGATTCAAATATTATGCAGTTATTACCTTTGAAATTTGCTAAAGAATTAGTTGCAGAATTATTAAATCCAGCTCAGTCAGCCCCTGACTCATTTGCTTATCAGGAGATAGATCCGCAACCGAATCATACAAAAGAACCAGTTGAACAAGAGTATTATTCTGAACATACAAATGACGAAACTCAACAACCAGGAACTGCAACAATGCCAAGCTATCATGTTCCACAACAATCCGAACCACAGCATTTAGGATCGGGAGTAGGGTCTCATGTTCAGCCAGTAAATGTGCAGCCTGCTAGTTTTACTAGTTTTCAAACCTATCAAATGCAAGAATCAGAAGCTAAAAATTTAGATCTGCTTTTGGATATACCGCTTCAAGTAACGGTTGAACTTGGTAGGACAAAACGGTCAATAAAAGAAATCTTGGAACTATCATCAGGATCGATTGTCGAGCTTGATAAATTAGCTGGTGAACCAGTTGATATTTTAGTGAATAATCGGTTGATTGCACAAGGTGAAGTTGTAGTAATTGATGAAAACTTTGGAGTCCGAGTAACTGACATTGTCAGTCAATCGGACCGATTAAAAAAACTTAGATAAACTGGAGGAAATTAAATTATGGCTCACAAAATTTTAATTGTTGATGACGCGGCGTTTATGAGAATGATGATTAAAGATATATTGTCGAAAAATGGTTTTGAGATTGTTGGAGAAGCTGCGGATGGGGCGCAAGCAGTTGAAAAATACCGCGAGTTACAACCAGATCTTGTCACAATGGACATTACAATGCCTGAAATGGATGGAATTACAGCATTAAAAGAAATTAAATCGATTAATCCTGCTGCAAAAGTTATTATGTGTTCAGCTATGGGACAGCAGGCAATGGTTATTGATGCGATTCAAGCGGGAGCACGGGATTTTATTGTAAAACCATTCCAAGCAGATCGTGTACTTGAAGCAATTAATAAAACATTAAGCTAAAAAATAAGAGGGTGTCATTTTGTTTTCCGTTAAAAAATGGATTGCTGTCCTAGTGATAATAGTTTTCGGGATGATAAGTTTTCAAGGTCATACATTTGCAGATGAACTTTCTAATCAAACCGTAAAAGATGCTTATAGTAAGCCTGAGAAACCAAATGATACAAATGAAGCAGAGAAAGCGTTAAAACAAAAGGACAATACAAAAATTGAAAGCTCCACTAGTAAGGGGCTTTCAATTTTAGACTTTGTTCGTGTAGCTGCTGCTATTATTTTTGTTGTAATTTTACTTTATGGATTACTTTGGTTTATGAATAAAAGAAATAAAGCTTTTCAAAAAGCTAATTTTGTTGAAAACCTCGGCGGTACTACTCTAGGGTCTAATCGCTCTGTGCAAATTGTAAAAGTGGGCAGGCGAATCCTTGTTGTAGGTGTTGGTGAAAATATATCTCTGTTAAAAGAAATTGACAATCAAGAGGAATATGAAGAAGTAATCCAAAATCATAATGAGAAAATGGATAATATGATGGTTCCAAGAGATATCGTAGCCAAAATGAGAGATAAATGGGGAGAGAAAGAAAATAAATTCGATGATTTTTCATCTCAATTAAACAAACAGCTTAAAGAACTTGAGAAAACAAGAAAAAAAGCAATAGGTGAGCTTAATAAAAAGGAGAGAGACCTAAATGAATGAATTTATGGAACTATTCAATAACAGTGATCCAGCAAATGTCTCTACTTCAATAAGACTCATCCTACTGCTTACTGTATTATCACTTGCTCCTAGTATCCTTATTTTAATGACTTGTTTTGTAAGAATTGTAATTGTCTTAAGTTTCGTCCGAACAGCTTTAGCAACTCAACAAATGCCTCCGAATCAAGTACTTATTGGACTTGCTCTATTCATGACATTTTTTATAATGGCTCCCACATTTCAGGAAGTGAATGAAGTTGCGTTAACTCCTCTATTTGCCGAAGAAATTAATTTAGAAGAAGCGTATGACCTTGCGGCTAGCCCATTTAAAGAATTCATGAGTGAGCATACACGACAAAAGGACCTTGCGTTATTTTTAGATTATGCAGGAGTAGAAAAGCCTGAAACGATACAAGATATTCCATTAACGGCGCTGGTTCCGGCCTATGCTATTAGCGAAATGAAAACAGCGTTTCAAATTGGTTTTATGATTTTTATTCCTTTTTTAGTAATTGATATGATTGTTGCGAGTATTCTTATGTCTATGGGAATGATGATGCTGCCACCAGTTATGATATCACTCCCCTTCAAAATACTCCTATTTGTATTGGTAGATGGATGGTATTTAGTTGTGAAATCACTATTACAAAGTTTTTAAGTAGGTGAAGAAATGAACGAAGATTTTGTTGTAAAGGTGGCTGAACAAGGAGTATATACGGTATTAATAGTTTGTGGCCCTTTGCTATTAATTGCGCTTGGAGTTGGACTAGCTGTTAGTATTTTTCAAGCTACAACGCAAATCCAAGAGCAAACACTAGCATTTGTACCGAAAATTGTTGCTGTATTGTTGGGACTTGTTTTCTTAGCGCCATGGATGTTAAGTCATTTATTATCATATACCAGTGAAATATTCAATAATTTAAATAGATTTGTAGGTTAAACCATGCAAGATTTATTGCCGTACTTTCCAGCTTTTCTACTCATCTTAGTTCGCGTTACAGCTTTTTTTGTAATCATGCCAATTTTTTCACATCGTACCTTACCAACCACATTTAGAATTGGGGTCGGTTTTTTCCTAGCTTGGATTATGTACTATACCATCGATTCTCCCATTCTAGTGATAGATGGTACATACATGCTACTCGTTCTAAAAGAGGCAATGGTTGGTTTAATGATTGGATTAGTCGCATACATGATCATGGCGGCGATTCAAATTGCCGGCGGGTTTATCGATTTTCAGATGGGCTTTGCCATTGCGAATGTAATTGACCCGCAAACCGGAACTCAAAGTCCTCTAACAGGGCAATATTTATACACCATTTCGTTATTATTTTTATTAGCTACGAACGGGCATCATCTTCTTTTGGATGGAATTTATTACAGTCTTCAATTTATCCCGATTGATCAAGTTCTCATTCCATTTGGTAATGAAAACTTGATAGAATTTATAGTCAAGGCCTTTAGCCGGATGTTTTTGATTGCTTTGCAAATGTCGATTCCTGTTGTCGGATGTTTGTTTTTGGTCGATATTGGTCTCGGAATTGTAGCAAGAACTGTGCCGCAGTTAAATATTTTCGTTGTTGGAATTCCCTTGAAAATGCTAGTTAGTTTTCTTGTGCTAATCATTGTAATGGGCATGATGATGGTTGTTGTTCAACATTTGTTTGAATATTTACTAGTCATTATGAGAGGTTTGATGCAATTGATAGGAGGGGCATAGTATGAGTAAGCTCCGTCTGGATTTACAATTTTTTGCCGGAGAGAAAACCGAAAAGGCCACTCCTAAAAAAAAGCAGGATTCACGGAAAAAAGGACAAGTTGCAAAGAGTCAGGATGTTAATACATCCATAAACTTGTTAACTATATTTCTACTTTTACTTTTCGTTGGCCCTTATATGTTTGAAAAAATAACTCGTTTGCTATTGGAATTCTTTCAACATTCGTTGCTTCTTCAAGTTACTGAAGAAAATGCTCCATTATTACTGTCCGAAGTGTTAAAAGAAATGGGATTCATCTTAGCACCTATACTGGTAGCAGCTTTAATCGCTGGTGTTGCAGCAAATTATATGCAAATAGGGTTTATGTTTTCAACAGAAACGATACAACTAAAACTAGAAAAATTAGATCCAATTAAAGGATTTAAACGTATATTTTCAATTCGGGCAATTGTAGAATTGCTAAAATCAATGTTAAAAATATCAGTAGTAGGCTTAGTTACCTTTTTTGTCATTTGGCAGAGAATGGATGAAATTATGACATTGTCAAAAAAATCAATAGGGAATGCTATGACAACTTTAGCCGATATAACGGTGAAGGTTGGAATTTATGCGAGTATCGCCTTATTGGTTTTATCACTATTAGACTATCTTTATCAGAAATATGACTATGAAAAAAACATCCGAATGTCTAAACAAGATATTAAGGATGAATATAAAAATATAGAAGGCGACCCACTTATTAAATCTAAAATAAAACAAAAACAGCGTGAAATGGCTATGCAACGTATGATGCAAGAAGTGCCTAACGCAGATGTTGTTATTACAAACCCAACCCACTATGCAATCGCCTTAAAATATGATGATCAAAAATCCGATGCGCCTTATGTGATTGCAATGGGAGTTGATTTTGTTGCACAAAAGATTAAATATGTAGCAAAAGAAAATGAAGTAGTGATGGTTGAAAATCGACCTTTGGCGAGGGCACTTTACGATCAAGTGGAGATTGGGCAGGCGATTCCTGAAGAGTTCTTTAAAGTGGTCGCGGAAATACTAGCTTTTGTTTATAAGACAAAGGGAAAAATATAAGTAATGTGAAGAAATTTGGTGTCAAGTGAGTCTGCCTTCTGGCAGGGTTCTGTTAAAAGGCGCTTATGCTTTTCTGATAGGAGAGAAGAATATGTCTGCAAGAGATTTACCGGTATTAGCAGGAGTCATAATGATCGTGGCGATGCTGATTATACCGTTGCCAACTTGGTTATTAAGTGTCTTGATATTAGTGAATATAGCACTAGCTTTAATGGTTCTGCTTATGGCTATGAATATGAAGGAAGCATTGGAATTTTCAATATTCCCGTCTTTATTATTACTTTTGACACTATTTAGATTAGGGTTGAATGTCTCAACAACAAGGTCTATTCTGTCAAATGGTGAAGCCGGTGGAGTCGTTGAAACGTTTGGAACGTTTGTAGTCGGAGGCAATGTCCTTGTAGGTCTTGTTGTTTTTATGATTCTTGTTATTATTAATTTTCTTGTTATTACTAAAGGTTCAGAGCGAGTATCTGAGGTGGCGGCTAGATTTACATTAGATGCAATGCCTGGTAAACAAATGAGTATCGACGCAGATTTGAACGCTGGTATGATTTCTGAAATAGAAGCTAGAGAGAGACGTGAAAAGGTAGGTAGGGAAGCTGACTTTTACGGATCGATGGATGGTGCGAGTAAATTCGTAAAAGGAGATGCGATTGCCGGTATCATTATGGTAATTATCAATCTCGTTTTTGGAATTTTAATTGGTGTTGTACAACTAGGTTTAGCATTTGGTGAAGCTGCTACTCACTTTTCTATGCTTACGGTCGGTGACGGATTAGTAAGTCAAATACCAGCATTAATGATATCGACTGCCACTGGTATAGTGGTGACAAGAGCAGCATCTAATGGGAATTTAAGTTCGGACATTATGTCGCAACTTTTTGCCTATCCTAGTCTGTTATATGTTACTGCTGGTACGATGTTTTTACTCGGGTTGTTTACACCGATACCTGATTTATTAACGATTCCGTTAGCAGGATTATTTGCATTTGGCGGGTATAAAATATCGAAAACTCCTAAAAAAGAAGAAGTGGAGTTCCAAGAATCAGAAGAAGGGCTGCAATCAGAAGAAATGAAGAGTCCTGAGAGTGTTGTAAGTTTACTAAGCGTTGATCCAATTGAATTTGAATTTGGGTACGGCTTAATTCCGCTTGCAGATACAAATCAAGGCGGTGATCTTCTTGATCGTGTAGTTATGATAAGAAGGCAGCTGGCGATTGAACTGGGGCTTGTGATTCCGGTTGTTCGAATTCGTGATAATATTCAGCTGAATCCGAATGAATACCGGTTAAAGATCAAAGGAAATGAAATGGCTAGAGGGGAGCTTCTACTCGATCATTATTTAGCTATGAGTCCTGGAATTGAAGATGATTCGATTGAGGGGATTGACACGGTTGAACCTTCATTCGGGCTGCCTGCTAAATGGATTTCAGAAGAAATGAAAGAACATGCAGAAATTATGGGCTACACAGTCGTTGATCCTCCAAGTGTAGTTTCGACGCATATTACTGAAGTGATTAAAATGAATGCACATGAACTACTCGGCAGACAGGAAACAAAACAGCTTATTGATCATTTGCGTGATTCTGCCCCGATCCTGGTTGATGAAGTGACTCCTAGTCCGTTGACTATAGGTGATGTACAAAAAGTGCTAGCTAAGCTGCTTCGTGAGAAGGTGTCGATTCGTAATTTGCCAATTATATTTGAAACATTGGCTGATTATGGCAGGATATCTACTGATACAGATTTGCTGACTGAGTATGTCAGACAGAATCTTGCAAGGCAAATAACGAGTACATTTACAATTCCTGGCGAGAGTCTAAAAGTTATTACACTTTCTGGAAAAATTGAAAAACTAATTGCTGATGGGGTTCAGCAAACAGAACATGGCAATTTTTTGTCGCTTGATCCAAATGATTCACAAGCCATTTTAGAATCTACTGCTTCTAAATTAGAAGAATTAACTCTAATGGAACAAACGCCAATTGTCCTTTGTTCTCCTGCAGTCAGAATGTATGTAAGGCAATTAACGGAAAGGTATTTCCCTCATGTGCCAATCCTTTCTTATAATGAGCTGGAATCTAATGTAGAAGTACAAAGCATAGGGGTGGTGAATGTGGATTGAATGTAAAAAGATATCAAGCTGATTCAATGACTGAAGCATTAAAGATGGTTCGCGAAGAATTGGGAAATGATGCTGTTATTTTGAACTCTAAGCCCATTTTCACAGGTGGTTTTTTAGGCATGTTTAAGAAAAGAAGCATCGAAGTTTATGCTGCAGTTGATCCACAAATTAAACCGACAAAACAAGTCACAAAGCAAAAGACTAAAAAGATTGCAGTAAAAGCTGCGGAAACAGTAATTGAAGAAAATCGTTTTGTTAAGGCATCAACGCTCCAAAAGTCAGAACCTATTCACAAATCTAACGAAGTAATGAAAGAATTGGTAGATTTAAAAGCGATGATCAAAGAATTGAAACAGGTTTCGGACATAGCATATCCGGAACCTTTACTTCCCGTTAACGAATTGTTAGTTGGTCATGAAATCAATCAAACAGTTCAAAGAGATGTTATGGATAAAGTACTAGAAAACTGGTCTCAAAGTCATACGGCTTTTTCTGAAGCAGAAATTTTGAAACATGTGAAAGCAGAGTTAGTAAATCGGTTTGCTAATAGTAAAAATTGGGGATTTCATTCGGAAAAAAAATATATAAATATTGTCGGTCCAACAGGAGTAGGTAAGACGACAACTCTAGCAAAAGTGGCTGCTCATTGCATGTTAAAGCAAAATAAAAGAGTAGCTTTTATTACAACGGATACGTATAGAATTGCCGCGATCGATCAATTGAAAACTTATGCTAAAATTTTGAATGTTCCAATTGAAGTCGCTTATAATCTAGAAGATTTTCAAAAAGCAATCGAACGGTTTTCACATTATGATGTAGTTTTTATTGATACAGCAGGGCGAAATTTTCGCAATGCAGATTATGTTCGTGATCTTAAAAATATTATTGATTTTTCTGTTGATATGGAAACATACCTTGTCCTATCTTTAACAGCTAAACAAAAAGATATGGAAGATATTTATAACCAGTTTTCAATGATCCCCATCAAACAAGTTATTTTTACAAAGGCAGATGAAACATCTACTTATGGCGCGATGGTGAATTTCATTATAAGAAATGAAATTGGTGTAGCCTATATAACAAATGGTCAAAATGTACCAGATGACATTGAAATCGCTACTCCTCAATTATTAGCGAAAATGATTCTTGGAGAAATAAACTATGCGTGATCAAGCTGAAAATTTACGAAATTTTATTGCAATACAAGAACAGTCTAATGTATCCAAAACAATGGCCGTGATAAGCGGAAAAGGTGGAGTGGGGAAATCAAACTTTTCGGTAAATTTTGCAATAAATATAGCGGGACGTGGTAAACGAGTACTTCTATTCGATATGGATATTGGAATGGGGAATATCGATATTTTACTAGGATACCATTCGAACAATAGCATTATGGACTTTTTCAATGGAAGTTTAACGATTAAAGAGACGATATCCTCTGGACCTAACAATATATCAATTATTGCAGGAGGAACCGGATTAACGAATTTATTTTCGTTAGACGACGAGCTATTTAACCGATTTACAGAACAATTTAATGAATTACTTCAGGAATATGACTTTATCCTATTTGATATGGGAGCTGGTATTAATGAAGATACAGCTAAATTGCTTTTGTGTGTTGATGAATTGATTGTGATAACAACCCCAGAACCAACTTCCATAACAGACGCTTATTCTGTCATGAAATATCTTCATTCAGTTAACTCTGATATTCCCTTTCATTTAATATGTAACCGGGTAGGAGAAGAACTGCAAGGCAAAGAGACGATGAATCGGCTACAAACGGTCATGAGAAAATTTCTCCAAAAGGAAATTATCCCACTGGGATATCTTCCGGATGATCGAACGGTTATGCTAGCTGTATCTAAGCAAATACCGTTTATCCTTTATGAGCCAAGTGCCAATATATCTAAGGCATTAATAGATATTACTTCTCGATACTTAAATCATTCTTTCTCAGAAAAAATAACGTATAGGCAAAGCCATTTTCTTTTGAAAATTAAAAGATTTTTTCTTGGAAGGTAGTGCGTTAACATGAGTAAAATTAAAGTATTAATCGTCGACGATTCTGCTTTTATGAGGAAGCTTATTAGTGAATTTTTAGCAGAAGATAGCAGGATTGAAGTAATTGGAACAGCAAGAAATGGTCGGGATGCTGTTCAAAAAATTGAGAAAGAAAAACCAGATGTTATCACATTAGATGTTGAAATGCCTATCATGGACGGACTCGAGGCTTTACGTATTATTATGAAACAAACGCCAACTGCTGTCATTATGCTCTCTAGCACGACAAAAGAAGGTGCTGATAGTACGTTAAAAGCAATGGAAATAGGTGCTGTTGACTTTATTGCAAAGCCATCAGGTGCTATCTCACTCGATTTATATAAAATAAAAACAGATTTAATCAACAAAATTGTCGCTGCAAGTAAAACTAATGTATCGAAGTTGCAAAATAATCCCTTAAATATTGAAATTATCCAAGGAAATTCCGATAATTATAGTAAAATAGAACCAGTTCATAATAATAATTTGAGTCCACAAATAAGCGAAAAGACGCCATTTGCGAAAAAAATGATTGTAATTGGAACTTCTACTGGGGGTCCTAGAGCATTGCAAACTGTTTTAACTCAACTTCCTAAAAATATTGAGGCACCTATATTAATTGTACAGCATATGCCACCTGGCTTTACAAAATCACTTGCGAATCGCCTTAACACTTTATCGGAAATTACCGTCAAGGAGGCAGAGGATGGAGAGATTTTAAAAAAAGGAACCGCTTATATTGCAAAGGGAGGCTATCATTTAAAAATAAAAAAAGTTGGGATGAGTTTGGCAATTCAAACGGATCAATCCCCGTTAAGAAATGGGCATCGTCCTTCGGTTGACGTATTATTTGAATCAGCAAGCCAAATTATTGATGTTGAAAAGGTTGCGGTTGTTATGACAGGAATGGGCATAGATGGTGCCAAAGGACTGACCGCTCTCAGTAAATCAGGTAGACTATCCGCGATTGCAGAATCAGAGAAAACATCCATTGTTTTCGGAATGCCTAAAGCGGCTATTGCGACTAATGTAATTAATAAAGTCGCTGATGTAGAAGATATTGCAAAAGCTATTGTGAATTATTGTTAATACGAAAGGCGGATTACTATGGATCTTAACCAATATTTAGAAGTATTTATTGAAGAAAGCAAGGAGCATCTGCAAACTTGTAGTGAACAGTTACTAGAACTTGAAAAACATCCTCAAGATTTAGGGATTGTAAATGAAATCTTTCGATCGGCGCATACGTTAAAAGGGATGTCTGCAACGATGGGATATGAAGATTTAGCCAATTTAACACACAAAATGGAGAATATCTTAGATGAAATTCGTAATGGAAAAATCCAGCTTTCTTCTGAAATATTTGATGTGATTTTTTTAGCGGTTGACGATTTAGAAGCGATGGTTATGAGCATTGCGGAAGGCGGGGACGGAAAAAGAAATGTAAGTGAGGTTGTTGCTAAATTAGAGATGGTTGAGAAAGGGGAGTCCCCGCTTTCAATCGGTGCAGCCGAAGCGGCTACAGCAGTTGAGATGCCAATTAGGGAATCTATTGAAAAAAGTGTTTATGATGAATTTGAGTTGACCGTTATACAGCAATCTAAAGAACAAGGGTTTGAAACTTATGAAATAAACGTAAGCTTGCGTGAGGATTGCCTTTTAAAAGGTGCTCGCGTGTTTATGGTATTCGAAGTGTTAGAGAAACTCGGAGAAGTTATTAAGTCAAATCCATCCGTTGATAAACTTGAAGAGGAACAATTTGATCAATCCTTTACTGTGACTGTCGTGTCGAAAGAGTCTGTGGAAGCTCTCCAGAAAAAAATTATGAAAGTTTCTGAGGTCGACAAAGTCATTGTTAGTAAATTAGATTTGTCCGAACTGAGATCAGCTATAAACGAAGAAGACGAACATAAAGTGAGCATGAATAAAGAGCATCAAAAAAGTAACAATGAACCGGTTGCTCCATCAATTGCTTCTAAAAATGAAAAAACGAATCAACCTGCTAGCAAGCAGCATAATAAAACAATCAGGGTTAATATTGATCGTCTTGATGTATTAATGAATCTGTTTGAAGAGCTAGTAATTGACCGGGGAAGATTAGAACAAATCTCGAAGGAATTAGAAAATACGGAATTAGACGAAACGGTTGAGAGAATGTCAAGGGTAACGGGAGACCTTCAAAATATTATCTTAAATATGAGAATGGTCCCAGTTGAAACAGTCTTTAACCGTTTTCCAAAAATGGTTCGTACTTTAACGAGGGATCTTCATAAAAAAGTGGTTTTAGAAATTCATGGTGCGGAAACTGAATTAGATCGTACTGTTATAGATGAAATTGGTGATCCAATTGTCCATTTACTTCGCAATGCGCTTGATCATGGAATCGAGATGCCAGAGGTACGAAAAGCGAACGGTAAACCTGAAGAGGGTACAGTTATGTTAAAGGCTTATCATAGTGGAAATCATGTATTCATCGAACTTAAAGATGATGGTGCAGGGATAAATCGGGACAAGGTATTGAAAAAAGCCATAACAAACCAAGTAATAACGGAACAACAAGCTGCAACACTTACTGATAAACAAGTTTATGAATTAATATTTGCTTCTGGCTTTTCTACAGCTGATCAAATATCAGACGTATCTGGACGTGGAGTAGGATTGGACGTAGTAAAAAGTACGATTGAAGCTCTTGGTGGTGTGGTTTCGATTGATTCTGTTGAAGGGAAAGGGTCTGATTTTCTCATCCAATTACCGCTTACGTTGTCGATTATTTCAGTTATGCTAGTTGAAATTCAACAGGAGAAATATGCGATTCCACTATCTTCAATTATTGAAACTGCAATTATCAATAAAACGGATATTATGAATGGTCATAATCAACAAGTGATTGATTTTAGAGGTAAGGTATTACCATTAATTTTCCTTAAAGAAATATTTGAAGTTCCTGAGACAATAGGAGATGACGGGTATTATTCCGTAATCATTGTTAGAAAAGGAGATAAAATGGCTGGTTTAGTTGTCGACTCTTTTATCGGTCAACAAGAAATTGTATTAAAATCTCTTGGTAACTATTTGTCCTCTGCTTTTGCAATATCTGGAGCTACTATTTTAGGTGACGGTCAAGTTGCTTTAATTATAGATTGTAACGCATTAATTAAGTAAAAAAATCCTAGTACACACAAGGTTTTTTTCTAGTAATGATTTAATTAGATGCATTTTGATTATAAAGAAGGCTTGACAATAATAGATTTAAATTGCTTTTAAATACTATACGAACTTATTTATATAAATAACTTAATCGTACTGCAGGCATGCCTAATCTCATAGATTAATAGCCTATCCGAGTTGCAGTCGTGTAGCTTGTTTTTAAAATAGATGATTGTGAAAAATGAAACATTCTTGATTTAACCTTATTTTCTTCGCAAGCTTGAAAAGGCACTGTCGCTTTTAACCTATGAATACATATATTTTAGGAGGTTCTTATATGGAAGCAATCGTCACTTCTGAGACGGTGAAAGTCATCGTTTTTCAAATTAAAGATAAGGAATATGTGATACCTGTCGCTAAAGTTCGTGGAATTGAGAAAATGATGCATATTACCCGAGTCCCAAGGTCATTACCATTTGTAAAAGGAGTGATCAATCTAAGGGGGGTAATTACACCAATTATTGATCTACGAGCTCGTTTCGAAATAGAAAAAGCAGCGTATGACGATCGAACAAGAATTATTATCGTAAGTTTGGATAATATGGAGGCTGGTTTAATCGTAGATTCTGCGAACGATGTATTGGATATTCCTGAGGCAAGCATAGAACCTCAGCCAGAAGTTATTGGCAATGTAGCGATGGAATATATTAGTGGAGTTGCCAAAGTTGAAAAAAGATTATTAACGTTGTTGAATCTTGATCAAATCCTTAATCAAGATGAAATAAATGACACAGTAGTTAAAGAAGCATAAAGCGATGTCCTATGTTGATAAAATAAACTCTGTTCATTTGGATATATTAAAAGAAATTGGGAATATCGGAGCTGGACATGCTGCTACCTCTCTATCTACCATACTTGATAGGAAAATGAATATGATTGTTCCGCGTGTGAGAATTCTATCAATTAATGAAATGATTGAACTTGCTGGTGGACCTGAAACTGTTGTTGCGAGCGTTTTTCTAAGAATTGAAGGGGAGGTACAAGGTAATATGTTCTTTATATTACCTTTAAAGCAGGCCGCCCACTTCATTGAACAAATGACAGGGACAGAAGTGTTTTCCTTTGATAATCTTCCCTATCCAGAATTAGCACTTTCTGCTTTATCGGAGTTAGGAAACATTCTTTCAGGTTCATATTTATCCTCTTTATCTGACTTTACGAAATTAAGCCTTTTTCCATCTGTCCCTGCTTTATGTATTGATATGGTCGGTGCGACAATCAGTTCCGGGTTGATTGAGTTATCTCAAGTAAGTGACTTTGTTATCGTTATTGAGACTGCGATTGGAGAAGCTGTAGAAAGTTCAACTTTCATTAATGGGCACTTCTTTTTTCTATTAGATCCCGATGCTTATGAAGTGGTTTTTAATTCATTGGGAGTACCATTACATGGTTGAACTATCCAATATTATTAAAGTAGGAATTGCTGATATGAATACTGTACAATCCCCGACTCTCATACGAACCTCAGGTCTTGGGTCATGCGTAGGCGTTATTGTATATGATCAATCTAAGGAGATCGCGGGTATGGCACATGTCATGCTTCCTGATTCTTCTTTATCAAAAACGGGGCAAATCAATCATGCAAAATATGCAGACACTGCAATTAAAGAATTAGTGGACAGAATCGTTCGAGATGGAGCTTCAATAAGAAACCTCAAGGCAAAAATTGCTGGTGGATCGCAAATGTTTCAGTTTTCTTCAGGCACAGATTTAATGAGGATAGGACCAAGAAATGTAGAAGCGGTAAAAAAAGAATTATTGGCGTTACGGATCCCAATTGTGGCAGAAGATGTTGGTGGAAATAGTGGTAGAACTATAGAATTTGATCCCAAAACAAGTTTGCTAAGCATAAGAACGGTAAATAAGGGAACTAAAGTATTGTAAAAGCAATCCTTAGTAGGTGTCTGATAAGGGTTTTAACCAACGTGTTGTAATGAGAAACGTCTCTGGTTGCCCAGCATAAGCACCTTTCATCATAATCAGATAATCATAGTTAAATTTTCACAATATGATGGATCTTTAGTTGAAGGCTATTATAGACGTCTGCCCTTTTTTGTAATAAGAAAGTATATGTTTTTTAAAGGGAGTGTCTAACCTTTCACTAGTTATCCTGTCTAATAGAGAAATAGAACATAGCTAACTTTTATTTTAATAACCAAGGACTGGTGACAGTTTTAAAGAACATGTTTGATAGCGTTAGGAGGAGGTCTCGTGTCTCAACTGACAACCGAGGAAGAACAGTTATATTGGAAATACTGGATTGAAAAAAAAGATCCCCAGGCAGGTGACATGCTAGTGAAAAGATACATACCGCTTGTATCCTTTCATGTTCAGAGAATTTCAGTTAACTTGCCAAAAAGCGTTAGCAGAGATGATGTGAGAAGTCTTGGAATGATGGGGTTGTTTGATGCACTAGAACGTTTTGATCCTAACCGGGATTTAAAATTTGACACCTATGCTTCATTCCGAATTCGTGGTGCTATTCTGGATGGGCTACGGAAAGAAGATTGGCTTCCTCGGAGTGTAAGAGAAAAGACAAAAAAAATTGAAGTGGTAGTGGAAAAATTAGAACAAAAGTATATGAGAAAAATTGGCGTAACAGAAATTGCTCATGAGTTAAATATTTCTGAGGAAGAAGTATATACAGTGATGAATGAGAATTTCTTTGCCAATGTATTGTCAATGGATGAAAACCCACAAGATCAAGACGATAAAGAAGGGCCGAGTCATTATATTAAAGATGAAATGACATTGATGCCAGAAGAACGATTGTTGAAAGAAGAATTGTATCAAGAACTGGCTACAGTCATTGCTACGTTAAATGAAAAAGAACAGCTTGTACTACAGCTTTTTTATAAAGAAGAGTTTACTTTAACAGAGATCGGTAAAGTAATGAGTTTATCAACATCAAGAATTTCACAAATTCATTCAAGAGCAATTTACAAACTCAGGACAATATTGCAAAATGCTATGCAGTAAACAAATAAGACCATGTCAATATAGTTTTATTCTCGAAAAGTGAGGATAGATGCTAAAGCCATATTATTGCGTAAAACTGGCACGAATTCTCGTATATCAATTTTGCTTGAAGTTGATTATTTAGTTTAAAGGAAGTACTCCAGGTACAAAGGAAACCCTATATAAAATGAAGAAGCGAATTAAAAAAATTCCTTTAAATAAATTAAAATTGTAAAAGAAACTAGGCAATCATCCTATATTAACAGTATCAACATTGACTATTTAGAATAAGAGGGATATTATGTCAGGTTTCATTATGTTTATTATGTTTATATTGAATATCTTTACGATTATGGCAATCATTGTTTTATATATGAGACAAAACAGGTTGGCAAATTTTGAAAGAGATCAAGAAAGAAAAGCCCGTGAAATGGAAGAAACCATGGCAACCTTTGTTTTAGCATTAAAAGAAGAAAATGATCGTTTAATTCATACGCTTTCTAATAATAATGTTGCTACAACTGAATTAAACGTTAATGAAAAAAATATCTCACGAAACAGTTCTGCTTCCTCTCAAACACAGGCTGTGGATCGTCCAAACAGACAAGTGGTGAAAGTAAAACAAGAGGATGCTTCGTCGTTAGAATTGCCAGACTTACCAATTAACGAAGATGATATACTTGAGATATCAAGAAAACCATTAGAACATGGAGATAATTATAAACAAAGTACATCTTTTCAAGAATCATTAAAACAAGAGCTAAAAAATCATGAACGACGGGCTAAGCCGACCCTTTCAGATCAAGTGAATAATTTGCTGCATGAGGGTTTAACCACTGAAGAAATCGCCAAAAAATTAAATAAAGGTAAAACAGAAATTGAGCTGTTAATAAGATTTAATAGATAACCGCGTAAATTGCTTGCTTGTATTTTATGACTATGCTATATTATTAACTGGTGTTAATACACACGTTTCGTGATCTAGTCAGTTGGTGCTGTTTCGACAGTTTCTGTCTGGAAATGATCGAAGCGGAGGACAAACAAACCATTTAGGAGGAACTAATAATGTCAGTAATTTCAATGAAACAATTGCTTGAAGCTGGTGTACACTTTGGACACCAAACACGTCGCTGGAACCCAAAAATGAAGAAGTATATCTTCACTGAGCGTAACGGTATCTACATCATCGATCTTCAAAAAACAGTGAAAAAAGTTGATGAAGCATACAATTTTGTTAAAGAATTAGCTGCTAACGGTGGAACAATTCTATTTGTTGGTACTAAAAAACAAGCTCAAGAGTCTGTTAAAGAAGAAGCAATCCGCTCTGGTATGTACTATGTTAACCAACGCTGGTTGGGTGGAACTTTAACAAACTTTGAAACAATTCAAAAACGTATTGCTCGTCTTAAAGAAATCGAAAAAATGGAAGAAAACGGAACATTCGAAGTACTTCCTAAAAAAGAAGTTATCCAACTTAAAAAAGAATGGGATCGCTTAGAAAAATTCCTAGGCGGTATTAAAGATATGAAAACTATCCCAGATGCGATTTTCATTATTGATCCACGTAAAGAACGTATCGCAGTTGCGGAAGCTCATAAATTGAACATCCCTCTAGTTGGTATTGTTGACACAAACTGTGATCCAGATGAGATCGATGTTGTCATCCCTGCTAACGATGATGCAATCCGTGCGGTTAAATTATTAACTGGTAAAATGGCAGATGCAATTCTTGAAGCTAAACAAGGCGAAGAAACTGCTGCAGAGCCAGCTAACGCTTAATTTGTATTAATAATACGACCGACGCTTAATTGCGCCAACTTAGTATGAAGGACAAACAATTTGATTCTAGATACACTGAATTAACAGGTGGCGGAGCGGAGTCAGATTTCGTAAATTTTACTCCTAAACAAATATGACACTAACAATGGTTGGACATAGATGTAATTCACGGAGCACCGTCCCCTTGTCCTTCATACAAAAAGGTGATAAGAGGATAATGCCTTTTATCACCTTTTTTTGGGATTACATATTGCGCTTAGCATTTGAACCCGAAATTACATTTTGTATTTAATTAGAGGAGGATTTTATTATGGCAATTAGTGCACAATTAGTAAAAGAATTGCGTGAAAAAACTGGTGCAGGTATGATGGACTGCAAAAAAGCGCTTGTTGAAACGAATGGAGATATGGAAAAAGCGATTGATTTCCTTCGTGAGAAAGGAATTGCAAAAGCGGCTAACAAAGGAGACCGTATTGCTGCTGAAGGATTAACTTCAATTATTGTAAATGGAAATGAAGCGGTAATCCTTGAAGTAAACTCAGAAACAGATTTCGTAGCAAAAAATGAAGGATTCCAATTGCTAGTAAAAGAATTGGGAGAACACTTACTTGCTAACAAACCAGCTACTGTAGAAGAAGCTCTTGAGCAAACAATTAACGGAGTAAAAGTTGCAGATCATATCAATACTGCTATTGCTAAAATCGGTGAAAAATTAACTTTACGTCGTTTTGAAGTTGTTACAAAAACAGATAATGGTGCATTTGGTGCATACCTCCATATGGGTGGTAGAATTAGTGTGCTTTCAGTTCTTGAAGGAACAACGGATGAAGAGGCTGCTAAAGACGTTTCAATGCATATTGCTGCTCTTAATCCGAAATATGTTTCTCGTGACCAAGTAGATGCATCTGAACTTGAGCGTGAGAAAGAAGTATTGACTCAACAAGCTCTAAATGAAGGAAAACCAGAAAAAATTGTTGCGAAAATGGTTGAAGGACGTATTAACAAATTTTACGAAGAAATTTGTGTTAATGAGCAAGCATTCGTTAAAAACCCTGACCAAAAGGTTGGACAATTTGTTGAAACAAAAGGTGGAAACATTAAATCATTCGTTCGTTTTGAAGTAGGCGAAGGAATTGAAAAACGTCAAGAAAACTTTGCTGATGAAGTAATGAGCCAAGTTAAAAAAGACTAATTTAAACGTGAATTGGTTAAATAGGGAACACAAATGTGTTCCCTATTTTTGAACCATAATCGAACAAAAGAGCGACTGCTTGAATATGGATACACCCATTAAGTGAACTATATTAAAGTTCCATGAAGTGTGAAAGATAATATGGAATTAGATTACATAGTTGGAGGTTCTACATGATCAACCCGAAATATAAACGAGTCGTATTAAAGCTAAGCGGTGAAGCACTAGCTGGTGCTGAAGGTTTTGGAATCAATCCAGCCGTCATTAAATCAATTGCAGAACAAGTAAAAGAAGTAGCTGAATTGGATGTTGAAGTGGCAGTAGTTGTTGGTGGCGGAAACATTTGGCGAGGCAAAATCGGAAGTGAAATGGGAATGGACCGTGCAAATGCCGATTACATGGGCATGCTTGCAACTGTCATGAATTCATTAGCACTTCAAGATAGCTTAGAACAGCTTGGGATTGAAACACGTGTTCAAACTTCAATTGAAATGAGACAAATTGCAGAACCTTATATTAGACGCCGTGCAATTAGACATCTTGAGAAAAAACGAGTCGTTATATTTGCTGCGGGAACCGGAAATCCTTACTTTTCTACAGACACAACCGCGGCTCTACGTGCGGCTGAGATTGAAGCTGAAGTCATTCTTATGGCGAAGAACAATGTTGATGGAGTATACAATGCAGACCCTGCTAAAGACAAAAATGCTGTAAAATATGATCAGCTATCCTATTTAGATGTGCTAAATGAAGGCTTGGAAGTTATGGACTCTACAGCTTCTTCACTTTGTATGGATAATAATATTCCGTTAATGGTCTTTTCTCTTATGGAAAAAGGAAATATTAAACGAGCTGTGATGGGCGAGTCGCTCGGAACGATTGTTAGGGGGAAATAAAATGGCAAAACAAGTTATTGATAATTCAAAAACGAAAATGGAAAAAGCAATTTCGGCTTATACGCGAGAATTGGCAAGTATCCGTGCTGGCCGTGCTAATGCTTCATTGTTAGATAGAATATCTGTTGAATATTACGGCGCACCAACTCCGATTAATCAAGTAGCAGGAATTTCTGTTCCTGAAGCAAGGCTTTTGGTTATCCAGCCTTATGACAAAACAATCTTAGGTGATATAGAAAAAGCGATTCTTAAGTCTGATCTTGGATTGAATCCTTCTAATGATGGATCAATCATTAGAATTGCTATTCCTGCGTTAACAGAAGAGCGCCGAAAAGAGCTTGTCAAAATGGTTCGTAAGGAAGCAGAAGAAGCCAAGATTGCAATTCGTAACATTCGCCGTGATGGAAATGACGATTTGAAAAAGCTTGAGAAAAACGGTGAAATTACTGAGGATGATTTACGTGGTTATTCCGATGATATCCAAAAAATCACAGATAGCCATATTAACAAAATTGAGGATATTACGAAAGACAAGGAAAAAGAAATTTTAGAAGTGTAATTTTGAATGATTAGCTATTTTTTTCATTTGGATATAGTTTAAAAACTATATTTACTATTAAATCAAAGTAATTAACAACCGCCGGACATTCTGTTCCATTCAATATCCCTGAATGATAATGTAATGTAGCTCAAGCAGAGTCTTCTTTATCATTTTACTTCAGGCATAGGGAATGGATTGGGCAGAATGATTTCGGCTTTTTTTTTGAAAAAATCTCTACATTCTGGTTGAACGAGAGTCAAACGGTTCATATTGAAAACAGAAGGATGAAAATGAGCTTGTATATTGTGTATAATACGAAGAGAGATTTTTTAAGAAATCGAGTGTTAGATCTTGGTTTGATGTTTTACTTAATCATTTTCGTCTAACCGGACAATCTTTTTCATATTAATAATAGGAGAAGTAGTCTTTTTTTGATATTATAATATAGATTCTGTCATTTTCATTTTCGACATAGTATATAGGAATGTGTAGAGAACAGCACTACCTGATGGGGGACAAAATATGTATTCAATATGGAAGCGTTTTGGAAAGAAAGATGCTTCTTCCGATTTAGCTCAAAGAATTCAACAAGTAAAAAAATCTTCGGTTCCTAAGCATATCGCAATTATCATGGATGGGAATGGACGTTGGGCTAAGAAACGTGCCTTACCGAGAATAGCTGGCCACCATGAAGGAATGAAGGTTGTACGGAAGATCACTAAACTTACAAGTGAGTTAAATGTTAGTATTTTAACGGTGTACGCTTTTTCCACTGAAAACTGGAAGCGCCCGAAAAGTGAAGTAGATTATATCATGAAATTGCCAGAAGAGTTTTTGGGAACATTTTTACCTGAACTTATCGCAAAGAATGTGAAGGTCGAGATGATGGGAGAAATCGAATTATTGCCAGAACATACAAAGCGGGCAATAAAGATGGCTATAGAAGAAACAAAGGATAATACTGGTCTTATCTTGAATTTCGCATTGAATTATGGCAGTCGTGCTGAAATATTAATGGCTGTTAATAAAACAATAGACGATGTTAAAAATGGTATCATTAATGAAAACATAAATGAAGAGCAATTTTCTAATTATTTAATGACCCGTGCACTGCCTGATCCTGACCTTTTGATTAGGACGAGCGGAGAAATTCGCTTAAGTAATTTCATGCTTTGGCAGGTTGCGTATTCAGAACTTTGGTTTACAGATGTTCTCTGGCCTGATTTTCGGGAAGAACATTTGTTGGATGCGGTAGAAGATTTTCAGAAGCGCACAAGAAGATTCGGCGGTGTCTAGTTAAGAAGGCGAGGAAAAGTGATTCATGAAGCAAAGAATTATTACGGGTATTATTGCAGCTGCTGTATTTTTATCCATCGTTATTTTAGGCAAGCTTCCATTTCTAATACTGGTTTATCTACTAGCTACGATTGGTTTATATGAATTGATTCGAATGAAAAAACTGCCGCTGAATTCATTTGCTTCAGTGATTTCGTTTGCAATGCTCTGGTTAATTCTAATCCCAGAACCCGTTAGCAGAATTTTGGCAGATACCGGATATGATAAAACGCAAATCGTTATCGGGGGAGTATTATTACTACTCATTTCTACTGTTATATCGAAAAATCGTTTTATGTTTGATGATGCAGGTTTTTTAGTAATATCCGTTATCTATATTGGTATGGGATTTTACTACTTATTTGAAACAAGAGATGTTAATGGTTTAACGTATATATTCTTTGCTCTATTTACGATTTGGGCAACGGATTCAGGTGCCTATTTTATTGGAAAATCAATGGGTAAACGGAAATTATGGCCTGAAATCAGTCCGAATAAAACAATCGGTGGTTTTATTGGCGGAATTATTTCTGCAATGGTTGTCGCGATTCTGTTTTCTATGTTATCTACGATTGATAAAACATTGATTCAGTTGATATTTATGAGTATTCTTATAGCAATTTTTGGTCAGCTAGGTGATCTTGTTCAATCAGCATATAAACGCCATTATGGTGTTAAAGATTCAGGCAATCTTTTGCCTGGTCATGGTGGGATATTAGATCGGTTTGATAGCTTGATTTTCATTTTACCGATTTTGCATTTTTTACAGATTCTCTAATGTTTGAATTGGTCTTAGGAGATGAATGACATTGAAATATATAAGTCTTTTAGGTGCATCTGGTTCGATTGGTCAGCAAACAGCGGATGTTGTTCGACAACATCCAGACCAATTTGAGATTGTCGCTTTTTCAGTTGGGAAAAATGTGGAACTAGCTAGAAAATATATTAGTGAGTTTCAACCAAGTTTAGTGTGTGTTCAAGCAAAGGAAGATGCTCAAACCTTACAATTAGAGTATACGGGAACAGGCATTCATTTTACATATGGTGATGAAGGGTTAATAGAAACTGCTGTTTTTGAAAAAGCAGATATTCTAGTGAATGCGGTCATTGGAAGCGTTGGTTTGTTTCCGACCCTTCAAGCGATCAAAGCAAAAAAAGATATTGCATTAGCAAATAAGGAAACGTTGGTGACAGCTGGACATTTAGTAATGGAAGAAGCGAGGAAAGCTGGCGTTAATCTACTTCCAGTTGATAGTGAACATTCAGCTATATTCCAGGCATTACAAGGTGAAAAAGAAAAAAATATTGAACGATTGATTATTACTGCTTCAGGAGGAAGTTTCAGAGACCGCTCTCGCGCGGAACTGATAGGAGTGACTGTAGATGAGGCACTTAACCATCCGAATTGGGCGATGGGTGCAAAAATTACAATTGACTCTGCTTCTATGATGAATAAAGGGCTTGAGGTAATCGAAGCCCATTGGTTGTTTAATCTTCCATATGAAAAAATTGAAGTTGTACTTCACAAAGAAAGCATCATCCATTCAATGGTGGAGTTTCATGATTCTAGTGTTATCGCGCAACTAGGAACACCAGACATGAGAGTACCCATTCAGTATGCTCTTACTTATCCTGATCGCTTACCCTTGTCAACAAGTCATCGATTAAACTTGGCAGAGATAGGAATGCTACATTTCGCGGAGATGGATTTTAATCGTTTTCCATGTTTGCAATTTGCTTATGAAGCAGGTAAAATAGGCGGAACAATGCCAACTGTCCTAAACGCTGCCAATGAGGTTGCTGTTGCAGAATTTTTAAAAGGAAAAATTGCTTTCTTAGAAATCGAAACATACATTGAACAAGCGTTAAATCGTCATACTCCGATTGACAATCCAGATCTTACGACAATTCAAGAAGTGGATGCAAGTACACGAAAATTTATTCAAACATTACTGAAATAGAGGTGACATGCACGTGCAAACATTGCAAACTGTGATTTCCTTTATCGTTATTTTTGGAGCCCTTGTTTTCTTTCATGAACTGGGACATTTAGTATTTGCCAAGCGGGCAGGGATATTATGTAGGGAATTTGCAATTGGTTTCGGGCCGAAAGTATTCACCTATAAGAGGGCAGAAACCGTTTATACGATTAGACTTCTTCCTCTCGGCGGTTATGTTCGTATGGCGGGTGAAGATGCCGAAAATCCAGACATAAAGCCGGGATATCGTATAGGGTTAGTTACAGATGATAACAACCTAGTGAAGCAAATTGTCTTAAATAATAAAGATAAATATCCTGACATCCGTATTATCGAAGTGGAAGCAGCTGATCTTGAACATAAACTTCTTATTCAAGGGTATGAGGAAGGTGATGAGGGTGAATTAAAGTCCTTCCGCATTCATGAAGAAGCGGTTGTAGTAGAGGATGGCGTGGAGAATCAAATTGCTCCTTATGATCGACAATTTGTATCCAAATCACTCGGACATAGGACGATGACAATTTTTGCCGGTCCGATGATGAACTTTGTGTTGGCATTTGTTATCTTTGTTATGATTGGTTTATTTCAAGGGATTGCGGTCAATGAGCCAAGACTTGGTGAGTTAACAGATGATGGTTCGGCAATTGCTTCAGGGTTACAGGCTGGAGATGAAATTCAATCAATCAATGGAAATGAAGTCTCGACCTGGGAAGATGTTCAAGCAAATATTCAAAAACACCCCGGTAATGAAATCGATTTTGTAATCAAACGAGATGGACAGACACTATCCATTCCAGTCGTACCTAAAGAAGTTGATCGAGAAGGTGAGAAGATAGGTGTTATCGGAGTTTATGCTCCAGTAGAAAAATCACCGCTAAAGGCATTTTCATACGGATTAACAGAAACCTATCACTGGACTAAACAAATTTTTGTTATTCTTGGTCAATTAATTACAGGTGGATTTACACTGGATAGTCTATCTGGTCCTGTGGGGATATATAAATCCACTGAAGAAGTTGCTAAGTCAGGAATATTCATGTTAATGAAATGGGCAGGATTATTAAGTATTAACCTTGGTATTATGAATTTACTGCCATTACCAGCACTTGATGGCGGCAGGCTATTATTCTTCCTTGTAGAATTTCTACGCGGAAAGCCAATAGACCGTCAAAAAGAAGGTATTGTCCATTTTATTGGATTTGCGCTCTTGATGTTATTGATGATTATGGTTACATGGAATGACATCCAACGATTTTTCTTATAATTAAAACTTAAAAATTCTAATTTGTCCCACGCTTAACGGGCAGTAGGTCCCCCACCTCAAGCTTTTGAGGAACACAGAAGATAAGTAGGGGACAAACAAACTGCCCGTTAAGGTCCGATTGGTGAGATACAGTGAAACTTACCTTTATGGGTCTTCAAAGGTATAGTAGAACGGGACTAACAACCTGTGCGGGATAAAGAACCCCCACTGGTTGAAGTTTCACTTTATTGTATGAAATACTAAACAATCAAAAGACAATAGTGCATTTTGAAATTGTGCTGTTGTCTTTGTCACGTTCAGTAATTTAACTTCTCATTAATTTGAATTATACAAGATTCAATTCTATCGCATTAACCCGTTAGTAAGCCACCACCTCAAGGCTTAGATAAATCAAAGAAGTTGTAGGTGGGGGAAATAACTGACTAATCTAGTTGCGGCTCCTAGCACTACTTAAGGTCTTAAGTTGCAATACTCTGTGGCAAACTACGACACGCTATATCCCCATCTAATGCATGTCGGACTCTCACAGGATGTGAGTCACGCAGACGAGAGACTAAAGGACGTGGTGTTTTTTAGTCTGTGATTCATTGAAACAGGTTCGCAGTGTCGAATTATCGAAGATTTAGTGCCGGTGGAAGGGGACTAACAATCAGTGGGGTTGAAGAAAAACTGGCTGTTTGAAGTTTCACTTTATATGCTTTTATACGTGGATTTGCAGAATTTTCTCCTGTATAATTTGAATTAAGGGGATTTAGGCATGACTAATAAGGTTCCTATTTATAAATGAGGTGCAATGATGAAACAAAGTATGACGTTAATTCCAACATTAAGAGAAGTACCTGCAGATGCAGAGATTAAAAGTCACCAGCTTTTGCTTCGAGCAGGTTATATGAGGCAAAATTCTAGTGGTGTGTATAGCTTTCTCCCGTTAGGTAAAAAGGTGCTACAAAAGATAGAACAAATTGTACGTGAAGAAATGGATAATGCAGGGGCAGTAGAGCTATTAATGCCTGCACTTCAGCAAGCAGAATTTTGGCAAGAATCCGGCCGTTGGTATACATATGGCCCAGAACTTATGAGATTAAAAGATCGTCATGATCGTGAATTTGCTCTTGGTGCAACACATGAAGAAGTAATCACGAGCCTAGTTCGCGATGAAATTAAATCTTATAAGCGTCTTCCGTTAACTGTATATCAAATCCAGACGAAATTTCGGGATGAAAAAAGGCCGCGTTTCGGATTACTACGTGGACGCGAATTTATCATGAAAGATGCATATTCTTTCCACTCTAATCAGGAAAGTTTAGATGCGGTGTATCAACGTTTGTTCACTGCCTACTCAAATGTATTTAGTAGATGCGGATTGGATTTCCGAGCAGTTATTGCGGACTCAGGTGCAATGGGTGGGAAAGACACGCATGAATTTATGGTCCTTTCTGACGTAGGCGAAGATACGATTGCCTACTCTGACAGCTCGGATTATGCAGCTAATATTGAAATGGCTCCAGTACTAATAGAAGAAGTTAAAAACAATGAACCGGCAAAAGATTTAGAAAAAGTAGAGACAATCGGCAAAAAAACGATTGAAGAAGTTGCTAGTTTCCTTCAAACTGATGCCAAAACATGTATAAAATCACTTCTATTTAAAGTAGACGAAAAGTTTGTATTGGTATTAGTTCGTGGTGATCATGAAGTGAATGATATTAAATTAAAAAACATCTACGGTGCAGCAAATGTGGAGCTTGCTTCTGCTGTAGACACGAAAGAAATACTAGGTTGTGCTGTTGGTTCACTTGGACCAATTAAATCCGCTGCAAATGTGGAAGTGATTGCAGATCAAGCTGTTGAAGGATTAGTCAATGCGGTTTGTGGTGCTAACGAAGAGGATTACCATTATGTGAATGTAAATCCTGGTCGCGATTTTTCAGTATCTCAATATGCGGATATTCGCTTTATTCAAGAAGGGGACAAATCTCCAGACGGAAATGGATATATTAAATTTGCAAAAGGTATCGAAGTTGGACATGTTTTCAAACTTGGAACAAGGTATAGTGAAGCGATGAATGCTGTTTACTTGGATGAAAACGGCCGTAATCAACCAATGATTATGGGATGCTATGGAATTGGTGTTTCTCGGACGCTTGCTGCAGTTGCAGAGCAGTTTAATGATGAAAAAG
Organism: Bacillus cihuensis; assembly: GCF_000504145.1. Taxonomy (NCBI): domain Bacteria; kingdom Bacillati; phylum Bacillota; class Bacilli; order Caryophanales; family Bacillaceae; genus Bacillus; species Bacillus cihuensis. Next base: position 114,595 of record NZ_KI632497.1, on the reverse strand, counting down.
GTCTCTTATGGCCAACCAATTTAGCTCCATATCAAATTCACTTGATCCCTGTTAATATGAAGGATGAAAGTCAAGCTGCTCTTGCTGAAGAATTGTATAGCTCCTTGAAAAAACAAGGCTATGATGTGCTTATGGATGACCGTCAAGAGCGCCCTGGAGTCAAATTTGCTGACTCGGATTTAATGGGACTTCCAGTTCGAATTACAGTTGGCAAGAAAGCATCTGAAGGTATCATCGAAGTGAAAATTAGAAGATCAGGTGAAATACTGGAAATCGGTACAGATGCTTTAGTGGAAACTTTGTCTGAAATTCTAAGCAAATAATAAAAATAGAGCTTTAAATGAGGGTGTCTCATAAGGGTCTGACCTCGCACTCTAAATCAGTATCTAGTGTTTTATACACGAATCTTATACTGCATTTAGTTGTTGCGGAGTCTGGCCCTTTGCTTTGGGATACCTCTTTTTCTATGTACTAAAAACGATTGGAAAAACGAATTAAACATAGAAATAAACGATAATCTTACAAAGAAATAATGGGGAAGTATAATCAGAGTTTTAGATCCTAAATAATAATAACTATATTCTTGTTATGGTATAATTACCTCTGTTACATTTCGAACATGAAGGCCTCGGGCCGTTTCTTTATATTGAAATACGTAAGTGAAAGAAGGAGGATACAATTGAATCAACAAATGAACAACGGTCGAGAGAGATTTCAACTTTTGCTCAGGCAACTTGAGTTAACTGATGATGCAATTGTACAGTATTTCTATGGTGCGGAGATTGAGAAGCTATTGATTGAAAGGGAATCAAAGAGTTGGCATTTTGTTTTCAAACTTGAAGAATTAATTCCTTCAAGTATCCATGCAAAATTTTCTCATCAGCTTGGAAGTACATTTGCTCACATTGCTAAAGTATCATTTAGCTTTAGTGTGCTTCAACCAAAGGTTACGGAAGAATTAGTAAAGGAATACTGGAAAAACTGTTTAAGTGAACTTCAAGGGATTTCCCCAGCATTGCTCTCGCTTTTAAATGAGCAAGAGCCAAGAATTGTAGGTCATCGCATTATTGTTTCTGCTCGCAACGAAGCAGAAGCAGGGCAATTAAAGAAAAAGTATTCAAGTTTAATTTCTAATACTTATCAAACATTGGGATTCCCTCCTATGTCACTTGAAGCAGAAGTAGCAGAAATTAACTCAAATAATGATTATCAGCAATTCTTAAGAGAAAAACAAAAAGAAGATGAAGAAAAAGGTTTGGCAGCACTGCTTGAAATGCAGAAGAAGGAAAGTGAAAAATCAGCAGAAGGTGCTCAATATGAAGGACCTGTTAAAATCGGCTATACAATTAAAGATGATGCTGATTTTAGACGTCTTGAACAAATCATTGAAGAAGAAAGAAGAATTGCGATTGAAGGCTATGTGTTCGATGCTGAAGTCAAAGAGCTTAGAAGCGGCAGAACATTACTCACTTTTAAAGTAACGGATTATACAAGCTCAATTATTGTGAAGGTGTTCTCTAGAGACAAAGAAGATGCAGCTATTTTGGCCAGAGTGAAAAAAGGCATGTGGGTTCGTGCTCAAGGAAGTATCCAAACGGATACTTTCATTCGTGATTTAGTTATGATGGCAAATGATATAAACGAAATTACGAAGCAAGGGCGTATCGACAAGGCGCCAGAAGGTGAGAAGCGGGTAGAACTCCATCTTCACACGCCAATGAGTCAAATGGATGCAGTCTCTCCGGTTTCTGCGCTCGTAACACAAGCGAAGAAATGGGGGCATCGAGCAATAGCGATAACGGATCATGGCGGTGTTCAATCATTTCCAGAAGCATTTAGTGCTGGAAAGAAAAATGATATTAAAATTCTTTATGGGGTAGAAGCGAATTTAGTCGATGACGGGGTGCCGATTGCCTATAACGATGCGCATCGTCTGCTCGAAGAAGATACGTATGTAGTGTTTGATGTTGAAACAACTGGTTTATCCGCTGTTTATGATACGATCATTGAGCTAGCAGCTGTGAAAATACAAAACGGTGAAATCATTGACCGCTTTGAATCATTTGCAAACCCACATCATCCTTTATCAGCGACGACCATTGATTTGACTGGTATTACGGATGACTTAGTAGAAAATGCTCCGGAAGTATCCGAAGTACTTGAGAACTTTCGAAATTGGACCGAAGATGCTATTTTAGTTGCTCATAATGCAAGCTTTGATATGGGATTTTTAAATGTCGGTTATAAAAAGATTGGGCATCCAAAAGCTACAAATCCTGTCATAGATACATTAGAATTAGGTCGCTTTCTATATCCTGAATTCAAAAATCATCGTTTGAATACGTTAGCTAAAAAGTTCGATATTGAACTGACCCAACATCATAGGGCCATTTATGATGCTGAAGCGACAGGATATTTACTATTAAAAATGCTAAAAGATGCAACGGAAAAAGAAATCCTTTATCATGACCAATTTAATGAGCATATGGGTGCAGGAAATGCATTTCAACGTTCAAGACCTTATCACTGCACACTCATCGCCCAGACCCAAGAGGGATTGAAGAATTTGTTTAAGCTTGTGTCTCTATCACATATCGATTATTTTTATCGAGTGCCTCGGATTCCACGATCAAAGCTGAAAAAGTTTCGTGAAGGAATTTTGATTGGTTCCGGATGTGATAAAGGTGAAGTGTTTGAGGGGATGATGCAGAAGGGATTCGATGAAGTTACCGAGATTGCCGAATTCTACGATTATCTCGAGGTTCATCCTAAAGATGTTTATCAACATATGATTGAAATGGAATATATTCGCGATGAAAAATCGTTGGAAGGAATTCTTACTAATATTGTGAAACTTGGGGAAAAGTTAGATAAACCCGTTGTTGCAACAGGTAATGTTCATTATCTTGAGCCGAATGATAAAATCTATCGCAAAATATTAGTAAACTCACAAGGTGGCGCCAATCCGCTAAATCGTCACAAATTGCCGGATGTTCATTTCCGAACGACGGATGAAATGTTGAAGAACTTTGAGTTTCTAGGTAAAGATCTTGCTCAGAAAATTGTTGTTGAAAACACGAATAAGATTGCAGACATGATTGACGATATTAAGCCGATTAAAGATGATCTGTATACACCGAAAATTGAAGGTGCAGATGATGAGATGCGAGAAATGAGCTATAGTATGGCACGAAGTATCTACGGCGATGAACTTCCTGAAATCGTAAAAGCGCGGCTTGAAAAAGAATTAACAAGTATCATCGGCCATGGTTTTGCTGTAATTTACTTAATTTCTCATAAGCTCGTAAAAAAATCTCTTGATGATGGCTATCTCGTTGGTTCACGGGGATCCGTTGGTTCATCGTTAGTTGCAACAATGACGGAAATTACCGAGGTCAATCCACTTCCACCACATTATGTTTGTCCAAACTGTAAAAAATCCGAGTTTTTCAATGATGGTTCAGTAAGTTCTGGATTTGACTTACCGGATAAAGACTGTCCAGACTGTGGTACAAGTTATAAAAAAGACGGCCAAGATATCCCGTTTGAAACCTTTCTAGGATTTAATGGAGATAAGGTACCCGATATCGATTTGAACTTTTCCGGTGAATACCAACCGAATGCTCATAACTATACAAAGGTATTATTTGGAGAAGATTATGTTTTTCGTGCTGGGACCATTGGTACGGTTGCTGAAAAGACCGCATACGGCTATGTAAAAGGATATTCTTCAGATAACAATCTTCATATGCGCGGTGCCGAAACCGATCGTCTTGTTGCTGGATGTACGGGCGTAAAAAGAACGAGTGGGCAGCATCCAGGAGGGATTATCGTAGTACCAAATTATATGGATATTTACGACTTTACACCTATCCAATTTCCAGCGGATGACCGTAATTCTGAATGGAAAACGACTCACTTTGATTTTCATTCTATTCATGATAATATTCTTAAACTTGATATTCTTGGACATGATGATCCTACAGTAATAAGAATGCTGCAAGATTTGAGCGGAATTGATCCAAAAACAGTACCAACTGATGATCCTGAAGTAATGAAAATATTCAGTGGAACAGAGTCGCTTGGGGTTACTGAAGACCAGATTATGTGTAAAACAGGAACGCTTGGCATTCCGGAATTCGGAACCCGATTTGTCCGTCAAATGCTTGAAGATACAAAACCAACGACATTCTCAGAACTAGTTCAGATTTCTGGATTATCACATGGTACCGATGTATGGCTTGGAAATGCACAAGAGCTGATTCATAACCGAATTTGTACACTAAGTGAAGTTATTGGCTGCCGGGATGATATTATGGTGTATTTAATTTATCAAGGTCTAGAACCTTCCCTTGCATTTAAAATTATGGAATCTGTTCGTAAAGGGAAAGGACTCACTGAAGAATTCGAAGCAAGCATGAGGGAAAATGAAGTTCCTGAATGGTATATTGATTCTTGTAAAAAAATAAAATATATGTTCCCGAAAGCTCACGCAGCTGCATATGTATTAATGGCAGTGCGAATCGCTTATTTCAAAGTACATTTGCCATTATTGTATTATGCAGCCTATTTCACTGTTAGAGCCGAAGATTTTGAAATCGAGGCTATGACAAGAGGTTCACAAGCCATTCGTTCAAAAGTAGAAGAAATAAATGCGAAAGGGCTTGATGCTTCAACCAAGGAAAAAAATACGCTGACAGTACTAGAATTAGCACTTGAAATGTGTGAACGGGGCTTCTCGTTCAGTAAAGTTGATTTGTATAAATCAAGTGCAGATGAGTTCCTTATTGAAGGGAAATCACTAATTCCGCCATTCAATTCCATTCCTGGACTTGGAACGAATGCAGCAATTAATATAGTTCGTGCCCGTGAAGTTGGAGAATTTCTTTCTAAAGAGGATCTGCAACAGCGTGGAAAGGTTTCAAAAACCATTCTAGAGTACTTGGATAAGCAAGGCTGCTTAGAATCATTGCCTGACCAAAACCAACTCTCTCTGTTCTGATAACCATACTTTGTTGTTGCAAATGATTTTGCTAGGGTATGGAACTCTGTTGCAACAAAAGATTGTTCAATAAAAGAGATAAATGAGAGCATTATATTCGTTAAAGCTTATGGTATCAGGGAATTAAACGAACAAAGGTTGTACTTTATTTGCATAAATCCCTTGACTATGGTATATTTTTATTGGAAATACTAAGCAGAACCAATGGAAAGAGTGGGGAAACCCACTCTTTCGTGTTGTAATTGACTAAATTTTTGAATCCATTACAAAGATATGTATACGGACCATGTATGGAGGAAACGAATGAGTAAAAAAGTAACGGAGACCGTAGAAGAACTTGTGATTCCAATTTTAGATGAATTGGCACTTGAATTGGTAGAAGTCGAGTATGTCAAAGAAGGTAAAAGTTGGTTCCTTCGTGTCTATATTGATAAAGAAACTGGTGTAGACATTGAAGACTGTGGCACAGTAAGTGAAAAATTAGGCGAAAAATTGGACGAAACAGATCCAATTCCGCAAAACTATTTCCTTGAAGTATCGTCACCTGGAGCGGAGAGGCCTTTGAAAAAAGAGAAGGATTTTCATAAAGCACTTGGGAAAAATGTTTACATAAAAACATATGAACCAATTTTGGATGAAAAAGAATTTGAAGGTATCTTGAAAAGCTTTGACGGAAAAGAAGTAGTGATAGAAGTGAAAATTAAAACTAGAAAGAAAACGGTAGTAATCCCTTTTGAGAAGGTTGCTAAAGCAAGACTAGCCGTTACATTTTCTTAAAAAATATTAAGGGGGAACAACCATGAGCAGTGAGTTATTGGATGCTCTCAATGTTTTAGAAAAAGATAAAGGTATTTCAAAGGAAGTTCTGATTGATGCCATCGAGGCAGCATTGATCTCAGCTTACCGTCGAAATTTTAATCAGGCGCAAAATGTTCGTATTGATTTAAATTTTGAAAAAGGTTCAATGAGAGTATTTGCCAGAAAAGATGTTGTGGATCAGGTGTTCGATGCACGACTTGAAATTTCTTTGGAAGAAGCAAAACAAATTAATCCTAGCTATCAACTCGAAGATGTTGTGGAGCTAGAAGTTACACCGAAGGATTTTGGAAGGATTGCAGCACAAACTGCTAAGCAAGTCGTAACACAACGAGTACGTGAAGCAGAACGCGGTATCATTTATTCAGAATTCATTGACCGTGAAGAAGACATTATGACCGGAATTGTTCAACGTCATGATTCTCGGTTTATTTATGTTAGTCTAGGAAAGATTGAAGCATTACTTCCTATTAGCGAACAAATGCCAAATGAACATTATAAACCACATGATCGAATTAAAGTATTTATCACAAAAGTAGAAAAAACATCAAAAGGTCCGCAAATATTCGTCTCACGCACACATCCTGGTCTATTGAAGCGTTTATTTGAAATTGAAGTTCCAGAGATTTTTGATGGAACAGTCGAAATCAAATCGGTTGCGCGTGAAGCAGGCGATCGCTCTAAAATATCCGTTCATTCTGATAATGAAGAGGTTGATCCGGTGGGATCATGTGTTGGTCAAAAAGGACAACGGGTTCAAGCAATTGTTAACGAGCTTAAAGGAGAAAAAATTGATATCGTTAATTGGTCAGAAGATCCGGTCGTATTTGTTGCTAACGCACTTAGCCCATCAAAGGTGCTTGAAGTAATTGTTGAAGAAGCAGAAAAAGCAACAACGGTTATTGTACCTGATTACCAACTCTCACTTGCTATTGGGAAACGAGGACAAAATGCACGCTTAGCAGCAAAATTGACTGGTTGGAAAATTGATATTAAAAGTGAAACAGAAGCTCGTGAAGCAGGAATCTATCCTGTGGAGGAGCAAGAGTTTTTATTAAGTAGAGACAGCTACGTTAATGAAGATGAATTTGTCGAAGATGACGAATAAGATAGAGGTGATCGATTATGAAAAAAATACCAATGCGCAAATGTGTTGCAACTGGTGAAATGAAGCCGAAAAAAGAGTTGATGCGAATCGTTCGATCAAAAGAAGGAGAAGTGAGCATTGACCCTACAGGAAAAAAAGCAGGGCGTGGTGCTTATTTAACTTTGGATAAAGAAACGATTATGCTAGCCAAGAAGAAAAATATCTTGGCCAACCAACTAAATGCGGCAATCGATCCTTCCATTTATGAACAGCTACTTGAATTAGTGGATAAGGAGAATACTTCTACAAGATGATACAACAATGGATGTCTCTACTAGGTTTAGCAAATCGAGCGCGTAAACTAATTTCAGGAGAAGAATTAGTTGTAAAAGAAGTGAGAAGTGGTAAAGCAAAACTAGTCATCTTGGCTTGCGATGCTTCTCCCAATACAGAAAAAAAAATTACTGATAAATGCTTGTATTATCAGGTTCCTATAAAAAAAGTCGAAAATCGATTTTTGCTCGGTCAAGCGATAGGAAAAGATGCGCGGGTTACTGTCGCTGTCTTAGATGAAGGTTTTGCAAGAAAACTCCAAACGTTGCTCGATTAAATTTTACGGGGGTGAACGTATGACTAAAATACGTGTACATGAATATGCAAAACAAAAGAACGTTTCAAGCAAGGATGTAATTAATAAACTCAAAGAAATGAATATAGAGGTATCCAACCATATGACAACATTAGACGATTCTACGATTGATAAATTAAATCATTCAATAAAACCAAAAACACAGCAGTCGAATACTACTTCTACTACTGTGGAAAAATATGAAGAAGAAGCAAATGAGAAAAGCAATACGGTTAATAAGGAAAAGGTGAAGAAAAAACCACCTGTTAAGCCGGTTGCAGGCAAAACTACCCCTCAAGGCGGACAAAAAAACAACTCCAATAGAGGTAAAAGTAATTTCAATAATCGTAATAAAAACAATAAAGGCAGAACCCAAACTCAAACACAAGCTCCGGTTCAAAAGAGAAAAGAACGTGAGCTACCTGCTAAAATTACGTTTGTTGAATCATTAACTGTACAAGAACTTGCTAAAAAATTACACCGTGAGCCATCGGAAATTATCAAAAAGCTATTTATGCTTGGTGTAATGGCTACCATCAACCAAACATTAGACAAAGATGCAATTGAATTGATTGCTGGTGAATATGGTGTTGAGGTAGAAGAAGAAATCTTAGTTGATTTAACAGATCTTGAATCACTTGTTACTGAAGATGATCCAGAAAATACGATTGAACGTCCATCAGTTGTTACGATTATGGGACATGTTGACCATGGGAAAACGACACTACTAGACTCAATTCGTAACACAAAAGTAACAGAGGGAGAAGCTGGTGGAATTACACAGCATATCGGTGCATATCAAGTTGAAGTTAGTGGTAAGAAGATTACGTTCTTAGATACACCTGGGCATGCTGCGTTCACTACAATGCGTGCGCGTGGTGCGCAAGTTACCGATATTACCATTCTAGTTGTAGCTGCTGATGATGGCGTAATGCCACAAACGGTTGAGGCAATTAACCATGCTAAAGCAGCAGAGGTGCCAATTATCGTTGCCGTGAATAAGATGGATAAAGAATCTGCTAATCCTGATCGCGTCATGCAGGAATTAACAGAACACGGTCTTGTTTCTGAGGCGTGGGGCGGGGATACGATTTTTGTTCCAATTTCTGCTAAACAAGGTGAAGGAATTGACAGTTTACTTGAAATGGTCTTGCTTGTTAGTGAAGTAGAAGAATATAAAGCAAATCCAAAACGTAGAGCAGTTGGTACGGTAATTGAATCTCGTCTGGATAAAGGCCGTGGAACAGTTGCTACGTTGCTCGTTCAAAACGGTACTCTTAAAATTGGAGATCCGATTGTAGTTGGTAATTCATTCGGACGTGTACGCGCAATGGTTAACGATCTTGGTCGCCGCGTGAAAGAAGCTGGTCCATCAACACCAGTCGAAATCACAGGTTTGAATGAGGTTCCGGATGCAGGGGATCGTTTTATCGTTTTTGAAGATGAAAAAACAGCCCGTCAAGTTGGGGAAACGCGTGCTCAAAGACAATTGGCTTCATCACGTAATGAAAAATCTGTTGTTACACTTGATAACTTGTTTGAGCAAATGAAACAAGGAGAAATAAAAGAACTGAATATCGTTTTGAAAGCTGATGTTCAAGGATCGGCAGAAGCAGTTGCGGCATCACTTCAAAAAATTGAAGTAGAAGGCGCTAAAGTGAAAATCATTCACTCTGGTGTAGGTGCAATTTCAGAGTCTGATATTATTCTTGCCTCTGCCTCTAATGCGATTGTCATTGGATTCAATGTTCGCCCTGATGCGAATGCTAAGCGAGCAGCAGAAACAGAGAATGTTGATATTCGTCTTCACCGTATTATTTACAAAGCGATCGAAGAAATCGAAGCAGCGATGAAAGGAATGCTTGATCCTGAATTTGAAGAAAAAGTGATTGGTCAAGCAGAAGTACGTACAACATTCAAAGTTTCTAAAATTGGTACAATTGCTGGTTCCTATGTAACGGATGGGAAAATTACCCGAGACAGCAGCGTACGTCTAATTAGACAAGGTATTGTTGTCTTTGAAGGCGAATTAGATACATTAAAACGATTTAAAGATGATGTTAAAGAAGTTGCACAAAACTATGAATGTGGAATCACGATTAAGAACTTTAATGACCTTAAAGAGGGAGATATCATTGAAGCTTACGTGATGCAAGAAATAGAGCGAAAATGATAATCAGTTCTGTCGTTTGTGAATGCATCATATACGACGCTCATTCTTTGAAGGATAAAAGGGCTGTCTTACAAAGAGTGCTGACAAGGCTAAAGCAGAAATTCAATATTTCTGTAAGCGAAGTAGGTTTCCAAGATACGTGGCAAAGAACACAAATTGCCATCGTAGCGGTGACCTCTTCTCGGAAAGCAACTGAGAGAGAAATACAGAATGCCCTGCAATTTCTAGATTCCTTTCCGGAATTAGAACGAACACTAACAGATATTGAATGGCTATAGGTAAAAGCGAGGTGATGTAAATGAGCCTTCGTGCGAATCGTGTCGGCGAGCAAATGAAGAAAGAGTTAAGTGAAATTATCGGTCGTAAAATAAAAGACCCTCGGATTGGTTTTGTTACGGTAACAGATGTTGCTGTTACGGGTGATCTTCAACAAGCAACTGTCTATATCTCAGTACTTGGCGATGAAGAGCAAAAAGAAAATACGTTAAAGGGTCTTTCAAAAGCAACAGGTTTCATCCGTTCAGAAATAGGCCAGAGAATCCGCTTGAGGAAAACTCCAGAAATTTCTTTTGAATTTGATGAATCGGTTGCTTATGGAAATCGAATCGAATCACTTATTACTCAGATTCATTCAGAAAAGCCTGCTAATAAAGACGAAGAATAACAACCGAATGAGGGTGCCCCATAACGTAAAGGTTAGACCTTTTTGGGGCATCCACATTCATCATTTTTTTCTTTTTAAAAACAGGTAGACAATTCGTCTATCTTTTTTTCTGCCAAAAATTAAGAGAATACAAAATGAATATGGCGTTAACACGCCACCATTTATCATGAGGGATATATCATTAAGCACTTTACACTCGCCTAATCATAAATATTGGCGGTGTGGTGCTGGAATGTCGGATGCTGTCTCGATTCTATAAGTATACCTTGCTAAGTAGTTTGGCTGTATTAACAAGTCGTGAAGCCCCGTCCCCATGTCCTTCAACCAAAATGAATAGAGGTGTCAAAAATGGAAGGTATTCTGCCTTTATTAAAACCAAAAGGAATGACTTCGCATGACTGTGTTTTTAAACTTCGAAAAATCTTAAAAACAAAGAAAGTAGGTCATACTGGCACTCTTGACCCGGATGTTACAGGAGTCTTGCCTATTTGTATCGGCAGGGCAACGAAAATTGCTGAATATATTACAGACGCTGGAAAAGCATATGAAGGTGAAATTACGCTCGGTTATTCAACGACTACTGAAGATAGCAGTGGTGAAAAACTGGACGAAGTAATTATTTCTGATGTAATTACTAGAGAACGTATCCTAGAAGTGTTTCAATCTTTAACGGGTCTAATCACCCAAACACCACCGATGTATTCTGCTGTGAAGGTGAATGGCAAGAAATTATATGAATATGCCAGAGCTGGGATTGAGGTCGAAAGGCCTTCAAGAGAAGTGACCATTCATGAATTAACATTACTCGATGATCGTGAAGTTTTTGAGGGGGATACCATTTCATTTAAATTTAAGGTGAAATGCAGTAAAGGGACTTATATCCGAACGCTTGCTGTCATGATGGGAGAACGCCTCGGATACCCAGCGCATATGTCTAGTTTAATTCGAATCGAATCAGCAGGATTTACATTAAATGATTGCAAAACGCTTGAAGAAGTGAAAAACCTATTCGAAGAAGGAAAAGAAAAGGAATTTTTGCTGCCATTAGAACGTGGTCTTTATCATTTGCCGAAATATCAGATTAATGATAAAGTAGCAATGAAAATCCTAAACGGTGCGGTTTTAACGCAGCCGGATGATTTGGCTTATGCTAAAGGTGAACCTTTTGTCATGATAAATGAAAATGGAAGAGCCTTAGCAATTTATCAAGTGCATCCCGTAAAAGATCAAGTAATCAAACCAGTTAAAGTTTTGGTAATAGATGAACTGTGAGGTTTACCGGGAGAAAGAGGAGATTTAATCGTGAAAGTAATTACAATAGAACATCCTCAAATATTTAATCCTGAAGAATTTCCACCTATAGTTATTGCGCTTGGATTTTTTGATGGCATACATATTGGACATCAGAAAGTGATTCAGACGGCAAAAGATGCAGCAATGAGGATGGATGCTAAATCAGCAGTGATGACCTTTGACCCCCATCCATCTGCCGTACTCGGTAACGACAAGCAATCGGTGCAATATATTACACCGTTGCAAGAAAAGATAGAGATTATTGAAAAGCTTGGTGTCGATTATGTTTTTGTTATCCATTTTACAAAAGAATTCGCAATGCTAACACCTCAACAATTTGTGGATGATTATTTAATCAACCTTCGTACAATTCATGTTGTAGCAGGGTTTGATTTCTCATATGGTAGGTTTGGCGAAGGAACGATGGACACGCTTTCGGTTCATTCAAAAGGTCAATTTACGCAAACTGTTGTTGAAAAGCAAACAATGGCAGATGAGAAAATTAGTTCAACAAAGTTAAGAAAGACTTTACAAGAAGGAGACTTTATTGACTTTAATAAGTTAACAGGAAGATGGTATTCTGTCCGTGGTACTGTAATACACGGTGAGAAACGTGGAAGGAAGCTTGGATTTCCTACTGCAAATATCGACATTAAGGATCGATACATATTCCCATCTACAGGTGTGTACGCTGTGAAAATTCAAATTGATCATAAGTGGTTTAATGGTGTTTGCAATGTAGGGTATAAGCCAACCTTCCATGAGGAGAGACCTAAGTATCCATCTGTTGAAGTCCATGTGCTTGGCTTTGATCGAGTTATATATGGAGAAGAGGTCACGGTCGAATGGCATAAAAGGCTCCGTAGTGAGCAAAAGTTTGATGGACTAGAACAATTAGTTCAACAGATTGAGATAGATAAAATGGATGCAATCGAGTATTTCGCGCATATAGAAGAATAGAACTTGCATTTTGTAAAAAAAGGTTGTATGATATTTAAGTATGAAAATAACCGTTGCTTGGCTAAGCGAGTCTCCGACGCTGGCTCAGTAATTGGGGATTTTACAGAAACTTTAGGAGGAATTAACAATGGCAATTACACAATTACGTAAAAACGAACTTATCGCTGAGTACCGCACTCACGACACTGACACTGGATCACCAGAGGTTCAGATTGCAGTATTAACTGAAGAAATCAATAACTTGAACGGTCACTTACGCACTCATAAAAAAGACCACCATTCACGCCGCGGTCTTCTTAAAATGGTTGGTAAACGTCGTAATCTTCTTACTTACCTTCGTAATAAAGATGTTACTCGCTACCGTACATTAATTAATAAATTAGGCCTACGCCGATAATTATTCGAAAAAGCGGGAGATTTTCCCGCTTTTTTGATGTTTGAAGACAAAAGTCTTTTTACATAATGTGTAAAAGAGAGGTTATTTGAAAAAAAGTCTTGTTTTTTTCAAATATACTCTATTTTGCTGTTAATGCTTATTTATTTCGTGCATAATAGGAATAGTTTGGTTATGAATGTTTTATTAATTTGACATATATGTTATTAAGATTTTAGATAAGGTTTAGGTGGAAACGACCAGGCCTCTAAAGTGAAGATCCAGAGAGGGGTTTAATTGAAAGATGGGACAGAACAAACATACGTATTCATACGAATGGGCCGGAAGATCATTAACTGTTGAAATTGGCCAATTGGCAAAACAGGCGAATGGTGCCGTACTTGTAAGATATGGAGAAACAGTTGTTTTAAGTACAGCTACCGCTTCAAAGGAACCAAAAAATGTTGACTTTTTTCCTTTGACTGTAAATTATGAAGAAAGATTATATGCAGTTGGAAAAATACCAGGTGGATTTATTAAGCGTGAAGGAAGACCGAGCGAAAGAGCTATTTTAGCGAGTCGTTTGATTGACCGTCCGATCCGACCTTTATTTGCGGATGGGTTTAGAAATGATGTGCAAGTTATCAGTATGGTAATGAGCGTGGATCAAGATTGTTCATCTGAAATGGCAGCAATGCTAGGATCATCACTTGCGTTATCCGTTTCAGATATTCCGTTTGAAGGGCCGATCGCTGGTGTAGTTGTTGGTAGAATTGATGGGAAATTCATCGTTAATCCGAATGTAGATCAGCTTGCTCAAAGTGATATTAATTTGACTGTAGCTGGAACGAAAGACGCGATTAATATGGTTGAAGCAGGAGCTAATGAAGTACCTGAAGAAACGATGCTTGAAGCCATTATGTTTGGACATGATGAAATTAAGAAATTAATTGAATTTCAAGAAAAAATCGTTGCTGAAATCGGCAAAGAAAAGATGGCAATCACTTTGTATCAAGTAGATGCGGAGCTAGAAGCTGAAATTAAAGGTCTATGTGAAGCAGACTTAAATAAAGCCGTACAAGTTCAAGAGAAACATGCTCGTGAAGCAGCTATTAAAGAAGTAAAAGACCGTGTTCTGTTGCAATTTGAGGAAGAAACTGATGAAGATAAATTAAAGCAAATTAAAGAGATTTTAAATATTTTAGTGAAATCTGAGGTTCGTCGTTTGATAACCGAAGAAAAAGTACGCCCAGACGGTCGTAACCCAGATGAGATCAGACCGCTTTCTTCTGAAATCGACATCCTTCCTCGTACTCATGGTTCAGGATTATTTACACGCGGACAAACTCAAGCTTTGTCTATCTGTACTCTTGGGGCACTAGGGGATGTTCAAATTTTGGACGGACTTGGTACTGAAGAATCAAAACGATTCATGCATCACTATAATTTCCCTCATTTCAGTGTAGGTGAAACAGGACCAATTCGTGGTGCTGGACGTCGTGAAATTGGACATGGGGCACTTGGAGAAAGGGCATTAGAACCAGTCATACCAAATGATAAAGACTTCCCATATACAATACGTCTTGTTTCAGAGGTACTTGAATCAAATGGTTCGACTTCACAAGCAAGTATTTGTGCAAGTACGCTTGCTATGATGGATGCGGGTGTTCCATTGAAAGCACCAGTAGCTGGAATTGCAATGGGACTTGTTAAAACGGGAGAACATTATACAATCTTAACAGATATTCAAGGCATGGAAGATCATTTAGGCGACATGGACTTTAAAGTGGCAGGTACTGCAAAGGGTGTTACTGCGCTGCAAATGGATATTAAGATTGAGGGGTTATCAAGAGAAATTCTTGAGGAAGCACTTCAACAAGCAAAACGCGGAAGAATGCATATTCTTGATTCAATGATGTCAACTATTAATACACCGCGCGAAAGTCTTTCTAAATATGCACCTAAAATTTTAACGATGGCAATTAACCCAGATAAGATCCGTGATGTAATTGGACCGAGCGGAAAACATATTAATAAAATTATTGAAGAAACTGGCGTGAAAATTGATATCGAACAAGATGGTACGGTGTTTATTGCTTCTACTGATGAAGAGATGAACCAAAAAGCGAAGAAAATTATTGAAGATATAGTTCGTGAAGTAGTGGTTGGTGAAGTCTATCTTGGTAAAGTAAAAAGAATTGAAAAATTTGGCGCGTTTGTTGAAATCTTTAATGGAAAAGACGGCCTAGTTCACATATCTGAGCTTGCTGAAGAACGTGTAGGTAAGGTTGAGGACGTTGTGAAAATAGGCGATGAATTAGCTGTTAAAGTCGTTGAGATCGATAAGCAAGGAAGAGTAAATCTTTCTCATAAAGCAATCTTAAAGGCTCAAAAAGAAAGTGAAGAAAAATCACAGGCTTAAGAGTGTTTAAAATATCGAAAAAATGAATGCATGCGATTCTTTGTGAATTTGCATGCTTTTTTCTATTTAACACTTTGACGAGGGCTAGATGCCTTAGGTTTTGAGTAATCAATTTACATCGTCTAAACTTGGTGTCAGTTTCTTAACAAGATAAGGGACGGGAGTGTAGACATATAGTCACTTAGAACATTGCATTTTTTTAACGAGTTGCGTTATTATTTTTGTCAGTAGCGGCTTTCGTTCTACCTTGTCCATTCTTCTCATACTATTTATATGAGAGGAGCGGTGAAAAATGAAGAAATTAAGCCAGATAGTTGCGTTTAGTGCCATTGCAGGTATATCATGGTTATTAGTGCAAAATCCATATGTAGATGTATATGTAAAGTCAATAACTGGGCAGTCTGTTGTTGCAGTGAAGCAGAGTGACACGCTTATGCAAGATATTGAATCAAAGGCGAAGGATTATGAAATAGCTCCACAGGATGCACGAATTGATTCAATCTGGAAAACGGTACCTGGTCTTAACGGTATTAAAGTAAACGTTAGGGAATCTTATAAAGCAATGAGGGAAAAAGGGGTTTTTAATGAAAAAAAATTGGTTCTTACACAAGTTTCACCTAACGTACATATAAGCGATTTGACTCCAGCACCAATTTACCGAGCTCATCCTGAAAAACCCGTCGTATCACTTTTAATTAATGTGGCATGGGGAAATGAATATTTACAGGATATGCTTGCCATACTTAAGGAAAATGACGTTAAGGCTACCTTCTTTTTGGAGGGCAGATGGACAAAGAATAATCCAGAACTAGCGAAAATGATTAAACAAGGCGAACATGAAATTGGCAATCATTCTTATAGTCACCCTGATATGAAGACATTATCTCAATCGGCAGCTAAAAATGAAATGCAAAAAACAAATGAAGTGATTGAAGCTGTAACTGATGAGAAAGTGAAGTGGTTTGCTCCTCCTAGTGGGAGTTTCCGTGATCAAACAGTCGAAGACGCAAATAGTCTTGGGATGGGAACGATACTTTGGAGTGTCGATACGATTGATTGGCAAAAGCCAAGTCCTGATGTTTTGCTAAACAGGGTTCTCAGTAAAGTTCACTCTGGAGCATTTATCCTGATGCATCCGACAGACGCTTCTGCATCGTCATTAGAAGAATTAATTCAACAATTGAAGAAGAAAGGTCTGCAAATTGTAACCGTTTCAGAAGCTGTTAATGAAAAAAGAACGATTCAATAAATGGCTGCTGTACCAATTTGCCTTTTCTTCTACAGCAAAGAATAAGGAGGAATGTGCATTGATTAAGAAATATACATGTCAAAATGGCACAAGAATTGTACTTGAAAACATCCCACATGTTCGTTCAGCTGCGATAGGAATTTGGATTAAAACAGGCTCCCGTAATGAAGCACCAGAATTAAACGGGATCTCCCATTTTTTGGAGCATATGTTCTTTAAGGGGACGACTACTCGTAATGCGCGAGAAATTGCTGAATCTTTCGATAGCATTGGTGGCCAAGTAAATGCCTTTACATCAAAGGAATATACTTGTTATTATGCAAAAGTACTCGACAACCATGCAAGCTATGCTCTTGAAATTCTTTCGGATATGTTCTTTAATTCTACATTTGACGAAGAAGAATTGAAAAAAGAGAAAAATGTAGTACTTGAAGAAATTAAAATGTACGAAGATACTCCGGATGATATTGTCCATGATTTGTTAAGTGAAGCAGTTTATGAAAAACATCCTCTAGGTTTTCCAATCCTTGGGACAGAAGAAACGCTTGCTACGTTTACAAGTGAGACGTTAAAACAATATATACATGATATGTATACCCCAGACAAAGTAGTTATTTCTATTGCTGGGAATGTAGATGAAAGCATGATTCAAGAAGTTGAAAGATATTTCGGATCATATACAGGCGGTGATACTCAAACGGAACTCATTAAGCCTATTTTTCATCAAAATCAGTTCACCAAGAAGAAAGAAACAGAACAGGCTCATCTATGTTTAGGTTTTGAAGGCTTGAGCATCGGACACGATGACATGTATAGTTTAATAACTCTCAACAATATTTTAGGTGGAAGTATGAGTAGCCGTCTGTTCCAAGAGGTTCGAGAGCAGCGTGGTCTGGCCTATTCAGTTTATTCCTATCATTCAAGTTATCAAGATAGCGGTTTAGTGACGATATATGGCGGTACTGGAGCTAATCAGTTGGACAGTCTATATGAAACGATCCAAATGACTTTAGAAACGCTTAAGCGGGAAGGAATCTCGGCAAAAGAACTAAGAAACAGCAAAGAGCAACTTAAGGGTAGCTTAATGATGAGTCTTGAAAGCACTAATAGTAGAATGAGTCGAAATGGCAAAAACGAGCTACTGCTTGAAAACCATCGTTCTCTTGATCGGATTGTAGAATTAATTGATGAAGTAACGGAAGAAAGTGTAAATAAAATGGCGCAACAAATTTTCACCGATTCTTATGCTTCTTCATTAGTAAGTCCGTTAGAAGGCTGGAATAAATAAGCTAATAAAACATCCATGAGCGTCTGTTCTAATGCGCAACGATCTAAAAATGTTCAGGATCTCAAATTGCATAACCTTATGAAGGTGATGGTACGGAGCTGATTTTGCGAAGTTTCGCCCCTTCTCCACGGAAAAAGAATTAGACTCTTAAGAAAGGGTTTAATTCTTTTTTTGTGTGAAAGAAATATGAATAATATTTGTAATAACTTAGGTTGATTAGAGTGTT
The DNA here is from genome assembly GCF_000504145.1 of Bacillus cihuensis. Taxonomy (NCBI): domain Bacteria; kingdom Bacillati; phylum Bacillota; class Bacilli; order Caryophanales; family Bacillaceae; genus Bacillus; species Bacillus cihuensis. The sequence continues at coordinate 96,414 of NZ_KI632497.1, read as the reverse complement.
CACTTATTGTTTTGTTCTAATGGTCATACTTGTACTTCTATTCTTGGACAAAATCGGATATAGATGAAATATGACTGTATGAGGAGGAGATAGGCTTTGAGGCTTAGTGAATTAAGTGGAAAAGAAATTGTTGATGTGGCGAGAGCTGAACGTTTAGGAGTTTTAGGTCAAACTGATCTCGAAATCAATGAAGAAGGTCAAATTCTGGCTTTAATCATCCCTTCTTTAAAGTGGTTCGGATTAAAGCGGCAAGGACATGAAATAAAAGTGCCTTGGCAGCACGTAAAAAAGATTGGATCCGATATGGTGATTATAGATGTCGTGGAAACTCAATATAAAGAGTAAAGTCTAAAGTTCTTTTTTTCTACTGCCTAAGGGCGGTTTTTTTTTTGGAATCCCTGATAATGTTACTTCAAATTCGAATGTAAGATAAAATCCTTCAATCACCTATTTTGAAAGAAATACATAGGATGTAAGGGTAAAACAATGAAAAAAACTAAGAAGATATTTCCATGAAAAAGAAGGTGACGGTTTTAATGCTCACAGGCTTGCAAATCGCAGTTATCGGCGGGGATGCTCGTCAGCTAGAGGTAGTTCGGAAATTGACTGAACTTGATGCAAGACTTTGGCTAGTAGGCTTTGAACAGCTTGAACATTCATTTACAGGTGCGGTAAAAGAAAAGCTTGAAGATGTAGACTTTTCTGAAATTGATGTTGTCATCCTACCTGTTGCAGGTACAAATCTTGAGGGGAAAGTAGATACGATTTTTTCAAATGAAGAGGTAACGATTACGGAAGAAATTGTATCAAGAACTTCATCACATTGTACGTTTTATTCTGGAATTAGTAATGCATATCTAACAGAAATTATGAAAAATACCAATCGGCGACTTGTACAGCTTTTTGATAGGGATGACGTCGCCATTTATAACTCAATCCCTACAGTGGAAGGGACAATTATGATGGCTATACAACATACAGATTTCACCCTACATGGCTCAAATGTTGCTATTTTAGGATTAGGTAGAGTTGGCATGACAGCAGCAAGAAGCTTTCAAGCACTTGGTGCAAAGGTAAGAGTAGCGGCTAGAAAAACGGAAGATATTGCAAGGATTACGGAGATGGCCATGACACCCTTTCATATCAATGATCTGACGAAGATGGTGAGAGATGTAGATATATGTATTAATACAATTCCTCATCCAATTATCACGGCTTCTGTACTAGCGAACATGCCTGTTCACACCTTAGTCATTGATCTTGCTTCAAAACCGGGAGGAACAGATTTTCGTTTTGCTGAAAAAAGAGGAATTAAAGCATTGCTTGCACCAAGCTTACCTGGCATCGTTGCACCGAAAACTGCCGGTAAAATTTTGGGGAGTGCATTATCCGAATTAATTAAGGAAGATATGAAAAAACGAAAGGGGAAAACGAAATGAGCTTAAAAGGTGTACGAATCGGTTTTGGATTAACTGGTTCGCATTGTACGTATGATGCTGTTTTTCCTGAAATAGAAAAATTGGTAAATGAAGGCGCAGAGGTCATCCCCATCGTTACATCGACTGTTCAGCATACCGAAACAAGATTTGGAAAAGGGGAAGACTGGATTGGGAGGATAGAAAAATTAACCGGACACCATGTTGTCGATTCGATCGTAAAAGCGGAGCCACTTGGTCCGAAAACCCCGCTTGCTTGTATGGTCATTGCACCGATGACAGGGAATTCTATGAGTAAGATGGCGAATGCCTTAACCGATTCTCCGGTGCTTATGGCAGCAAAAGCGACGATGAGGAATCATCGTCCAGTCGTAGTAGCAATCTCAACCAATGATGCTTTGGGACTTAATGGAACGAATTTAATGAGACTAATGGACTCAAAAGATGTTTACTTTGTACCATTCGGTCAGGATGATCCGGAGAAGAAACCGACTTCTATGGTAGCGAGAATGAGTCAAATACGTGAAACGATTATTGCTGCATTAGATGGCAAACAAATTCAACCAGTAATCATCGAGAGATATAATGATTCTACTTCAATATAAAAGTGAAATAGTAGAAAAAGCTTTTTTTATAGTCAGATTTTTGTAAATTTTTTGCTTGTATTGCCTCGATTACATCATAAATTAGTAAAAGCCTGTTTCTTTCGTGCATTGATATGTTAAAATAAATGATAATTCTATTAATAAAGTTACAGTATCGATGACAAATAGATAGAAGTCATCATGTAAATGGAAAAGGGGTAAAGACAATGGAAGAGACAAAAGGATTAAATATTGCGGTTGTCGGGGCGACCGGAGCAGTAGGACAACAAATGATAAAAACACTTGAATCAAGAGAACTGCCTATAAAAAAAATCACTTTTTTATCTTCGGCCCGTTCGGCAGGAAAGAAACTTTTGTTTAAAGGCGAAGAAGTTGAAGTTCAGGAAGCAAAGCCTGAAAGCTTTGAAGGTATAGATATCGCTTTATTCAGTGCGGGTGGAAGTATTTCTAAAGAGTTGGCACCTGAAGCAGTGAAACGCGGAGCAATCGTGGTAGATAATACAAGTGCCTACCGCATGGATGAACGTGTGCCGTTAGTTGTACCTGAAGTGAATGAAGAAGACTTACGCAACCATAATGGAATTATTGCGAACCCAAATTGTTCAACGATTCAAATGGTCGTAGCTCTAGAACCGATTAGAAAGGCTTATGGATTAAATAAGATAATTGTTTCCACTTATCAGGCCGTTTCAGGAGCTGGTGCTGCAGCAATCAATGAATTAAAAGGGCAAACTCGTGAAATACTTGATAATCAAGAAATCAAACCAGCAGTATTACCAGTTAAAGGTGATAAAAAGCATTATCAAATTGCATTTAACGTCATCCCACAAATAGATACATTTCAGGATAACGGCTTTACTTACGAAGAAATGAAAATGATTAATGAAACAAAAAAAATCATGCATATGCCAAAACTACAGGTAGCTGCTACTTGTGTAAGGCTACCTGTCGAGACTGGTCATTCTGAGTCAGTATATGTTGAAACGACTGCATCTAGCATTACTGCAGCAGATATCAAATCATTATTAAGTGATGCACCAGGAGTCGTACTTCAAGACGACCCAGAAAATCAAATTTATCCGATGCCAGCCGATGCTGTTGGAAAACCTGACGTTTTTGTTGGCAGAATCCGCAAAGATTTGGATAAAGAGAACGGAATCCATCTATGGATAGTATCTGATAACTTGCTTAAAGGTGCTGCTTGGAATTCAGTTCAAATTGCAGAAAGCTTATTGAAATTAGGATTAGTTACGGTAAAATAAAGATAGCAACTAACAGTAAATCGTGAATCATCAAACCGAATGGATTGTTAGATTGTAAGTAAAAGAGTTATGATAAGCAATGTGGCTGGTTAAAAAAGTAGAGTCCGTAACTACTGATTACAGTATAAAAGTTTTTTTACTACCAATTACTGTAGTAGAATGCGAAATGGCAACTTTTTTAGCTAGCCCTTTACATTTGAGGTGTTTAGAATGAAATTCATCGTTCAGAAATTCGGAGGAACTTCTGTACGAGATGAGGAAAGCAGAACACATGCTAAGCGTCATATCCAAAAAGCGCTAAATGATGGGTTCAAGGTTGTGGTCGTCGTCTCGGCAATGGGAAGAAAGGGAGATGTCTATGCAACGGACACGCTTTTATCACTCGTAAATGGTACAGACAGCAAACTCTCAAAAAGAGAACAAGATTTACTTTTATCAGTGGGGGAAACGATCTCCTCGGTTGTTTTCACGAATACACTGCTGGATAGTGGAATAAGTGCGACAACCTTTACTGGAGCACAAGCTGGATTTCTCACAAACCAGGATCATACAAATGCCAAAATTATTGACATGAAATGTGATAGAATAAGAAGAGAGTTAGAACTTCATGATGTAGTCGTAGTTGCTGGTTTTCAAGGAGCAGCAAAAAACGGGGACATAACGACGATTGGACGGGGTGGAAGTGATACATCTGCAGCTGCTCTTGGCTCGGCGTTACAAGCTGAATATGTAGATATATTCACTGATGTAGAAGGCATAATGACAGCTGATCCACGCATTGCTGACTTTGCTCGCCCGCTTTCTGTAGTAACTTACAATGAAGTATGTAATATGGCTTATCAAGGTGCGAAAGTTATTCATCCTAGAGCTGTTGAGATTGCGATGCAGGCAAAGGTACCAATCCGCATCAGATCCACGTATTCAGATGGTCTCGGAACATTGGTAACGAGCATGAATAGAGGCAGTAATGGGACTGAGATAAAAGAAAGACTTGTGACAGGGATAGCCCATGTTTCGAAAATTACTCAAATCAAAGTGAAAGCAAAGAAAGACCAATATAATCTGCAAGCAGAAGTTTTTAAAGCGATGGCAAATGCTTCGATAAGCGTCGATTTTATTAATATTTCACCAAACGCCGTCGTTTATACCGTAACAGAAGAAATGACAAACAATGCTATTTCAATTTTAGAAAACATGGGGTATGAGCCATTTATCCAAAGGAATTGTGCAAAAGTCTCTGTTGTAGGGGCTGGAATTAATGGAGTGCCTGGTGTCGCTGCCAAAATTGTTTCAGCATTATCAGATCGAGAAATTAGCATTTTACAATCCGCGGATAGCCACACTACCATTTGGGTGTTAGTAAAGGAACAAGATTTGTCAGTTGCTGTGAATGCACTGCATGACGCATTTCAATTGCATGAAGAAGCACCGGAATACCGGATAACGGATCGATAACTTTTATTAAAATTATTGTATCCATGATGAGAGTCTCATCTTATAAAATCAAGAGGTGTATGTATGATTAACTTTGGTAGAGTTTCAACCGCAATGGTTACTCCTTTCGATAAAAAAGGGAATATTGACTTTGCAAAAACAACATTATTAATTAATTACTTGATTGAAAATGGCACAGATTCATTAGTTATATCAGGTACGACTGGTGAGTCACCTACTTTAACATCTGAAGAAAAAATTGCTTTACTCAAACATGTTGTAAATGTTGTAGATAAACGAGTTCCTGTCGTTATGGGAACAGGTAGCTATAATACGTATGCAACAATTGAACTTACGAAAAAAGCAGAGGAAAATGGTGCAGATGCCATCATGCTCGTAGCACCTTACTATAGTAAAACGAATCAAGAAGGTCTATATCAACATTTTAAAACAATTGCACAAAGCACCTCTCTTCCAGTCATGGTTTATAATATTCCTGGAAGAGCGGCTGTTAACATTGCACCAGAAACAATTATTAGATTATCAGAGATTGATAATATTGTGGCGGTTAAAGAAGCGAGTGGTGATTTGACTGCAATGACTCAAATTATTTCTGAAGTAAGTGAAGATTTTCAACTGTATAGCGGGGATGACGGTATTACTCTTCCTGTTCTTGCGATTGGGGGTGCTGGAGTCGTTTCTGTCGCATCACATATTATCGGGAATGAAATGCAGCAAATGATCGAGTCCTTTTTTACAGGAAACATGAAAGATGCAGCGAAACAGCATCAGACATTGCTTCCAGTATTCAAAGGATTATTTTCAGCACCAAGTCCTGTTCCAGTAAAGACCGCTTTGCAAATGAAGGGAATCGATGTCGGTTCGGTTAGACTTCCGCTTGTACCACTTACTGAACAGGAAAGAACGGCACTTAGCACTGTTATTTTATAAAATGAAACTTCAATCAGTGGAGGTTTTCTTCATCTTCCACTGATTGTTAGTCCCGTTCTACTGTCGCTAAGATCTTCACTATCGCTTTGATCAATCGACAGTACGAATAAGGTTCAACGAAATCAGACTAAGTACGCCGCGTCCTTTAGTCTTTCGTTTGAGTGACCCACATCCAGTGGGCCTCAACTAAACCGCTGAAGATCACAGGAACGTCTACTAAGATTGCTCACGTCCTGTGAGCAAGACGCCATCACATCCTATGATAGTCCGACAAGCAAAAGATGGAATACGGCGTGGCGTAGTTTGCCACAGAGTATTACAGCTTATGACCTTAAGTAAGGCTAGGAGCCGCAACTAGATAAGGCAGTTATCCACTACCTATGCTTCTTCGATTCCTCTTAGCCTTGAGGTGGGGGGACTGCCCGTTAGTTAATGCGGGATAAATATAGAAATCGTATACAAGCCAATCGGGAACGATTGGCTTGTTGTATATAAACGATGTATGCGCTTTAAAATTAAGAAATTGTACTTTTTGAATTTGATATTAAATCAAAGGTAGAAAGTGAAAGATTGCCATGTTTTTTCAGTATCAGTTATAATGGATACAATTGGAATTCGAACTGTATTTATTTGAGGAGGATATTCGGTTGACTAAAGATCAAATAAACGGCATCAGAGTTATACCCCTGGGAGGACAGGGCGAGCTTGGAAAAAATATGTATATAGTTGAAGTAAATCAAGATATGTTCCTGCTTGATGCAGGTTTAATGTTTCCTGAAGAAGAAATGTTAGGTATTGATGCGGTTATTCCGGATATTTCATATGTAATCGAGAATAGAGAAAGAGTTAAAGCGATCTTGCTAAGTCATGGGCACGACGACCAAATCGGGGCATTGTCATATGTTTTAAAATATATTAAGGCGCCTGTTTATGGTACAAAACTAACATTAGCTTTAGCAAAAGAGAAAATGAAGGAAAATGATTTTAAAGGAAAAGCTGAATTAATTGAGATTCAATCTGATTCAATTTTGAACTTTCCATCAAGCAAAATAAGTTTCTTCCGGACGAATCATAGTATACCTGATTCTATTGGGATAGCAATTCATACACAAGAAGGTGCAATTGTCTATACGAGTGATTTTAAATTTGATCAATCGGCAACAGAATTGTACAAGCCTGAAATTGGTAAAATGGCGGCACTCGGAGAAGCCGGAGTACTGTGTCTGATGTCAGATAGTATTGGAGCTGAATCTTCAGGTTATACCCCGTCAGAAGCAATAGTAGAACAGGAAATGATTCAAACATTTCAACAAGCAAGAGGGAGATTAATTGTAACTTGTTTCGCTTCTAATATTATCCGCATTCAACATGTATTTAACGCTGCTTCAATCAGTGGTAGAAAAGTTGTAGTGGTTGGAAAAAACATACAACGGATATATGAAACCTCCTTAAAATTGGGCTATCTAACATTATCTGAAGAATTATTGATACCAGCGTCACAACTTAAACAATATCCCGATCATGAGGTAGTAATTTTATTGACTGGTCAACAAAGAGATCCAATAACAGTGTTGCAAAAAATGGTAAAAGGGCAGCATAAGCATGTCTCAATTAAACGGGAAGACACAGTGATTCTTGCAATTGCACCATCAAAAGGTGGAGAGGTGACACTATTTAAAACGATTGATATGTTATACCGTACTGGTGCCACAGTTGTATCTAATCGTAATATAGTTCATGTTACCGGACATGGCAGTCAAGAAGAACTAAAAATGATGCTAAATTTAATGAAGCCGAAATACTTAATGCCGGTACGAGGAGAATATCGGCAATTATATGCACACCAAAAGCTTGGGATTGGGGCAGGTCTAAGTAAAGATCATGTCGTTGTCGCAGATAAAGGTGATGTAGTTGAAATTAGCTCTAATCAAATTAGACTTTCAAGTAAAGTGACATCAGGAAATGTATTAATTGATGGAAGCGGTGTGGGGGATGTAGGTAATATCGTACTCCGTGATCGAAGACTCTTGTCACAAGATGGAACATTAATTGTTGTAGTAACATTGAACAGAGGAGATAAATCAATTGCAGCTGGGCCGGAAATCATTTCTCGCGGTTTTGTGTATGTTCGTGAATCAGAGAAGTTAATGGACGAAGCAGCGGTGTTAGTTCATAATATTGTGCAAAAAGCAAGAACTAGCCATCCGTTTGATTGGGCTGTATTGAAGCAAGATATGCGTGATTCATTAAACCAATACCTTTTTGAGAAAACGAAGAGACGTCCGATGATCTTGCCGATTATCATGGAAATTTAATACTAAAAAAATGCTCCTAGCTGGACGAAGTCGCTAGGAGCATTTTTGTTACTTAAATTATGATTTTTATAATTTATCCCACATTAACGGGCAGTAAGACCCCAACTTAAGGCTAAGAGGAATCGAAGAAGCTTAGGTGGGGATTACTGCCTATTCTAGTTGCGGCTCCTAGCCTTACTTAAGGTCATAAGCTGTAATACTCTGTGGCAAACTCCGGACTATCATAGGATGTGATGGCGTCTTGCTCACAGGACGTGAGCGATCTTAGTAGACGTTCCTTAAAGCAGTCGCCTCGCTTTTTGACGTAAAAGCCCGATTGGTGAGATACAGTGAAACTTACAGTTGTAATCTTCAGCGGTATAGTAGAACGGGACTACAATCAGTGGGAGGAGAAAAAAAACCATTAATTGAAGTTTCACTTTATTAACCGGAGATATAGTAAATCACACTTTAGGTGAGTAAGAATTTAAATGACTTGCTTTCTTTTTTTTAGGAGAGCTGTTTTTTTGGGGGAGCGAAAAAATTTGTACTGTTTAATATGAGGAATCGACAAATGGAAGATAGGATTAAACAGGGAACTAAGATAATAGGAGATAGAAGTTAAATTGGAGGAATATCATTCATATTGGTCAGATTCTCCATTTAGGTAAAGAGATCGTGATAATTTGGTTCAAAATAAGGCCAGTGAATTACATGTTAAGAAGTCAAGTTTATCAAGTTAAATTCCATCTTAAAGAAGAGTTCTCTTATAAAGTAATTTTTTCTTGTTATTACCAAAAAGGTGATGTATAGTTTAAGTGTACTAATACATATAGTACACTCAGTACAGAATGAGGGTGATTTTGGTTGTTTGAATTAGACATGAGAAGCAGACAGCCGATTTACGAACAATTGGTTGATAAGTTAAAGGAGCTCATTATTAGTGAAGTGTTGAATCCAGATGAGCAGCTTCCGTCCGTTCGTACATTGGCAGGGCAGTTAACCATTAATCCTAACACAATCCAGAAAGCGTACCGGGAGCTAGAGTCACAAGGATATATTTACTCGGTGAAAGGAAAGGGAAGCTTTGTGAATCCAACTAGTCTTGTTAAGAACACAGAGAAATTAGTAATCATAAAAAAAGAGCTAAAAAAATTGCTTTCTGAAGCCATGTTCCTTGGATTGAGTCCGGAGGAGTTGATCAAACTTATTCACGATTTGGAGCCGTCGAAAGGAGGAGAACAAAAAAATGATTGAATGTCAGAAAGTATATAAAAAGTATGAAGGAAATGAAGCTGTTCAATCAGTCGAGTTAGAGGTGAAACAAGGTTCAATCTACGGTCTATTAGGCTCTAATGGGGCCGGAAAAACAACATTATTAAAAATAATAGCAGGTATTCTTAAACAAGATAAGGGGAAAGTTTCGATTCAGGGAGCACCGGTATTTGAGAATATTGATATCAAGAAAAAAATTATATTCATGCCAGATACTCCATACTTCTTTTCTCAATATACATTAAGACAAATGGCTAACTTTTATTCGTCCATTTTTCCTAATTGGAATGAGGAACGCTTTCAAAAGCTTCAAGATATTTTTGAAATTGAGATGGATAAGAAGCTCCATAAATTTTCAAAAGGAATGAAGCGTCAAGCTGCTTTTTGGTTAGCGTTCTCGACGATGCCAGATGTGCTGATATTGGATGAGCCATTTGATGGCTTAGATCCAGTAATGAGGAAAAAAATAAAAAACATTATGATACAGGATGTTGCTGAACGAGAAATGACTGTATTAATCTCCTCGCATAATTTACGTGAAGTTGAAGATATTTGCGACCATGTAGGGATTCTACATAAGGGAAGGATTATTCTTGAAAAGGATTTGGATGATTTAAAATCAGACGTCCATAAAATTCAGATTGCTTTTAAAAATGAACCACAAGCTGAATGGCTTCGAGAAATGAAAACCCTTCATTATGAACGCAGAGGTAGTGTTTGGTTGTGTGTTGTTCGTGGACATGAGACCGAGGTAAAATCATACTTTGAGCAGTATGAACCGGTCATCTTCGACATGCTTCCTCTCACATTGGAAGAAATATTTATATACGAAATGGGGGAAGTCGGCTATGCCATCCAAAACATTTTGGTTTAATAAAGAAATATGTATGCAAATCATCCGAAATATGAGTTGGGTCAGCATAGTTTATTTTTTAGGGTTAGTTTTTGCCCTACCATTAAAGATGCTGATGATGCATACAAATGATGAATATATTTATTATAAGGAAATAAAAAATCCATTTTCTTATTCTTTTGAAATTCAGTATGGATTAATGTTGATTATTCCCGTGCTTCTAGCAATCTTTTTATTTTTGTATATACATTTAAAAGATTCAGCTGATTTTCTACATAGCCTACCCATGAGTAGAAAAGTGGTATTTAATCACTATGTAGGAATGGGAGTTGCTTTTTTAACGATCCCTGTTCTTATTATTTCTTGCTCTGTTTTAATTTTAAGAAGTGTACTTGATGTAGGTATGTTTATTTCAATAGAAGAAGTTCTAATTTGGACAGGAATTACATGGTTATTTACTATGTTTATTTTCTTTTGTTCTGTTTTTGTAGGAATGGTTACCGGTATGGCCATTCTTCAAGGAATTTTCACATATATTCTCTTGTTATTTCCGACTGGAATTGTAGTGTTAGCGGCCTTTAACGTTAAGTATTTTTTACATGGATTTTCGTACGAGTATTATCTCAATTCGAAGGTAGAAACTTATTCTCCAATCTTGTATGGTTCGTATTTTGAACATCGTGCTATGAGTATCTCTGCTGCTCTTCTATTCAGTGGATTAATCGTTTTACTTTATTTTGCATCACTATGGTTGTATAACAAGCGGCACATAGAAGCAGCCTCGAGTGCAATTGCGTTTCGTGGTATTAAACCGATTTTTATCTATGGTATGGCAATAGGTGTCATGCTTATCTGTGGAATGTATTTTGGGGAAATGCAAAATAGTACAGGCTGGCTTGTTTTTGGATATATTGCAGGATCCTTGCTTGGGTATTTCGGAGCGAAAATGATTATCGAGAAAACATGGAGGGTGTTTGGAGAATATAAAAGATATCTCTACTTCGCAGGATTAGCCGGATTATTAATGTTATTGTTTCAATTCGATTTTACTGGATTTGAAAAGAAGGTTCCAGCATACAGTGAGATCAAACAAGTGTATATAGGTAATAGTATTTATGGATATAGGGATGCTGACGCGTTAGGTCAAGTAAGATACTTAAGGGAAAAGGAAAACATTCAAAATCTCCTAACACTACATAAGGCACTTATTAAAGAAGATGTCGAGCAGGAGATAGGAAAGAAGTATTACGATGATATCTTTTTCTATTACGAGTTAAAGAATGGTAAGAAATTAGCTCGCCAATACAATTTGCCTAAAAATAATTCTTTAACCCATCTTATAAAACCAATCTATGAATCTAAAGAATATAAAGAATTGACTTATCCAATATTGGCCTTAGATGAGTCAAAGGTTGATAAAATTACAGTTACTTCTAATGGGCCGGTAAATAAAGGTGTTTCCATAACGGATCATAAACAAATTCTTGATAGTATAGCAGCTTTAAGACTGGATTTGCTCTCTGAGACATATGAAGAAATGATCGATGAATCAAGAGGTTATTCCGGCATAGAACTATTACTTAATAATGATAAACGTCTTTATATTGAATGGATGCCTGACTATGAAAATTTCGAAAGTTGGCTCAAACAAAATAATCTGCTAGAAAGCTCAAGAGTCACAGCAAATGATATTTACCAGGTTTGGATAGCTCCACGTAAAGACATTGATCAGAATTTGTTACATGCATATAGCTCTGATGAAATCATTAAAGAGTTTAAATCAAAAAAATCAGTGTTAAAAGTAGAAGATAAGCAGGATATTGGACTGGTTTTGGAAAACAGTAAATGGTTTAGTGATGGTGAATATGTCATATTGTTTGTTTATGAAAATGGTAATTATGTTGAGGTTATGGATTTTATCAATAATAAAATTCCTGAATTTGTTACGGAATATTTCAGAAAATAACGTAAAGATTGGATGAGGCAGATGACTAACGATCTAGATGATCATTTTGCTGCATTGTATCAGCAATATTCTAAAAAGCTAAATCGAATTGTCTATCAAATGACGAAAGATGCTTTTCTTGCAGAGGACATCGTTCAAGAAACTTTTATTAAAGCCTTTAGTAAAATGGAAACAATCATAGATTCTGAAAAAATAGGCGCATGGCTGACTGTTATTGCTAAAAGAACGGCCATTGATTGTTTGAGGAAAGAAAAACGAAACTCGATTTGTCCAATTGAGGATACCGAAAACTTCGTTGAATTTTTAAACCAATCAATAGAACAAAAAGCAGAATTAATGGAACTAATAGAAGCTGTCCATTTACAAATTAACGGTTGGGACCCAGATAAGAGAAAAGTATTTGTTCTAAAATCCTTCCATGGCTTAAAAGAAGAAGAGATATCACAACAAATGGCTATAAAAACAGGCACAATTAAAACATGGATTTTTCGCTCTAGGAAATGCTTGAAGGAACAATTAAAGCGGCAGTTAAATTGATTAAGGAAAAATCTTACTATATCATGAAATTGTGATATATGAAAAACGAAGAGCGATTCTCGAAATTGAGAATCGTTTCTGTATTTATTAATAGCTCAGCGGGGTGACAAAGAGTGTTATCCTCCAAATCATGAAACTACATTCGAATTAAATCTGAATAATATTATATAAAGATGCAGCAATTAAAAAAGGTAATGTTTATTTGAAACCTGTGACATACATATTAAAGAAACGCCTTTATAAGGAGCATTTAATATTTGTAACTACTACTTCCAACTTTTAAACTATATTTACAATACTATCCTGGCAATTTCCGTTACAGTTACATGCTTTTAAGCGTGCGGTCTCAGAAGCCTCCTCAGTGCTTCGACTTTCGGGTTCTCCCTCAACACGTTTCTCTAAGCAGGAATCTCGCATATCAACTACAACCAACATCTGCTCGCATTAGTTACTTGCTTATATCAACAATCTTTACGAAAAGAGCCATGTTTTATGTCTTGATATAGTGGTGAACAAAACGCTATTGACAGAAAAAGCGTACTACGTGTATAGTACATATAAGAAGTGTATGAACCAGATAATACATACACTAATTAAGTAGTTCTAATAGGAGATGGTTTTATGAATGTTACTTTTAACAATCGTGATCCTGTATATATACAGGTTGTTCGATATTTTAAGGAACAAATTGCAAATGGAAATCTGATGGCAGGACAAGAAATTCCATCTAGGAGAGAACTTGCAGCCATGTTGAAAATAAACCCGAATACGGCTCAAAAGGCGTATAAAGAAATGGAGGAACAAGGTTTGATTACAACTGAGCGGAATTATCCTAGTAAAATTACAACAAATGAAAATATCTTACATGGTGTAAGAGAGGAATTAATTGTAGCGGCGGTTGATTCGTTTATGCAATCTATTCGGCCGTTAAATATCTCAATCGATGAGCTCCTTCATATCGTGCAGGAAAAATATTCACAAGAAAGCAGTAAGGAGGTACTGTAAATGATTGAAGTCAATCAGCTCACAAAAAAATTCGGTCGAAAAAAAGTACTTGATGGTGTTTCATTCACTGCTAATAAGGGCGAAATTACATGCTTAATCGGAATAAATGGAGTCGGAAAAACGACTACATTAAAGGCAATTATGGGCCTGACTCCAATCAATAAAGGGAGCATATTAATTGATGGAGAAACAATCAATAAGAATACGTATGAAAAAGTAGCATTTATTCCGGATGCGATTACGATGCTTCCACAAATGACGATTAAACAAGCAATGCAATTCATGCAAGATTTTTATAAAAAATGGAATCAAGAGCGAGCGACTGAACTCCTTACATTTTTTAAACTGGATGAAAAAACGCGTATTTCAGAATTATCGAAAGGGAACACTGCCAAAATCAATTTACTGATGGGATTGGCGATTGATGTAGACTATATTTTAATGGATGAACCATTCTCAGGGATCGACATCTTTAGTCGGGAACAAATCACAGAAGTGTTCACAAGTCATTTAATAGAAGACCGGGGAGTCATCATCACTACCCATGAAATTAACGATATAGAGCATTTAATCGATAAAGTCATTTTATTAGATAACGGAATCGTATTAAAAGAATTTAATACCGAACAAATGCGTCAGGAAGAAGGAAAATCCGTTGTTGACGTGATGAGAGAGGTGTATATAGGATGAAAAGCTACATCAAGTTAGTCAATTTTGAAATCAATCGTTTTATAAAAATTTATCTGACGTTGTTGATTATAACGCTGCTTAGTCAATTTATCGGTGTCATTGTTATTGCAAAAAGCAAAATGGATCAAGCCCATGAAGTGATGGGTGAACAGAATTTGTCTGAGCAGGCATACTTGCATGATTACGGTGGTTTTACTTTCGCTCACTTCGCATCAACTCTTTGGTTTGTTGGTCCTATTGCGTTATGTATTATTGCCTTACTCTTTTATTGCTTAATGATTTGGTATCGTGATTGGTTTGGCAAAAATACATTTGCCTATCGGTTATTAATGTTACCAACCGCTAGAATTTCATTATATTTTTCTAAGGCTTCAGCAATTTTGCTATTCATTATTGGTTTACTAGCATTTCAATTAATCATATTACCACTTGAAAATACATTATTTGAATCACTCATTCAAGATAATTTTTTACAGACGAGCATGGATGTTTCATCTATTCTGCAGTCTAATGTCATGTTAGGAATTATTTTGCCGCCATATTTCAGTGATTTTCTAATCTCATATGGAATTGGCATGATGTTTGTGTTTGTTCTCTTTACCTCAATTCTGTTTGAAAGAAGCTTTCGGCTAAAAGGGATTGTGTTCGGAATTCTATATATAATTGCAGCGGTTTTGTTATATCTATCACCACTATTTATCCTTTCTAACGAAACGTATTCTGTTTTATATAGCGAAGAAATTTTTGCAATTTTCCTAGTACTTGGAATTTTAATAACAGCTGCTTCTATCGTAATCGGAAATTGGCTAATATCAAAACGGGTATTAGTTTAAGGGGGGAATGACTATGAAAAGGTATATCACCAGTATTATTCTCGTTTGTATGTCGATCGTGATTATTGGGACTTATTATGGAAAAAAGATGGTTAGTGCTAATGATTTTCCAAATTACTCAATAAAAACATTAGAGGGTCATGAAAGTGAAATTAAAAATGTTCGTTTAAAAGGTACTGTTGAAAAAGATGATATAAGTAGTAATGTTACGATTACGTCTAATGAAACAATCTATCAGAGCCAGCAATCGTTTATGGATCGACTAACTGGAAATAATGAACCCAAAATTGCAGAACTTAAGAAAAAACATCGTTCATTTATGCGTGGGAAACAAAATATCTACTCTTTTTATCAAGATGAAGATTTTATCGCCTATGCAGAGGCGGTTTACAAATTTGAAAGTGCTAATAAATTCATGTTTAATATTGGATTATTGGATTTGGCTTCTAATAAGGAAATATCTTTTGAGCATGCTATTCCTGGTGAAACATCTAATGGTTTGCACGTTCTAGACGTTCAACTTATTCATTCGAAATTAAAAGTGGTTACGAAAAATTATCTGTATATTAATGATGAAGAACAGTCGGAGGTTCATCTATATACATTTGATCTTGCAAACCAAAAGTTACTTAATGATGAAGTAATTATCACTCCTGAACAAATGAAAATGGGATACGATGTTATTGATACAATGGAAAACACCCCATTACAGCCAAGAAAATCTATTGTTTTCATTAAGCGCTCTGATGCTAGTAGTCAAAGTGGGGCATTAGTGAATAATACTGAAAAACCAGTGATATTTGAATATGTTTATGAAAAAAATCAATTAGAAACGATTCAGTTGCCTGAAACATTAGCAAATCGTGTTGTGACAAGTCAAAATTATTTATTTGGAGATAAGTTGTATATAATCAATCAAGATGCGAAAGGCATGCATGTAACAACATTTGATATCAGAAACCAATCCATAACAAATGATGAAACTTTCTTAATTCATAATAGTGATTGGGCAGGAGCATTCCCACTTGTTATTAAAAATGATCGAGTGTACGTTCTTGGGACGAGTGATTTTGAAATAAATAAAACGGCAAACCTGCGGCCGCAATTATTTATCGCCGAACTTAATACAGGTAAAATTTTGTATAAAGGTGAAGTGATCCCGAAAAATCCGGATCAAAAGTATAACACAAAACCATTTGTATTACATTCACTAGAAATTAAATAATCAAGGGCTAAGGCTGTCCTTTAAGGGTCTGAACTCACAAACTATACTCCGTTTATTGTGTCATTTACGAGTCGTTTTAACGGTATATAGTAGCTGTGGGTTTAGATCCTTTTATTTAGGACCGCCTCTTACTTTTATCTTAGATATCTTCATAAAGAATGAACCATACAAGCTTAGTCCATACTAACTCTATTCATATTCTGAAAGGGGATGGGTAGATTGGATCAAGGAAAAATGGAAAATCCTGATGAAGGGCGAGAAGAAGAGAAAGGATCAACACTAATAGAAAAAATTCAACAGCTTGGCCAAACGAATGTTCCGCAGATGTCCAAAGATTCAAAAATACATTGTTTAACAATTGTAGGTCAAATCGAAGGTCATATGCAGCTACCACCGCAAAATAAAACGACGAAATATGAGCATGTGATTCCGCAAATCGTTGCAATAGAACAAAATCCGAACATCGAAGGATTACTTGTTATTTTAAACACGGTCGGTGGAGATGTGGAAGCTGGTTTAGCCATTGCGGAAATGCTCGGTTCATTATCAAAGCCATCTGTTTCTATTGTGCTAGGTGGTGGGCATTCGATTGGTGTGCCAATTGCAGTTTCTTGTGATCATTCATTTATTGCTGAAACTGCGACAATGACCATTCATCCAATTCGTTTAACAGGTCTTGTCATTGGGGTCCCGCAAACATTTGAATACTTAGATAAGATGCAAGATCGTGTGATTAATTTTGTAACAAAGCATTCTAATGTTACAGAAGAACAATTTAAAAACCTTATGTTTGCAAAAGGAAATTTGACACGGGATATTGGAACAAACGTAGTCGGCCAAGAGGCTGTCGATTACGGAGTCATTGATGAAGTTGGAGGAGTTGGTCAAGCGATGAGGAAATTAAATGAGTTAATTGATCAGACCAATCTCGATCAAGAGAATGAGGAGGGCATGCTGCAATGACGTTGTATACGATTGTACCAGAGGAATACATTTTCCCAGGTAATCCTGAGGCGCATGCAAATATTCATTTTCTAAATTTTGACGGAATCCCAATTATCGCTGAACAATCTGATCCATATTCGTATCGAGTAGAAAGAATTATAAGTACAGACCCTGCGCATTATTTAGTAAAAGGTATTGAGCCAGGTAGCATTCTATCTATTAAACAAAGCTTTCGTAGTTAGAAAAAACGTCCATGTTAGTTATTTTATGCTATACTAAAACTACTTGTGAATAAGCAGCCTCATGGCTGCTTTATTCATTCAGTGTACATAAAATGCAGGAAAATTAAGGTGATAAAATGGCGAAGAAAAAACGCAGAAAATCAAAAGGGACAGCAGATTTTAAAAAAACGATGAAATATGAACTGATTGGCTTAAGTCTTCTTGGGCTATCTGCAATCGCCATTGCTGAACTTGGTGCAGTGGGCAAGGCGATTGTCTTTTTGGTTCGTTTCTTTATGGGTGAATGGTATATTCTGCTCTTACTCGGACTAATAGCTATCGGACTCTATTTAATGGTGAAAAGATCGGTGCCATTTTTATTACAGCGGCAATTAGTCGGCTTCTATTTAATTGTCATGAATATACTTCTACTTAGTCATGTTAAACTATTTACCTTATTAGCAGATGGTGGTCCTTTTCAAAAGCCGAGCGTCATTCAAAATACGTGGGATTTATTTTGGATGGAGGTAAATGGAAAGACAAGCACGCATGATTTGGGTGGAGGAATGATTGGGGCTATTTTGTTTGCGATCTCATATTTTTTATTTGATGCAGCAGGCTCAAAAATCGCTGCATTTATTTTCATTATTATTGGTATTATTTTATTGACGGGCAAAACTTTAGGAGACACTCTTGGTAAAATATTTGCCTCTTTTTCCAAGTTTGCGCATGAGCAGTGGTCAGCTTTTAAAGATGATATGAAGACATGGAAACAGGAGAAAAAGGAACGTAAACAGCAGCAGAAAGAGCTTAACGTAGAAAAAGAACAACAAGAAGAAAGCAAAGAACCTCAAGAGGAAATAGGAGAAATCGAAATTATCTCGCCTCAAAAGCGTTTAATTTCCAATTTTGCGGATACGGCATACGGCGAAGGTGACGATTCTGAACCAAGTGAATCTATTGCAATGAAAAAGCAGTCGGAAGCTACTGAAGGTGTGTTGGAAGAAGAAGGAGATATTGTCCCTCCAATGACATTTACCGAAGTGGAGAACAAGGAATACAATCTTCCATCACTTTCAATTTTGAATCAACCAAAAAAGACTGATCAAAGTGGAGAATATGAATTAATTCATGAAAATGCAGCAAAACTAGAGCGGACATTTTTAAGTTTTGGTGTAAAAGCCAAAGTAACTCAAGTTCATCTAGGTCCAGCTGTTACCAAATATGAGATTCACCCAGATGTTGGTGTGAAGGTAAGTAAAATCGTTTCATTGTCAGATGATCTAGCACTTGCGTTAGCTGCTAAGGATATTCGAATTGAAGCACCAATTCCAGGGAAATCAGCCATTGGAATAGAAGTGCCAAATTCCGAAATTGCTATGGTTTCCTTGCGTGAAGTCCTGGAAGCGAAGGAGTTTGATAAGGAAGAATCTAAACTTCAAGTTGCTTTAGGGCGGAATATTTCAGGGGAAGCAGTAAAGGCAGAGCTAAATAAGATGCCGCATTTACTTGTCGCTGGTGCAACCGGAAGTGGTAAATCCGTTTGTATTAATGGAATCATTACGAGCATCTTAATGAGAGCAAAGCCACATGAAGTAAAAATGATGATGATTGATCCGAAAATGGTTGAATTGAATGTGTATAACGGCATTCCTCATTTACTTGCTCCGGTAGTTACTGATCCTAAAAAAGCTTCACAAGCTTTAAAGAAGGTTGTAAGTGAGATGGAACGACGCTATGAGTTATTCTCTCATACTGGAACTAGAAATATTGAGGGATATAATGAATATATCAATCACTTGAATGAGGAAGAAGAAGATAAACAACCTTTATTGCCATACATTGTTGTCATTGTCGATGAACTAGCGGACTTAATGATGGTTGCTTCTTCTGATGTGGAAGATGCGATTACAAGGCTCGCTCAGATGGCGAGGGCTGCAGGGATTCATTTGATTATTGCAACACAAAGACCTTCTGTCGATGTTATTACAGGGATTATTAAAGCCAATATCCCATCAAGAATTGCCTTTAGTGTTTCCTCAATGACCGATTCACGAACTATTCTTGATATGGGGGGAGCAGAAAAACTATTAGGTAGAGGTGATATGCTGTTTCTACCAGTTGGTGCATCAAAACCGATTCGTGTTCAAGGCGCTTTTCTATCTGATCATGAGGTGGAAGATGTCGTAAATTATGTGATCTCTCAACAAAAAGCACAGTATAATGAAGAAATGATACCTGATGAAATTATAGAAACAACAGGTGAAGTGGAAGATAGTTTATATGAAGATGCCGTATCTCTTATTGTGGAAATGCAGACAGCATCAGTTTCCATGTTGCAAAGACGTTTCCGAATCGGCTATACTCGAGCTGCTCGATTGATCGATGAGATGGAAGCACGAGGGATAGTTGGACCTTATGAAGGTAGTAAACCAAGAGTTGTTTTAATCGCAAAAGACTCTTCTAACGAAGCACACCTCTCATAAGTGGCGATAGGGAATTAAATGGGGTGAAGAATGAAATATTATCCAGTGGATGGTTTCACCTTATTAACATCCAATTTCACTTTAATGAATAATGGTCGTGTTAAAGAAATCTGTCCAAAAAAATGAAGAAAAAGCCTCATATTGGAAATACAGTAAAATGTGGATGTTACATCTTTGCTGTATATACAATATGGGGCTATCTTCTTTTGGAAGTAGTTTTATGAACTATAAAGCTTCATCTAAGTGTTCTATACAAAAGGCTTGAACAGCCTTAATCTCTTCATCTTCCAATTCGAAGTCCAGAATTTTATCTGATCCTCTATCAAGAAGATCATATTTAATCATTTCTGTTTGATGATCTTCTACCTTATATAATATTCGGATGTAAATTCCTGCTTCAGTGTATAGTTCATCATCTTCAGGAACAGTAATATCTAGGAATACCTCATATCGCTCCCCAGTTAATATCCCAAATGGATCTTTAAGTTTTTCAATACTATATTCTGTAATTACCATCTAATCATCCTTCCAAAGCTTATCGATATTATTATACCTCATAAAACTTAATTAGTATGCTGAACAAAATTTTTAATAGAAATTATGGAACGAAACGAGCGAATAATATGTAATTTTTACTAAAAAATTCTAATATAATCTAACATGATACAATACAAACGAATGTTTAAGGAAAAAGATTAAGTTAATAAAAGAGAGTTAATTCAGTCGGTAATAATGAATAAATATAAATGATAGATCATTGGTAAAATTCAGTTATTCGTTTAGGGGATTATTATTGTGTTGTAATATAACGAAAGTTAAGCGGATTATACATCTTTACCACTACAAGGCGTAAAGGGTATATGTATAACTATTCAAAAGGTTTATTTCTCAAATTTCTGAAGCTTTGAAATTTCTGAAAAGGGAATAATGCCCTAGTCGTTATTTTTCGACAAATTGCAAATCTCTATTTATTTATAATAGGAAAAATGGTATAGTATTTTGGATTAGTAGGAATGATTATACCTCAGAGGTCTGAAGTCTGAAGAAAATAAGTTGGAGGAACCTGCATGTCTATTAAGTCTGATCATCGACATTTATACTTACAAGTAATCGATCACCTCAAGCAGGATATTGAAGAGGGTACATATAAAGAGAAAGAGAAATTACCTTCAGAATTTGATCTTGCGAAGAAACTCGGCGTAAGTAGAGCTACTTTACGTGAAGCATTACGAATTCTTGAAGAAGAAAACGTAATAATCCGAAGGCACGGGGTCGGGACATTTGTGCATGCCAAACCAGTGTTTAGCTCTGGAATTGAGCAGCTTAATAGTGTTACAAATATGATTAAACAAGCAGGGATGAAACCAGGAACTATTTTCTTGAGCTCGACAACCCTGGAACCGACCGAAGACGATATCCGCCGTTTTTCTTGTTCCTGTGACGAGGAAATTGTAGTGATTGAAAGAGTGAGAACTGCAAATGGTAAGCCTGTCGTCTATTGTATTGATAAGATTCCGGCTAGTATTCTTAAGGAGAACTTCTCGTACAGTGAAGAATCGATTTTTCATATTCTTGAAAGAGAATCCAACCGTACAATTACTCATGCGGTCGCTCAAATTGAGCCGATTGGTTATCATGAAAAAGTTTCTCCGATTCTAGAATGTGAACCTGAAGCTGCATTACTTGTTTTAAAACAAATGCACTTCGATGATATGGACGAACCAATCCTTTATTCGGTCAATTATTTTAAAGCGGATGTGTTTAGCTTTCATGTGCTTCGTAAACGAATTTAATTTTTTTACAAGCATTGAAACGAAGGACAATCTGTCGTTGGATGCATCTCTACTAAGCGTCAATTAAATTTAGGGGGTACAAACCTTGAAAAAGCGTAAAATGGGGTTAATGATGTCACTAGTACTTGCTGCTGGAACAATCTTGGCTGCATGTGGCTCAGATGATGGCAAAAAGGATGAAGGGGCTAAAAAAGAAAGCGACAAATTTAAAGTTGCTATGGTAACGGATATTGGCGGTGTTGATGATAGATCTTTCAACCAATCTTCTTGGGAAGGCCTGCAAGCATTCGGTAAAGAAAATAACTTAACTGAGAAAGAAGGATACACGTACCTTCAATCTAAATCAGATGCAGATTATAATACGAACTTAACTCAATTAGCCCGTCAAAACTATAACTTAGTATTCGGTGTTGGTTACTTACTACAAAATTCGATTGAAGAAGTGGCTGCACAACGCAAAGATACCAATTTTGCTATTATTGATGCCGTTTCCAAAGGGGATAATGTCGCAAGTATCACATTTAAAGAACATGTTGGTTCATTCCTTGTAGGGGTAATTGCCGGAAAAACAACAAAAACAAATAAGGTTGGTTTTGTCGGTGGAATGGACAGTGAATTGATTAAGAAGTTCGAATCAGGATTTATTGCTGGTGTGAAAACAGTAAATCCTAAAGCTGAAGTGATTATTCAATATGCAGGAAACTTCGGTGCTCCTGAAAAAGGACAAGCTATTGCGAATACTTTATATTCTTCTGGTGCAGATATTATTTATCATGCAGCTGGAGGAACAGGTAAAGGTGTATTTAAAGCTGCTACAGATTTAAAGAAGCAAGATCCTAGCAAAGAAATTTATGTAATCGGTGTTGACCGTGACCAGTATGATGAAGGTGCAGTTGAAGTTAATGGTAAAAAAGAAAACATAACGTTAACTTCAATGGTTAAACGTGTTGACGTCGCTGTTCAAGATTTATCTAACAAAGCGATGAACGGTGAATTCCCAGGTGGAGAAAACGTTGAATATGGTCTTGAAGAAAACGCTATTGCAATTTCTGAGCATACAGACCATGTATCTGAAGAGGCTTTAAAAGCTGTTGATGAATATATTACTAAAATCAAAGCTGGTGAAATTGAAGTTCCTAAGACTAAGGCAGAATACGAAGCAATGGGATTCTAATATAGAACTAAAGGAAGAAGGAATAAAAGGGGCAAGCACTTTGCCTTTTATTCCTTCTTTTTATGGGGATTTAATTTAGTGTATTTAGAAAAAAGTGAAGGAAAAGCTATGATTATTCATAGTTTTTCATTTGATTTTTTCTAAAGTAAAGATCGTAGACGTAATCCTTTTTATCTACATCTTTATAAAAAATCACTTTTATCCAGTAATAAAGGGCTGTAAAACCCCCACCTCAAGGCTTAGAGGAATCGAGGAAGCGGAGGTGGGGGTTAACTGCCCGTAAAAGCCCGATTGGTTCAACTAACAATCAGTGGGGGCTGAAGAAAACCCCCACCCATTGAAGTATCACTTTAACCTGCGATAGTCTTGTTTGGGTGGACTGTGGGAAACTACTTGAACACCTGAACCAATTGATTCCATTGGAAAATGCTCCATTACTCGTAATACGTAAGTAAATGGGCAGATGATAAAGGAGACGTCGCTTCGCATTATGGATTAAGTCATCCAGAAGCGAATGTCAGGGGATCAGTTTTAAAGTTTTACTTAATTATAGGAGTTGATTACACGTGGAATATGTAATTGAGATGCTCAATATTCGTAAAGAGTTCCCGGGCATAGTTGCAAATGATAATGTAACACTACAAGTAAAAAAAGGAGAAATACATGCTTTACTTGGGGAAAATGGAGCAGGGAAAACAACGTTAATGAACGTTCTTTTCGGTCTTTACCAGCCGGAAAAAGGAGAAATTCGTGTAAATGGCAAGCCAGTGAAAATTACAAATCCTAACATTGCCAACGAATTAGGAATCGGGATGGTGCACCAACATTTCATGCTTGTGGATCCTTTCACTGTCACAGAAAATATTATTCTTGGTAAAGAACCTTCAAAGGCTGGAAAAATTAATATAAAGGATGCCAGTAAAAAGGTAAGAGAGCTTTCTGAGAAATATCAACTTAGTGTCGATCCTGATGCAAAAATTAAAGATATTTCAGTAGGAATGCAGCAGCGTGTTGAAATCTTAAAAACGTTGTATCGCGGAGCTGAAATCTTGATTTTTGATGAGCCCACAGCTGTACTGACACCACAAGAAATCAAAGAATTAATGTTGATTATGAAATCTCTTGTGAACGAAGGGAAATCGATTATTCTGATCACGCATAAATTGAAGGAAATTATGGAAGTTTGTGATCGAGTTACTGTTATGCGAAAAGGCGTAGGAATTGGCACAGTAAATGTTAGTGAATCAGATCCGAACTCTTTAGCAAGTCTGATGGTTGGAAGAGATGTTGTATTTAAAACAGAGAAAAAAGAAAGTGTTCCAACAGATGTTGTTTTAGATATTGATGGGATTAGTGTGAAGGATGCCCGTGGCATTCAAGTAGTAAACCAGTTAAATCTCGCTGTTAGAGCTGGTGAAATTGTCGGAATTGCTGGGATTGATGGCAATGGACAAACAGAGTTAATCGAAGCGATTACTGGATTGAAAAAAACGATTAATGGTTCGATTAAAATAAACGGTAAAAACATTCAAAATTTAAAACCGAGAAAAATCAGTGAATCTGGTGTAGGACATATTCCGGAGGATCGTCATAAACATGGTTTAGTCTTGGATTATAGCATTGGTGAAAATATCGTCTTACAAACGTATTATCAAAAGCCGTTTTCTAAAACTGGAGTCTTAAATTATTCGAAGATTTATGATCAAGCCAGAAATATTATCGCGGAATACGATGTTAGAACTCCAAGCGAATATACACCTGCTCGTGCACTATCAGGTGGTAATCAGCAAAAAGCGATCATCGGACGTGAAGTAGACCGTAATCCTGATTTATTGATTGCTGCACAACCGACACGTGGTCTTGATGTTGGCGCGATTGAGTTCATTCATAAACGTTTAATCGAACAACGGGATAATGGGAAAGCTGTTTTACTTATTTCATTTGAACTTGACGAAATCTTGAATGTTAGTGATCGAGTTGCTGTTATTTATGAAGGAGAAATTGTTGCTATCGTCAACCCAAGAGAAACAACTGAGCAAGAGCTAGGATTGATGATGGCAGGAAGCAAGCGTATGGAAGCAGGTGACAAATCTCGTGGTTAAAAAAATGTTTGGTTTATTAATACCCGTTTTATCGGTTGTGCTAGGCTTATTAGCAGGAGCTATCATCATGCTTGTTAGTGGATATAATCCAGTTGACGCATATATGGCCTTATTCTTTGGGATATTTGGTGATTCATATTTTCTCGGGGAAGCGATCCGAACAGTTACACCGTACATTCTTGCTGGTTTAGCTGTAGCATTTGCTTTTAGAACAGGTCTATTCAACATTGGTGTTGAAGGTCAGCTTATTGTCGGTTGGTTGGCAGCTGTTTGGGTGGGAATAACTTTTGAACTACCGATGCTGATTCATTTGCCGCTTGCTATTCTTGCTGGTGGATTAGCAGGAGCTGTATGGGCATTTATACCTGGTTTATTAAAAGCCAAATTCAGAGTACATGAAGTAATTGTATCGATTATGTTAAATTACACGGCTCTTCATGTGACCAATTATATTATTTCCTATGTGTTAACTGATAAATTAGACAAGACAAATAATATCTTTGAAACAGCAACACTAAGGTCGCCGTTATTATCTGGATTAACGGATGGATCCCGCCTTCACTGGGGAATCATTGTTGCGATAATCTGTGCTATCATTATGTGGTTTATTCTTGAGAAAACGACAACTGGATTTGAACTGAAAGCAGTTGGTTTTAACCAACATGCATCTGAATATGCTGGAATGAATGTAAACCGGAACATTATGATGTCAATGGTTATATCAGGAGTATTTGCTGGATTTGCTGGTGCAATGGAAGGACTCGGCACATTTGGTTATGCTTCGATTAAAAGCGGATTTACCGGAATTGGTTTTGATGGAATTGCTGTTGCCCTTTTAGGTGCTAATACAGCAATAGGAGTTGTACTAGCTGCATTTTTATTCGGTGGTTTAAAAGCAGGAGCCCTGAATATACCCGTTGAGACGCCGATTCCAAACGAGATCGTAGACATCGTCATTGCTTTGATCGTCTTCTTTGTTGCATCTAGCTATTTCATTCGCTGGATCTTAAACCGAATTAATAAAAAGGGGGTGAAATAAGTGGATTTTTATCAAGTACTGCAAATTATTGTTCCATCGATGATTGGTCTAGCAGCTCCACTTATCTTCACTGCGCTTGGCGGTGTGTTTTCAGAACGTTCAGGTGTTGTCAATATTGGTTTAGAAGGTTTAATGGTAATTGGTGCATTTACAGGTATTGTGTTTAACCTGACATTTGCTGATGTATTTGGAGCTGCTACCCCTTGGGTCGCTGTGCTAGTCGCTATGGTTGCAGGAACAATTTTTTCCCTCTTGCATGCTGTAGCATCGATTACGTTTCGCGCTGATCAAACGGTCAGTGGGGTTGCTATTAATTTATTAGCTATTGGCCTTACCCTTTTCTTAGTTAAAAAACTTTATGGAAAAGGCCAAACAGACATGGTTACAGAAAATTTTGATCGTGTTGATATCAAATTCTTAAGCGATATTCCGTTTATCGGTAAAATATTTTTCTCAAACGGGTATTATATCTCCTATATTGCGATTATTTTAGCAATTATTGTTTGGTATGTAATATTTAAAACACCATTTGGATTACGTATTCGGGCTGTTGGAGAGCATCCAATGGCTGCAGATACTATGGGGGTTAATGTCGCAAAAATTCGTTACGCAGGTGTCCTTTTATCAGGTGCATTTGCTGGAATCGGCGGAGCAGTCCATGCCATGACAGTATCCAATGAATTCAGCCATACGACCATAAATGGCCAAGGGTTTATGGCAATTGCTGCGATGATCTTCGGTAAATGGCATCCAATTGGCGCAATGGGAGCAGGACTATTCTTTGGTTTAGCTCAAAGTTTAAGTATTGTTGGAGCTAGTTTGCCATTTTTTAAAGATATCCCAGCTGTCTATTTATTGATAGCTCCATATGTGTTAACCGTTATTGCATTAACTGGATTTATCGGACGTGCAGACGCTCCGAAAGCATCAGGTCTGCCTTATATTAAAGGAAAAAGATAATAATTAATTGAACCCCAGTCACATTAATAAATGTGACTGGTTTTTTTTATTGATCATAGTACTTTATGTCATTAACATATTTTAAATATCCGTATCAAGTACCTAATCCTTGGTAGCTGTTTCTATTATTAATAAGGCAATGTTAAAGCTTGTTGTTGATTTTAGCACTTTGTTGATTGAAGAGGAAGGCGTGAGACTCTCGCTTAGAAAAGCGAGTCAAAGGGAGAGCCCACAGGCGCATTGCACCGAGGAGGCTCCCGGACCGCCCGTGGAAAGCGAACGCCTCTCGCTGCAATCTACAGGAAAGTTTATGGGAGCCATTAATAAAAATAGTATAAAAGCTTAAAAATAAATATAAAAAAACATGTTACTTGCATGAATTTTCTTATTCAAGGTATATTTTAGAAGAAGAGAAAAGTTATTGAAGAAAAATCGTATGCGGTCAATTTCGTCTAACAGGTTTAAAAGCACTTAAACTAACAAACAATATAAAGATAAAAAATGAATGAGGAGGACTATTTAATGGGAATCTCTCTTGACACAATAAAGAAAAACCCTGGCTATTCCGTGCATATCGTTAAAACAGCTCAATACAAAACGAATACACTTGTACTAAAAATGAAAGCACCGCTTAAACATGAAACAGCGACATATCGTTCATTGCTTCCGTATATATTACAAAGTAATACAGCTACATACAAATCGACACCATTATTACGTTCGTATTTGGATGAATTATACGGAGCGAGCTTTTATGTAGATGTTGCCAAAAAAGGGGAATATCAAATCATTAGTTTTGTTCTTGAAATAGCCAATGAAAAATTCCTTCATAATTCTGAGCCTTTATTAGAAAAAGGAATTGCCTTCTTAGCAGATGTTCTATTTAATCCTAACAAGGATGGCGAAAGTTTTGATGTAGCGACGTTTAATAATGAAAAAAGATCGCTTCAACAGAGAATTCAATCCATTTATGATGACAAAATGAGGTATGCAACGACTCGCCTGGTGGAAGTTATGTGTGATGATGAACCATATGGTATTGATGCATCGGGTGATGTCGAGTCATTAGGCAGCATTACAAAAGAATCATTGTATAGTTATTATAAAAAAGCACTTTTAGAAGATGAAATGGATGTTTATGTAATAGGCGATACTAATGAAGTAGAAGTTCATAAGCTAATCGATCAGCATTTTAAGCTTCCTAACCGTGAGCCTGTAAGAATGAAAAGTGAGCAGAAAAAGGTAAGCGAAGTGAAGGAAAAGATAGAGGAAATGGATGTTAAACAGGGGAAATTAAATATCGGATATCGCACGCATATTGTATATGGAGACCCCGAATATTATGCTTTACAAGTCTTTAATGGAATATTCGGTGGCTTTTCACATTCGAAACTTTTTATAAATGTCAGAGAGAAAGCGAGTTTGGCATATTATGCGGCATCTCGTCTAGAAAGCCATAAAGGTTTGCTAATGGTAATGTCGGGCATTGAATCAGCCAATTATGATCAGGCTGTTAACATTATTCACGAGCAAATGAATGATATGAAACAGGGGAATTTCACTGATGAGGAATTATCTCAAACAAAAGCTGTAATCAAAAATCAACTATTAGAAACAGTTGATTCAGCTCGCGGTCTCGTAGAAATACTTTACCATAATGTTGTTTCTGGTTATGCAGTTTCTTTGGAAGAATGGCTGAAAAAAACAGAAGCAATTACTAAAGAGGAAATTGTATCAGTTGCCCAAAAGGTTGAATTAGATACCATTTATTTCATGAAAGGAACGGAGGTGTAAATTATGGAGAAAATAACATTTGAACAACTTCAAGAAGATATATTCCATGAAAAAATGACGAACGGACTTGAAGTATTTATTTTACCAAAGAAAGGATTCAATAAATCTTTTGCGACTTTCACAACGAAATATGGTTCGATTGATAATCGTTTTATTCCACTAGGAAAAGAAGACTATGCAAAGGTACCAGATGGCATCGCGCATTTTCTTGAGCATAAGCTATTTGAAAAAGAAGATGGAGACGTATTTCAACAGTTTAGTAAACAAGGTGCCTCTGCCAATGCCTTTACCTCTTTTACACGAACGGCATACCTTTTCTCAAGTACTGCAGACTTTGACCTTAACTTAAAGACACTGATTGACTTTGTGCAAGATCCTTATTTTTCTGAGAAAACAGTGGAAAAGGAAAAAGGAATTATTGGTCAAGAAATTAAGATGTATGATGATAATCCTGACTGGCGGCTTTATTTTGGCACCATCGAAAACATGTACCATAACCATCCGGTGAAAATTGATATTGCTGGAACAGTTGAAACTATTGCCGAAATTACGAAAGATTTACTTTATGAGTGTTATGAAACCTTTTATCATCCGAGCAATATGTTATTGTTTATTGTTGGACCTGTAGAGCCAGAAGAAATTATGGAGAAAATCCGCAACAATCAAGACGGTAAGGAGTTTCAACCGCCTCAAGAAATTAAACGCCAATTTGAAACGGAGCCTTCAGATGTAGCGATGAAAGACCGAACATTACACATGAGTGTTCAAACACCGAAAATTATGCTTGGAATTAAGTCGCCAGATCCTGATTTAAGTGGTCAAGAGTTATTAAAAAAAGAATTAACTGTAAGCATCTTGCTTGAAATGTTATTAGGAAAAAGCTCGCCTATTCATGAAGAACTGTATATGAACGGGTTGATTGATCAAACATTTTCCTATGACTTTACCCAAGAGGCTGGCTTTGGATTTGCGTTAATCGGTGGAGATACGAAACATCCTGATGAATTAACAGCAAAGTTGAAACAAATTCTGTTTGAGGCAAAAACAGGGAAAGGAATTAGTGAAGAAAGCATGAAACGAGTGATCAAAAAACGAATTGGCTTGTTTTTACGTTCACTAAATTCCCCAGAATATATCGCTAATCAATTTACGCGATATGCATTTAATGATATGAATTTATTTGATGTTGTACCAGTGCTAGAACAAATTGAGTTTAATGATGTTAAGGCTACTACTGAAAAATTGATTGATGAAAAATTTATTACGGTTTGTCAAGTATTGCCTAAATAAGTTTTTTGAGAATGGCTCATACAAATGATTTTTTATTGTATGAGCTGTTCTCTTTTTGAAGTGGTTCAAGGAGGAAATTAAGATGGAAAAACGGTTTGCACTTATTACAGGAGCAAGCGGGGGAATCGGGAGTGCAATTGCAAGGAAGCTTGCAGCAGAAAATTACTCATTGTATCTCCATTACAATCGTAATGAGGAAGCAATTGTTGCACTTATTAAGGAATTATCATCTTATGATATCGAACTTATTCCCATACAAGCTGATTTAGGCGAAGTAGATGGATATAAACATTTATGTAATCAAATTTTCTCTTTACATACGATTGTTTTAAATAGCGGCAATAGTTTTTATGGCTTAATAACTGATATGACTGATTCCACTGTTGCTCAAATGATTCAACTTCATGTGACAAGCCCTTTTCAGCTAACAAGAAACTTACTCCCTAAACTAATGAGTAATAGAGGTTCAATCGTCGCAGTTACATCAATATGGGGTCAAACGGGTAGCGCA
Organism: Bacillus cihuensis; assembly: GCF_000504145.1. NCBI lineage: Bacteria > Bacillati > Bacillota > Bacilli > Caryophanales > Bacillaceae > Bacillus > Bacillus cihuensis. The sequence continues at coordinate 65,733 of NZ_KI632497.1, read as the reverse complement.
TGTGAAGTATTGTACTCGATGGTCAAGGGAGGCCAAAATGCTTTTATTAAAGCATTGAGTAAAGAAACAGCTTTAAATGGTGTCAGGGTCAATGCTGTCGCGCCTGGAGCAGTTTCAACGACCATGCTAGAATCTTTTACAGAAGAGGAACTTGAGATTTTACAGGGAGACATTCCAATGGGAAGAATCGGTGAAGCAAATGAAATTGCTGATGTTGTCTCCTTTCTCCTTTCTCAAAAAGCCTCTTATATGACGGGACAAATCATAGGGGTAAATGGTGGCTGGTACATGTGACTTGTTTGCATAAAAAATTATCGATTGTCACATGCTAACATGGTACCAATAAATGAAAGGATGATATCAATGTCTGTATTAGAAAATTGGGATCAATGGAAAGATTTCTTAGGAGACAGATTGAATCAAGGGGAAAAGCAAGGCCTTTCCCAAGATGCAATAACTGGTTTGGCAGTTGAGATTGGGGATTATCTGGCGAAACAAGTAGATCCCAAAAACGATCAAGAACGTGTATTATCTGATCTTTGGTCGGTAGCAAATGAAGATGAGAAGCATGCGATCGCCTGCTTAATGGTTAAATTGGTCGACAACAACGGTATTTCTAGCTAAACACATAAAGGATGATTCAAAAGTTTTGTACCTCATTTTTGAGGGATCTACTAATTGAATCATCCTTTTTTTTTGTAGAAAAAGGGAGGTCTTCGCAAAACCAGCCTCGCACCGCCTCCTTTCTAAGGTGATACAGTTTATCCCGCATTTGATGGGCATTAAAACCCCACCAAGGCTTAGAGGAATTGAGGAGGAGAACTTGACTATAAAAGCCCGATTTGTGAGTTACAGTGAAACTTATCGATGCGTGAGCAGAGGTAAAGTTTGCTCCCACAGGATGTGGGTCACACAGACGTTGTCGCAGGATGCGGTGCACTTAGTCTGTGATTCATTGATTCGGGTTCATAAAGTCGTTTTATCGAAGAGGAGATATTACAATCAGTAGGGGGAAGAAGAAAACGCCCACTAATTGAAGTTTCATTTATAGAACCTGAACTTTTTTCATCGTTGGGCTTTAGAGTAGATGCTTATGGATGTTTTGTACATATTAATTGCCAAGATTGTATAAAGCTTAATCTTATGTTAAGTAAAACAAAGGTTTTCCCTTTTAACTTTTACTAAAATGCTATATTATAGAGACAAGATAAATCTACTTTTATGAAATCGATGTTCTAAAAGAAAAGGCAATGTTAAAGCTCGTTGTTGATTTCGGCACTATGTTGATTGGAGCGGAATGGTGAGACTCCTGCGGAAAAAGCGAGTCAAAGGGAGACAACACAGGCGTACAGCGCCGAGGAGGCTTCCGGACACCGGCGGAAAGCGAATGCCTCTCGTTGCAATCAATAGGCAAAATTTAACAGAGCCAAAGAAAAAATCCCTTCTTCATTGATAAATTGCGTAATCTTTAAATATGATAAAAAGTCTAGGTTCCCCTTTCGTGATAAGGAGTGAGTATATTGGAGAATAAAGAATGGTATTTTGAATATGAAATACAAAAAAATAGACCGGGTTTATTAGGGGATATTTCTTCATTGCTTGGTATGCTATCTATTAATATTGTAGCGATAAATGGAGTCGATGAAGGGAGAAGGGGCTTGCTTTTGCTTGCTAATGACAGCAGAAATATTGAGAGGTTTGAGTCAATTTTATCTACAATGGATACAATAAAAGTAATAAAGCTGAGAGAACCGCATGTACTTGACAAGCTAGCTGTTAGACATGGCAGATACATACAAAGGGATGCAGATGAAAAAAATACATTTCGTTTCGTGAGGGATGATTTAGGGATTCTAGTTGATTTTATGGCTGAACTATTCAAACAGGAAGGACATAAATTGATTGGGATTCGTGGAATGCCGAGGGTTGGGAAAACGGAATCGATTGTTGCATCTAGTGTTTGTGCGAATAAGCGCTGGTTATTTGTATCTTCCACCCTTCTTAAACAAACGATTCGCAGTCAACTAATTGAAGATGAGTACAATAATAATAATATTTTTATATTAGACGGTATTGTTTCGACAAGACGAGCCAATGAGAGGCACTGGCAGTTGATACGGGAAATTATGAGGTTAAATGCAGTGAAAGTGATTGAACATCCAGATATATTTGTTCAAAATTCAGAGTACAAACTTGAGGATTTTGATTACATTATTGAATTAAGAAATACTCCTGATGAAGAGATTACATACGAAGTAGTAAACCAAAATGATCAATTACAAGGGTCGGAATTTGGTTCATTTGATTTTTAATTTGGCAGGTGTTTGATTTGACGGAATTAGGTAACAGATTGAAGGAAGCTAGGGAAAAAAAGGGCTTAAGTCTAGATGACTTACAAGAAGCTACAAAGATTCAAAAACGTTATTTGATAGGGATCGAAGAAGGAAATTATTCGATGATGCCAGGGCAGTTTTATGTTCGGGCGTTTATTAAACAATATTGTGAAGCGGTAGAACTTGAACCAGAGGAGATTTTTGATCAGTATAAAAATGAGGTTCCTGCCATTTATAATGATGAATTACCAGAGTTATCACGTGTTCAATCAAGGAAATCGCTATCACCAACAAGTTCGAAAGCAATGGAGCTATTTCCGAAAATATTAGGAATATTATTTTTCGTTGGAATCATAGTCTTAATTTATTTCTTATATTTGAAATTTGCTCCAAATGAAAAGCCAAAGGTAGTTGATGATAGTACAGGAGTTGTGGATCACGGACAACCTGATAATTCACCATTAAATAAAGGTAGTAATCCTGATGCTAATAAAGACAAAAACACGGATAAAACAGATAAGAGCAAAGAGGATGAACCAGTAAAAGAAGAGGATGTTGTAGAAACACCAACTCAGGAATTAGCGATGGTTAGTACTAGTGGCTCAAACAGCATATATGCACTGAAAAACGCTGCAACTTTTAAATTGAAAGTTGTTTCTACAGGCGAAGCATGGGTTAAAGTGAAAAACGGCAGTGGACAGACACTTTTTAACGGACTTATAAAATCTGGAGAAGCAAAAGAAATTGATGCAACCAATGAATCCGAAGTAGTCATCCGCACAGGCAGAGCCTATGAAACCGAGATTTTTGCTAATGATCAAAAACTTGAATATGCCATTTCTCCAACAGAGAAAGACGTTCAAAATGTAACGATACAATTTACAAAAGCTGAATAGTCATCTTTATGATGGCTATTTTTCGCTTGTGATATAAAGTAATCAATCTTATGCTATTCAATTTTGGAGGGTACTATAGTGAATTTACCAAATAAAATAACAATATCGAGAATTATCTTAATACCTATTTTTGTGATTATTATGCTCGTACCTTTTTCTTGGGGCGAGATGAGACTAGGGGACTACACTCTTCCAGTTAATCACTTGGTAGGAACTCTGCTTTTTATTCTGGCTGCGTCAACAGACTGGGTGGATGGACACTATGCCCGCAAATTTAATATGGTTACAAACCTTGGGAAATTTCTCGATCCTCTTGCTGACAAATTACTCGTTTCAGCAGCTTTAATCGTATTAATTGATTTGGATTTAATGTACAATCAGTCATGGATCGCTATTGTCATTATTAGTAGAGAATTTGCCGTTACAGGCTTGAGGCTTGTACTTGCGGGAACGGGTGAAGTAGTTGCCGCTGACATTTTAGGAAAAATAAAAATGTGGGCACAAATTGTAGCCATTTCAGCTTTATTATTACATAATATTCCTTTTGTATTAATTTCATTTCCATTCGCTAACATTACTTTATGGATTGCGTTAGTTTTTACTGTTTGGTCTGGATGGGATTATTTCGCAAAAAACAAAGCTGTATTTATTAATTCTAAGTAATCGAATTTGTGGGGGATGAGCATGAACGCAGAAATCATTGCGGTTGGATCTGAATTACTACTTGGTCAAATTGCCAATACGAATGGAAAGTTTTTATCCAAGCAACTAGCAGAAATAGGAATTAACGTTTATTTTCATACTGTCGTAGGGGATAATAGTGAACGACTTCAATCTGTTATTGAGATTGCGGAATCTCGTGCTGACTTAATTATTTTTACAGGCGGACTTGGACCAACAAAAGACGATTTGACGAAAGAAACGATTGCCCGTCATTTAGGAAAAAATCTTGTTTTTGACAATCATGCTTTAACAGCTATCCAAGCTTATTTTTCAAAAACTGGACGGGTGATGACAGAGAATAACAAAAAGCAGGCCCTCATTTTAGAACATGCAGAAGTACTTGCAAATGATCATGGTATGGCCCCAGGCATGATTCTTACTTTAAAGGATAAGACATATATGTTGTTGCCTGGACCTCCAAAAGAGTTGGAGCCTATGTTCTTAACTTATGGCTATAAAAAATTAATGGAAAAACTAGATAAACAAGAACGCATTGAATCAAAGGTACTGCGATTTTTTGGAATTGGAGAGTCATTGTTAGAAACGAAAATTGATGATTTGCTTGAAAATCAAACCAATCCAACGATTGCTCCGCTTGCAGGTGATGGTGAAGTCACGCTAAGGATTACTGCAAAACATGAATCAATAGAAATATGTAATCAGCTGATTAGTGAAGTGGAAACGGAAATAATGAAACGTGTGGGAGACTTTTACTATGGAAGTGAACAGACTTCATTAATTAAGGAATTAGTAAAAGAGTTAACTGCAAGAGGTATGTCAATTGCCGCTGCTGAAAGTTTGACCGGTGGGATGTTCCAAGAGCAGCTAACGACCATTCCAGGAGCTGGTAAAGTCTTTAAAGGAGGGATCGTTAGTTATACAAATGAAGCTAAGTCTAATTTGCTTCAAATTCGTGATGAAACCATCTCTGGATCTGGTGTCATAAGTGAGCAATGTGCAATCGAGATGGCCGAAAATATTCGAACACAGCTCGATGCAGATGTTGGAATTAGCTTTACCGGAGTAGCTGGTCCAGATGAACAGGAATCTAAGCCAGTAGGAACCGTCTTTATAGGTATAGCTTTCCGTAATGGAGATTCGAAGGTTGAGAAACTAAACCTCTCTGGCAGTAGAACACAAATTAGAATACGAAGTGTAAAATACGGCTGCCATTATTTATTGAATCATCTTTCTAACTAATTTTCTAAGAGGGTGTCTTAAAAGGTGAATTTTGCTTTTTTAGACACTCTCTTTTTATTTTTGATGGAAAATAATATTGTTAAATAAAAAAGTCCTTAATATTGCATCATTATATAATATAGCCTTAGTATACAAGAAGATTAAAATTTCATTATTAAAGCATATATTAATTAGAAATAGAATTTTTGCTAGACAGAAATGTAGTTTTTAAGTTATTATAGCTTTAGAAATAAACGAATGAATGTTCGTTTTTTTCTTGGCAAATGAAAGGAAAAAGTATATAGTAGAGATAGACATTTGAAAGGGAATGAAGCGAGCATTTCTCCCCCTTCTTTTTTATAAGTCGAAATAGTATAGAAGTTTTTTGATATTTTACCTGGCAATCTAAGCCTGGGACGAGCTATTGTTTAATAAAATTATTATCTAATCAGCCAAGCTGATTAACCTATAGAGGAGGAACTTAAGTGAGCGATCGTCAAGCGGCACTAGAAATGGCATTGAAACAAATTGAAAAACAATTTGGTAAAGGTTCCATCATGAAGTTAGGAGAACAAACAGACAGAAGAATCTCAACAATTTCAAGCGGATCATTAGCATTGGATGTAGCTTTAGGAGTAGGTGGATACCCTCGAGGCAGGGTTATTGAAGTATATGGTCCGGAAAGCTCAGGTAAAACAACGGTATCCTTACATGCGATTGCAGAGGTCCAGGCTAATGGTGGTACGGCTGCATTTATTGATGCAGAGCACGCACTAGACCCTGATTACGCACAGAAACTCGGAGTCAACATTGATGAATTATTATTGTCACAGCCAGACACTGGTGAACAGGCACTTGAAATTGCAGAAGCATTGGTCAGAAGTGGTGCAGTAGATATTATTGTCATTGACTCTGTAGCTGCGCTCGTTCCTAAAGCTGAAATTGAAGGTGAGATGGGAGATTCTCATATGGGTCTTCAAGCTAGAATGATGTCACAGGCGTTGAGAAAACTATCTGGTGCAATTAATAAATCCAATACGATTGCTGTTTTCATTAACCAAGTTCGTGAAAAGATTGGTGTAATGTTTGGAAATCCTGAGACAACTCCAGGGGGACGTGCATTGAAGTTTTATTCATCAGTAAGACTTGAAGTGCGCCGTGCAGAACAATTGAAGCAAGGCAGTGACATTGTTGGTAACAAAACAAAAATTAAAGTTGTTAAAAACAAGGTAGCGCCGCCATTTAAGCAAGCAGAAGTAGATATTATGTATGGTGAAGGTATTTCTAGAGAAGGTGAAATCATCGATATGGGATCTGAATTAGATATCGTTGAAAAAAGTGGATCATGGTATTCGTATAACGGTGAAAGACTAGGGCAAGGCCGTGAAAATGCTAAGCTTTTCTTAAAAGAAAACAAAACTATTAAACTTGAAATCGCACAGAAAATCCGCGATCATTATAATCTAGATGGTGTACATGTATTACCTGCAGATAGTGAGAAAGAACAGGAAGAAATGAGCCTGCTCGATTAATTGTGTTAAAGTAAAGAAGCTTGTTGATATGAACTTTAACCCGAATAATGGACACTTATAAAAAAGTGCCATATATTCGGGTTTTTCTATGTCCTAAGACAGAAAACCCGTTTATAATAAAAGCAATTATTGTAGACGGAGGATTTACATGAGTAAGAACCTATTTACGGAATTTCAAACTAAAGAGTTAGAGAAGAATCCTAATGCTTTAAGTGTTTATGAACGTTCATTTCTTATGTTCCTGACTTCAAAGTAAAGGCTGTAATGGAATATCGAAGTGGGAAATTACCTTCTCAAATCTTTATCGAAAATGGTTTTAATCTTGAGTTGATCGGTAAAAACCAACCAATAAGATGTCTTCAAAGGTGGCGCGACACCTTTGAGAAATTTGGTGAAGTTGGGCTTCAGTCAGTTCGTAAAGGAAAGTCCAGTACAGGACGCCCATCATCAAAGGAACTATCTGCTGAAGAAAAGCTCAAAAAGGCTGAAGCCAGAGTAAAATTCTTAGAAGCTAAAATGACTCCTTAAAAAAGCTAGAGGATATAGAATGGCAGGCGTTGAGGGAAAAACATTATTAACACGATCAGCGAAATATCAACTTATCGAGCAAAGCATTCGTCAACACCAATTAAAAACCTCAGTAAGTTTTCTATGTGGGCTAGCTGGCGTAAGTAGAAGTGGGTATTATGCTTGGTTAAAGGCTGTCTCGATTCGCCAACGTAAAGATGAAGAAGATCAAAAGGACATTAAATTAATCCAATACATTTTCAATCAGAAAAAACAAAAAGTAGGGGCACTACAAATTAAAATGATCTTAGAAAATGATTATTTTGTTGTAATGAATCATAAGAAAATTAGACGGTTAATACGTACATTGCAACTTATTGCAAAGGTTAGAATGGCAAAGGCAGCACAAGAACATCGGACATGCCCTAACCTCTTAAATCGTGAATTTAATCAAGACGAGCCAGTGAATGTTATTAACGGATATCACTGATCTGTATTATGTGCATGGACAAAAAGCCTATTTCCTGTGTTAAGGATGGCAGCACAAATGAAATACTTGCCCATCATCTGTTTTGTCTATAAAACTTTGGAAAAGTTTAATGAAACTACATAGAAACATTTTCAGCCAGGAGCTATCCAGCATTCGGACCAGGGTTTCCATTACACTCATCCCCTCTTTCAAGAGAAAGTAAAGAAACTAAGAATGACTCAATCAATGTCTCGTAATGGCAATTGTTGGGATAATGCTCCGATGGAATCGTTCTTTGGCCTTTTTATTGATGAAGTCGATTATAAAGAAAGTAGTAGTTTAAATGAATTAAAGCATATAATGGATTCTTACATCGAGGAGTATAACAATCGTCGTTACTAGTGAGGATTGAAAAAGATGACCCAGGTTCAGTACCGAGGTCATCTAATCGCAGCATAGGACCTTTTATTAAACGGTCCATATTGTGGGTTTCAGTTCAATAGCAAGCCTCTTTTTTAAATATATGGTTTATAATGGAAACTTTTGGTCAAAAATACTAGATAGTATCGCAAGAATATGTGGATGATAATGGAAAATTAATTAAGGGTATAAGTAATTTTCTAACTTTTTGGAACCGTTCCGAATATTCATGTATAGAGTCTTTGCAAACTCTTGACAATAAAATTTCTCAACTATACAATTAACATGTATATTTTACATTTTTTTAAATAAAGAATTTTGAAAAGCCAAGTGCTGTATATTGAAGACATGTACAATGTACTTGCCGACAGTTCAACTTTATTAAGTAAAAGTTCATAGCAAGGGGAGGTGAAACGATGGAACCTATTCAACTCATCATCTCCAGTTTGCTTGGCCTATTCGTCGGTGCAGTTGTTAGTTATTTTGTTTTTAAGAATATTACTCAAAACAAAATAGCAGGGGCGAGAAATTCTGCTGAACAAATTCTTGAAGATGCAAAAAGGGAAGCGGAAGCTCTAAAAAAAGAAGCCCTATTGGAAGCGAAAGATGATATTCATAAAACTCGTTCAGATGCCGAGCGTGAAATTCGAGAACGAAGATCTGAATTACAAAAACAAGAAAATCGATTATTACAAAAAGAAGAAAACCTTGACCGTAAAGATGAATCGTTAGATAAACGTGAAACTCTTTTGGAAAAGAAGGAAGATTCTCTTGACCAAAGACAACAGCATATTGAAGAGATGGAAAGCAAAGTGGATGAGATGGTTCGTAAGCAGCAAACAGAGCTTGAGCGTATTTCAAGCCTGACTCGTGATGAAGCGAAAGCCATTATTATTGATCGTATTGAAAATGAGCTGGCACACGATATTGCACTTATGGTTAAAGAAACAGAGAACCGCGCAAAAGAAGAAGCAGACAAAAAAGCAAAAGATATTCTCTCACTTGCAATTCAGCGTTGTGCTGCTGATCATGTTGCTGAGACCACCGTTTCAGTAGTCAATCTTCCAAACGATGAGATGAAGGGTCGTATTATTGGCCGAGAAGGCCGTAATATTAGAACTCTTGAGACGCTTACAGGAATCGACCTAATTATTGATGATACGCCTGAAGCAGTAATCTTATCTGGATTTGACCCAATTAGACGTGAAACAGCTCGTTTAGCTCTAGAGAAGCTTGTTCAGGATGGTCGTATCCATCCAGCACGAATTGAAGAAATGGTGGACAAAGCAAGGCGTGAAGTGGACGAGCACATCCGAGAGATAGGAGAGCAAACCACATTTGAAGTAAGTGTCCACGGACTTCATCCTGACCTTATTAAAATTCTGGGTCGTTTGAAATTCCGTACTAGCTATGGTCAAAACGTCTTAAAGCATTCCATAGAAGTTGCACAATTATCTGGCTTATTAGCTGCTGAATTAGGTGAAGATGAAACACTTGCACGTCGCGCTGGGCTTCTTCATGATATCGGCAAAGCGATTGACCATGAAGTGGAAGGTAGCCATGTAGAGATTGGTGTAGAATTGGCTACAAAATATAAAGAACATCCTGTCGTTATCAATAGTATTGCTTCTCATCATGGTGATACTGAACCGACATCGATTATTTCTGTACTAGTCGCTGCAGCAGATGCGTTATCAGCAGCTAGGCCGGGTGCTCGAAGTGAAACACTCGAAAACTATATTAGAAGGCTCGAAAAGTTAGAAGAGATTTCCGAATCTTATGATGGAGTGGAAAAATCATTTGCCATTCAAGCTGGTCGAGAAGTTCGTGTTATGGTTAAACCAGATCAAATTGATGATTTGGGGGCACATCGACTTGCTAGGGATATTCGTAAACGGATTGAAGAAGAGTTAGATTATCCAGGTCATATTAAAGTAACCGTGCTACGTGAAACGAGAGCAGTTGAATATGCGAAATAAACAAAGCGTTTGGGCCTTTTTAGGGTCCAACGCTTTGTTTTTCTTTTAGGCTATGTTGAAGCTCACGATTGATTTTGGCACAATGTTGATTGGAGCGCAAGGCGTGAGATTCCTGCTTAGAAAAGCTCCCGGACCGCCCGCGGAAACCGATCGCCTTTCGTTTCAGTCAGCAGGCAAGTTTAACAGAGCCTTCTTTTAAAGAATAAGCATACGTTTTACAATGTGTTTGCTGTCCGATACACCAAAACCTTATGGGGCAGTGCTGTTTAATATGACCAATCTCTAGTAACTGCTAGGATATAGTGGAACATGGCATTTGCGTTGTAATAGAGGTTTCTCTGGTAGATGAATGGTGGCATCGCTTTTAGAAAGTTCGGCAATGATATGTGGTACAATAGAACAGAATATTATCATTAAAGTTTGGTTTTAGAAAGGAATTAACTATGAAATTGCTTTTTGTTGGAGATGTAGTCGGTTCACCAGGAAGAGATATGGTGAAAGAATATTTACCGAAAATCAAGGAGAAATATCGACCGCAAATTACCATAATAAATGGGGAAAATGCTGCTGGGGGTCGTGGGATTACCGAGAAGATCTATCGGCAATTCCTTGAAGCTGGAGCGCAGGCAGTGACCCTTGGTAATCATGCTTGGGATAACCGTGAAATTTTTGAATTTATTGAATCTGCAAAGAATCTTGTACGCCCTGCGAATTTTCCAGAAGGAACTCCGGGTGCAGGGATAAAATATATCAAGTTAAATCAATTCGAGATTGCTGTCATTAACTTACAAGCAAGAACGTTTATGCCTGCTTTGGATTGCCCATTCACTAAAGCGGAAGAGCTTGTAGAAGAAGCTAGAAAGCGTACCCCAATAATTTTTGTTGATTTTCATGGAGAAGCTACAAGTGAGAAGCAAGCGATGGGTTGGTTCCTTGATGGGAAAGTGTCCGCAGTTGTTGGTACTCACACACATGTTCAAACGGCAGACAATCGAATTCTTCCCAAAGGCACAGCTTATTTATCTGATGTTGGGATGACAGGTCCATACGATGGTATTCTTGGAATGGAGAGAGACGCTGTTATTCATCGTTTTTTAACAAGTCTACCTGTACGTTTTGAAGTACCAAAAGAAGGAAGAACGATCTTAAGTGCAGTCATTATTGATGTTGATGAAAAAACTGGTAAAGCAAACAAAATAGATCGAATATTGATAAACGATGATCATCCATTTTTTCATTAGGCTCTTTTCGTAAAGATTGTTGTTTTAGCAAGAAACCAATTCGAACAGATGTTGATTGTAGTGGAAGGTGCGAGACTCCTGCGGGAAAAGCGTGTTGAGGGAGACCCCGCAAGTGCAAAGCACTGAGGAGGCTTCTGAGACCGCCCGCGGAAAGCGAGTACCTGCAACGGAAATCAACCCGGGTTATTAGTGTAAAAATGATTGAAAAGCAACAAAGTATGTGAAAACAGCCTTTCATTAAATTGAAACAGCCATGCGTAAGCGGGCTGTTTTTCACTTTGTCCGGCATTAACGGACAGTAACATCTTCATACTACGAATTTATGTAGAGAAATTTGAGGCATTTGAATAGAGAAAGCTGTCCGTAAAAGCCCGATTGATCGAAGCGAAAAGCGAAGATCTTAGCGACAGTAGAACAGGACTAACCGTTTGCGAAAGCCCGTAGCTAACAGAAGTTTCACTTTATTTTCCCTTCTTGTCATACCTGATTTTATTCATGAATATAGTAGCAGTGGATAGAGTCATACCTTTTGAGAAAATTTCAAATAGGTAATGGAAAACGAGGAGGGCTAGGAATGGAAATATTAAAGGTTTCAGCAAAATCTAATCCTAATTCTGTAGCAGGCGCCCTAGCCGGGGTTCTAAGAGAAAGAGGATCCGCGGAAATACAAGCTATTGGTGCAGGGGCGTTAAATCAAGCTGTCAAGGCAGTAGCAATCGCAAGAGGATTTGTAGCTCCTAGTGGAATGGACTTGATCTGTATACCTGCCTTTACAGACATTAAGATTGATGGTGAAGAGAGAACAGCTATAAAACTAATCATAGAGCCCAGATGAAAATAAAGTTCAAAATTTCCTGTTTGCATAGCCAAGCAGGTTCTTTTTATTGGGGAAAAGACGTCAATGACATTATTTATTTATATGTATTTCTGAAATAAAAAAGATAAAGGAAGGAATCTCAACATGAAAATATTCGATGCTCATTGTGACGTTTTGATGAAAATGTTTACTGATGCGACAATTTCCTTTCATGATCAAACTAAATTAGATATAACATATGAATCATTAAAAGAAATCGGAGGAAAGGTGCAATGCTTTGCCATCTACATACCGGAACAAGTTCACCCAGATCTTCGTTTTATGGCTGCATTGTCCATGGTCGAGTTGTTTGTTACCAAAATCGTTTCATTACCGAATATAATCTGGATCCGTACGAATGAAGACATTCAAAATCTAAAACATGATCAAGTTGGGGCTATATTAACTCTTGAAGGGTGTGACTGTATTGGTGCAGACATATTGAAACTAAAGACTTTATTAAGGCTTGGAGTTCGATCAGTGGGACTTACATGGAATTTTGCGAATATGGTGGCAGACGGTGCTAAGGAGCAAAGAGGAGCGGGTTTAACGCGATTTGGAGAAAATGTGATTCAAGTATTAAATGAGAATAAAGTATGGACTGATGTTTCCCATTTATCAGAGCGAGCTTTCTGGGATGTAATTGAACTGGCAAATGATATTATTGCTTCTCACTCGAATGCGTATAAACTTTGCCCGCATCGAAGAAATCTTCGAGATGACCAAATTTCTGCATTAATAAACAAAGGAGCACCTATTGGGATCACATTCGTACCTGAATTTCTCAAAAAAGATAAAAAGGCGACCATTAAAGATGTGTTAAAGCATATTGATTATGTTGGGAGCCTTGGTGGACAAAAAAATCTTGGCTTCGGTTCCGATTTTGATGGAATTGATGATAAAGTTATAGGCTTAACAAATTATCGTGGTTATTTTGAATTAATCAATATTCTAACAAAGTATTACTCAGCTGATTTTGTTCAAGATCTATTGTTTAATAATTTTGCAAAGAAGTTTCCTTTTGTATCACAAGAAATTCTTTAAATGATTGCACATAAAGACAGACTATAATCTCATAGTCTGTCTAAAAAAGATTTTAATAAACCTTCATATATTAGAAGTTGTCATGACAGGTACAACGATTGTTTCTGTGATGGCCGCAGAAGTTGAATGAAAATAAACCGCCGCAATTATTTCTGTGATGGTTGGTGTTATGGTTATGATTCACAATATTTATTGTAGAATGGTCGCAATGTTCTTTATCACAAGAGCATGGTTTGAAGCATTTATAGTGATTTGAATGGTTGCAAGAACATGAATGACTCGGTTTAAAGCAAGTAGCCGGACCAACTTCTTCAAATGAACGGATTCCGCAATTATGCTTTTGACCCATTTGTTTCCCTCCTTTATATGAGTGCTACAGTACAAGATATTGTATGCGTACTTTGTTGTGTGGGTTTCAGGCATCAGCCCGTCAACAAGATAAATGTGCCAGTACAATTTACTTAGAAGCGATAAAGACGCTCAATTCAATCGTTGCTTTTAGCACAGAAAAGCATTACATCAAGAGAGATTAATCAAATGAATGAACTTTAATATAAAAATATATAGATTTAATGCAATAAATATTGACGTTTTACAATCCGATTAAATATTATCCTTGTTTTTATGTAGGGAGAGTGTACATGATGAACGGAAAAATGAAAGCGATTGTAAAGCATAAGCGGGGGTATGGGGCTGAATTACAAACGGTCGATATTCCAAAGATAGATGATGGAGAAGTACTGATAAAAGTTAAAGCTACATCCATATGTGGTACGGATGTGCACATTTATACATGGGATGAATGGTCAAGAAGAAGGGTGAATCCTCCTTATGTGTTTGGTCATGAATTTTCAGGTGAGGTAGTAGAAATTGGTGCACATGTTACGAGTATAAAAGTAGGAGATTTTGTATCTGCAGAAACCCATATTGTTTGTGGTGCATGTCTGCAATGTTTAGCAGGTAAATTTCATATCTGTAAAAATACAAAAATAGTAGGTGTGGATACGCAAGGATGCTTTGCAGAATATGTAGCACTTCCAGCAGGAAACTTGTGGAGGAATCCAGTAGATATGGACTCAGATATTGCATCAATTCAAGAGCCGATGGGCAATGCTGTTCATACAGTACTGTCTGGGGATGTAGCAGGAAAGAATATGGCGATTATTGGTTGTGGCCCGATTGGATTGATGGCAATTGCTGTAGCAAAAGCGGTAGGTGCATCAACTGTTCTTGCTATCGATATAAATGATTATCGATTAAAGTTGGCGAAAAAAATGGGTGCGTCACATACCATTCATTCAAAACTCATTGATCCAATAGCTTACGTAGAACAGCTTACCAATGGATGCGGTGTCGATGTTGTTTGTGAAATGAGTGGACATCCAACAGCTATCAAGCAAGGGTTTAAAATGATTACAAATGGTGGACGTCTATCGATTTTAAGTTTACCTTCAGAACCAGTAGAAGTTAACATAACCGAGGATATCGTATTTAAAGGAATTACCGTGCAAGGAATTACTGGTAGACTCATGTTTACAACGTGGCAGCAGGTTTCAAACTTATTAGCATCAGGTCAGGTTAATATTGGGTCATTGATTACTCATCATTTTCCATTAAATGAATTTGCAAAAGGGTTTGATTTGATGATTAAAGGGCAATGTGGAAAAGTAATTTTGCATCCGTAATTAATAGATTAATACATTACATGTTGGGAGGAATAGTGATGAAGGGGTTTGAGTATTTACAGAAAGAATTAGATGCAATGCAAAAGCAAGGTGTATTTCGAAGTTTAATGGAATTAGAATCTGAACAAGGATCAAAAGTTATAATTGATGGAAGAAGTGTGATACAGCTTTCTTCAAATAACTATTTAGGTTTAACCAATCATCCAAGATTGAAAAAAGCAGCAATGGCTGCAGTTGAGCAATTTGGAGCTGGGACAGGATCTGTCCGTACTATTGCAGGAACATTTACTATGCATAATAAACTTGAAGAAAAATTAGCGAAGTTTAAACACACTGAAGCGGCGCTCGTATTTCAATCAGGATTTACAACTAACCAGGGCGTGCTTTCAGCTATTATGACAGATCAAGATGTTGTAATTTCGGATGAATTGAATCACGCCTCTATCATTGATGGAATCCGTTTAACGAAAGCGGCACGTAAAGTATATAAACATATTGATATGGGATCGTTGGAGCAGAAACTAAAAGAAACGCAGGCGTATCGAAATAGGCTAATCGTCACAGACGGAGTATTTTCAATGGATGGCGACATTGCTCCTCTTCCTGCCATTGTAGAACTAGCCGAGAAATATCATGCACTTGTTATGGTTGATGATGCGCATGGATCAGGTGTATTAGGGGAGAACGGTCGTGGAACTGTTAACCATTTCGGTTTAGATGGTCGAGTGCATATACAGGTAGGTACGCTTAGTAAAGCAATTGGAGTGCTCGGTGGTTATGTTGCAAGTACAAGAACATTAATCGATTATGTAATTCATAA
The DNA here is from genome assembly GCF_000504145.1 of Bacillus cihuensis. Classification (NCBI taxonomy): domain Bacteria; kingdom Bacillati; phylum Bacillota; class Bacilli; order Caryophanales; family Bacillaceae; genus Bacillus; species Bacillus cihuensis. The sequence goes on along the minus strand of NZ_KI632497.1, from coordinate 50,049 downwards.
GGGCCGTCCATTTTTATTTAGTACGTCGCACCCGCCTGCCGTTACGTTGGCTTGTATGGAAGCGGTGGATGTTTTGTTAGAAGAGCCAGAAAGAATAGAAAAGCTTTGGAATAATACCAATTACTTAAAGGAAGGTTTGAACAAATTAGGCTTTAATACAGGAAATAGTGAAACACCTATAACACCAGTAATAGTTGGCGAGGAAGGATTATCCCATCAATTTTCAGATAAATTGTTAAAATACGGAGTTTTTGCACAAGGCATCGCTTTCCCAACTGTAGCAAAAGGAAAAGCTCGAATTCGAACAATTGTAACAGCTCAGCATTCTCAGGAAGAATTACAACAAGCGTTGAAAGCTTTTGAGAAGGCTGGAAAAGAGCTTGGAATTATTCAATAAGATGGGTTTCCCATAATGCAGAACCCCACTTCGATTACATCTAGTATAAAAATACGTAAATAGCATGATAAACGAAGGAATGGAACTTTTAGATATTATTAATTCGGGTGCAAAATCCGAACAAAAAGGATAAAGGATTGTTGAAATTCCTTTAATAGTTTAAAATGGTATGTTGTAAGTCAAGAATAATGAAATGTATGAATGATACATGCAAATGGAATTGAAAGAGGGGATATTCTTGAACGAAAAACAACGCCTGGAAACGCAACAAATAACTGCTGAAAAGCCAGCGGACAAAAAATCCGAAAAGGACTACAGCAAATATTTCCAAGCTGTATACGTTCCTCCTTCCTTGAAGGAAGCGAAAAAACGCGGTAAAGAAGAAGTAAAATATGATCAATTTGCCATCCCAGAACAATTAAAAGGATTGGGAGAGGGGCGTAAGTTTTTTATTCGTACTTATGGCTGTCAAATGAATGAACATGATACAGAGGTTATGGCTGGTATTTTTATGGCATTAGGATATGAAGCAACTGACACAGTTGACGATGCCAATGTAATCTTGCTTAATACATGTGCAATACGAGAAAATGCTGAGAATAAAGTATTTGGGGAACTCGGTCATTTAAAATCATTGAAACTGGAAAAACCGGATTTACTGCTTGGTGTATGTGGCTGTATGTCTCAAGAAGAATCGGTTGTAAATCGAATTCTATCTAAGCATGGTTTTGTTGATATGATTTTTGGTACACATAACATCCATCGCTTGCCTCATATTTTACATGATGCCTATATGTCCAAGGAAATGGTCATTGAAGTATGGTCTAAAGAAGGAGACGTTATTGAAAACCTACCTAAAGTCCGTAAAGGGAAAACGAAGGCTTGGGTAAATATCATGTACGGTTGTGATAAATTCTGTACCTACTGTATTGTTCCCTATACAAGAGGAAAAGAAAGAAGTCGTCGCCCTGAAGAAATTATTCAGGAAGTGCGTCATCTTGCAGCACAAGGTTATAAGGAAGTCACCTTACTTGGCCAAAACGTAAATGCTTATGGAAAAGATTTAGAAGATATCCAATACGGTCTAGGGGATCTTATGGACGAAATACGCAAAATTGATATACCGCGTGTTCGCTTCACTACAAGCCATCCGCGTGATTTCGATGATCATTTAATTGAAGTTCTTGCAAAAGGTGGTAATCTTCTCGAGCATATCCATTTACCAGTCCAATCTGGTAGCAGTGATATTTTGAAAATCATGGCTCGAAAATATACGAGAGAGCAGTATTTGGAGCTTGTAAGAAAAATTAAAGCAGCGATTCCGAATGCTACCTTAACAACGGATATTATTGTCGGTTTCCCAAATGAAACAGAAGAACAATTCGAAGAAACATTATCTTTATTCCGTGAGGTCGGATTCGATGCAGCATATACGTTTATTTACTCACCACGTGAAGGCACTCCTGCTGCGAAAATGAAGGATAACATCCCAATGGAAGTCAAAAAAGAACGTTTGCAACGATTGAATGCACTTGTAAACGAAACTTCTGCTGAAAAAATGAAGGCATACGAAGGTCAAATCGTTGAAGTTCTTGTCGAAGGTGAAAGTAAAAACAATCCAGACGTTCTAGCTGGGTATACGACGAAAAATAAATTAGTCAACTTCAAAGGACCTAAATCTGCAATCGGCCAAATTGTGAAGGTGAAAGTAATCGAAGCAAAAACATGGTCGTTAAAAGGTGATATGGTTGAAGAAGTGGCAGCGATCAAGGGGGAATAAGGATGGCGAACTTTACAAAAGATGAAATTCTAGCTAAAGCAGCAGATTTAGCGAAAATGATTGCAGAAACAGATGAAGTCGACTTTTTCAAACGCGCAGAAGCTCAAATCAATGAAAATCAAAAAGTACGTGAAATGATTGCGAGCATGAAGAGTCTACAAAAACAAGCAGTTAATTTCCAAAATTACGGCAAAGAAAAAGCTTATCAACAAACACAGAGTAAACTTACCGCACTTGAAACAGAATTGGATGAATTACCAATTGTTCAGGAATTCAAACAGTCACAGGTAGATGTAAACGACTTACTACAGATGGTCGCTTCACAAATATCTAATCGTGTAACAGATATTATTATTGAAACGACTGAAGGCGATCTTTTAAGTGGCGAAACGGGTTCTAAAGTACGCGCAGGCGGTAATAGTTGTTCATAAAAAAAGAAAGAGGATGCCCCAATTAGGGACATCCTCTTTCTTTTTGCGTGATATCACTACTGATTCTTACTAACGCAGACTCCTACAAGCTATGACACATATCCCTATGTGGACGCATAGACTAGTGTAGGTTAAAAATCTAATTACATCCAGTTTCTAAATAAAAATAACTTGCACACTAGACTTTTTACACGCATAGGATGAATGGAAACTGTATGAGGAGGGTTCGCTAGCATGTCACACTATAGAGAGATTATAACCAAAGCGGTGGTTGCGAAAGGACGGAAATTTACCAAGTCCCAACACACCATTTGCCCGGCTCATCATCCCACTAGTATTCTAGGTTGTTGGATCATCAACCATAAGTATGAGGCAGAGAAAGTAGGCAAAAAGGTAGAAATTCGCGGCAGCTACGAGATTAACGTTTGGTATTCTTATAATCATAATACAAAAACCGAAGTCGTCACGGAAAAGGTTACGTATTGTGATGTTATCTCGTTAAAATATCGTGATCCTGATTGTCAAGATGATCATGATGTCATAGCAAAAGCTGTACAACAGCCAAATTGTATTGAAGCCTGCATTTCCCCATGTGGACAAAAAATTATAGTTCATGTGGAACGGGAATTCTTTGTGGAAGTCATTGGAGAAACGAAGGTTTGTGTTGCTGTTAATCCACATGGCTGTGATGATGATGACTGGTATTCAGATTTAGACGATGATTTCGAAGATCTTGATCCAGATTTTCTTGATGAATTTGAAGATGAATAAATCAATCATTCAATAATATAACTTAAGCACTTGCAATAAGACCGGATGTGCAGTCGTTCATCCGGTTTCATTATGGATAAGAATATTACTGATTTTAATAAGTAAATTGAATGATTTGAATCTTTTGATTGACATTTTTCTAAAAGAGTATGCGTGAAACCGGGATAGGCCGTATGTTATAATAAATCAAAACATAGATCTAGCATGAAAGGTTTTGAAACGATGGCAGCAAATACGCCAATGATGCAACAATATTTAAAAATCAAGGCAGAATATCAAGATGCCTTTTTATTTTTTCGTTTAGGCGATTTTTATGAAATGTTTTTTGAGGATGCTGTATCCGCTTCTCAAGAACTTGAAATTACGTTGACAAGTCGCGGTGGTAGTGAAGACCGCATTCCGATGTGTGGAATCCCTTATCACTCTGCAGCTTCATATATAGATGTTTTAATAGAGCGAGGATATAAAGTCGCAATTTGTGAGCAAACCGAAGACCCTAAGCAAGCGAAAGGAGTCGTTCGTCGTGAAGTAGTCCAATTAATAACCCCCGGTACGAAAATGGACGGCAAAGGGATGGATGAAAAAGAAAATAATTACATTGCCTCTATCTCTGATTTTTTTGATGGGACATTTGGATTTGTTTATGCCGATTTAACGACTGGGGAAAGTAAGGTTACCGTTACAGATGGTTCGTTTGATAGCATATTTAATGAATTAGCGATCGTTGGAGCGAGAGAGGTCGTATTAGCAGCTGATTTTCAAGAAGATCGGCAAAAGCAATTGAAGGATCGAGGTGTTTCCGCACTTTCTTTTGAAGATCAAATCGATGTTAGCGATCAGTTTTCAAACTTATTATCAAAGTTACATGATCCAAAGAGTATAAAAACTACTTCCAGACTGATGCATTATATATTTCGGACTCAGAAGAGAAGTTTAGATCATCTGCAAATTGTACAATCCTATGAAATAGATCATTATATGAAATTAGATTATTATTCTAAAATAAATTTAGAACTAACTGAAACCATTCGTGGCAAAGGGAAGAAAGGTTCACTTTTATGGCTGCTTGATGAGACGAAAACGGCAATGGGTGGAAGGATGCTTAAACAATGGATTGATCGTCCTTTAATTGACAAGGGGCAAATTAGTCATAGAAGTAATCTTGTTGAAACACTTATCCGTCATTATTTTGAAAGACAAGACCTTCGCGAGCGTTTAAAAGAAGTATATGATCTGGAAAGATTAGCAGGTCGGGTCGCGTTTGGCAATGTCAATGCAAGAGATTTAATTCAATTAAAGCGCTCGCTTCAACAGCTCCCGAATATACGTGATATTATTGCGAGCATTGAAAATGAAGACATGGCTTCTCTATCTGAAAAAATCGATCCTTGTGAAGAACTGACAGATTTATTGGAAACGTCGCTAGTTGAAAATCCACCACTTTCAATAAAAGAAGGGAATTTCATTCAAGATGGGTTTCACGCGGAACTGGATACATACCGTGATGCTAGTCGGAATGGGAAGACATGGATTGCTACGCTTGAACGAGAAGAACGAGAAAAAACCGGAATTAAATCGTTGAAAATCGGCTATAATCGAGTGTTTGGTTACTATATTGAAGTAACGCGAGCAAATCTTCAGAATCTGGATGATACCCGTTATGAACGGAAACAGACATTATCAAATGCAGAGCGGTTTATCACGCCTGAATTAAAAGAAAAAGAAGCATTAATTCTCCAGGCTGAAGAAAACAGCATTCGTCTTGAATATGATCTGTTTATGGGGATTCGTGAGCGTGTTAAAGAATTTATCCCTCGTTTGCAAGCTCTAGCAAAAACAATCAGTGAGCTAGATGTATTACAAAGCTTTGCGACGATAAGTGAAGAACGACATTATGTAAAACCTGTATTTTCAGAAGAAAGAAAGATTGTATTGCAGAATGGTCGACATCCAGTCGTTGAGAAAGTATTGCAATCACAGGAGTATGTACCTAACGACTGTTATATGGACACTGAACGAGAAGTTTTGCTTATTACAGGTCCGAATATGTCGGGGAAAAGTACGTATATGCGCCAAATTGCCTTAACGTCTATTATGGCGCAAATCGGTTGTTATGTTCCGGCAGAAGAAGCGATATTACCGATATTTGATAAGGTGTTTACCCGAATTGGCGCAGCGGATGATTTAATTTCTGGGCAAAGTACTTTTATGGTTGAAATGTTAGAAGCAAGAAATGCCATTACAAATGCTACTGCTAATAGCTTAATATTATTTGATGAAATTGGCCGTGGTACAAGCACATATGATGGTATGGCTCTTGCTCAAGCAATCATAGAATATATTCATGGAGAAATAGGGGCGAAGACACTGTTTTCAACTCACTATCATGAACTTACCGTTTTAGATGAAGAACTACCTAAGTTGAAAAATGTACATGTAAGTGCTATTGAGCAAAATGGCCATGTCGTATTTCTGCATAAAATAAAAGAAGGTCCGGCAGATAAAAGTTACGGAATCCATGTTGCAAAGCTTGCACAGCTGCCGGAAGCGCTAATCAACCGTGCAAACATCATTCTTGCACAGCTTGAACAAGGAAATACATTAGCTGTCCCGCAAGCAGCTAGCTCTGAGATTGTTTATGAAGCAAACATTCAACATAAACAAGAAGAAGAAAAGGAAGCGCAATTATCATTTTTTGAACAGGCGCTGCCTTCAGAGGGAAAAGTCACTTCTTCAAAAGAAAATAAAGTTCTTGAGGATTTAAAAAAGCTAGAAATATTAGACATGACACCACTTGATGCATTAAATATGCTTTATAAACTGCAAAAAAAACTAAAATAATTGTGAGGCGATAATTTGGCAAAAATTGTCCAACTCGATGAAGCGTTATCGAATAAAATCGCCGCTGGCGAAGTAGTTGAACGACCTGCATCAGTTGTGAAAGAGCTTGTGGAAAATGCGATTGATGCAAACAGCTCAATCATTGAAATTGAGATTGAAGAGGCAGGATTATCCTCGATTCGAATTATCGACAATGGGGATGGGATTCTTCCAGAAGATGTAAAAACAGCATTTCAACGTCACGCGACTAGTAAAATTAAAGATGAAAATGACTTATTCAGGATTCGTACATTGGGTTTTCGTGGTGAGGCACTCCCAAGTATCGCATCTGTTTCAAAATTTGAAATGAAAACAAGTACAGGAGAAGGTCCGGGAACAAAGATTGTACTTGAAGGAGGACTTATTAAAGAGTTTTCTGCCTATTCTAGTAGAAAAGGCACGGATCTACTCGTTGCTGATTTGTTTTATAATACACCTGCACGATTGAAGTATATGAAAACAATCCATACAGAGTTAGGCAATATTACAGATGTCGTCAACCGACTGGCTCTTTCCAATCCAGAAGTCTCGTTTCGGCTTACTCATAATGGCAAACGTCTGCTCCATACAAATGGTAATGGCGATGTTCGCCAAGTACTTGCTGCCATTTATGGAATTAATATTGCGAAGAAGATGATCCCAATCACTGGCGAATCATTAGACTTCACAATACAAGGCTATATTGCTTTACCGGAGATTACCCGTGCATCTAGAAATTATATCTCAACGATGATAAATGGGAGATTTATTAAAAATTATCCATTGGCAAAAGCAATCTCGGAAGGCTTTCACACGCTACTCCCAATTGGAAGATACCCTATAGTTCTTCTATCTATTCAAATGGATCCAATATTGGTAGATGTCAATGTACATCCTGCAAAAATGGAAGTAAGATTGAGTAAAGAACAAGAGTTGAACGAGCTTGTCACAGAAACGATAAAATCCGCCTTTAAAGAACGAGCATTAATTCCAAGTGGATTTGCCCCTGTAAAAAAAGAACAAGCAATAAGTGAACAAACTACACTTGATCTTGGCCATATCGTTCAAAAGGGAAATGAAGAACTAGAAAATGCTCAAAAAAAACCATCCATTTTGAAAGATTTCTTAAAGATTGAAGGAGAAGATGATCAAAACAATCGTCAGCCGTTTACTTCGAATGAGTCTGGTTTGCCGTGTGACGAAGGATATCCTGACAAAATCCAGGAAGAACATAGAGTTTTTCAATCAGCTCCTGAAAAAAATGAAGGAAATTATAATCAAGTAATTGAGGAATCAACTACTGAATTTCAGAATGAAGTAAATATGGCAGAATTATATACGGAAGAAGCAGAAATCATCGCGAAGGATGTGCCAAGAGTTCCTGTTCTTTATCCGATAGGTCAAATGCATGGAACGTATATCTTTGCTCAAAATGAAAATGGACTGTATATCATTGATCAGCACGCAGCTCAAGAACGAATTAAGTATGAGTATTTCTCAGAAAAAGTAGGTCGTGTTGAAAATGAACTGCAGGAATTGCTCGTCCCTATAACGTTGGAATTTTCTAATGACGAGTGCATTCGCATTAATGAGAATATGGGGGAATTAGAAAAGGTTGGCATCTTCTTAGAAGAATTCGGCTATAATTCCTTTATCGTACGAGCCCATCCGCAATGGTTCCCTAGAGGAATTGAACAGGAAATCATTGAAGAAATGATTGAACAACTCTTATCCATGAAAAAAGTTGATATAAGGAAACTTCGTGAAGAAGCAGCTATCCTAATGAGTTGTAAAGCTTCGATTAAAGCTAATCGCCATCTTCGCAATGATGAAATCCAAGCACTATTGGATGAACTGCGACAATCATCTGATCCTTTTACATGCCCGCATGGGAGGCCGATCATTATTCATTACTCCAGCTACGACATGGAGAAGATGTTTAAACGCGTGATGTAGTAAGGTTTAGAGGTGTTTAGCAAATGGTCTGCCCACCATTTGCCCACTTAATTATTTAAATACGCTTCTAGCTTCATCACATTTTCATTCTCATACTTCTTGGTGATGTGTATATAAACATCCGCGGTCATATTGACTGTAGCATGTCCTAAACGGGTGCTAACGAATTTTATATCTGCGCCACTTTCCAATAGCATGATTGCATGGGTGTGCCTTAATCCATGTGGGGTGATGTGGTGCAGATCAGTTTTTGCTATGATAGTATCTATTGCTTTATTAACTCCGTATTCCCCCATCTCTTTTCCATCCGGACGCAAAACAAGATAGTCTGAATTTTTGTACTCCGAACCATATTTGATTTTATTCTTCTTTTGCCACAACTTATATTTTTTTAATTCCTCTATTAAAGTATTATCTACACTGATTGTTCGATAGCTAGATTTCGTTTTAGGTTTTTTCACACCTAAATCGCTTCTTGTTTTGGTAACTGAGATTGTTTTTTGTTCCCAATCGACATCACCCCAATTTAGTGCTAACATTTCACCTTTCCTCATACCTGTTCTTAGTAGTAAAATAGCTATCATATAGTGATGGAAAGCTGATTTTTTTGCCGCTTCAATAAAGATATTTACTTCCTCTTTTGAGTAAAAATTTAATTTATCGTCTTCTGAATTTTCATCAACTTTAATTTTGATACCTTGATATTTATTGTGCGAGAGCATCTCTAACTCAACAGCTTTATTAATTGCTGAACAAAATATTGAATGGATAGTTTGTATAGTCCTTCTTTTATAACCTTTAGTAATAAGAGTATTAATGAATTTTTGATATTCAATCTTAGTCAATTGATTCAATTTATAATTACCAATACTGGGTATGATTTGTTTATTAAGATACCTTTTTCTTGTTTTCAATGTACTTTTTTCGCATATGCTTCCGTAAATTTCAAGCCATTCATTTAACCAATCTTTCACAACTACTTCTTTACTTTGGATGATAGTATGTTGTTTCAAGTAAAACATCTTTTCAATTTCAGCAGCTTCTATTTGAGCTTCTTTTTTAGTTTTAAACCCACCCTTCGTTTTTTCTTTCTTTTTATTAGTAACAGGGTCATTATACTTAATCCTATACTCCCAAGTACTTCCTCGTTTTCTGAAACTAGCCATAGTAAAAAACTCCTTTAAAATAATTTAAAAATAGAACATTTGTTCTAGAAATATGATACAATAAAAAACAAAATAATACAAAATATACAAATTGATGGCATTTGAAAAACTATTTTTGTGGTAAATTGTGTATAAAGTTAACTTAAACGATGACTTTTGGCGATGAGCAGACAAAACTTGTCCACCCTTAGCCTACTCCTTAATTTCATAAAGATCTTCCATTTGACAGTCTAATACTTTCGAAATATTCAAAGCGGTTTGATATGACATAACCTGTGAATTATGAACATACTTTGATATAGTTTGTTTCGTTACACCGATACGATCGGCTAATTCCTGCTGTGTCATTCGGTTTCTTGTCAAATGGTAGCGGAGTAGGCACTTACCGACTCTGTAAGCCACCGTTACCATTCCTTTAGGAGTTGATGAAAATGAGCAAAGAAGAAATTGACATCTCCGAAATTATTTTAATTTTTCTCAATGAAACTAAAAGGGATGAGAAGAAAAGTCTTATTCCATTGAACGTAGAGAACGCAAGTAAGCAATAATACCTTTTAATTCCCTTTCGCTAAGCTCTTTTCCGTCTAGCGTGATATTGTATTTTTCTTGTAGTTCGCTGACGGATAAGAGGTTCATTTCTGTGATGAATTTTTCATTTTTTCTTGTATACAAATTTTCAAGATCGAAATCATCTTGTTTTTGAAAAAAGAACCCTTCCTCAACACCATAAAATTCTGCAGCTTTCATTATCAGCTCAATACTTGGTTTACTTTTGTTGTTTTCTACTCTTGAAAGAAAACCAGGACTAATCTCTAAGGCCGCGGCTGCATCTTTTTGCTCAATACCTTTTCGGGTCCTCGCTTGTAAAAAATTCTTTCCAAAATCCACACAGAACACCACCTTCATAGATTAATTTACTATATATAAATAGGTTCTTCAATTCACGAAAATTTACTTATAGGTTAATTAGTGGAAAAAAAATAAAAGAAAATTAAATAAACGATTGACTATATGGAAATTAAATAATATTATTAACCTATAAGTTAATCGGAAACGCGGTAATAAAAGGAAATATTTTTTTAATCTTGAATTAACCTATAGGTTAATCAGGAGGTGGATTGGATGGAAAATAATTTAGAACTACCACATATTTTAAAAGCCAAAGATGTTCAGACGTACCTACGTATCAGTAAAGGGAAAGTATACGAGTTATTCAAAAATGAGGATTTCCCAGCAGTAAAGTTTGATGGAAGTTTGCGTGTTTTCAAAGAAGATTTTTTAAATTGGGTTGAACAACAACGACAGAAGGTGAATTAATTTGCTGAATATCCAGATTGACGAACGCGAAGTAAAACAATTGTATCTGGAGAAGTTGGAAGAACGCATCAAGGAAATTGATATCGAAATGGTTTTCTGGGATGCCAATGAATTGAAAAGAAGGACTTGTATGTCATGGAACACAATACAGGAAAAGTTCTTTTTTGATACTCGCTTTCCTAAACACAAAATCGGTGGCAAATGGTACTTTCCAGCTGATAGAACTAAAAAGTTCTTATTAGATTGGCTAGATGAAAACTAAAAATCTAAGGGGGAGTTCACATGAACAACGAACAAAAATTAGAAATTGTCAGTAAAGCCTTGGGAAATGGAGCAGAAGTTTCATTATCTTTCCATCACATAATCGGAATAGATAAAGCGGAAAAACTTGTTACTGACTTAGTTCCTGCTAATTTAATTGAACATTATGAAAATGATGGATCAAAATGGTTTTCTTATAGATGCCGTGAATCAGATATTGCAATCACTGCTTTCTACGATAATTCTCTCGAAGAACGTAGATTGTACGAAATGCGTGAGTTTGAAAAGTTCATGGATGATGATGTTCGTTTGGATGGTATGGCTGATGCCTGAGTCAATTTTCTTCTATCTCTGCGACTGTCACGATGCTGGATACATGCCAAGTGTTGAAACACTGACTGAAAAATTCACTCATTTGGAGCAAGATGAAATAGAGGAGTATAAGGCGCGTTTTATTGCAATACACGAAATGGATGGAATTGTTGATGAAGACGAAAAAGGCATAGAGACTGCCATCTCTAATGCCCATTGAAAAATAATCTGCCGTAATTAAAACACAGGAGGTTTTAATAATGAATAGCTTACAAGCTCAATTTGAAGGTCAGCCGAGTATGAGTGTTAACGCTCAAGCTGCACAAAGTCGCGAAATGGCTGAGGTTCAGTCACAAATATTCTTAGCAAAGCAATTTCCGAGAAACGAATATCAATCTGAATTAAAAATGCTTAATGCTTGTAAACGTAAATCTTTAGCTGAAACAGCACTTTACCAATACCCAAGAGGTAGCACAACGGTAACAGGTCCGTCTATTCGTTTAGCTGAAGCAATCGCTCAGTATTGGGGGAACATTAATTTCGGTATCAAGGAGCTTGAACAAAAGAACGGTGAATCTACTGTAGTTGCCTATGCATGGGATATGGAATCAAATACTCGACAAGAAAAGATATTCCAAGTGAAGCATGAGCGTTATGCAAAAGGAAGGATGAACAAACTTACTGATCCGAGAGATATTTATGAATTGGTTGCGAATAACGGGGCAAGGCGGTTACGTGCTTGTATCCTAGGAATCATTCCTGGAGATATCATCGATAATGCAGTTGGTCAATGTCAGCAGACTTTGCAGGATAGTTATAGCGAACCTCTAAAAGATCGTTTGATTAAAGTTCTTAGATGGTTCCAGACTCAATATGGAATTACTCAAGAGATGGTTGAAGCGAAGTTGGGGCATAATCTTGAATCTTTTACTGAACAAGATTTCTTAACTCTTAGTGGTATTAATCAGTCGCTTAAAGACGGAATGGCGAAGCGTGAAGACTTTTTTAATATGAATGATGCTAAGAAAGAGGAAAAGCCTAAAACGTCCCTAGAACAACAATTTAAGGAAGGTGAACAAGATGGAAATCAACAAGGATAATTATTATTCAAAAGAGATTGATCGTCATTATTTCTCTGTATCTCAGTATAAAAGCTTTTTGAAATGTGAAGCTGCCACAATGGCGAAGCTTAACAGGGATTATGAAGAACCGAAAAGTGATGCTTTGCTCTTCGGTTCCTATGTTCACTCATGGTTGGATGATACTCAGGATCAATTCAAGGAAGAGAATCCCATTTTATTTAGCACTCGTGGTGCGACTAAAGGTCAAATGAAAGCTGAATACAAATTAGCTGATGAAATGATTAAGGTACTGAAATTAGATCCATTCGTCATGATGGCACTGCAAGGTGAAAAAGAGATAATCATGACAGGTGATTTATTCGGGGCTCCTTGGAAAATTCGTATGGATGTTTACAATCCACGAAATGGTCGTTTTGCTGATTTAAAGACCGTTAAAGGCATCTATGAAAAGTATTGGCGTGAAGATATTGGGTACTGTTCTTTCGTTGAAGCATACGGCTATATTACACAAATGGCAGTATATACGGAGATAGAAAGCCAAAACCGCGGTGGTGACTGGTTAGAAAATTTCATTGTTGCTGTATCTAAGCAAGATCCACCTGATAAAGCTGTCATAACCGTTGACCATACTAGCCTAAATATTGAACTAGAAGATGTGCAAAAAAACATGGAGCGATTTATTGCTGTTAAATCTGGTGTTGAAAAGCCTGACAGCTGCGGAACTTGTCATTATTGCCGTAGAAATAAAATGCTGAACACTGTCCTGGATTATCGAGAATTAATCGGATAAGGAGAGATCATCATGAGGTACACCATAACCGATATTCAAACTCACTTTGAAAATCAGTACAAACGTAACTCTGTCGATGAACAATCTTCAAAGGAGGAAGTTTAAATGAGCACAATCGTCTTGTTCGGTGTAATTTTTTTCTCATTCTTTGGTGGATATTATACTCGTGTGGTTATTAAAAACAAATGAAACCTATCATAAATAAAGTTGATATGAAATTTATTTCAAGCGGGCAACAAAGGAAAATTTGTGAATGTAAACCCCTATGTACAAAAGCCATCACTCTATCCACCTATAACGATGGCTTTATGATGTGCTGGAACGATGCAAGGAAAACACTATATGAAATGATCGGCACGCTTGATGAAGATACCAGGACCACTTGGACGAAAGCGGATGAGCAATTTGTTATTAATCATTACGCTAATGGTTCCTATTACGGAATCAATACGGAAATAGCTGACCAACTAGGCAAAACTTACACTCAAGTTAAAAGTAAGGTCCGGCAATTGCAGAAGAAGGGTCTAATATTGTCTCAAATACAGCTTTCGAACGGTTCAAAACAACTCGTTGAATAATTCGCAACATCCCTGTGAACTACTCGGAAGTTCCGAAGTGCTCGAAACGTTGTAATAGATAGTAGACACAAACTATGAATTAAACACAAGAGTGAATCAGTATAAATTTTTTCGTTTTTCTTTTACCCATTCATAAATTTCAAAACCGAAAGAAATAACAACATATAGTGGTAATAATAGAAAAACGTATCTGCTTTCTGGCGCAAGAAAAGCTACTGGAAGACCGATTATTAAAATTGTGATGAGAAGAATTTTTTGTTTCATAACCATTTAATACACTTCCTTTAATAGTGCTCTGTTAATTATAACTTATTGTTTCAGAATCGTAACCTACTTTTAGTGAGTAGCTAATTACCTGCTTATAATTGTCGCAGTTCGAATAAACTGTGCGACATTGATTGCTCACGCCTATTATATAGTAGGACACGAAAAATTATTGGTTTTGAAGAAAAGGGAGGATGTCAAATGAAGGCATTGGTTTTTGTGAAAAATGGGCATGCGGTTACAGATAGTTTGAAAGTGGCTGAAAGTTTCGGCAAGGAACACCGAAGAGTTCTCCAGGACATTAGAGATTTAGATTGCAGCGATAAATTTAGAGAGCACAATTTCGTGCAGTCCTCTTACATCAATAACCAAAACAAAGATATGCCATTAATCGTTATGAATCGAAAAGGTTTTACACTTCTTGCCTTTTCTTACACTGGAAAAGAAGCAACAAAATTCAAGGAGTCCTACATTGAACAATTCGAAGTGATGGAGGAAGAGTTAAGGAAACCAAAAACGCTGACAGAAAGAGAACAATTAGTCGCTTCTATGAAACTATCCATCGAAATGTCGGAAGAAGTCGGGGTGTTAAAAGGAGAGGTCGCCGAGATAAAAGACACATTAAAAAACAAAATGACCATAGATCACGCCAAACAAAGCGTACTACAGTCACAAATTAATTTTCGTATCGCTAAATTGTGGGATCTCGAAGAAACTAGACAGAATTTTTCGAAACGTAAGCTTTACTCTAAGCTTCATTCTAACTTGCATAGAGCGTTTATGGTCACTAGCTACAAAGATGTAAAAGATTCAGAGTTTGATGAAGCGTTAGCGTGGGTTCAATCATGGAGACCTTTAATATAAAAAATCCATTGCGCCAACAATGGACTCAAGAAAAAACATTCATATACCTATTATACACGACTGGACAAGTTTTATGCCAAGGAAGTGAAAAAAGTGTCAGATGTGAAGTGGATCAAGTTAAGCACTAACATGTTTGAAGATGAAAAAATCCGTTTGATTGAGTCTATGCCTGAGGCTGACACAATCTTAATCATATGGGTGAAGCTTCTTGCGCAAGCAGGTAAGACAAATGCGTCTGGTTTTATTTATCTCAATGAGAACATTCCGTACTCAGATGAGATGATTGCGACTATCTTTAATCGTCCTATTGCGACAGTGAGATTAGCATTAAAGACACTCGAAACGTTCGGAATGATAGAAATTTTGGACAATGATTTTATCAGTATTTGCAATTGGGAGAAGCATCAAAACCTTGCGGGGCTTGACAAAATTAGAGAGCAGACAAGAAAAAGAGTTGCTCGTCATCGTGAATCTCAAAGTATCTCAAATGTAACGTTACAAGTAACGCATCGAAACGCAACAGATATAGATAAAGAATTAGATATAGATAAAGATAAAAAGAATAACCCTTACTCAAACGAGTTTGAGCAATTCTGGTCTATCTATCCTAGGAAGGTTGATAAGAAAAAGGCTGCTAAATCATTCGAGACAGCACTTAAAAACCATTCTTTAGATACTATATTAGCTGGTACCGGAAAATATGCACAGCAAGTCCAAAAGACGGACAAGCAATATATCAAGCATCCTACGACATTCCTAAACAACGATTCTTTCATAGACGGATATGAAGAAGGGGGCGGACAAATTGAAAAGCCTGAAAGCTACATTGACAACCTTTTCTAAAATCCAAGTAATCGGACAAAGAATCTGTGAAACTTGCGGTTCTTCTGTTCCAATCGTAAAAGACCATAAAGGCGAGGAAATAAGTGATTGCCTTGCATGCGAGAATAAAGCCTTAGAGAGGGAAATGACGGACTATAAAGTGCAGATGGATAATCAGAGGGATGAACAAATAACAGCCCAATTTGAGCGTTATAGTCTCATTCCTGACGATTTGCAGACAGCCACCTTCGAGAACTACATACCAGATCATGACAGCAAGAAGGATGCGTTAAAAAAGTGCCAATGGTTCGCTGAGAATTTCGACAATCTAACTGGATTTCATTCACTGTTGCTAAAAGGTGGTTATGGGTTAGGTAAATCTCATTTGTCCCATTCCATCACAAAATATCTAAAAGAGCAGGGGAAGAAAGTTATATTCATTGACACGCCTTCCTTGTTGAGGATGATACGGCAATCGTTTAATGACCATAGTTTTTCAGAATCAGAAATTTATAGATTGTGTGCAGAAGCCGACCTTCTTGTTTTGGATGATATAGGCGCTGAATACGTGAAGCAGGAAAACGGAAAAGAAAGCTGGGCATCGGAAGTCCTGTTCCAAATCATTACTTCACGTATGGACAAGCCTAAAGTATTTACCACGAATCTTTCATCCAAGGAACTATCGAATAAATATGGTGTGCACGGAGGACGTATTGTAAGCCGTATGATGAAGGGTACCCGATTAGTCGAAATGGAAGGGAAAGACTACCGTACACAAGCTTGGTAATTTAAAAAAGGAGTGGGTAATATGCAACCCGATAAAATAGATCTACCTTACTTTTATCAGTCTCCTAGGACCTACACAAGCGGAAATGATTTGAAGGAAATGTTGTTAGCCACAGTTGAATTGACGTTGATATTGGGGCAAAAGGAATGGTTTATGGAAGTGACAGATCGGTTGAAAATTATAGGGTGAGGTGTGATATGAAGGGGATTGAGAACCCATTCCCAGGAGCGTGGCTATTCAATAGCTACCCTTCTGGATACTGGGAAGCCATCGGCAGACGTGATGCGGAAAAATTTTTACAGGAAGTGAGGGAGAAACGTGAATGCAACAACAGCAAACAAGGTGTTCACTCCTGAGTTCGATAAAGAAAAAGTAGCTGAAGAAAATATCAGGTTGGTTTATAAAGTGGTATGGAAATTCAGAAACATGCCTTTTGATTATGACGATATTTTAAGCGCTGGCATGTTTGGATTTAATAATGCACTAAATTCCTATGATCCGAATGAAAATGTGAAGTTTTCTACATTCGCCTATACATGTATCAAAAACGAAATTTATTTATTTATGAACGAACAAAGATGGGACAAGCGAAAAGCAAATATCTCTGCTATCAGCATAGATGAAAAAGTTGATTCTGATGGCAAAGATGAGTTAACCATCAAAAACCTTTTACAAAACCCTGAATCGGAGTATGACTGGCAAGATATTAACGAAGCTGTTGAAACAGTTGTTCGGAAATTAACAGTTAAACAGAGAACTATATTTTTGAAGTTTTTGGAGGATAAGAGACAGCTAGATATCGCTAAGGAAATTGGTAGAACTAAACAAACTGTTTCGCTAGTAGTAAGAGATACGTTGGAAAAGATCAGGGTGGAATATTGGAGAGGGATGTGACTTATGATAACTGCTGCCGTTAAAAATATCGAAGATGAAGTGGTTTCTGCTGAATGGATAATTGAAAACTATTCAAATCTAGTTCATCACATCGCCTCAAGGTACCTAACTAGAATCAAGCTGTACGGATTTGAGTATGAAGATGTTGTAAGTGAAGGGTATATCGGATTAGTTAAAGCTTACCGAGATTTTGAACCAGATCGTGGATTAAAATTTATGACCTACGCTTTTCCAAAAGTGCAAGGTGAAATCATGAAATTATTCCGAGACTTCAATACTGGTCCAAGGTTTCCCAGAACGATAAAGTTGTTAAGTTTTAAAATCGGTAGAAATGATAATCCGGAAGAAATAGCTAAGAAATTAGAAATACCGATAAAAAAAGCACAAGTAGTATTTGAGTGTAAACGAAATTTTTATACAGTCTCAGGTGAAACGATTATTAGCTCAGATGGAGAAAAGGACACAACTGTATTTGGCTTATACCCATCTGAACAAGATGTAACACACCTATTTGTAAATGAGTTTTTTGAATGGTTGCAGCTAGATAAATACGGAAAAAGGTTAACTTTCATTTTGACCGGATTAATGCAAGGTAAGGCTCAAAAAGTAATCGCAAAAGAGTTAGGTTTATCACAAGTTCAGGTATCAAGGGATTTAAGAAGAATCAGAGGGCTATACGAATCCTTTGAAGGTGGTGCTGTGAGTGTTTGAGTATTCGCCAGTACCTAAACCTCAACCAAAGGACAAGTCGAAAAACAAGCAGATTAAAAAGAAGCCTAAGAAAAAGAAGCAGGTTGATATGTACAAAGGTAGAGTCATACCACATCGTAAAAAGCGTTCTTCTATCTCAGAAAAGGAATATGACAAAGCTTTGGAACATTACGGTTACCAATGCCTGGAGTCAGGAAGTAACCTAATCGAAATGCATCATATTACTTTTCGTTCACAAGGCGGCCGTGGTGGATGGAGAAACCTTGTACCTTTATACCCAACTTTTCATAAGCGTTGCCATAATGACAGGGCGTATGCGAATAAATGGCGTGAGCTTCATGAGAAGAAGTTTGGACCACATTATTACAAAGATAAGTGGGATTTGTGGAAAGAAGGGTTGATTCAAAATCCGACTGATGAATTATTTGAAGAGTTCATGCTGCTGGAAGAAGAGAGATGCCGATGAAAAGATACGTCATGATCAAGATAGTGAAGGACGTAGACGGCGAGCCACTAACAGTTGTACAGGTATTAGACAGCAAACCTCATAAAGTGGATTTTGTTATCTTTGATAAAAAATAGCATATAAAATCCCTATTATCTAGTTTAGTCAATTTAAATACGAACAGTAAAGGGGAACAATCATGGCAAAGAAAATGGATGATTCAAAACTGGGCACACCTTTTGTTGTAACTGGCTTATTGCACATGGTTGAAGATGAAGGGTTTACGCCCCGAGAAGCTATGGAAATTCTTGAAGATATTAAAAATAAAACATTCTTTGCTTTGATGGACATTCAAAAAGAGAAAAGAGGAAAACAATCATGATGAACCGAGTTGTCCTTGTAGGACGCCTTACAAAAGATCCGGATTTACGCTACACCCCAAATGGAGTTCCTGTTGCTGCATTTACATTAGCAGTCAACCGCCCATTCAAAAATGGATCAGGAGAACAGGAAGCAGATTTCATAAACGTGGTGGTTTGGAGAAAGCCAGCTGAGAATACGGCTAATTTCTTGAAAAAAGGTTCACTTGCAGGAGTGGATGGACGCATCCAAACACGTAATTATGAAGGACAGGACGGTAAGCGTGTATATGTGACAGAGGTGCAAGCTGAATCTGTGCAATTTTTAGAGCCGAGAAATTCTCAGGACGGAAATTCTGAACAAAGGAACAATCAGAATCGCTCACAAAACAATTATACGAAGGTGGATGATGATCCATTTGCAAAGGGCGGCAAAACAATTGATATCTCAGATGATGATCTTCCGTTTTGAAAATAATCCATATGGGGTGATGAAATGAAATCTGTTTATCAAGAAAAGTTGAAACGAAATAATGTTCTTGATCGGTTGAGGGACTTAAATATCACACATACAAAACAAGGGCAGCCAATTGAAGCTCTAGGATATGCATCGTTGAAACGTGAATTAGCTATAGCTGCATTTCGTGAACAAATAATTCGATAGAAAGGATGATGAAAATGAGAAATACGCTAGGTGATTTGAATAACCATTTATTTGCCCAATTAGAACGTTTAAATGACGAGGAAATAAAAGGGGAGGATTTAGCTGAGGAATTCAAAAGAGCAAAGGCGATTTCCGATATCGCCACTCGAATTATACAAAATGGTGATTTGGTTCTGAAAGCTCAAAAATTCTATGATGACAATGATCGTTTAAATTTAGATTCGGAAAAACCTAAAATGCTGGAGGCGTAAAGTGAGAGCGCCAGCACATAATTACACTGATGAGCAAAAAATATTTGTCCGCGAGAACATTAAAGGTAGATCTCGAAAAGAATTAACAGAATTGTTTAATGATAATTTCAACACTAATTTAAAAGTTACCCAAATGGTCGGTTTTATTAAACGGAACGGCTTAGTAAGTGGTCTTGATGGTCGGTTTATAAAAGGGCAGGAAGCTTGGAACAAAGGTGTGAGGGGTGTAGATTTTTGCGGAGAGAACGGCAAGAAAACCCAATTCAAAAAGGGGAACAAACCTCATAATTACAAACCAGTCGGTACTGAGAGAGTTAATGGTGATGATTACGTTGACATAAAAATAGCGGATCCAAACAAATGGAGAGCGAAACATTTGATAGTTTGGGAGTCGGTAAACGGAGAGATTCCAAAAAAACATGTTGTTATATTCGGTGATGGGAACCGCCGGAATTTTGAACCCGATAATCTTATTCTAGTATCAAGAGCTCAACTTGCAATGTTAAACAAACATAATTTAATCCAGGATAATGCCGATTTGACCAAAACAGGAATTCTTGTCGCAGACATTTACAAGAAAATAGGCGAAAGGAAGAAAAAATGAACCTAACAAAAGCGAATCTGGGACAACTCATGTATTTGTCCCGATTCACTCCATATAGAGAAGCAGCACTACATGAACTGGAGGTAAGGGAGAATGAATTTAACTGTAAAAGTACTTATGGACGTTGAGGAAGAGAGAGCAACGCAAGATGTCAAGTGGGGGATACAAAGGCATGATATGGGAACTTGGTTGGCGATTTTAGCAGAAGAATTCGGAGAAGTTGCCCAAGCTATGCAAGGTCAATTAGGCTTAACTTCTATGAAAGAAACAGATGCGGATGATCTATACACTGAATTAATTCATACAGCTGCTGTCGCGATTGCCATTGCCGAACAAGTGAAAGAAGAATCTGAAAATGAATGAAACAGACCGCGAATACTACATTGAGTTTCTAACCATGGTCGGCAATTACAGTAGAACCTTTTACGAGAAGATGCGACCGGAGCTATTGGAATTGGAATACATTCAAGTTTTGGAGGAGAGAAGCGAATGAGATATGTGGGGATAGATCCATCAACAAAAACAGGAATAGCGATTCTGTATAACAAAAAAAGTAGTCTCTATAACGAATATACAGAGGGGGTAGTTGATGAAATTACAACTAATAAAACAGAGGATATTGAACGATTTGAAGATATTGCCCAAAAAATATTAATGCAATTAGAACCAGATGATCTTATATGCATTGAAGGTTTCTCTTATGGATCCAGAGGGCAAGGTGTAAGCACTCAGTATGGCGTTGGTTGGATAATTCGTTATTTGCTTCATTTCGAAGGATTTAAAGTAATCGAAATACCACCTACCTCAGTTAAGAAATTCGCAACTGGTAAAGGGAATGTGAAGAAAGATGCCATGGTCATACCTATTTACAAACGATGGGGATTTGAGCACGACAGTGATAATGTTAGAGATGCATATGTGCTGGCAAGAATAGCCGAAGCAATAAATGAGGATATAGAGACTACTGCTTTTCAAAAAGATGTGCTGAAGAAGGTGAATAAATGATCTCTGCTATAACGTTTATTATTGGTTGCATGTTTGGTTTGGCTATTATGTCTATATTTTCGGTTAATTCGTATGAAAAAGGATACAAGGACGGGAAAGGCAGACTATGAATCAGACAGCCCAAGAACAAATTCTTTCTCCAGATGAACTAAAGGCTGCCATTAAAGAAGAACTACCAGCAGGAGCAACTAAAGCAATCGCAACTCATAATGATTTACTCAAATCCATAAATGCAATGGAAGAACATATAGATTCCCTTTCTCCGTTTCAGATTGCGAAACTCGAGCATTTTTACAATAGAGCTGAAAGGGAAGCTTGGAAGATTGCAGGTTATTATAAGAGCCAATATCAATTTTATTTTGGGAGAGCTAGTACTGAAAGGGGACAAATGTATGTGTATGAGCGCGAAACCAATAAGATGGCTATTAACGATTCTAACTATAAGAGCAAAATTGCTGAAGGGATTAACTTAGAAAAGTCAGGTGTTTACGAAGGATACTTTGTAACGTGGAGAGGCGTGGCTTTATCCTATCAAGGGATGCAAAACACATTAAAGGACATGATGAAAGCAATTGCTAAGGAGGATGGAGCATGACAACAGCTACTAAACTTAAAAAACCAACCTTTCAACATATAGAATCCGAAATATATAGTTACCATGATACATTGAAAGAGATTCAGCTATTGCGTAACAACATCATGTTCACGAATGAAAACGATGATGAGAATACAGGTGGTGGAAGATCAAGTTTTATTTCGGATCCCACTGGAAGTTTAGGGACAAGGTTAGCAACTCATAAGAGATTGACTAAACTAGAGGAAATCGCTACCGCCATTGAAAAAGTGTATACAGGTCTACCGGAGACTCATAGGCAGTTAGTTCAACTGAAGTATTGGACAAGACCTCAGCAATTAACATGGGAAGGGATTGCTCAGAAATTACATGTGAGCAGAAGGCAAGCTTTCTACTGGAGAGATGAGATTATTAATGTTCTTGCAGAAGTTTTGGGGTGGAGGTAGATCATTATTACTATTTAACTGTTTTATATAGTAATATAGTTAAAGTTATATAATGTGAAAATAGGGGGATATTAGGTGAAAAGATTTATGCAACTATGTTGTTTAGTATTTTTGTTTATTTTACTAAATAATAGTGTAAGTTTTGCGGCTAGTACTAATAATGACCAACAAGCTGTAAATACACAAAATAGTGAAGTGTCTCAAAAAGAATTAGAAAATAAGATAAGTGAGTTGGAAGAACAAATAAACTTGGTGGAACAAAATGAAGAAGTAAGTAAAGATGATCTGTATAAAGCCTTATTAGATCGAGAAAAGGATGTTTCAAGTGGTTTATTTAATTTCACAATATTCTTTGTAGGGTTTGTGACACTGTTTGTAACTATAGGGGCAATTGTGGTAACAAATTTAATTAACAAATTAAAAGAACATCAGAAAAGAATCGATCTAGTAATTGACTCTGCAGAATTTGATGAGAAAATTTCTAAAATGGAACAAAGGCTAGAAGATTTTAGATTTACCATTAGGATTGGGAAGAAAAAAGAAGCTATAGAAAGATTTAATAAAGCTAAAAATTCAGTTAGCAACCAAATTAAAGATATAAGAGGACTAATTAACAGTCCTGCATACGTACATCTTAGGCTTTCTGAGATAGCGGAAAAATATGAATTCGAAGATTATATTGTTGAAGAAGTAATTGATATGATTTCTAATTTCAACGAAAAATCAATCCAAGAACTGGGTATTTTTGATGACCAGGATGATAGCACTGTTAACTTGGAGGAAGAATTAGAAGGGGATTGCGAAGAACTGGAAAGTTTTTTAGAGGACCTAACAAAATTGCGTGATGAAATTTACGGTAAATTGGTTCCCATCTAAGTGAATTGCACTATGGTTGCACTTTCGGCTCCATTTTCCATGATATTATGATATTGTAGCAAATTTAACAGAAAGGACAATTCGTGATAAGCAGTAATCGCGATTCGTCTTTTGTCACATACGGAATGAATCAACGAGAACGACACTATGCCGAGGTGTCGTTCTTCTGTTGGGGTAGAAAGTTACTTTTTACAAAATCTACCTTAAGGATATACTTTTAAAGAGTGTTACAATATTCTTGAGGTGGTAACTTTGTTTATTTCTCCAATGTTATTGCATAAATCAGAGCACCCCTTTGAGGATGAGGATTTTATTACTGAATTAAAGCTAGATGGGATCCGTTTGATACTGTCTAAGTTTAATAACAAAATAAGATTGTATACTCGTCACAAAAATGAGGTCACAAATATGTTTCCTGAATTACTACAGTTAGACATTCCGAACGGAACTGTTCTAGATGGGGAAATAATTGTGACTGATCAACAGGGGAAACCTGACTTTGAAGCTATGATGGAAAGATTTCAGTCAAAGAAATCTGAACATGCTATACAATATTGCGTATTCGACGTAATTTATCATAATGGTCAAAAGATAACCCAATTACCTCTATATGAGAGAAAAGAGCTGCTAGAAGAAACCGTTGTTGACTCTAATGTAATTTGTAAGGTTCAATGGATGTACGGAAATAGCCTGGCTTATTTCGAATTAGTGAAGCAACAGGGGCTTGAAGGCATCGTACAGAAAAAAGCAAATTCAAAATATCAGATCAATAAGCGTTCAAATGATTGGCTCAAAGTTATCAATTATCAATATACCGATGCAGTAATAACAGGGTTAAGGAAAGATGAATTTGGTTTGCTCCTAGGGATTGAAGAGGGAAATCAGTTAAAGCCTGGCGGCATAATGGAATTTGTAACTCCTGCAGCAAGGAAACAATTCTACAGCCAGTATCAAGACTTAATTGTTGGAGAAAACAAGCAGTTCATTTACTTGGATCCAAAGATTAAATGCAAGGTGAAGTTTAGAAACTATACAAAAGCTGGTTTGCTACGTATTCCGTCATTTGTTGAATATATATCTTAATCGTCTATCCAATGGGTAGGCTTTTTTATTGTTCTTTGTAAACTAGATGCTCACAAAAAATACAATCCAAACTTGTTTAACAATTTTTTTGAGTATCTAGTTTAGATAGAATGAGAAAAGAAGGAAAACATCTCCTTTTGTCGAAATGATGGGGAAAGGAGTTGTTCTTATGCCACAAATAAAAAGAGTAAAAATAAATGGCGAAGAAATACGTTTGTTAAATAACGTGTTGTACCTGCACTATTCTGAAGGTGATGGGTATAGCCTTTTGTTGGATACTGTAATTACAGAGGTCGATGCAAGAAAATACAGCCATAAAGATAAAGCTGAAGTTCTGTTGCGGTATGACGACGACAAGGAAGAAAGTTTAGATATGTTTATTACAGGAGTAACCGAGGTAGGAAATGGAGACGTTCCGGTATTAGAGCTGGAAGTAAACATCGATAACCATGAGAAATTTCGGAATTTAGAAGTTGTAAATGGCGATTCTATTGAATGTAAGTTTCCTGATCCGACCGTAGGAATCACTATTGAAGAAGTAAGGAAAATAGATATGCCGAGTGATAAAATTGATATTACAGCGATACTACCAATTGATTTAAAAGAGTGGCTACATAGTAACAACAATATTAGTGAAATACTAAAAGAAGCTTTATACGACTATATAAACAAAAAGGCATCCGAATAAAGGGTGCTTTTTTATTGGGTCTTTAAGGATGCGCCAGTTAATCAGTAACCAAAAAAAGAAAAGCTGAGTCCTTGTGATCTTTGCTGTTAATGGGAACAGACAGATATATATAAACTTCATAAAGGGGAATAAGGCGCAAATAATTTGTAGGAGTTGGCAGGAAAATATATCCTTTTGTCGAATTCATAGGTCAGAAGGAGGTGTAGATGTGAAATACTTTTTTGTGAATATTCAAACGGTAGATGGGAACTCTGAGAGTTTTAACATTAAATCAGAGTCAAAAGTTATTATAAAAAAGAAAATAACTGAAGCATCTAGCGGATGGTTTGGTATTTATGGGAAATATGTACAAATCAAGAACATTATATCGTTTTCAATTAGGGGAATAGAATTAAATGAATACAATTATGAAGATAAAGATTTTTACTTAGTTCACAGTTAACGCAATTTAGCATCCTTTCGGGGGTGCTTTTTATTTTACAAAACCTTTACAAGGACTATTTACCTATTTGTCGAATCCTCCATATTAGAGGAGGGTGATAAAATGAAAACACAATTAGAAAAGTTAGTGGAAGATGAAAGTTTTGGAGTAGGTGCTTTAGATAGCGAAACCGGAATTATGATAAACAAGCATAAAGATGCAATTGATTTCATTTTCCTGTTCTTCGAAGATCGTGTGGAAGTTTATTTAAATCTATATGATGAAAATGAAGATAGTAGCGCAATAATTGGCAGGGATTACTTAGCGGTAGGTATTGGAGAAACTTTAGAAGAGGCTAAATCGAATGCGGTATTGGAATTAGATAGACAGGCGTATTCAAATATTCAATAAAGATCATGGCACTCATTTATTTGAGTGCTTTTTCTTATGGGGTGAGCACATGAAGAAATGCGAATCATGCATATGGGTAGAAAAGATAAATGAATCCATTTCTTTTTGCCCGTATTTGCGTTGTGTCCTAGAGGAAGGATGGAAAGTGAATGAAGAAAATACTACGAAGAAATAAATGGGTAGTCGTAGCACTATCTTTTTTTGTCTGTTTTAATATGGTGCCAGCTATAGAGAATGATCCAATTCGTACAAGAGATTGGAGACTGTTGGTATAACAATTTGGAGAAGGAAGGAGATACCAATGAATGTTACCTGCGATGTTTGCACGAAAGATTTTGATGTCAATCTTAAAGAATACGAACACCCAGTAAGTCGTATCAAAGGATACGTAATCGAAACATATTTTCGTTGCCCACACTGTAAAAAGAAGTACATATCATTCGTAACAGATAAACAGGCAAGGAAGGTGCAGCAAGAGATTAATCGGTTCTCCAAGCAGAAACTTAAGATAAACTTCCGTAACATGACGGAAGAAGAATACAAGTCAGCTATTAACGAACACCATAAGAAACTGGATGAGATGAAGCAAGAGCTTACTGAAAGAATGAATATGTTAAAAGAGGAAGTGAAGGCACTCGATTAGTTGGGTGTCTTTTATTATGGAGAAGGAATGGTGAGGGATGATGGAAGCAGAAAAGATGGCTGATGAATAAACAACAACACTATGACAAGTACAAACGTAATAAAGAAGCACGGGCATTTTATAAGAGTGCTGCATGGATGAAGTGTAGACAGGTTGTTCTTATACGTGACAATTATCTCTGTCAAGAATGCTTACGTAAAGGAAAGATAACCATAGGTAATACAGTCCACCATATCAAACACTTAGAAGAGCATCCAGAGCTTGCATTAGATATTGATAACTTAGAATGTATTTGTCGTCCTTGTCATAACAAAGAGCATCCTGAAAGAGGGTTCAGCATAAAGGAACAGCAGTCTAGAAAAATCAATGTAATTACATCTAAAGCGAATAAAGATAGGTTTTAACTTTCAAATACATGTCTAATACCCCCCTCTATTTAAAATAATTTTAAAATTTTTCAAGGGCCGACGGGGCCACCGTCGCTTACAATCTGGATCATAAAAAATAAAAAGTACGCTAGAAAGGAGGGTTGATAAAATGACTAAGCCGAAATTTACATTTCATAACACTGCGGCTAAAAAAACATTTGAGCATATTTTTGAAGAGTTTGGTGATGAATCAAAGTATCTGGATGAAGATTTATTAGTTACTTATTGCAATTTAAGAAGTCAAGAAATCGAACTGCAAGCACTAGTAAAAAAAGAAGGTTATAGGGTTACAAATGTTAATAGTCGCGGTGGGGAAACGCATCAAATTAACCCTACCTATCGAGCGTATCTTTCATGTGTCGCTGAGAAAAATAAAATATATAGCAAGATCAACAAGTTGCTGCCGGAGAATGATGGTGATTTAGATGACTTCGATTCTTTCTAAGAACGGCAACATCATTCTTACAAAACCAGCTACAAAATTATTAACAACTTGGTATGCTGAACAAGTGATAAAAGGAAAAATAATTGCTGCTAAAAATGTTATTTTAGCTTCCCGAAGACATTTAAACGACCTAGAAAAAGCAAAGTTGAAAGTGTTGAATGAAAAGTTTCCTTGGATTTTTGATGAAAATATAGGGCATCGTCCAATACGTTTTATTGAAAAATATTGTAAGCCGTCTAAAGGGAATTTTAAACAACTCGTAATGCAAGCATGGCAACATTTTACCTTAGGGAGCTTGTTTGGTTGGATTCATAAAGAAACTAAATTAAGGCGCTTTAAAGAGGGTCTTATTTTTGTTGCTCGAAAAAATGGGAAAACAACCAAAATATCAGGTGTATCTGTTTTTGGTGTAAGCAAAGACGGAGAAAACGGTGCAGACATACCTCTGTTGGCAAACTCCATGAAGCAGGCTCGTTTATTGTTTGATGAAGCAAAAGCGATGATAAAAGCATCTCCGAAATTAAAAAAGAGATTTCGACCCTTAAGGGATGCTATACATTTTGATCAAACATTTTCGAAAATAGAGCCGCAAGCATCTGACTCTGAAAAATTGGATGGGCTGAATACGCATATTGCTGTTTTTGATGAAATACATGAATACAAAGATTACAAGCTTATTAACGTAATAAAAAACTCGCGCGGTTCCAGGGATCAACCGTTGCTTATATATATTACTACAGCTGGGTATCAACTGGATGGACCATTAGTTAACTATTATGAACAAGGCGTAGATGTGCTAAACGGGGCTATAGTCGATGAAAGAACGTTCTACTTTTTAGCCGAATTAGATGATCAAAAAGAATTTGATGATCCTGAGAAATGGGTTAAAGCTAATCCTAATATGGGCGTTTCAATCAAATTAGAGGACATGGTTGAGGAATGGGAAAAAGCGAGAAGAACACCTTCTGAGCGAAACGACTTTATTACAAAACGGTTTAATATGTTCGTTAATAGTTCAGAACAATCATTTTTGGATTATGAGGTTATAAAGCGAAATGACAAAGTTATTGATATTTCGGCTTTAACGAATAAAAGTTGCATAGGAGCGTTTGACCTTTCTGAATCAGAGGATTTCACTAGTGCATGTTTAGAATTCCCACTTGATACCGGTGAGATTTTTGTTTTGTCTCACTCTTGGGTGCCAATGAAGAAGGTAATAGCAGCTAATGAAAAGATTGACTATGCAGATTTAGCAGAAAAAGGTCTTTTAACAATTGTAAATGAGGAATATATAAGGCTTGAGCTTGTCTATGAATGGTTTGTTGAACAATCAAAACTCTATACAATTGAGAAAATCATGTATGATCCAGCAAAAGCTTTTCGTTTAGTGAAATCCTTAGAAAGTTATGGTTTTCTTACAGAAGTTGTTAGACAAGGGCCATTAACATTAACGCCGGCTTTGAGAGATGTAGAAACTTTGTTCATTGATGGAAAAGTTATTTTTAATGAAAATAAACTGCTTCGATGGTATATCAACAATGTAAAACTTAAAAAGCATGAAAACGGAAGTTGGTTACCACAAAAACAGAATAGATATAGAAAAATTGATGGTTTTGCAGCTTTGTTAAATGCTCATGTTGAAACCATGAAACATATGGTTACTCCACAAGGTGATGGCAATATCGAATTTATATCTGTTAACGATCTGTTTGGATGACAGAAGGAGGTGAGAATTTGAAATGGTTTAGTCGGGCTAAATATGCGGTAAAAGGAGCTGTTGCGGGATGGAAAGGATCTACATTTGATTTTTCATCATGGTTCGGTCGCCGATTTTGGGGGATTGATAACTCTAAACTAGCCACCAATGAGACGATATTTAGTGTGATTAGTAGATTATCTAATACTTTATCGTCACTACCTTTAAAGCTCTATAAAAATTTCGATATTGAATTAAATCAAGCAGCAGATGTGATCATTAATAATCCGAATACAAATATGTCCGGTTTCGAATGGATTAACAAAATCGAAGTTTCTAGAAATGAAACAGGAAACGGATACGCTGCTATTATGCGGGATATTAGGATGCAAGTAGAAGCTTTAATTCCAATCGAAACAGCCTATGTTACTCCTTTTATTAACACAGATGACAACAATTTGTGGTACGAAGTCCACGGAATAGACGGAACTTATTACATTCACAACATGAATATGATCCACGTTAAGCATATTACAGGAGTATCGCGTTGGGCAGGTATCAGCCCTTTAGATGTTTTAAAAAATACATTGGATTATGACAAAGCTGTACAAGAATTCAGTTTATCCGAAATGGAGAAGAAAGACAGCTTTATTTTGGAGTATGGAGCCAATGTGGATGCCGATAAACGTCAGCGAATTATAGACGATTTTAAGCGTTTTTATCAAGAAAACGGCGGCATTTTGTTCCAAGAACCAGGCGTTACTGTTAAAGACATTGATAGAAAATACTTCGCATCAGATACGTTAGCATCCGAACGAATCACACGTTCAAGGGTAGCTAACGTTTTTAATGTGCCAGTTTCTTTTTTGAATGATACAGAAGGGCAGGGTTTTTCATCGAATGAACAAATGATGATTCAATTTGTCCAGATGACGTTAACACCAACCGTTAGGCAATATGAACAAGAACTGAATAGAAAACTCCTTACACCAACTGATAGGAAAGCTGGGAAATACTTTAAGTTTAATCTTGGTGGTTTGTTAAGAGGAGATACATCAGCTAGAACACAGTTTTATCAAGTTATGTTGCGTAGTGGAGCTATGAAACCAAATGAAGTTCGGATGCTTGAGGATTTACCGCCAGTTGAAGGGGTAGCGGAAGAGTTGTGGATTAGTGGAGATCTTTATCCTATGTCGTTACCAATTTCAGAACGTAAAGGTGCAAGTAGTAGCGATAAATCAGAAGTTGAAGGGAGGTGAATTCAAAAATGGGAGATAAATTTTACAATTTAATTAATAAAGGTAATGGTAGTGCAGAGTTGTTCATCTATGGGGAAATAGTATCTGGAGACAAATGGGATAGCACTGATGTTACTATTACTGATTTTAAAGAACAATTAGATGCACTTGATTACAGCGTTACAACCTTGAATATCTTTTGTAATTCACCTGGAGGATCAGTATTCACAGCAGTAAACATGGTAAATTTGCTCGATAGAGTGAAAAATCGCATGACTATTAACGCCTATGTGGATGGGGTTGCAGCGAGTGCGTCTTCATTTTTTATTATGAAGGCTCACAATATTTATATGTATCAGAATAGTTTTCTTATGATACACAAACCAATGCTTGGTCTTTTGTTTAGTCCTAATGCTACTGTATTGCGTGAAAAAGCTGACTGGTTAGATCAAGTTGAACAAGCGACATGTATTCCTGCTTATATGAGTAAGGCAACTGATGCATTAACAGAAGAAAAGTTAACTAAAATGCTTGAAGATGAGACTTGGTTAAACGCAAGCGAAGCATCTCAGTATTTCAACATTAATATTTTAGATGAAGTGAAAGATGCTGTTGCTTGTGTAGATGTTGATCTATTCAATACTTACAAAAACGTACCAAAACAACTAGTCCCACAACAAAATATGACTATATCAGTTGAAGAAATGGCTTTACGCCAAAGAATCGCTGATGAAGCAAAGGCTAATTCAGACTACTTAAATACCATTCTAGGAGGAATATAAAATATGAAAACTTTATTTGAACTGAAGCAAAATCTAGTAACTATCGGTCAACAATTACAAAAAACGGAAGGTGAGCTTTCTCAAAAAGCGGTTGATCCTTCTGCATCGATGGAAGATATTAAAACTCTTCAAAAAACAAAAGAGGATTTGAAAGCTCGATTTGATGTAATTAAAGAGCAACATGATAAATTAGAGGCGGAACAACAAGCAGAATTAGAAGCTAAAGCAAAAGCTGGTTCATTAGGAATCTCTAATGAAAATGATCCAAAACAAAAAGCGGTTAAAGCGAAAGCTGAACTATTTTCAGCTACAATGGCAAATAAGCCTGTTCCTGTCGAAGTATTCCAAGTGTTAGGTGATGATAGCTCAACAAAGGGTGGTAAGTTTTTACCTAAAACAGTAGCGAGCGATATCATCTCAGAGCCACTTGTTAAAAATCAATTGAGAGAACTATCAACATTCACATCAATTACAAACTTAGAAATTCCTAAAATTAATTTTACGTTAGATGATGATGATTTCATCGCGGATAAAGAAACAGCAAAAGAATTAAAAGCGACAGGCGATCTAGTTACTTTCGGTCGCAATAAATTCAAAGTATACGCTGGTATTTCAGAAACTGTATTACAAGGTACTCACGCTAATTTAGTATCTCACGTTGAAGGTGCATTGCAATCGGGTGTAGCAGCTAAAGAAAGAAAAGTCGCTTTTGCAACTTCTCCTAAAACTGGTGAAGAACATATGTCTTTCTATTCAACACAAAACAACATCAAGAAAGTTGAAGGCGATGACTTATATCAAGCAATTAGAAAAGCGATTGCGGATTTACATGAGGACTACCGTGAAAATGCAGTTGTTGTTATGCGTTATCAAGATTACTCTGATATTATCGAAAAGCTAGCAAACGGAAACGCAACGCTTTATTCTGTTCAACCCGAACAAATCTTAGGGAAAAGGGTTGTATTCAGCGATGCAGCAATTGATCCGATCGTTGGTAACTTCGCATATTCTCACTTTAACTACGATATTGGTACAACACTATATGAGCGTGATAAAGACGTTAAAACAGGTATCGAACAATTTGTTGTAACAGCGTGGTTTGATCACCAAATCAAGCTAAAATCTGCCTTCCGTATCGTGAAAGTAACGCCAACTCCTTAATAAAGGGGTTGGTTTTATTTTTCTGAAAGGGCGGTGAAGTAAATGTATACCGTGTTGAATGATTTCATTGAAAAAGAACATGATCACATACGTTATTCTAAAGGTGAGACTTATCCTAAAAAAGGATATAAGACCGAGGGGAAGCGAGTCGAGTTTCTGCAAAAGGAACATCCGAAATACGGAGTTGTTTTTTTAGATACACCAAAGGAAGAACCGAAACCAAAAGCAATGAAAAGTTCGGTGAAGTCAAATGATTGAAATTGAACAAGTTAAAGAATACCTGAGAATTGATGGTACATATGATGACAGCCTTCTTGTGCTTTTAATGGAATCAGCAAAAGAATATCTGGAAAATGCCGGTGTTCCAGAGTGTGATTCAAAAGCATATGAATTAGCTATTTTAATGCTAGTCACTCATTGGTACGAAAATCGAGAACAGCAAGTTGTTGGTAAAACTTCAACAGCTATTGATCATGGCTTGCGAAGCATTATATTGCAATTGAGAGTTGGTGCGTCAGGTGAGTCGTAAATTTGTCAGGATTGGAGAAATGAAAACACGCATAACATTTTACGAATATACACCGAGTAGTGGCCCTGAACCAGGCGAAGTTGAAAGGAACATCTTATACGAATGCTGGGCAAAAATAGATAATGTTTGGTTAAAAGACTTAGAGCTAGCTAAATCGACGGGTACTTTATCTGACTTAACTATAACCATTCGTGATCCAAGGTCAACTTTTATTCCAACTAACAAACATTATGTATCTATAAATGCACCTAACCATCAAGACGAACGTTACAACGTCAAACATGTCCAGCCTGACTTGCAAAACAAGCAATTTATAACAATTGTGGCGGGGCTGGTGGAAAAATGAGCGTAAATATTCGTGGAGAAAGAGAATTGCTTGCAGCATTGGAGCGAAGGATTGGAAAACAAGCGGCGCAACGTATAAGCGATAAAGGATTAAAACGTGCAGCTGATGAGTTTGTTAAGGAGCTTAAACGACAGTTTGCGACCTTTAAGAATAAAGGATACTCCATTGAAGAAATAACTATCATGGAGCCTGCTTATGTCGCTGGAGTTCGTGTGGTTAAAATACGATGGCGTGGTCCCCATGATCGTTACAGGATTATCCACCTTAACGAGTGGGGCACTGTTAAAAATCCGAATCCAAGAGGTAAAGGTGCTATTGCAAGAGCGATGAGAAACAGCGAAAGGGCATATCGTGAAGCGATTAAGCGAGCGTTAATGGAGGGATTATAATGGACATTTTAAGTCTTATCTATAATGCTTTGATTGCCGATGAATATATCCGGACACAAGCCCTAGAAAGAATTAAGTATTATGAATACCCGGAAACAGGTAATGTTACAGCACCATATATTGTTATTGATCCGATCGATGCTCCAGATCCTTCAGACTATGCAGATGATACATGGTTAACATATGATTGTCTTTTTCAAATTGAAGTTTGGTCACGTAATCGAACAGATACTAATACAGTTGCGGACAAAATACGCGATGTGATGTGGAAGCAGTTTGGTTTTAAGCAACAAACTGGGCCACAAGAATACGATGATGGTATTTTTCGTGATGCCAGGCGTTATCGAGGGAAAATATACAGGGATGTTGTAGATAGTTTATAAGCTGTCTTTTTTATATATTAAAAATAGGAGTGATTAAGATATGGCAAAAGAAAAAAACTACAGAGCAGCAACAGGTGTAGACGAATTTTATTATGTCGTTTTGGATGCAGATGATACAGTAACAGGAGATGTCGAAAGGGTAAAGTTTTTGCAGAACATTTCAGTTGAAA
This sequence comes from Bacillus cihuensis, assembly GCF_000504145.1. Lineage (NCBI taxonomy): Bacteria > Bacillati > Bacillota > Bacilli > Caryophanales > Bacillaceae > Bacillus > Bacillus cihuensis. The sequence continues at coordinate 15,970 of NZ_KI632497.1, read as the reverse complement.
TGCCACAGGAAATTGTCCGTGCATACGGAGACAACACCACAGCTGAGATGGCCACATCCAACGGTGATATTTCAGTAAGTTCGCAGTTTCATAAGATCCCAATCGAGGACAAACAGACTCTTTTAGGATGGGAAACGGATGAGGGAATATCGGCGACAGGTAGCCAAGACAGCCCTCCTTATGTTGCTGTTATTTTTGCGAAAACATACGAGGATGGTTCTCGAGAATACGTAGGGCTTCCAAAAGGTATGTTCACTCGTCCGAATATAGAAGGACAAACTAAGGAAGATGGCGTGGAATTTTCTAATGAAACTATTGAAGCGCAATTTATGGATAGAAAAGTAGAAGGGTTTGCTCAAGAAAAATCTGTCTTGTTTGCTTATGATGAAAAAGGAACAACCACGAAACGAGATTCTATGTTTTTAAAAGTGTTTGGAAAGCCACATCCAGAAGCTACACCAGAGGGAGCGTAAAATATGAGTAAGGAAAGTAAGGAAACTAAGCAAACTAAGCAAACTACTAAAAAAGAAAAGAAGTTTGTAGTTATTCATGATTTTAAGGATTTGCAGGACAATAACCGTGTTTACATTAAATGTGATATCTACCCAGCTGAAAACGCCGATGAAACATCTGCTTCGCGGATCGAGGAGCTATCAACCATAAAAAATAAAATTAATAAAGTGCTAATTAAGGAGCAGGCTTAACGCTTGCTCTTTTTAATTTGAGGAGGAAATAAAAATGGCAAATTTAAAACGAAATATGATTGAGCTTGTAAAAGAAGTAAAAGAAGGCGAAATTGTCACTGAAAAATACTTAACTCCTGTTTTTCTCCCCTTTTCCGTTGTTTACGAAGCGATTGATATGACTGAACAAATTGACAAAAGCGACGAAAACAAAAACGCTGCTTCCGAAAGAGAATTGATTGATAAACTCCTAGACTTTGTTGCTGACAAAGTATATAACAAGCAGTTTACAAAAGATGATCTGTTCAATGGGCTACATGCTCCTGATGCTATCCAAACATTACAGGAGCAGATTATGTTCGTTGCCCAAGGACGGCAAAATGACGAAACAAAAAAATTCTTAGCGGAGAAGAATCGCTAACAGATGAAGATTTCACTCCGCAAAAACAAAAAGAGTACATGGATAAACTCATCCTTGACCTCATGAAAGAAGGAAAGGACATCAATGAAATATTGAACATGCCGTTTCATTTCATGCTAGAAATTTTAAGAGAAAAAAACCAGCCCCAGCCTAAAAAAGAAAAATCGTTAATAGCTGCTTTCGGAGGCTAAAGAAAGGAGGTAGCCATGCAACGAATAGAAGGACTGACGATTGACTTAGCTCTTGATACCACCGCCTTAAATCGTGGATTAACAGGGTTAAAAGATAAATTAAGAACGGTCAATAGCGAAATGAAAGCGAACATGTCTGCTTTTGATCGTGGTGATAAATCTGTAGGAGCATATGAAACACGCTTGAATGGTTTAAATAGAAAGTTAGAAGTACAGAAAGCAGTAACAAAAGCGGCCAAAGAACATTATGAAAAAATGGTACGTGAACACGGCGAGGGTTCAAAGCAAGCTGATAAAGCGGCTGCGAGCTATAACAATCAAGTTGCAGCCCTTAATAATTTAGAACGATATGTTGGGAAAACACGGGAAGAACTCGAAAGGTTAAGAGAGCAACAACGTATCGCTCAATCAGGCTGGACTCAATTCGGTAACCAATTGAACGAAACAGGAACCCGACTGACTAAAATTGGCGATAGTATGAAGAATGCCGGAAGATCAATGTCCATGTATGTAACAGCTCCTATTGCCGGGATAGGTGTAATGGCGATAAAGACAGGCATGGACTTTGAAGAAAGTATGAGCAAGGTTGCTGCAATTTCCGGGGCTACTGGTAAAGATTTTAAAGCATTAGAAAATCAAGCAAGGGAGCTCGGTGCATCTACCAAATTCACAGCAAAAGAAGCAAGTGAAGGTATGCAATATCTAGCACTTGCGGGATTTAAAACAAAAGACATTATGTCAGCAATGCCTGGAATGTTGGATTTAGCGGCAGCAGGTGCTATGGACTTAGGAAAAGCGGCAGACATTACAAGTGACACGATGCAAGCGTTCGGAATGAAAGCAACTGAAGCAAGTCATGCAGCAGACGTTTTTGCTTATGCACAGGCAAACGCAAATACAAACGTCGAGCAAATGGGGGAAGCTTTAAAATATAGTGCTCCGGCAGCTCACGCTTTCGGTTGGAGCTTAGAAGAAACTTCGGCTGCCACGATGGTTTTTGCAAACAGCGGCCTTAAAGGTTCAATTGCTGGACAAGCTTTTGCCTCCTCTCTTACTCGTTTAGCGAAACCGACTAAGAAAATGGGCAAATTGTGGGAAGCCACCAATTCCGAGTTTTTTGATGCAGCAGGAAACCTAAAAAGTATGCCGGATTTAGTAAAGGAATTAGAAATTGCAACAAGAGATATGACACAGGAACAGAGAGCTGGATATCTAGCGACTACATTCGGGGCAGAGGCTTATAAGCATTGGGTTATCTTGCTTGAAAGCGGATCTGAAAATCTGCGTACTATGACAAATGATCTTACAAACGCTGATGGTGCAGCATCAAAAATGGCCAAAACTATGAATGATAACGCCAAAGGCGATATCAATATGATGGTTGCATCCATACAAGAATTATCTATACAAATTTACAAAATTTTGGAGCCGACAATTAGAAATCTCATCCAGACTTTTACCGGTCTTGTAGAGAAGGTTCAGAAACTACCAAAAGAATTTAAACTAGCGACAGTCATCATTGGTGGCCTAGTGGCTGCAATCGGTCCACTACTGCTTGTTGGCGGAATGTTTATAGGGTTTTTAGGTAATGCGCTGACGGGTATTTCAAAACTTTTCCCGGCGATAGCGAGGGCAGGTGGATTACTTAATTTTCTAAGGTTAGGATTGGCTGCATTGACAGGACCTGTAGGAATCGTTATAGGAGTACTCACTTTGCTAGGTGCTGGATTTGTACTGCTATATAAAAATTCAGAGACGTTCCGTGAAGGTATTCATAATCTAATTACCAAAATTAAAGACCTTGCAAAAGATGCTTTAGCTGTAATAAAGCCAGCGATTCAAGCGGTTATACAATTTTTTAAAGACCAATTAGCCATCCTTCAAAAATTCTGGCAGGAAAACAGTGACGTGATCATTCAAGCCCTAAAAAATATCAGTACAGTGGTTGGTGTAATTTTTCAAGGGATTTTTGCAGTTATTAAATTTATCATGCCTGCTGTACTAGCTATTATTAAGATGGTTTGGGAAAACATAAAAGGTGTGATTTCAGGAGCTTTAGATGTCATTATGGGTCTGGTCAAGGTATTCTCAGGTTTATTTACAGGTAATTTTAGCAAGATGTGGGAAGGCATCAAACAAGTGTTTTTTGGTGCGCTAGAATTAATTTGGAATGGTGTCCAATTAATGTTCTGGGGGAAGATGCTGAAAGGGATATTATCACTAGGCAAATTGCTTGTTAGTGGATTCAAAAGTACTTGGGGAAGTATCCAAAATGTATTTTCCACGGTGATTGAGTGGATAGTTAATTTTGTGAAAAACAGATTCACAGCCATGCAGAATACAACCAACAGCATTTTAACAGGTATTAAAAATATCATTTCAACGATTTGGAATGCCATATTAAGCTTTTTCAAGTCAGTAATTCAATCCATTTTCGATTTTGTGAAAAACAGATTTACCAGCATGCAAAGTACAGTGAGTTCGATCATAACCACGATAAAAAATGTTATCTCCACAATCTGGAATGGTATTTTAAGCTTTTTTAAATCGGTGATTCAATCCATTTTTGATTTAGTGAAAGGCCGTTTCGACACTTTAAAAACTACTGTTGAAGCCATTTTTACAGCCATTCGCAACACTGCAAAAACAATCTGGAATGCTGTCAAAGACTATATTTACAATCCCATCAAAGATGCTGTTACGAATACCCTAACGAAATTTAACTCATTAAAATCTCAATTAGGAGAGATTTTTGGCACAATCAAAAACAATGTCAAAGGCTATGTCGCGGATATGGTTGAAACAGTGAAGGGCATGCCACAAAAAATGGGAGATGGACTTAAAAGTACAGCTTCGAAAATCGGCGATGGTCTTAAAGCGGTAGCTAATAAAATGACAGAAACACTTGGTAAAGGTGTCAACGGCGTCATAACTGGTGTCAATTGGGTTTTAGATAAAGTTGGCGTATCCAAAAAGATTGGAGATTGGAAAGTACCCCAATACGCCACAGGGACGGATAACCATCCGGGTGGTCCTGCTATTGTCGGAGAAAAGGGACGGGAGCTTGCCCATGTTCCTGGTGTAGGGTATACCATGCTTGGAGAAAAGGGTTCCCAATTTTTAAACCTTCCAGCTGGTACTTCCGTTTTACCAAACAAGCAAACTGAAAACCTTTTAAGCGGTTATTTCCCTGGTTATGCAAACGGAATCGGTTGGCTTTCATCGGCTTGGGAAGGTACTAAAAACATAGCTAAAAACATCAAAGATACAGCATTTGACGTGTGGTCTTATATCTCTGATCCAGGCAAACTCTTTAATAAAGCAATGGAAGCGTTCGGAGTCGAAACCCCATCTTTCCCAGGTGCTTTAAAAGATGTTGGAACGGGTGCATTTACAAAAATTAAAGATTCTATGCTTGGTTATATGAAAGGGTTAATTTCTGATTTCGATTTCGGAGGATCGTTGGGAGCTCCTCCCGGTAAAGGTGTGGAAAGATGGAGAAATGTCATCCTTCAAGCAGCAGCAGCAATGAAAGAATCAATAACGGATGCGGAGCTTAATGGTATTCTTGCTCAGATTCAACGTGAGTCAGGTGGTAATGAAAAAATTGTCCAATCATCTGCTGTGTGGGATATCAATACTGCTTCTGGAAATCCTGCTCGTGGATTGCTTCAGTATATTCCACAAACATTTTCGCGCTATGCCGTAAAGGGCCATTCTAATATTTATTCTGGTTACGATCAGTTGTTAGCATTCTTTAATAATACTTCCTGGAAAAAAAATCTTCCATACGGTAAGCGCGGCTGGGGGGCAACTGGAAAACGTAAATTTGCAACTGGTGGGCTAATTAAATCAAGAGGTTTGTATGAGTTAGCTGAAGGTGGTTGGCCAGAGTTTGTTATCCCTACTGACCCAAGCAGACGTACAGATGCAATGAAGTTATTAGCATTAGCTGGAAAAACGATTGACACAGGTAATAAACGTCCGAGTCAATTGCCGAACGTTAGTGGTAGTTCTGGAGACGACACACTCTCTAAACTGTTAGAAGCTACACTGGAACAAACAAAAGTCTTGTTGCAATTATTAAATAAAGATACTGATATATATATGGACGGAGCAACGCTAACAAATGGAGTTCAAGATCACCTTAATTATCAGTATTCAGCTAGTTTAAGAGCGGCAGGTGTGCGACGATGATTTTATTAGAATTAAACGGAAATAAGATTGATTTAAAGGCATTCGGTATTACTCCGTTGAAGCTTATTATCGATTCACTTTCCCCTCGTAACGAATCAGAAACTGTCGAAGGAATGGACGGCCATATTGATTTAGAAACGACATACGATGGGCGCACAATGAGCGCTTCATTTTTTATAAGATCTGCTGAAGACTACAATTATAGTCAACTACAAAGTTTGGTATATCGGCTGTTTAATGGCAAGACATACTTTTATGTAATCGATGATAAGGAGTTACACAAGCGCTGGAAGGTTAGATCAGCTGAAAAATACACGGTAGAAAAGTTAAGTTGGAATGCAGGGACTTTTACTATTAATCTCGTTTCCCCGTCTCCATATGCTGAGTCATTAGGGACCACACTTAGACCTGGCATATCAGATTATTATTTTGGAGTAGGTAAAGGAAAAATAGATGAAGGGGATCCAACAATTCGGTATGTATTTACCGAAAAATCCTTTGCGGTGTTTAATGATTCTGATGTAATAGTAGATCCACGTAACAAGGAACATATTATTGAATTTGAAGGTGCATCTACTAACCTATCAATTAAAAATCTGACAACCGGTGATGAGTGGATATATACAGGATCAACAACTCCTAGCGATGTTATCCGCCTAGACGGTATTCGGTCTTTCAAAAACAGCTCCAGTATTTTTGGACAGACCAATCACAAACTAATCACTCTTGAGGAAGGGTGGAACTACTTCGAAATAACGGGAGCGACTGATTTCACGATCAGCTTCGACTTCCGTTTTTATTATATATAGGTGGTGTTTTAGATGGAAACAAACAATAAGCAATCGGTGATACTAGACATGCGTCTTGCAACAACAGTCCCAACGCCGACCTTTATCCAAAACGACACCAATATCCTAGAATTTGTCATTAAGGACAATGGTGCTGTTGCGGATCTAAGTGATGTAGATAATATAACCGTAAACTTTCAACGTCCGGATGGAGTTATTACTACTCGTAGCTTAACGGCAACAGAAAACACAATCAAATACGATATTGGAACCGAAGAAATGGGCGCGCCTGGATATGGTGAGCTTACTTTGCAGTTCTTTAAAAAAGGTACCCGCCTAAGTTCAAAGCGTTTGAAAGTGTATTTCGCAAAGTCTTTGGGAGCCTCTTTTGAAAAATCAAAGGGTATGCCTTTGTTACAAGAATTTTTTGTTGAAGTGGAAGACGTAGCCCAGACTACGATGGATGCCGCCAATTTCGCTATGGAAAAAGGTAATGATGCTGAACAAGCAGCCGCAAATGCTATTCATGAAGCATCTAATTTAGCGCAAATAAAATCAGCTACCGAAACAGCTACGTCAAATGCCAACACAGCAAAAACTAATGCTGATCAAGCAACCACAAATGCAAATACCAAAGCAAATTTTGCCCAAACACAAGGAGATTACGCCAAGACTCAGGCAGACCGTGCAAAGACTGAAACGGATCGTTTAGTGGGTACGGATGTTAGTGTTTTAGACAACAAAATCAATCAAACTATGTCGCAGTTGGTCGAAACAGTGAAGAAGGTTAATGGGGTTACTCCTGACGTTAACGGAAATGTTGTAGTCAGTTCTGGGAGTGATGCAAACACCACGCCTAATCGTTTTGGGTACTCTGCAAAAAAAGAGATGGTTGAACATTGGCAAGCAGGACATGGGTGGACAAAGCAAAGCCCCGCTGGTTCAACTATTGCCGATGATACAGTCAATTTCCGCACAGGTAAACAAGCAATTAGATTGGATGCTACCACTATTACGTGTTTTGCTGATAAAAGCATAAATTCCAACGTGATAGATAAAGGGATTGAAGTAGATGTGTACATTCCCGATGTGTCTACAATTGAGAGCGTTGATATTCTATTATCCCCTACTACAGGCTTTACAAATTACTTTGCCGAATCTGTTTTGGGAAGGGAATTGAGAAATGGGTGGAACACAATTGGCTTAATACCGAGAAAATTCAATCGTTTAGGGTCTACTCCACCAACAATTGACCAGTTAGCGAATATACAACGATGGAGAATAAAAGTTGTTCCAGTACCAGGCAAGTCAACCGTCGCTATATTTGATAGGATACAGCTTGTCCCTAACCCATTTAGTCGTGCCAAGGTCGTTTTACGGTTTGATGATGGTCACGATACTGTATATAAAGAAGCCAAGCCGATTATGGATAAATACGGTTTACGCGGTGTGGCGTATGTGATTACTGCACAGCATGATGATAAGACATCGAACAGGATGACTATGCAACAGTTACACACATTGCAGGATTTAGGGTGGGATATTGCAAGTCATACAGTCAATCACACATATTTACTGGATGATAAACCATCGCCACAGGAACTCACCCACCAATTGTTGGATTCTAAAAAGTGGCTACTTGAAAATGGGTTTTATCGTGGTGCTGATCATTTAGCAACTCCGGGCGGTCAATTTAATCCTGCTATTTTGGATGAAATTAAAAAGTATTACTCAACGCATAGCACCGTTATGGATGGGTATGAATACTATCCACCAGCCGATGTGCACAGGTTAAAAATACAAAATGTGATTAATTCTACAACGGTCGCACAGGTTCAAACGTGGATTGATTTTGCCGTACAGAATAAATCACTATTAATCTTAACTTTCCACTATTTTGCAAACCCTGCAACAGCAGAAACGCAAGTATTACCATCTAATTTTCAATTGATGATGGATTATTTAGCAACAACTAACGTGGATGTAGTAACTATGTCTGATTTGGCGAATTATAATGCACCTATTTAATTCACTAATGGTCAATAATATGCAGTATTCAAACACTCATCGAGGTGTATTTTTTATGCTCTCATTTTTATAAGATTATTTGATATACTATATATTATTTTATAGAAGAAATGAGAGTGTAAAATTTGAAGGCTTTGAAAATATTCATTTATTCATTAACAGCAGGAATACTACTGTTTTTAACTAGTGTTATATTACCTAAACTTGAGTATATACAGTCTCTAAAATTCAATGTTTCAAAGTGGATTTGGATCATCATTGTCACTTTATTTATATTGAAAGTTAAAGAAAAAATGTGGATTAAAGTAGTTTCATTAATCTTAAGTTTAGTTTTTTTTATGTTAATTCTTATTTTATTTGTGCCTTAGTCGGTGAAAACTGTACATTAGTTTAACTCAGAGATTAGCAATTAGCTAGTCTCTTTACCTTTGTGTTCTCCCTTTGATATCCGACTGAATATATTCACAGCTTTATAGAAAACAGACCCAACGATAAATGTTAGGTCTGTTTATGTTACTTGTAAATTGTATAAGGGATGTTTACTTTAGGATTACCCTCTGAATATGGAGCGACTTCGTATTCTTGGAATACTAGTTTTATTCCCCCATCCGCATATACAAATTGTGTATCTCTGGTAATATCAAAATCGTTTATGTTGTCAAGATAGTAAGGATATGAATTAATGATCGTTTTAAATGCATGTCTTTTAACTTTCAAATAATTATTTCTATTTTTTAGAACATCATGAAGAACTATACGATTACCGGTGCTTAGACTGAAATTATAGGCTTCTGCTGATCCCATTCCATGTGCACCGCCCATGTACTGATAATCATACATGATAATGCTTAGAGTGTTGTTTTTATTGTAAGCAACTTCATACGAAGTCAGATACTCCCATTGGAATGCGTAGTCAGGATAGGTCCCATCATCTTCAAGTTTCCATTCTTCTAAATCTGCTAACATTAATTGTTTGTATTTTATTGAATTTCTTATGTGATTTCGAAGAGTGTTATTAATCTTATCTTGAACTGACTTTGTCGATAATCCAGAAATTTGTGGATAAACTAATTCTTTATCTGCTTGAACCGTCGTTTTCCCTACTTTAGCTACAATTGTTTTAGCTTCATCAAACTTTAGGGATTTAGTCGTAACATAGGCTTTTTTCTGGTTGTATTTAACTTCAGACCAACCTGACTTAGTTTTGGAAAAAATGGTGATTTTGTCACCCTTTTTCAAGTATCCAACCACTTTATACTTTGTCCCTGCACCATTTCTAATTTCAAGTTTGTTCACAATAACCGTAGCTTTTGAAGTGGATGCAGCTTCTACTGAATTAGTAGTAAAAGATAATGAGATTAATAATGCTATTGCTAAAGAAAATAACAATGAAGCTTTAAATATCCTTTTCATTCAAATTACCTCCTATATAGTGAAATCTATATTAGTATATAGGAAAATAAATGAAAAAAATAGGTTAAATTAGGAAATGTTTTGTGAGTATTGTAACAGAATTAATTAATATTGATTAATTACACAAGTCCAATAAGGGCTTTTTCTATTTGCCGAAAGGAGGCGGTGCTATTGCTTGTAGTTAAAAATTTAACAGGGGATACAGAATTATTAACTAACATCAATAGTTGTGAAATTAATGAAGAGGTAAACGGAGATTTTTCAATTTCATTTACCTCTTTTTCTACTGCCAATAATGCCCACTCGTATCCACTTTTAGAAGAAGAAAGCACAGTCGAATTAGATGGACACGAATATAGAGTTAAAAATATGACAGAGATCCGCAATCAAAAGTCAGTTGCAGCACAACATGTTTTCTTTGATCTAATCGAACATCAAGTATATGGCATTATAGGTGGCACAAGGAATGCAAATGATATTTTTTCTTTCCTGTTATCGGGTACCGGTTGGACTTTTGAGATCGTTGACGTAACGAATTATGCGTTGTTCGCTAATTTCGGTGAAAATAATGTTCTTTCATTAATTTGGGATGCTTGTTCTAAACTTGAATGTGAGATTAAGATTATGCCCAATAAGCATGTCAAGATTTTTAAGCAAATTGGTACGGATACCGACAATCAATTTAGGTATAAGCATAATGTTAAAACACTCAAAAAGTCAGTGGATACTACCAATCTACGTACCGTAATAAAAGGTTTTGGAAGTAATGGATTAGAAGTAACGTACAGGTCACCTATGGTAGAGGTATACGGAGAACGTCACGCAGAACCTGTCAGAGATGATCGTTACACGATTGTTGAATCAATGAATGAACGAATTAAACAAGAGTTGAATGATGTTCCAGTGATTAGTTTTGAATTAGAAGTAACCCGGCTTGGGTTTGATGTTGGTTTAGGTGATCGGCAATGGACCATATACGAGCCAATGAATATTGACTTTAAAACAAGGGTGATCGCTCGAAAATGGTATCCTTTTAGCAATAAAAGTCCTGTTGTCACTCTAGGTAATAAGAAACGTAACTTTACAGATGTACTCACAGAAGCTCGAATTGAAATTGACGAAGACAAAAAAGAATATCGATCAAAGTTTGAGCAGGCTAATGAAAATATTAACATGCAGGTTGAGAGACTTGACGGCGAAGTACAAGAGGCGATATCACAAATAGACGTGAAAGCAGAAGGGGTATTGATTGAGTCTAAGGCTTACACGGACACAGGAATAGATGAAGCCTACAATTACTTTGACGGTCAAATTGAATCTGTTGAAGCATCAATAAATGTGGTAGCAGGTACGGTCGCTCTCAAAGCGTCAGTTTCTTATGTAGATGGTCAAGTAGGCGCTGTAAATTCGAACATTGGTGGACTTGATTCTCGTATCCGAAGCGCTGAAGGGTCATTAAGTGTTCAGGCAGGACTGATATCCTCTAAAGTGAGTCAATCGGATTTTACCGGTAATACAATAGCATCTTTGATTAATCAATCTGCAACTACTGTCGATATCATAGCGAGCAAGATTAACTTTGTGGGAGCCGTATCAGTCCTATCGGATATCACCGGCAGTCTCGGTAACATTACGGCAGGTAATATAACAGGTGCAACTATTCGTGGCGGGCAATTTGTTTTAGATGGCGGAACTCTAGACCTGCGTTTAGGTAACATCATATGGGGTAATAACGTGCCGGGTAACGTCCTGTATGCCCAAAATGCAGGAAATGCAAATACGCTAAACGGATCTTACACGTATCAAAGTTTTAGCTTAACAGGGCATGTCCATGCTGATAGCCAGTACGTCAAACCGTATACTGGTCAATCTTTGAAATTATGGCGCAGTGGTAATAGAGTAAGAGTTTACGATGGCTCATCTTACACAGAATTAACAGGAACAGTAGGATAAAAATTAGGAGGAATAAAAATGGAAATTACATTTCAATTAGCAAATGGTGGAACTATAAAGGCAACAATAGAAAACTATAATGCAAAATCGTTAGCAGAAAGCTTAAATGATCATCGCACACAGTTTATAGCTTTAGGGGAAACAGGAATGCACAAAAACGAAATTCGCTTGTGGTATCCAACACCAACAGAACCAACAGCATAGTTATTTCCAAGTTTCATAGGCGGGCTTCTACCGTCTTTTTATTTTGTGAATAACAGAGAGATTTATGTTAAAGGGGGCAATCACATTGGGGGAGATCGCGATGAATACAAATGATAAGGAAATCACAGAAGTAAAAAGCGATATTAAATCACTAGAAAATCGAGTAAATGTTCTAGAAAGAACTTCAGATCGCCATGACCAACAGATTATTTCCATGAATGAGAAATTGGTTAAGATTGACGAAAATACTACATGGATAAAAAGGACGATAACTGCAGCGATAATTACAGCGATTTGTACTGGCATCATTGGTGGAGCAATCGCTATTTTTTATAACGTATTAAAAGGAGGTCATTGAAATGAAAAAGGATATATTCACATTACTAGGGGGGTTCCTGACAGCCCTTATTTTTTTCTTTGGAACGATTGGCATTTCCTTTGCTTGGTTTACGGAAGCAAGCATTAATGCTTTTGTGCTTGTTATTTCTGCTTTCGCTGCACTCGTAATTAATGTGTATGCCGTGTGGAAGAACACGCACACTGGCTGGTTTAAAAAGAAAAAGAGGACTTAAGCTGTTCACACGGATGGCTTTTTATCTTATTAAGGAGCTGGTTAAATGAGCGTGACAACTACATGCCGAGATATCAATGAGCTGCATCCTGTTGCCCAAAGGGCTTGTCGATTATTTTTAGACGAGTGTAAAAAAGCTAGCATATATATATTCATCACAGAGACTTACCGTAGCCAAGCCCGTCAAGATTATCTATATGCACAAGGTAGGACAAGGCAAGGGCAAAAGGTCACATGGACTTTAAAAAGCAATCATACTGGGCGTATGGCATGGGACATTGCAGTTAGTCCTCCATTAGGATTGTACGATGTAAATACCTTGAAAAAAGCAGGGGAAATTGCAAAGAAACTAGGGATTACATGGGGAGGTACATGGTCCACTCCAGATATGCCCCACTTTGAAGTGAAGGTATCGTGGACATCACCTGTTTTTGCTTCAGCAGTCAAAGAAGAAAAAAAGGAGGAACCTAAAGTGAGTGGAAATAAACCAAATTGGGCTGATTGGCAATGGCAAGAAGCGGCAGAAATTTATAAGAAAGCAAGGGGAAATGGGATTTTAAGTTCAGATCAATGGGAGAAAAAAGCATCTGAAAAGAGCTTAACATTTGATGAAATCGATTATTTGAATTTAGTATTAAACGGTCGTCTTTTATAGTATGTAAAAGCCCTTCTCTTAATTGAGAGGGGCTTGTTTTGTGAAGATCTCAAAAAAAAAGATGCTTAGAAGCATCTATGGTCCTTCTGCTGGTGTTTGCAATTGTGGGTTTGCAGTTTGTATTTTAATATCTTTATTGAAAGCAATAATTCCATAGAAAAAGGCGACTATACATGCCCCAAACCAACCGTAAAACGCAACAACACTGTGTATTTGATTTGCAAATTTAGATGTCCAATAATAAGCAAAAATACCGGTTGTTAAAGAAAATACAGCTAAAAACAACATTGTAGGCCATAAGCGCCGAACTATAATTTTGGTTGATTCTGCATTTAAAGTATCAAACATCGTTCTCACCACGCATATATCTTCTCAGTGCCATAAAACCTGGAATTGATAAAAACATAACAGAAGTTGGAACTGAAGCCGCAAATGAAAAAACAGGTATTAAAAATGATAAAGACAAAGTTACTAAAGCCAAAAAGACTCCATGTACCATAGCGCTTTTTTCAAATTTGTTCCTTTTTTCTATCATTTTATTGTATAACATGGTTTCATTACGCTCCTCGACGTTCTCTTTATTATTAATTTTATCATCTGAAGGAGATATTATGCTATTTAATTGTTCAAAAGTATTATTAAAGGCAATACTTATTCCATTCAGATTTTCTAAAACTATCTCATTGTATGATGTCTGAGGGATAAATGATCTTACAAACTGATTTTGTATTTTGGTTTGATTAAATGTTTTTAAATTTTCAATAATTGGATATGAATCTTTGAAGTTATTACTAGAGATATAGTTTTTGTCAATACCCAAGACATTTTCTAACTTTTGCGTCGGAGACGGAAAAGTCTGTACTGTAGAACTTCCTACAGCAGCGATACAACTAATAGCGATTATTTTTACAATTTTTTTGTCCACAGAATATTCGGTTGAAGGTTCTAATTCAACTTCAGCTTGACCATTAATGAGCTCAATATATGCTGCATTCATTATAATCTCTCCTGTGGATAAACTAAAACAGGGAATCCTCCGATATTTTCGTGATTCACATGAATATATGCAGTATATTTACCTTCCAATCTAAATGCGATATTTCTAAAATCCATGTTAAATATAAATCCATTGGATTCTTTTGGTAAGATGCTGTCATCAAAATTGATATTTGGCGGTATATCAATGTGGGGTGTTTCAACAACATTAACTTCATTTGGATCTTTTATCTCAAATCGAAGGACGTTTTTCTTATCAGGGTCCAAGCCTAATACTCCGAAGGTAACAGCAAATGAAAATGTTCCAGGAATAAAAGTTGGTCTAAAAACATTTTGAGGATCAATAACTTGAATGCTTTGTACATTACCATCCATAGTTTGTTGTTTTACATCATTAGAAAAGGCGAATGTTGTGACAATAGGTTTCATTTTTTTCCTCCGTTTTGATTATCAAATATAATGTGAATTTGAAATTTATTAAATGAAAATACAATAGATATAAATAAGCTTACTATAAAGTTTCCACAAACAAAAGATATTCCCTCTAATTGAAAAAAATAGTTCTCATCCCATTGAGCTTCCGATGTATTAATAGCTTCAAGCAGAGTTAAATAATCTCTCATAGCTTCTACATTCATATCTTTTTTTTATTTCTCACCAGTAAGTAATAGACTGCGTAGGAACCTCTTAGATAAGTAATGTAAAAGCCCTTATTCTATACGAATAGGGGCTTTTCTGTTTTTATTTCTATCGTCAAAGGTTTTCAGTCTCCAAATAGCCATTTCTTTTGCTTGTTCTGGCGTGCTTCCGAAACATTGATGAACGCTTAATTTTCCATTCGAAGCAGACACGTTATAATGATCTCCGAAATCATATACAGTAAATTTTATTTTCCCTCTACGGTAGTACCAAAACCAATTCCAATATCTAACTACGTAGTTACACCAAATACGTTCCCTTAATTCATACCATCGTTCTCCAATATTGTTCATCTCATCACTCCTATATAAATAGTTAGAAACTCACACCATTTATATTCGATGTGTAGGATAAAAGTCCTTGTAAAGGTTTTGTAAAATAAATAAGCCCGTCTCTTGATTGAGAGGGACCTATTCGTTGTTTCCTTTCTTTAAATAAAAACTTAGCAATTCCTCACACTTATTCCGCAACCGTGGATTGAAATAGTTATGATGCTCTTCATATCCCTTATAAATAAAGGTATACATCGTGAAATCTGCTTCTCTTTTAATTTCTTCCACTTTAATTTTTTCTTTTCGCAAATGGTCCTTAGCAACTTTTAAATCCTTCCGTACAGCCGAAATCGCACTCTCGACTATATCCATATAGGGAGATTTTATTTTAAAAGATCCTTGTTCAATCAAAACTTTATCTTGTTCGAGTATTTTAAGTAGCATTGGTAAATACAAAGCTGTTTCTATGATATCTCTGTCGGTTTCTGGAATCCTAATCATGGTAATACCTTTCTACAGCAACTATACAGTCGAGTTCAATTCTAATTTCCCCACTTAATAAATCCAAGATTAAATATTTCATTTGCCTATCCACTTCAGCAACAATCCCAATATTGGTAACGTATTTGCTATTCTTCCGGAAAGTAATACGAACGGGGAGTGTATAGTTTAATGATTCCATTGCTACAATCCCGTTTTGCTTGAATACTTGCTCGTTTAATAGAGTATTATTTGTAAGCTCATCTTTAATCACATAACCATCTCCTTTGATATGTTTATTATATGCAAACATTCGTTCGAAAACAACTTAAAATCAAACGAATGTTCGTATAAAAATAATGCTATAAAGGAGCTGGTAAATAGAAGAAGCCCTTCTAAGGAAACTATATATAATGTCT
>NZ_AYSD01000043.1:0-598 GCF_000504145.1 Bacillus cihuensis | reverse complement strand
AAAGCCGAGATCCAGTTTTAATTTTAAAGTCTTTCTTCATTCTCGGTGAAGCCGCCAATACCACACTACCTTGACGGTCCGTGCTGCCAACAACAGCAAGGTAACAACTCATTGGATCAAGTCCAAGCATTACTGCTGCAACACTAGCATAAAAAGCCTTCATGTCTATACATAAGATAGCACGTTTAGGAAATTGACTATAATCCATCATTTTTCCCTCCATTATGCTTCTTGCACGCTAATAATATTTTTAAAAGGGATGTGATGAAAGTAACCATCTAAGTCTTGGAAAATAATTTGGCTTTTTAACTGATTAATGTAATGAGTAGTTCCGGTAATCGACTCTACAAAACCATTATTAAAAACTTTAAAAGTGACAGGCGTATTATATTCCATTGCCTCACATATGATTATTTCTATTTCTTCAATTTCTTGTTCATCAAGTATGGGTTGTTTAATCCGTTGTTCATCAACTAGAACATCCTTTAGACTTTGTACATGTTCTGGAAGCATCATAGCTGTCCATTTAATTGTTCCTCTATCACGAATCACATGACCATCTCCTTCGATATTAATATTATATGCAAACATTCGTTCG
>NZ_AYSD01000042.1:0-782 GCF_000504145.1 Bacillus cihuensis | reverse complement strand
TGTCGAATCCGTAGCGTCCCCAAGTATAAGAATGGAGCGTACGAGAGATGAATCGTCAGCTTATTTGCTGATATTCAGTTGTCATCGTCGGTACAAGATTTATTATAGCAGATTCCAAAGGAAAATCAATTGTAAGGTTTTGTAAGCGGACATAGGGCGGGTCTTAGCAACTTAAATAAATGTTGTTTAATATTTGGCTAAGAATTTTTATCATTTTATTCTTATAATCATTTATGCTATTACCAGCCCTATCACACATACCATGTTGGATTTTTGTAAGGTCATCTAGTAGATTTTTTTGGTGATGGTCATAAAATAAAATGATGCTTCCCGCAACAATTTGTTCATCCTCTTCCCATGAATGTTGAATAAGAGCATCTCTCACAAGGTCTCGAACCGCTTCCGAGCGATTTTCATACCCTCTTTGTTTGACTAAACTGTCAAGCTTCCGGAGTAAATTACTCTCCATAGATGGGGTCCTGCGGGCAAAACGCGGATATTATACGGTAGACATTTTTCAAAGAAAATGTTAAAACTGATTTACCATTTCATCAAAGTTACTCATAAAAAATAACCCTTTAGAACTCAACTGATAATTTAAAGCATAAGTCACATTTTCAGATCATCGTTAGTTCATTAACGACCGATCTAACAAATTATTTTTGCCGATCTTCATTATCCCAAGATAGTCATGAAACTAAAAACGGACTTACCGTAATCGGCAAGTCCGTGTATCTATTCGTATTTAGCCACCAACATTATGTATTTGGTGGAGACGGTGG
>NZ_AYSD01000041.1:0-740 GCF_000504145.1 Bacillus cihuensis | reverse complement strand
GGCTAGAGCGTACGGTTCATACCCGTGAGGTCGGGGGTTCGATCCCCTCTGCCGCTACCAAGTCATGAAGGATCTTTAGCTCAGCTGGTTAGAGCAGACGGCTCATAACCGTCTGGTCGTAGGTTCGAGTCCTACAAGATCCACCACTATTTATTCGGAGGTATACCCAAGTCCGGCTGAAGGGATCGGTCTTGAAAACCGACAGGGGAGTCAAATCCCGCGGGGGTTCGAATCCCTCTACCTCCTCCACTTTTTTTAAAAAATATCACACAATTCATATCGTCGCGGGGTGGAGCAGTCCGGTAGCTCGTCGGGCTCATAACCCGAAGGTCGCAGGTTCAAATCCTGTCCCCGCAATCTGGTCCGGTAGTTCAGTTGGTTAGAATGCCTGCCTGTCACGCAGGAGGTCGCGGGTTCGAGTCCCGTCCGGACCGCCATTTTTATTCTAGTAGGATCACCTACTGTTGATATACATTGTGTGGCTCAGTAGCTCAGTCGGTAGAGCAAAGGACTGAAAATCCTTGTGTCGGCGGTTCGATTCCGTCCTGAGCCATCATGAACATAATCTGGAGGGGTAGCGAAGTGGCTAAACGCGGCGGACTGTAAATCCGCTCCTTCGGGTTCGGCAGTTCGAATCTGCCCCCCTCCACCATTCCATCATCGTATAGTTTAAATATAGAGGTCTTCGGAAGTTCCGAAGAAGGTTGTGAACCCATTTATTTTATATTATTGGGCTATAG
>NZ_AYSD01000040.1:0-805 GCF_000504145.1 Bacillus cihuensis | reverse complement strand
GCTGGGCTTGTATGCCATTCATAAGAAATTTCCGGCGGGTTTTTAGATAACCATTCATCATTAGCCGCAACTTCCTTAATTGCGTTTTCAATCTGTGCTTTCACTTCTTCAAGTGTTTCATTTGGCGGGTAGCCAATTGTTCCAGTCAATTCACATTCAGCCGGAACTTTATATGCCCATTCACCAGCATTAATCATTGCAGGTGTTAAATTACTTGAACGGACTTGCATATCTGAAGCGGCGAAATAACGTTCAAACGGAGCATAGCTGACAGTTTCTACGCGTTTATTGTCCAGTTCAACTAAAGCGTCATATATTTTCATCGCTTTGCCGATTGCATTCACACCAACTTGTCCGTTTAAGTTATGAGCGGCCACACCTGTCACTCTTACTTTAAAAATCAATCCGCCTGCACAAGCAATTTGTGGACCTGCACCAGTTGTTAATGGATGCGGATAAATACATGCATCTGCTTTAAAATTCTGTTCTTCAAGGTATTGAACCATTGCAACAGCTCCGCCGGCTCCGCCTACCTCTTCATCAACAACGGAAATGGTTGTAATATTTCCTTTTGGCTTTAGACCCATATTTTTAATAACCTGCAGTGCAGAAAGGATAGAACCGTATCCGCCTTTATTATCAGCTGTTCCTCTTCCGTACATAAGTCCATTTTCAATTACACCTTCAGTTGGCGGGTAATTCCAGTGGATCTCATCCCCAACCGGTACCGTATCAACATGTGTAAAAAGTAAAAGTGACCGTGCATCTTCTGATCCATGCCATTTCCCAACAACATTCGGACGGT
>NZ_AYSD01000039.1:0-911 GCF_000504145.1 Bacillus cihuensis | reverse complement strand
TTCGTTAAATCTTTTATTTTTCCAAGCAAGAATGGTGTACTATCTTTACCAATAATGTTGTTTTCTTCTGCTTCTTTGATTGCTTGAGCAATTATTCCATTGATATAGTCTTCATCCATAGCATGTTCTTTAGGAATTGGGTTAGCGATTACTGCTCCACCATTAAGGTTTAATTCCCATTTCGTTTTTAATGTTTCTGCAATTACGTCGATTGAATCCGTAGAGATATTTAATTTATGTTCACTACTTCTTGTGTAGAATGCTGGTAAAACTTCTGTTTCATATCCAATTACAGGAACCCCTTTTGTTTCAAGGTATTCAAGAGTAAGTCCTAAATCTAGGATTGATTTAGCTCCAGCACAAATGACAGCTACATCCGTTTGAGCTAATTCATCAAGGTCAGCAGAGATGTCCATCGTCGTTTCTGCACCTTTATGAACTCCACCAATACCACCAGTTACAAAGATTTTGATGTCTGCTAAATCTGCGCAAATCATTGTTGTTGCAACAGTCGTAGCACCAAGTTGTTTTGTAGCAACAATATGAGCTAAGTCACGTCTTGATACTTTAGCAACACCTGAACTTTTTCCGAATAATTCTAATTCCTCATCTGTTAAACCAATTTTAATTTTTCCATCAATGATGGCAATAGTTGCTGGAACAGCACCGTTATCACGAACAATTTGTTCAACTTCACGAGCCATTTTTACGTTTTGTGGATACGGCATACCGTGAGAAATAATAGTAGACTCTAATGCAACGATTGCTTTTCCTTCTGCTTTTGCTTGTTGTACCTCTTGTGATAATTCAATATAGTTTTTCATTTAAATTGCCTCCATATCTAAGATAAATTGTTTTTTTGATAATTCTTGTCTAACTGTATACTTTGACATAATCGTTTTATGGGCATT
>NZ_AYSD01000038.1:0-970 GCF_000504145.1 Bacillus cihuensis | reverse complement strand
GCGCCCTTATATGGAAGACTTGATTTCAAGATAATACAATTACAATTTCCATTGTTCCCCTGTTACTTAAAAATAAGAAAAAGGGGTTGGTGTTGGTTTAAAAAATAAAGTTTGTCGATCACCCGACAAACTGAATTAGACTGACTCGTAAAAAAAGCAGTGACGGACTAGGAACTCGAAAGACCTAGACTGCCGCTGCTTTTATTGTGCTAACGTAATCCGGTTAGCGTAATCTATTTTAGGTGACAAGGTCATCTACCCGTCTGGTAAACGAGACCTATGGCTCCAGAATCAAATGTCTTGTTTTCGATAAGTTTAAGATTGATCTTCTCCTTGAGACCTTGGAATAACGGCAACCCGCTGCCGACCAGGACGGGAGAAACCGTAATTTTATACTCATCAATTAAATCAAGCTGCATAAGGTAGTGTGCGAATCTAGGACTGCCTAGGATGACCATATCCTTGCCTGGCTGCTGTTTGAGGTTCTTGATCTCTTCCTCGACATCTTCTTTCACCAGTCTGGAATTGTTCCATTCGACTTTCTCCAGCGTCGTGGAAAAAACGATTTTGGCTGTCTTTTCGATCCACTCGGCATGATTCCGTTCATACTGCGAAGCTGATGGGTTCGAAGGCACAGATGGCCAGTAACTGTGCATCATCTGATAAGTCCCACGTCCCCAAATGACAGTGTCGGCAGTACTCAGAATTTCTTTCGCGTGTTTCTCCAAATCAGAATCGTAGGAAACCCAGCCAATGTCCATTTCACCGTTTGGCCCTTCTACAAAACCGTCAAGCGATGCGTGCAGAAATAGAACGAGTTTTCTCATTTTCAGTTCTCCTTTGTTCATGAGGGATGTCACATTATACTTTGCAGTTTTCATTAATGTTATGTGCAGAGTCAAGTTTAGCACACATAACAATCAATAATTTCTTCTAGATTGCTAAATTTCTTTATTAAACAATTTGGCCC
>NZ_AYSD01000037.1:0-1225 GCF_000504145.1 Bacillus cihuensis | reverse complement strand
GTCTCCCCCTGTGAGAGTAGGACATTGCCAGGCAGTTTAATTCTAAACTATATTGTGTTATTCCGCAGTAGCTCAGTGGTAGAGCATTCGGCTGTTAACCGAACGGTCGTAGGTTCGAATCCTACCTGCGGAGCCATATGGAGAGCTGTCCGAGTGGCCGAAGGAGCACGATTGGAAATCGTGTAGACGGGTAACCCTGTCTCAAGGGTTCAAATCCCTTGCTCTCCGCCATTCTAATTAATATGGCCCCTTGGTCAAGCGGTTAAGACACCGCCCTTTCACGGCGGTAACACGGGTTCGAATCCCGTAGGGGTCACCATATTGGAGGATTAGCTCAGCTGGGAGAGCATCTGCCTTACAAGCAGAGGGTCGGCGGTTCGATCCCGTCATCCTCCACCATTAAAATTTTAGTTGAAACCTAATATTCTTATTATCGCGGGGTGGAGCAGTCTGGTAGCTCGTCGGGCTCATAACCCGAAGGTCGCAGGTTCAAATCCTGTCCCCGCAATCTGGTCCGGTAGTTCAGTTGGTTAGAATGCCTGCCTGTCACGCAGGAGGTCGCGGGTTCGAGTCCCGTCCGGACCGCCATTTTTATTAGTAGTTAAACTTACTGTAGATATACATTGTTTGGCTCAGTAGCTCAGTCGGTAGAGCAAAGGACTGAAAATCCTTGTGTCGGCGGTTCGATTCCGTCCTGAGCCATCATGAACTTAATATGGAGGGGTAGCGAAGTGGCTAAACGCGGCGGACTGTAAATCCGCTCCTTCGGGTTCGGCAGTTCGAATCTGCCCCCCTCCACCATTTATAATATAGGGGTATAGTTTAAAGGTAGAACAAAGGTCTCCAAAACCTTCGGTGTGGGTTCAATTCCTACTACCCCTGCCAACTCAAAATTCATATTACATCATGGCGATTGTGGCGAAGTGGTTAACGCACCTGATTGTGGTTCAGGCATTCGTGGGTTCGATTCCCATCAGTCGCCCCATTTTAAACATAATAAATTGATTATTGAATATATATGTAACAATGGGCTATAGCCAAGCGGTAAGGCAACGGATTTTGATTCCGTCATGCGAAGGTTCGAATCCTTCTAGCCCAGCCATATGCGGAAGTAGTTCAGTGGTAGAATACAACCTTGCCAAGGTTGGGGTCGCGGGTTCGAATCCCGTCTTCCGCTCCAAATTATGGCGGCATAGCCAAGCGGTAAGGCAGAGGTCTGCAAAAC
>NZ_AYSD01000036.1:0-1459 GCF_000504145.1 Bacillus cihuensis | reverse complement strand
ACACAACACAAAATCATTCTTAGGAGGAAGCTCTACTATGAAGTTTAAAATGCAAGACAAACAAAATCAACTGATTGAAAGAATTTCTAGCCAACATCTCGTTGTCGGTGTGGATATAGCACAAGAAGTTCACGTCGCTCGTGCTGTTAACTTTCGAGGGATTATAGTCGGTGATCCTCTCTCTTTTAATAATAATGAAGAAGGATTTGCTAGATTACTACAATGGATGAACCAGTTACAAACCCTAAAAGGATTTGATTCTACAATAGTTGGTATGGAACCTACGGGTCATTATTGGATTAACTTATCAAAATGGCTATATGAACAAGATATTGAAGTAGTAACTGTTAACCCCCATCTTGTAAAAAAGAACAAAGAAAACCGAGATAATTCCCGTTCAAAAAGTGATAAAAAAGACGCTCTTGTCATCGCTGATATGGTGAAGAATGGTTACTATTCCTTTATTCGTCCTGCTTCAGAGGCCTTTGAAAAACTACGAGTTTTAATGTCTAACCGTGACATGACAATTAAACGACTTGTTAGTGCTGTCAATCAAATCAATCGTTGGGTAGATATTGTTTTTCCTGAACTTCGACAGGTATTTAAAGATGTTAAAGGAAAAGGTGCAATTGCCACCCTTCGATTATTTCCAACACCACTTGAACTTCGTTCAATGAAAGCACAGGATATCGTTAATGGCTGGAAAACCCAGATGAAACGCCAAGCTGGATTAAAAAAAGCACAATTACTAATTGAATTAGCTAAGCATTCTGTTGGTACTCACCAAGCTCTTGATGCTTATAAATTACACCTAGAACAATTAATTGAAGAATTTGATCTAGCAACAATCCAACTTGAGCGAGTTGAAAAAGAAGTCACTGAGGTCCTTAAACAAATTACTTTCGCGAGAAAGTTACTTACCATTAAAGGAATCAGTGAAATTGCACTTGCAGGCATTTTAGGTGAAGCAGGAGATTTAAGTGGGTTCGCTCATGGTAATTCTTTATTACGTCATGCCGGTTTACATCTAGCAGAGGCTAGTTCGGGTAAATGGAAGGGTCAAATTGTCCTTTCTAAACGTGGGAGGTCCCGTTTGCGGCGTTTCTTGTACTTAGCGACAATGAGTCTTGTCATGAACAACCCTGATTTTAAAGAGCTACACTCTAACAATGTTCATGTAAAAAAGATGAAAAAAATGAAATCCATCATGAAATTAATTAATAAATTTGCAAGAATATTAGTAGGAATGGCGCGAAAGAATGAATCCTATCGCCCTGACGAAGTGCACCCTATCACACCATTGGCAGCCTAACGTAAACTTACTGCAATTCTTTTATAACCATATCAAAGTAGCTGATAGCTTTTAAGATTAATATCTTTCGAATATTGGCTTATTCGTAGGATCTCAAAAGAAAGTACGAAGTACCGGATTTATTGTGCAAAAGGGCTCTGACCCGTT
>NZ_AYSD01000035.1:0-2181 GCF_000504145.1 Bacillus cihuensis | reverse complement strand
TTAATAGGATATTGCTGTTCTATAGTTCTAGCGAATTATTTTTGTACCAGAACCATGTTAACTGAATTTTTATAGAAACCACGTATATGATGAGAAAAGGACAAAATGATTTGCAGGATCAGTCTGTCCAAAATTAGAAAGAATTCCTTCATCTACTGTTTGGAAACTATATTCTACTAGGAATTTATGTGTCTCTTTCAGACGATTACAATCTTTGGACCACACCCAATAGTTACTACTCTAAAACACTATTTACACAAATTCTGAACAAATTTAGGGAGAACAAATGATGCTTTATGCAATTCAGGCGTGTAATACTTTGTGTCAAGATCAAAAAAACGAGAAACATTTATGTCTAGTGGATCATGTGTCTTCGATCCAAGCGTAAATGTCCACAATCCACTCGGATATGTTGGAATATTACACGTATAAAGGCAAGCAATCGGGAAAATCTCTTTTGTATCATGAATCGCATCTCGTATCAGATCACCTTTAAACCAAGGATTATCTGTCTGGGCCACGAAGATGCCGTTTTCCTTTAATGCATTTGATATTCCCGCATAAAAGCCTTTAGTAAATAAATTAGCTGCTGGCCCTACAGGCTCGGTGGAATCAACCAAAATGACGTCATATTCATCTTCACTATTTAGAATATGCATAAAGCCATCACCTACAATAAGCTCTACGCGCGGGTTGCTGTATTCAGAGGCGATAGTGGGTAAATGCTGCTTTGAATACTCCACTACTTTCCCATCGATTTCAACTTGAACAACATTGGTAACGCTTGGGTGTTTCAATACCTCCCGAATCGTTCCCCCATCACCGCCACCTACAACGAGCACCTTTTGTGGATTTGGATGGGTAAATAATGGTACATGAACAATCATCTCATGATAGACAAATTCATCCTTTTCGGTGGTCATAACCATTCCGTCAAGTAGAAGCATATTACCGAATTCTTCGGTTTGAATCATGTCCAGTTGTTGATACTCTGTTTTCTCGGAATGGAGGTTTTTATTAACTCTTGCTATAATACCAAAAGACTTGGTTTGTTTTTCTGTAAACCATAATTCCATATTCGATTTCCTTTTCCTTCCTATAATTTATTTATATATATATGTTTCTACAACAGATAGATGAACTCGAAGCAGATGGCACTGCTTCGGATGCAGTTACTTCTGTCGGATCATACAGAATTAAAACTACGATTAATTCTGTCGTTATTCACTCTTTAAAGGTACCTCACAATAAACGATAGTTTATAAGTAGCTGGTCCTCTGACGTCGAGAATCAGGAACCTGACGTATAGACAAAATCAAGCCTTTTCTCACCCCGTCATACCATCTTTTAGAATGATAGATATAATATAAACCTTTGTGTTAGACAAAGGTCAAGCTTTTTTAATGGGAATTTGAATTTCAAACATAATCTCACTGGGATTATCTGTGATGGTTATATTAATCTGAACGATGCAATGCATCACTTCCATGCTACTAAGTATATAATTAGCTGTATGAAATGATTTGCACCCTGACATAGATCAAACATGTATCTTAATAAAAGGTTCTGGTGCAAATACTTGAACAAAATATAAATAAGCGAAAGATTTCTAGTTCCCCTTGGTCTTAAGCAACTAGTCCAAATAGTTGATGAATGAATTCTTTTTGATTTTGGACAGAATTCTCCCTTTGGAGAATCTGTCCTTTTTTGACCATGTGCATAGCCTCTATTCCCGCAATAATTAGTTTGGCAGTCCGTAAGGACTTTAATCCAAGCATCGGACGAATTCGTTTTTTAATAAAGCGATGATCCTGCTCCACGATATTGTTAAGATATTTAACTTTCCTTAGTTGGACGCCTTCAAGCATCTGCATTTCTTCTTTTAACTCTTGGATAGCGATGGAATAAGCTGGGTTCTTGTCTACTGTTATCACACGAGGCTTAGAAACATGCGAAAAAGCCAAGGCTTTCTTAAAAAAGCGCTTGGCTGCTTGTTTATTTCTTGCTTTACTTAGATAAAAATCAATGGTATTCCCTTCTAAATCAACGGCACGATACAGATACATCCATTGACCTTCGACTTTCACATAGGTCTCATTGACTCTCCAGGAATCATTGGTTATTTTAAGGTAACGTCGTACTCGTTCATCTAATTCAGGTCCATATTTAAGGAGAACCAAT